>CAIYVX010000001.1 GCA_903929765.1 uncultured Planctomycetia bacterium
GCTGCGCTCGCCTCCGCTTCGCCGCCCCAGGAAGATCAATTTACAGAAAGGATTTTACACCCCCTAACTGTCCAAGATTCTGATACAACGGGACCTGCTATCACGGGCGTAGTAGTCGCCGAGTTCAACGGTGACGGAGACGGCGTTATTCAGTCAGACGAGAGAGTACGCATCTCTTGGGCCTTAGACGACCCCTCAGGCATCCTATTTGCGGCGTTGTTCCTCGGGCTTGACCCAATTGAGCTTGATGGCAATTACTATGTCATTCTCGACCCGCTGGAGGCTGGGCTGTACGATTATCTCCTCACTGCAACAGATGCGGACAGCAGCTCAAGCTCTTCCAACCGAGGAGGGCAATTTCAAGTTACTGACGCAGAAGAGATTGCCATTGTGCTGAATGGCGTAGATGTGGTTTGTGGCACGACGACGATCGATTTCGGCGAATGTGCTCAAGGAGGCTCGGGTAATGTGCAGACACTTGCCATAATCAACAGAGGTTCCGCAGTTCTCCAGTTGGGAACCGTTCAGGCACCGCCGGGCTTTATCGCGTTGGGCCACACCGTTGGTGTCCTTGCTGCAGGCGAGATGACGACGTTTCAGTTGATGCTTGACACAACCTCTAGTGGACCGAAAAGCGGCAGAGTTACTTTGTCGAACAGCGACAGCAAGAAACCCTCGTTCACGTTTGAAGTATCTGGAACCGTGACCGCAATTGATCTTGCCATTCTCAACACTCGCCTGAACGGTTTCGATATCTCGCCCCATACGGACGCCGACTGCGATGTGAACGGCGACGGTCATGTGACCACCGCCGACCGTGTCCGGCTGAACAAAATCCGCAATGGGCTGGCGGTGCCGTAAGGACGACGGGGCCGACGGACAACAAGCGGGGCGCGGTTGCCGGAAATGGCGGCCGCGCCCAGTTTTTTTAATCTACCTGTCGGGTCTGTTGACCCGACCTACTTAAGTTCGGCCAGGGCGCGTTTCATCTGGCGCATGGCCTGGTTGATGCGGTTTTCGTTTTCGACCAGGGCCAGGCGGAGGAAGCCTTCGCCGTTGGGTCCGAAGCCGCGGCCGGGGGCGACGGCGACGTGGGCGTGGTCCATGAGGAAAAGCGAGAGGTCGAGCGAACCCATTTTTTCGAGCAGCTCGTCGGGCATTTTGGCCCAGACGAACATGGAGGCCTTCGGGCTTTCGGTCCCGGTCCAGCCGAGGCGGTGCAGGCCGCGCACCATGGTGTCGCGGCGCTTCTGGTAGACGACGCACTGCTCGCGGACGAAGGCGTCGCCCTCGCGCAGGGCCATAATGGCGGCGATCTGGATGGCCTGGAACATGCCGTAATCGTAGTAGCCTTTGACCTTCATCAGAGCGCGGCACATTTCGGGGTGGCCGGCGCAGAAGCCGACGCGCCAGCCGGCCATGTTGTAGGGTTTGCTCATGGTGGTGAACTCGACGGCGACGTCTTTGGCACCACGGGCCTGGAGAAAGCTGGGGGCCTTGTAGCCGTCGAAACAGGTTTCGCCATAGGCGAAGTCGTGCAGGACGAGGAAGCCGAAACGCTTGGCCATCTTGACCACTTCCTCGTAGAAGTCGAGGCTGGGGGCGATCATGGCCGAAGGGTTGTGCGGGAAGTTGAGGACGAGGATTTTGGGCTTGGGAAAAAGGTGTTCGACGACGTACTGAATGTGCTTGAGGAAGGCCTCATCGTTGCCGAGCGGTACGCTGATGACGTTGGCCGAGGCCAGGGCCACGGCGTAGACGTGGATGGGGTAGGCCGGGTCGGGGACGATGGCGGTGTCGCCGGGACCGAGGAGGGCGAGGCAGAGGTGGGAGAAGCCTTCCTTGGAGCCGATGGTGGCGATGACTTCCTTTTCGGGGTCGAGTTCGACCTTGTAGAGGCGCTTGTATTTTTTGGCGACTTCGCGGCGCAGGTTGAGGATGCCGATGGAGGAGGAGTAGCGGCTGTTGCGGGTGTCGTGGGCGGCCTCACCGAGTTTTTCGACGACGTTCTCGGGCGGGGCGTCGGTGGGGTTGCCCATGCCGAGGTCGATGACGTCACGGCCCTCGGCGCGGAGGCGCGACTTCATGGCGTTGAGGGAGCCGAAGAGGTAGGGCGGCAGGCGGAGCAGGCGCTCGGCGACCGCGATTTTGAAAGGCTGCTCTTTAGCGGCGCCGGTTTCGGCCACGGCTATTTCCCTTCTTTTTCCGGCATGTCCGGTTTTTCCGGCGTGTTCGGTTTTTTCGGCGTGTCCTGTTGTTCCAGCGGGAAGGTGTCGCCCATCTTGATGTCGGCCTTCTTCATGATTTCTTCCAGGAGCTGCTTGCGCTGGACGGGGGTCCGCTCCTTGATCAGGCGGTCGGTCAGGCCGGCCTTGACGTCCTCGAACTTGACGTCCTGGCCCGGCGAACCTTTGCCGAAATACTTATCGAAGGCGGCGTGCACGTCATCGTCGGTGATTTTGATGCGCTGCTGCACCATCTTATTGACCAGCACCTCGACCTCCAGGTCGCGGCGGAAGATTTCGAGAGTCTGGCCGTGCGCCTTGAGCCTCTCGAGCCAGCTTTCTTTTCTCTCCCCCAGCGGTACGCTCAAGGGGTAAAGACGCGGGTCATTGTAGATTTTGTTCTCGGTCTCGTCGAGTTCCTCTTTGGTGGCCGTGACGCCCTCGGCTTTGGCTTCCTGGCGGATGGCCGCCTGCTGTACCAGGGCGATCAGGGCCTGATCGGCAAGAAACATTTGCAGCCGGTCGGTCAGTTCCGTCCGGGTGATGTCCTGGTCGTTGACGCGGGCGACGACGCCGGGCGGCAGGACCACCTTGGGCCTGGCGGGGAGATGTTGCGGCGGCGTCGGTCGTTTATCATCGTCGTCGCGCGGCCTGTGCATGAAGGCGGGCGGGGGAGCGGCGCCGGTGGCGGACGTGGCGCTCGAGTCGCTCGAGGCCACGACGGTGCCATGGATCGTCACCGTGGAATCGGCCACCGCAGCCGGCGGACAGATAAAGAAAAAGAAACAGGCCAGAGCAGCAACAATTGAGAGCAGCGCAACGGGGAAAGCCCAACGGAAAGAAAACATGACAGTTCCTCCTTAGAGCCACGGAAGGGTTAGAGGGGCAGATTATAGGAGTGGGCGGGGGGCGTGTCAACGGCGGCTCTTGTAGACGCCGGCCTGGCGGCGGCGCGAGGCGGTGCCGCTGGTCATGCTGCCTTCGGCCACGGCGAGGCTCTGGCGTGAGAGAATCAGTTTGATCAGCGGTTCTTATAGACCCCCGTGGCGCGTTTCTTCTCGGCTCCCGAGCTAATTTTGCTGCCCTCGATCAGCCGCGTGAAGCCCTGGCGGGCCAGCATCAGCTTGATGTCGTCGATGTGCGGGCAGGGCGGACCATGGTGGTTGTCGTTGACGATGCAGGACGAGAGATGGACGACGACCTCGTCGGTCGTGACCTGGTTCTTGGCCATATGCTTTTTCAGGTGCGCTGCCAGCCGCGCAACGCGCCGGCCCGGGCATCCGCCGCAGGTGATGGGAATGTAGACGGACACGTCGCTGTCGTGCTCGGCGAAAAGGTCCCGGCGTCCGGCAAATCTGACGGCGCAGTCAGCGCCGGAGCAGCGTTCCCGCATCACTTCGCACTGAACCACGGCCACCCACTTCGTTTTCGCCATCGCCTTCTCCTCAGCAGAACAACCGGGGCCCGGCAACCTTCAGTGGTGGCCGCGCCCCGGTATTATATCCAACTTGCATGGCCACGCAAACGTGGGCCAGGCCACCCCTAATTAGAACAGTCCGACGACGTTGCCCTGGGCGTCGATGTCGATCTTCTGGCCGGCGGGTTCGCTGGGCAGACCGGGCATGGTCTTCATTTCGCCGAGGAGCGGGTAGAGGAAGCCGGCGCCGACGCTGGCGCGGATGTCGCGAACCGGGACGGTGAAGCCGGTCGGGCGGCCCTTCAACTTCGGATCGTGCGAGAGCGAGAGGTGCGTCTTGGCCATGCAGATGGGCAGCTTGTCGTAACCGAGCTTGGTGAAGCGGGCGACCTTCTCCTCGGCCTCGGGGAGGAAGGTGACGCCGTCGGCCCCGTACATTTCCTTGGCGATGGTTTCAATCTTGCGTTTGATCGGCCAATCCAACTCGTAGAGGAACTGGAACTTGGCCGGCTTCTGCGCGGCTTCGACGACGGCTTCGGCGAGCTTGGCTCCGCCAGCGCCGCCCTTGGCCCAGACTTCGCTGAGGACGGCGGTTTCGGCCCCGGCGGCGACGGCCCGCTGGCGGATGGCTTCGATTTCCTTGGGCGTGTCGGTGTCGAAACGGTTGATGGCGACGACGACGGGAATGCCGTGGCGACGGGCGTTCCCGATCTGCTTGTCGAGGTTGGCGCAACCGTCTTCGACGGCCTTGATGTCTTCGCTGAGGAGGCCCGGATCAAGCGGCTTGCCGGCGACGACCTTGAAGCGGCCGGAGTGCATCTTCAAGGCGCGGACGGTGCAGACCAGGACGACGACGCTGGGCCGCAGGCCGGAGAGGCGGCACTTGATGTTGAAGAATTTTTCCATGCCGATGTCGGCGCCGAAGCCGCTCTCGGTGACGCAGTATTCGCCGAGACGGAGGGCCATCTGGTCGGCGATGATGGAACTGTTGCCGTGGGCGATGTTGGCGAAGGGGCCGGCGTGGACGAAGACGGGGGTGTGTTCGAGGGTCTGGATGAGCGTGGGCTTGACGGCGTCGCGCATCAGGACGGTCATCGAGCCGGCGCACTTGAGGTCTTCGCAGGTGACGGGTTTGCCGCTCTTGGTCTGGGCGAGGACCATGCGGCCGATGCGCTTCCGCATGTCATGGAGGTCGCTGGTGAGGGCGAGGATGGCCATGACTTCGCTGGCGACGGCGATGTCGAAGCCGGTGCGGCGCTCGTTCGGGCCGCCGATGCCGACGGTCACATCGCCCAAAGCCCAGCGGTCGGAGATGTCGAGAACGCGGCGGATGATCGGGGCCTGGACGTCGATGTCGAGGGCGTTGCCGTGGTGGATGTGGGCGTCGACGAAGGCGCAGGCCAGGTTGTTGGCCAGGGCGACGGCGTGAATGTCGCCGGTCAGGTGGAGGTTGAAATCTTCCATCGGGACGACCTGGCTGTAACCGCCGCCGGCAGCGCCGCCCTTGATGCCGAAGACCGGCCCGAGCGACGGCTGGCGGATGCAGGTGACGGCCTTTTTGCCGATGTGGTTGAGGCCGAGCGTGAGGCCGATGGTGGTAACGGTTTTGCCTTCGCCCAGCGGCGTGGGCGTGATGGCGGTGACGTCGATGTATTTGCCGAGCGGACGGTTTTCCTTTTTCAGGCGGTCGAGAATCGACAGTTCGACCTTGGCTTTGTAGTTGCCGTAAAGTTCCAGTTCGTCGTCGCGGATGCCCAGGGCGGCGGCGATCTCGCGAATCGGCTTCATTTTTGCGGCTTGGGCGATTTCGATATCGGACTTCATGTTTTCTCCTTCGGTTAGGACGGGAGGATGATACGAATTCGGACGGCGAGCGGCTGTGTCCTAAATCACATTACGACTTCGTAAACGACTTGGTTTGGATGGAGCGGCGGACCGAAAGCGAAGATTTTGCGGATGACGCCGGCCTTTTCCAGTTGATAGAAGAGGGCACGGTCGAGCCAGGACGGCCAGCCGTAATTTCCGGCCTCGCTGAAACGTTCGACTTCTGGCCAGTTGACATACAGATGCGTTACGCCACTGGAGCGGAGAAACTTAGCTGTCTCGGCCTCGTAGTCGAAATAGGCAAGTTTTTCCGGCAGCGCCAACCATGGCCGATTGAATACGGTATTGTAAACAATCGGCACGTCGAAATAGAGCGTTTCGGCCTCGCCGATCAGGCGGACCTTTATATTCGGATGCTGTGCGGCCAGGTCGTTGATGAGCCGCACGGCGTAGGGGGAATAGGTCCAGAGGCGGGCGGAGGTGTTGGGATCGAAGCGGAAATCGTAGCCGCCGTCGGGGCGATGCGGTCCGGTGAGGCTGTCTTCGACCATCGCGACGGAGAGCGAGCGTTCTTCCAACAACCGGAGGTTGAGGGTCACGTCGAAGCGGGCGATGAGAATCACGGCGGCGACGAGGACGGCGCGGGCCGGGACGGCGTCGAAGGTTTCGAGGGCGGCCCCGGCGACGATGGCCAGGAGGCCCCAGGCCGGGACGAGTAGGCGGCCGATGCGGTGCGTGCAAAAGAACCAGGCGGCGATCATGAAGAGCACCAGGGCCAGCAGGGCGAGGACGCGGCGGCGATATTCGCGGCGCACTAGGGCGAAGGGGATGAGGAAGAGGACAGCGAAGCTGTAATAAACGGTGTCGGGGCCGGCCAGGGCGGACCAGAGGGCGTCGAGTGTGAACTCGCCCGGCGAATGGAAGTGGGTGAAACGGGCGGCCAGGTCGGCGGTCCAACCCGGCGGCCCGCCGAGGTGGTTCGAGAGGACGGGGAAGAAGGGGTTGCCGGTGAGGGCGAAATTGCGGACGTAAAACGGGGCGGCAAAGATAGCGGCGGCGAGGATGAAGGCGGCGACGGGTTTCCAGCCGAGCCGGCGGCGACGGGCGGCGATGAGGACGACCAGGGCGGCAGGAGGGAGGACGAAAGCGAGATTGGTCATTTTGATGCCGGCGGTCAGGCCGGAGAGGAGGCCGAGGATGAGGGCGAGGAGAATGATGGAGCCGGAACTGGGTGCCACACTTTGTCCCGGCGGGTCGTTTCGCCGGGCAAGGTGTGCGGCGTTCGACACACCTTGCCCCCGAACAGCCGGGGGACAAGGTGTGGCACCCTCGATACCGGAATTACCGTTGGAATCAACGATTTTGTTACGGCAGCCAAGTAGGGCCACGGTCGCTGCCAACGCCGCCAAAGTGAAAAAAGTTTGGACGCCTTCGACCAGGCCCATGATCGAGACGTAGAAGATCCAGGGGACGGTCAGGAAGAGAGCGGCGGCAAAGAGGCCGGCGCGCAGGGAGAAGAGGCGGCGGCCGACGCAGACGATGGCCAGGGCGGCCCAGACGGAGCAGACGCCGCCGAGGAGTTTGCCGAGTTCGGCCCCGGCGACGGCGCTGTGGTGCAGGCCCATGGCGAAAAGGTTGAGCATTTCGGCGGTCATGGGGAAATAGGAGTAAACGTTGTTGGGCAGGTCGATAATCCGTCCGGCGTGGAGCCACTGGGCGGGGACGCCGGCGTGATATTCGAGGACATCGTAGTCGGTGCATGGTCCCCAGGAGCCGTAAAGTAGGACGAGGGCCAGGACGACGATCAGGCCGACGATGAGCCAGGCCGCGGGGGTCCATTGGCTGGGACTGCGCGGCAGGGCTTTGGCCCGCACGTCGCGGACCAGGAAGATGCCGCCGAAGACGCCGAGGATGATAAGCGGGGCGAGCAGGGCGGAGAGGTTTTCGATCTGGCCGAGGAGGCCGAGGGCGAAGGTGGCCAGGAGCAGCAGGGCCAGGGCGACGGCGAAGCCGAGGACGAGGCGTTCGAGGAGATCGAGTTCGGCGGCGCGGCGGGTGAGGAGGTAGCCGGAGAGGGCGCTGCCCATGGCGACGAGGGCGGCGATGAAGAAATGGAAGGCCAGCAGGGCGAAGCCGGAGCGCGGACCGGCGAGAATGAGGCCGAGCCAGAGCAGGGCGACGGCGATGATGATCAAAATTGCGAGAGGTGTGCGAATAAGAACACACTTTGGCCCCGGCGGCGCCGGGTCTTCAAAGTGTGGCACCCGGAGATCAGCCATTTACTTTTGTCCCTTCAAGCCGAAGCGACCGAGGACGTCGGTGATTTTGGAGCGGAGCTGGTCGGCGCCCTCGCGGGCGGCGGCGAGAATGTCATCCTCGGCCAGACGGTGGAAAATTTTGTGGCGCTCGGCGGCGTCGGGGACGGAGTCCTGGACGAAGCGGCGCGTTTCGGCCAGGGCGGCGAGCCACTCGGCCCAGGCCGGGCCGAACTGTTCTTCCAGATCGCGGCGGATTTTGGCGGCCACGGTCGGGCCGGCGCCGCTGGTCGAAACGGCGATCATGAGCGGGCCTTGCCGCATGACCGACGGCAGAATGAAATCGCAGTGGGCCGGGTCGTCGACGACATTGCACCAGAGGCCTTGTGCCGTGCAATCGGCGGCGACGCGGGCGTTGAGCGCAGCGTCGTCGGTGGCGGCGATGACCAGGGCGATGCCGGCGAGGTCTTTGGTTTCGTAAGGCCGCAGGGCGACATCGACGTTTTTCATGCGCAGCAAGTCGCCGCAAGCTTGCGGGGCGACGACGCGGACTGACGCGCCGGCGTCGCAGAGGGCCTCGGTTTTGCGCAGGGCGACCTCGCCGCCGCCGACCACCAGGCAGGTGCGGCCGGTGAGTTTCAGGAAGATGGGGTACCAGGTTTCGGGCATGTCATCTCTCCTGAAAAAATTGCGTCAGGATTGTTCAACCGTTTCTTCCGGCGGCGGCGCGGGCGGCTCGACGAAACCTTCCGGGCGGGGAATGCCGAGCAGGGCGAGGGAGTCGCGGTGGACCAGTTCGTCGATGTCCTCGGGCGGCACGGCCAGGCCAGGGCCGGCGTGGCGCGGGGAACCCTGGCGGTAGACGGCGGCCAGGGTGTCGCGCGGGCGGGCGAAAGGGAAGCCGGAGCCGAAGAGGACTTTGTCCAGGACGCCGGCCTCGGCGGCCAGGGCCACGGCCCGCGAGAAGGCCAACGGCCGCAGGGCCAGGTGCGAAAGGTCGGTGAAGACGGTGTCGAATTTTTCGAGGAGGACGATGGTTTCCTCGATGAAGGGATAGCCGAAGCCGGCGATCAGGATGCGGAGGCCCCGGAACTCGCGGGCCACGCCGTCGAGGAGTTCGGGGCGGGCGAAGGCGAGCGACCCGCGGGCACGCCAGGCGGCCGGGAGGTCGAACATTACGGGTAAGTTCCGCTGGAGGCAGACTTCGTAGAGATCGGTGGCGCGGCTGTCGAGCGGGTGAAGGTCCTGGGCGGCAGGGCAGAGGGTGACGCCGCGAAAGCCCCAGTCGTCGATGGCTTCGAAGAGTTTGTCGCGCCAGGCGGGGTTGGCGGGGTCGAGGCCGGCGATGCCGATCAGGCGGTGGCTCTGGAGGCCGACGTGCTGGCCGAGAAAACTGATGGGCACTTCGACGCCGAGGCAGCGCGAGGCGAAGCCCCAGACCAGGGCCAGATCGACCGGCTCCATGGCGGCCATGTGGTCGGCCACGTCGGCGGCCAGTCGCGAGCGCGGCTCGCTGCCTTCGCCCACGAGGAGGCCGAGTTCGGCCGGATGCTGCCAGACGTGCATGTGGCAATCGACGATCATGGTGCGGGCATGATAGCAGGGGGCGGGTGGAGCGTCAACGTTGACGGCCTGGTGTCTGCGTGTCACGGAGAGGATTGCCGGCTCCGATGTGTCGGCAGTTGCGGCCACAAACGGACGAACTGGAGGAGGTTCTCCTCCTCGGGCTCGGAGCGGACCCAGCCGTACCAGATGAACAGGCACCCCAAGGCCAGGCCGAACAGGAGGCCGCCGATGTGGGCGGCGTAGGCGACTTGTCCGCCGTGAACCATGCCCCAGAGGTCGAGGAGGAAGTAAATCAGGATCAGCCAGATGGCGGAGAGTTGGAAAGTACCGTTCTTGAAGAAGAGGATATAAGCCACGCGAACGTCGTTGCGGGGATAATAGGCGGCGAAGAGGCCGACGACGCCCATGATGGCCCCCGAAGCGCCGCAACACTTGAGGCCGGAACCGAGGGCGAGCCAGCCCAGTCCGGCCACGAGCGCCGCCCCCAGGTAGGCAAGACAATATTGCCAATGTCCCAACTTGGCGTTCACGGCGTTGCCGAAGACAAAAAGGAAGAGCATGTTGCCGATCAGGTGCACGAAGCCGATGTGGGCGAAGGCGCTGGTGAGTAGTTGCGGCACATGGAAGTCGTGGCGGCTGAGCCAGAGCGGGGAGTCGTCGCTGAGACCGAAGCCAGTCAGAATGAATACCAAGAGGTTCAGGGCGATGATGACCCAGTTGGCGATGGGCCAGCGGTACATGACCACGTCGGCCAGGTAGGGGAAGAACATGAATATGCCTCCAGGAAGACCGCACAGGCCGCGAGAAACTTTGCGGGAGCATAATAACAACAAGCGGCAGATGCTTCAATGGTGAGAGAATTACAACTGCGGCGTTGCAAGGGGGCGGGATGGTTCCTATAATCGCGGAAAGCTCTTTTGGCGAAAGCAGGGAAAATGACGGCCGAGAATCCAACGACTTTTCCGAGCAAACCGTTCCGGGTGGTGCACGTCCTGTTGTGGATCGGCATTGCCATCGCCTTCCTGACGGTGATGCTGAAGGGGCCGGGCGGCGGGAGCACGGCGGGCAACGAGTTCCGGCTGGCGGGCGACCGGACGAACCTCTACCTGGTGGTCTCGGCCCGTTCCGGCGGCGATAAGGACAAAGACAAGGGCGAAGGCGTGTTCGCGGTTCGCCAGATGGACGGGCGCGGAAAATGGACGGAACCGCAGGAGGCCGAGGGCACGGCGGCGCAGGCGGTGGCCTGGCAGGAAAAACTGGCGGTGATGTACGCCAGCGGCGGGTTGCGGCAGTTCGGTCCGAAAGAGGGTCCGTACCAGATGCCGCCGGCGCGGCTGTGGTGGACGGTGGCCCTGGCGGCGGCGGACGACCGGCTGATGGCTCTGGGCCTCAACGGCGAGGGCAAGCCGGTGTTCGTCGAGCGGGCGAAGAACTGGGGCGACGTGCAGCCGGTGGATTTGGTGGTGAAGTGGCCGCGCACCATTGGAAACGTGGCTCGGGCGGCGGTGCGCGAGGGCGAGTTCCACGTGGTCTGGACGGAGCCGGCGGCGGAGTCGCCCATCGGCGACGCGCCACGCAAGGAACAGTTGCACTTTGCCTGGCGAGCGGTCGGGGGCAAGTGGCACGGCCCGTTCGAGGATCCGACGATTCAGCCGGCGGGTCCGCTGAGCGTGGCGGCGGCGGGCGGAAAATTGTTGATGGAGTACCGCGAGGCGGGGACGGAGAAGGAACCGGGTCCGGTGGCCTGGGCGGAGTTCACGCCGGGCGACGGGAAATGGCATCGCGTGGGGACACTGGCGGCGCCGGCGGCTGCGGCGGGCGAGAAAAAAGACAAACCGCCGGCGGTGAATGGTTACGGGTTGGCCGGATTCGCCGACGGGTTTGTCGCGGCCTGGCATTACGAAGACGGGTCGGGGCGGCTCTTTAATTTCGATGCGGCGATGGGGACGCTGGCGGCGGAAAAGCCGTTGCCGGTGACGGCGGTGCAGGGGCCGGCCGAGGGCGCCGACACGCCGAGCCAGTCGCTGGGCGTGGTGCTGCTGATCGGTCTGGTGGTGATGATCGTTCTGGCGGCGGTGCAGTATCGTCAGCAACAGGTCTTTAACGCCAAGGTGGCGGCTGGGGAGATTTCGCACGAGGAGGCGGCGCGGGTTGTGGCGGCGCAGGTGGAGAAGCTGATGTACCTGTCGGTCCTGGTGCGGCGCATCGCGGCGGCGGCGGTGGATTTGTTGCTGGTGTCGGTGGTCAGCGGGTTGGTGATCCAGGCGATGATTCCGCTGTGGGGTTACTCGCCGGTGGAAGTGATTCAAGAGATGAATCGGCAGATCGGCGCCACGGGGGCGGTTAATCTGGCCGGCGGCAAGGCGGCGATGTTGATATTGTTTGTGACGCTGTGCGGGGTCTGGTTCGTCTATGGGACGGTGATGGAAGGCGTCCGGCAGCAGACGGTGGGGAAGATGCTCTTCGGGGTGATCGTGACGGACCAGGGCGGCGGGCAGCCGAGTTGGTGGCGCGTGGTGGTGCGGAACCTGGTGCGGCCGGTGGACCTCATGGGCGGCGGGCTGGTGGGCCTGCTGGCGATCATGTGGTCGGGTCGCGGGCAACGGCTGGGCGACCTGGCGGGCGGGACGCTGGTGTCCTTGCGGCGCAAGCCGGTCAGCGGTGGTCCGTGGAACGGCGGGCCGCGGGCGGGATAAGAACCCAATGGATAATTAGTGTGCCACTTTGAAGCGGCGCAGCCGCCAAAGTGTGTGTTGTGTCGCGCGGAAACCACATGTAACGACAAGCTATCCAAGATTCAACTTCGGCTGGAATCACATCCCTTTCCCTGCAACAAAACACACACTTTGGCTCCGACTAAAGTCGGAGCTTCAAAGTGGGGCACCCGAAAAAACCAACAATTTTAATAATGTTAATGTGTTGCTGGCGGCGGGGGCAGTTCGGCGGCGAAGGCGGCGACGTCGCTGGAGGCCGGGAAGTGTTTGCGGAGGAGTTGGCAGTCGGCGCGAGCCCGGTCGAAGTTACCCTCGCGCAGGAAGGATCGGGCAATCCGCAGGCCCAGAGCCAGGCTCAAGTCCGGGCGATCATCTTCGAGGGGTGTCAACTCGTTCAGGGCCGCCTGGTAGTTTTCTCGTGCGGAGATGAAGTTCGAGACTTCGGCTGCAGCATCGCCGGCCTGGAGAGCGGCATTGACCTTGGCCAGGATTTCGGCCTGGTCGTGTTCGGTCTCGGCGGCGCGGCGGTGCAGCACGGCGCCCACGGCGAAGACCAGACCGAAGATGGCCAGGACGAGTCCGGCCCAGAGAAGATCGTGCTTACCTTTGCCCACCAGAGCCTCGAACTACAGGTCGTGTCTGTTGACCCGACAAACCCTCTAACTCTGCACTTATATATCGTGCGGAAAGGCTGCCGTCAAGCGATGATTCCGTTAACTTCGTTCAACACCACCGGCGGGGAGTTTTTTTTGGACAGAACCCATCCTGTCGTGGTTTGGGGCGTTGCCTCGCTCCAGGGGCACAGAATCTTGAGATAATGGGCTTATGCCGATGGTCAGGCGTGCCGATGAAAAAATAAAAAAATAGTCCCGGAAACTTGACTTATTACCATTCATGGTGTACCTTGAAGACAAGCGCTCGGGGGAGCGACCCGAAGTTCGTTAATAGCACAGTCAATTAGCGCCGCAGATGGTGTTTCTGTTGCCTCGGAGGGGTCCGAGGGGCTGAAAAACCGTCAAGCGCGGCCAATATCACCGGGGGTGCGACATGCGCATGGGCTTGATTGTGGCCGTGGTCGGGGTGTTGACATTGGCTTCCGGTGCCGGGGCGGATGTGGTTTTGAATTTCGGGACGGCGGGCGGTTCTGGATTCAGCCTTACTACCGGCGGGGTGCTGTCGTTCAACCCAGGCTTTATCCTGGACACAGATCCTGCCCCGATGATGGGTGACAACATCAGGATCGGCGCCATAACGATCAATTCTGGTTTGCGGACCGTGGCCGGTCAGTTGGTGACCTACACCTCCGTGACGCCGGCGTCGGTGGCCTTCTCGATCTGGGATCCGACGGACACGATTGAGTACCTTACCGGCACGCTGGCGACCAATCAACTTTACATCTTCTATGGCGGGCCGGTCGTCTTTGCCGGCATTACGGGGAACTTGACGGGCGTCACGACCGTGACGGCAACCCCGACCAATCCCTCTCTGGTGGCTCTGGAGAATGCGGGTCAGGCCTCGGTCTTGTTGACGCTGAACCAGAACATCGACGGGGCCTTGACTACGCACACGGCCTTGTCCGGCGACCTGTCTGGTTCTGTGGACGTGTCGGCGGTGCCGGAACCGGCCACGCTGGCGCTGACGGGCCTGGGCGTCATGGCCCTGTTCATCCGGCGGAAAAAGTAGGAGTGGGTACGGCGTTCGAGTGAACCGTCGAAAAAATAAAGGTTGAAATTGCTGATGCGGCCGGAGGAACTTCCCCAAAGAGGGTTCTCCGGTCGCTGATTTTTATGGGATTCGGTCATGTTGCGGCCAGAAACGGCCGACAGAAGGCCAAGTCCGATAAAAAAAGGGTTAAAAATTTGACTTTTCACTAATTTTGTTGTATCTTACGATTAAGCGCTCGGGGGAGCGTCACGAAGTGAGCTAACTGTATTGCTGTAATGGACCGCAGATGGTGTTTCTGCTGCCTCGGAGGGGTCCGAGGGGCTGGATGCCGTCCAGAGGCGGTCGTTCCGGGGGTGCAAAATGCGCATGGGCTTAGTGGCGGCCGTGGCGGGGGTGTTGGTATTGGTCTCGAGCGCCGGAGCGGACGTGGTGCTGAATTTCGGGACGACGGGCGGCATGGGCTTCAGCCTGTCGACCGGGGCGGTGCTCTCATTTAACAGCACCGACATTCAAGGCACCGATCCGGGACTGATGGGTTACCTCTACGAGATCGGACCGCTGACGATCAACACGGGGTCGCGGACCGTGCCGTTCACGGGCCTTGAGGTCTATACCGTGACCCCGGCGACGGTGACCTTCCAGATCTGGAATCCTGCGGGTACGGTCGAGTACATTTCCGGGACGCTTCACACCAACAATATTTCAATCTTTGGCGGTGTCACGTCGGTTTTCGACGGCACCGACAATCCGTTGAACCTGACGGGCGTGACCCTGCTGAATGCCGGGTCGGCCCCGGCGACGTTGATTGCCTTCAGCCAGGACGCCATTGCGGACGGCGGGGCCGCGGTGACGGTGACGTTGCCCTTCAATCTCGACCCGAACTTGCACACCACGCATACGGCGAAGTCCGGGGACTTGGCGGGCGTGGTGGACGCCGCGCCGGAGCCGGCGACGCTGGCCCTGACAGGGTTTGGCCTCATGGCTCTTTTCGTGCGGCGGAAGAAATAGGGTCAACGGGCGAGCCGGCAGCGGCCGAGTAGTCCGACATAATATTTGAATATGTAATATTATTACAGTAATTACAGATGCGGCCGCAGGGACTGCCAAAAAGGTTCCTGCGGTCGCCGTTTTTTTTGCAGAAATCGGTCATGTCGCAGCAGGAAGTGGCCGATAGAAACCGAGTGCGGGGGAGTGTGATTTATCGCCCCGCCCGTGCCGCCCGTCGAAGGCGGATCAGCCGTAACAAGGGGACGGCGGCGCGGCTGGCGGAAAATCCGGGGCGGCGACAATTATTTTTGTGGAGCTGTTGTTGGCCTCAGTCCAATGGGCAGTATTGGATGTTGATAGAATGTAGCACGGGTAGTGGGTGTTTAAAACCCAAGCTCAGGGTGGCAGAATTGTGGCGGAGAAAAACAAAATTTTTTTTTGACAGGCGGTGGGGCAAGGTGGTAAAACATCGCTCGCAAATCGGAAAAGTTGTGATTTAGTGGCGAATCGTGGAAAGTCGTGGGGGCGCGTGGCGTGATTTTTACCGGCGAGTTCTATTATCACCTCGACGCGAAGAATCGCCTGGTCATTCCCGGCCGGATTCGCGACCGCGTCAACGTGATGGCAGAGGGCGAGGGTTGGTACCTTGTTCCCGGTTACGACGGCTCGATTTCGCTCTACACACCGGCGACCTTCGAGCGGCTGGCGGGGGAACACAAGGCCGAATTGTTCCGGCTGAAGAATGTGCGGGACTACGACCGGCTGCACTTTGCTCTGAGCGCCCGGGTCGAGATGGATCGGCTGGGTCGCGTGCTGATTCCCGAGGTCATGTTGCGTCGCAGCGGCATCGGCAAAGACGTGGCCATCGTCGGGGTCAGGGACCACGTCGAGATTTGCGACCAAGGCCGGTGGGACAAGTTTGTGGCGGAGAATTTTGCGGCCTACGACGAATTGGCCGGCAAGGCGTACCAGGCCGAGGTGGAGGATAGTCGCGAGCGGCGCCCGAGTGCGGGGTCTGAGGAGAGCAGATGAGAGGTCGAGCCTCCCGGCGGCCGATAGCGACCGCCGGGAGACTCGGGGACAAAAATTTTTGTCTGTAGATGGAAATGGGAAAGGGCGGGCCAACCGATGAAGACGCGAATGCGAGCAGCGGGCGTATCGACCTTTGACGCGGTGCGGCAGGTCGTGCAGGCCGAGACGGCAACAGCGGGACTCTCGCTGGAAGAGAGCGCCATGCTGGCGGGCCAGTTGACCGAATTGGTGGCCCGCGTCGAACGGGTGCGGGCGCTCGGTCCGGCCTTTGCCGGGCTTGATGTCTCGCGCGACGTGCGGGACATCCTGGCCCGTCTGGAAGTGGGTAGCAGCCTGGAAACAGGCGTGCATTAAACGTCCTTTCGTGGATTGTGCTACACAGCCATGGGCGGCTGTGCCACATTTTTCAAACAAGCGACGCCATGCCTCATGAACGGCGAACACATTCCTGTCCTTCTCTCGCAAACGTTGGAGCTTCTGGCCCCGCGACCGGGGGACATTGTGTTCGACGGCACTCTGGGCGGCGGGGGCCACGCCCGGGCCCTGCTGGAGCGCGTGCGGCCGGGCGGACGGCTGATCGCCCTGGATCGCGACGGCGAAGTGCTGGCCCGGACGGCGGCGACTTTGCCGGCGGACCCGGCGGAGTGCGTGACGCGGCCGGCGGATTTCGCGGACTTTCCGATAGTTTTGGATGCCCTGGGGCTGACCGGAGTGGACGTGATGCTTCTGGACCTGGGGGTTTCGAGCTTTCAGTTGGACGAGGCGGCGCGGGGCTTTTCGTTTCAACAGTGCGGCCCGCTGGACATGCGGATGGATCGCACTTCGCCCGAGACGGCGGCCGACGTGGTGAACACGCTCGGGGCCGAGGAGTTGGCGGACATCTTTTACCAGTACGGCGAGGAACGGTTCAGCCGGCGGATCGCCCGGCGGATTGTGGAGCGGCGGGAGCGGGAGTCGTTTGCGACGACCGAGGATCTGGCGGCGGTGGTGCTTTCGGCGCAGCCGCGGCGCGGCTGGCAGCGGATTCATCCGGCGACGCGGGTGTTTCAGGCCCTGCGGATTTACGTCAACCACGAGCTGGAGAGCCTGGAGCGGTTCTGTGCGGCGGCGCCGGGGGGCTTAAGGCCGGGCGGGCGGGTCGGGGTGATCAGCTTCCACAGTCTGGAGGACCGGATCGTCAAGAGGGCGTTTCGGAAGTTGGCCGCCGAGGGGCAGGTGGAAATCGTGACGAAGAAGCCGGTCACGGCTGATGATGAGGAACAGACGATAAATCCGCGGAGCCGCAGTGCTAAGTTTCGCGTGGCCCGGCGGACGGAAAAATAAAAAAAGATGCGCGGCGGGGCGCTCCCGCCGGACGCAGAAATAAGTATGATGTGGTCGTGGTCGTCCAGAGATGGACAAAAAGGAGAAGAGCCGTGGCAAGAGAAACGAAGGTCGGGTTGCTGCTGGGTCTGGGCGTAGTGTTTCTGTTCATGTGCATCCTTCAATGGAGATTTGGCGGGCGGGCACATGCCGAACTGGGCGCGGCCAACACCGGCTCGGCCGTGGATGTGACCAGGGCGGGCCAGGGCGACCCCGGCACGACCTGTGGCACCGACCTGGCCTGTGCTCCCGGCAGCGCCGTGGCCCCCGAACCGGCCCTGACCATCGCCGATCTGCAAAAAGGACTTCGTGGCCGCGATGAAGACGCCGGTCTGATGACTACGACCAGCGATTCGGGCACGGTCACGCCCCCGGCCGTGCCGGAGCACCCGGAAACGGCGGGTCGGACCGAGCCGCTGCCGCACCGCCCGGCGGAGATCCTCGGCGATCCTGTGACGCCGCCGGTCGATCCGGGGACGGCCTCCTATACGGTGAAGCCGGGCGACAGCTTCGCGAAGATCGCCAAGGCCCAAGGCCTGAAGTTGCAGGATATCGCCAAGCTCAATCCGGGCGTCGATGCCACGAAAATGAAGGTCGGGATGAAGCTCGTTATTCCGGTGAAGGCGACGGAGACGGTGCAGGTTGCGCCGCGCGACTCGGGCCAGTTGCCGCTGGGCAATGTGCCGACGCCGGTCGGCCAGAAGACCTACGTCGTGGCCGCGGGCGACAGCCTCGGGTCGATCAGCACGAAGATGTATGGAACCTGCAAGAAAGCCACATTGATTGCTTCGGCCAATAAGGGTATTAATCCGAATTCGCTGAAAGTAGGGACGAAACTGGTGATTCCGGCGGCTCCGGCGGCGGCGACCAGTCCGAGTGCTCCGACCGTGGCCCCCTCGACGTCCCCGGCGACGCTGGACACCGACACGATGATGGCCGTCGCGCCGCGGACTCGCGGCACGACGCCAATGGCGCATGGCTCGGCCCCGGCGACGCGCAGCGTCGAACCGCTGATGGACCCCCCGGCCTATCCCAATCGCATCGAGGTGCCCCACGCGGCGGCGACTTTGCCGATCACGGCCGCGAACGGTCCGGCGGTAGTGACGACGCCCGGCCCGGCGGCTCACTCGCTGTCGCGGACGGCCCCGGTTTCACCGGCGGCCAGCGTAGTGACGACGGATGCAGTCAGGTGAGAATTTAGATGCGAGTTTCGAGAATACTTTTTCTCTTTGCGGCCATGGCGGCCATCGGCATGGGCCTGGTCCGCCTGCGCACGGATACGCAGCAGGCCGGCTATCGGATCGGCCAACTCCAGGCCCAGCAGCGCGAGCTGAATCGGCAGTGTCTCGATCTGCAGTTGGACGTGGCTCGGCTGCGGTCGCCGAGCCGGCTCGAGGACCAGGTGGCCAAGCTGGCCCTGGACCTGGGACCGCCGGGGCCGCTCGGACCGGAGGCGTCTCCTGCGGGCCGTCAGGTATTGGCCGCAGCGCCGCCCAAGCCGCCCAAGCTACATGCGTGCGGGGGGTTAATCGCGTCCCGAGGTCCGGTCACGCACCGGACCGGAAGATAGGTAAAAAGGTAAAAGTAAAAAGTAAAAAGTAAAAAAGGCGGGTGGCATGGCGGCGGTGTTTGCCGCCATGTGGCCCAGAGCAAACCCCTCACCCGGCCCTGAAGGGCCACCCTCTCCCAAGGGAGAGGGGTGAAGAAGCAAAAGAAGAATCAGCATCTGCATCCCCCAGCAAGGCTGGGGTCTTCAAAGGCAACAGCAACAATAAAACGGCGCGGAATCCGACGTGGATAATAATTGGCAACGGCCTCAGCGGGCGCACTGGGTTCTGGGGGCGACATTTTTCGCCGCCTTCGGCCTCCTCGCGGCCTGGTTGATTCACATTCCCTACATGACCGTGGACGGCCCCGACGGCCGGCTGACCCTGGCTGAAAAAACGGCCCGCCAGCAGACCCAACGGCTGACCATGGAACCGCTGCGCGGCCCGATTGTCGACGCGCGTCTGCGGCCGCTGGTGCTGACGACCGAGTCCTACGACATTTTCGCCGATCCGCAACTGGTGCAGGAAGGCCGCCCGGAACGTGGGGCGCTGCATGCGGCGAAGTCCGACGCGACGCTCGGGCCGACGGCCGGGCTGCAAGCCGCCCTGTTCCTGGACCGGGGCTATGCGGCCAACCGGGCCAGGGCGGCCGAGCAACTCTCGCCGCTGCTGGGCCTGGAGCCGGGCGAAATCGACCACCTGATCGCCGATCATCCCGACAAACATTTCGTCTACCTGAAGCGCCGCGTGGACCGCGAGACCCGCGACAAGATCGAGGGCCTGAAAGTCTGGGGCATTGGCAGCGTGGCCGACGGCAAACGCAACCATCCGGACGGCCAACTCGCCGTCCACGTCCTGGGCACCACCGGGTATGACAACGAGGGCACCGACAAACTGGAACTGTCGCAGGACCGGCGGCTGCGCGGCGAGAGCGGCCATCGCAACGTCGAGATGGACGGCCACCGGCGGCCGATCTGGATTAGCCCGGACGGCTTCGAACCGGTCAAGGACGGCCAGGTGCTGCAACTGACCATGGATCTGGCGGTGCAGAGTTTTGCCGAGGAAGCGATCAAGAACGCCGTGGCCAAGTACCGGGCCAAGGGGGCGTCGTGCCTGGTCATGGACCCGCAAACCGGCGAAGTCCTGGCCATGGCCAACTATCCGAGCTTCGACCCGGACGACTTCGAGAAGGCCCCGGCCTACGCGGTGCGCAACCGCCTGCTCACGGACCCCTACGAACCGGGCAGCACGTTCAAGTCGTTCATCTCGTCGGTGGCCCTGGAAGAGGGCGTGGTCCACAAAGGCGAGATGTTCGATTGCCACAACGGCGTCTTCCTGGTCAACGGGCGGAGGCTGACGGATTCGCATCCCTATGGCATGTTGTCATTTGAGCAAGTGGTCATCAAGTCTTCCAACATCGGCATGGGCCAGATCGGCATCCGCATGGGCAACGACCGGCTGTACGAAGCGGTCAAGCGATTCGGCTTCGGCGTGTCGACCAACCTCGGCCTGCCGGGTGAGGGACGCGGCCTGGTCCACCCGCTGAACCATTGGACCAAACTGAGTGCGTCGAGCATACCGATGGGCTACGAGGTGCTGGTGACGCCGCTCCAGATGGTCACGGCCTGGTGCGCCCTGGCCAACGGCGGCACGCTGATGAAGCCGCACCTCATGAAGGCGGTCTACGGACCCGACGGTCGGCTGATCGACGATCTGGCGGTGCCGGCGTCGGTGCGGCGCGTGTTGCGGCAGGACACGGCGGATTACATGCGGCGCGAGGTTTTCCGGGGTGTGGTTCTGGACGGCACGGCCCGCGACGCCTTCAAAGGTTGCCCGTATCGCGTTTTCGGCAAAACCGGGACGGCCAAGAAGCGCGACCCGCACGGCAAAGGCTATTCGAGCGACCTGTTCGTCGGTTCGTTCATTGGGGCGGCGCCGCTGGAGCATCCGCGGCTGGTGGTGTTCGTATCGCTGGACGAGCCGGACCGTTCGCTGGCCTATTACGGCGGGACGGTGGCGGCCCCGGCGGTGCGGGAGATTCTGGAAAAGTCGCTGGGCTATCTGCACGTTCCGGCGGATGTGACAGAAGCGGACGCGGCGGCAACGCATTTGGTCAGCGCCCACGATCATTAGGCGGATAATACGATGACCGGGATGTCACTGTCTCGGCTGGCAGCTTCGGTGCCGCGAGCGCGGCGCGTCGGCGCGGGCGATCCCGTGATCGAGCGCGTTGTCTCGGACAGCCGCCAGGTGCGGCCGGGCGACCTGTTTGTGGCGGTGCCCGGAACGGCGGCGGACGGTCATGCTTTTGTGGCCGAGGCGCTGCGGGCCGGCGCGGCGGCCGTGGCGGTGGAGCGGGCCGAGGCGGCGCCAGCGGGCGCGGCGGCGCTGATTGTGCCGGACGGACGCGATGCGGTCGGGCGGCTGGCCCACGCCGTGGCCGGCGATCCGACGCGGCGGCTGAGCGTTTGCGGCGTGACCGGCACGAAGGGCAAGACGACGACGACCTACCTGGTCCGCAGCATCCTCCAGGCGGCGGGAAAAAAAGTCGGCCTGCTGGGCACGATCTCCTACGAGTGGGGCGACAAGGTGATTGACGCTCCGAACACCACGCCGGGGCCGGCCGATCTGGCGGCCTATTTTGGCGAGATGGCGGCCGAGGGCATCGACGCGGCGGTGATGGAGGTTTCCAGTCACGCCCTCGACCAGCGGCGCACCGTGGGCGTGAATTTCCGGGCGGCGGCGTTCACAAACCTCAAGCCCGAACACCTCGACTATCACCACGACATGACGGCCTATCGAGAGGCCAAGAGCCTGCTCTTTCGCGGACTCTCGCGGGATGCGACGGCGGTGCTTAACGCCGACGACGAGGCGGCGCAATATCTGGCGCGCGGTACGGCGGCGCGGGTGCTCTTTTTTGCCATCGACCGGGCGGCGGACATTCGGGCGACCGAGGTGGAAACCCTGCCGACCGGGACGACGTTTCGGCTCGAGATGTGCGGGCACGAGCGACGCGTGCAACTGCGGCTGGTCGGGCGGCATAATGTTTATAACGCGATGGCTGCGGCCGGCCTGGCTCTGGGCCTGGGCGTCGAGACGGACGTGGTGGTGGCCGGGCTGGAAGCGCTGGCCGGCGTACCGGGGCGGCTGGAAACAGTGGATTGCGGGCAGCCGTTTGCCGTGCTGGTGGACTATGCTCACACCGACGATGCCCTGGAGAATGCCCTGGCCGCGGCGCGGATGTTCACGCGGAAGCGGCTGATCGTGGTTTTCGGCTGCGGCGGCGACCGAGATCGGACCAAACGGCCGCGCATGGCGGCGGTGGCGGAACGGCTGGCTGATGCGGTGATCGTGACGAGCGACAATCCTCGGACGGAGCAGCCTGCGGTGATTGTGGACGAGATTTTTGCCGGGTTCAAAGTGCCGCGAATGGTCGTGCGGGAATTGGATCGGGCGGCGGCGATTGGCCGGGCGATGACGATGGCCGAAGCGGGCGACGTGGTACTCATCGCCGGCAAGGGACACGAGAATTATCAGATCGTCGGAACGGAGAAGCGGCACTTCGACGATGGAGAAGAAGCGCGGAAGGCTTTGGCGGCGCGGGGATATAAGTGAAGATCACGGCGGCGGACATTCTTGCGGCGACGGGCGGACGGCTGGCGGTGGGCGATCCGGCCACGGCGGTGACCGGCCTGTCGACGGATAGCCGCTCGACGAAGCCCGGCGATGTCTTTTTCGCACTGGTCGGCGAACGCTTCGACGGTCACAATTTTCTGCGGCAGGCGGCGACGGCCAAGGCGGCGGCCGTGGTCATCAGCAGCGGGGCGGTGTCCGACCAGCTCACGGATTTCACCGGACCGGTCATTGTCGTGGCCGACACGCAGAAGGCTCTGGGCGACTTGGCGGCGTGGTATCGCGGGCGGTTTCAAGGCACGGTCGCGGCCATCACCGGCTCGTGCGGCAAGACGACGGTCAAGGAAATGCTCGGGCAGATTCTGGCGGCGCATTTGCACGGGCAGCGGCCGGAATCGTCGTTCAATAATTTCATCGGCGTGCCGCTGACGATTTTGCGGAGCGAATCGGACGACGATTATCTGGTGCTGGAACTGGGCACCAACGCTCCCGGCGAGATGCGGCGGCTGGCAGAAATCGCCCGACCGGACGTGGCCGTGGTGACCTGTGTCGGGCCGTCGCACCTGGAGGGCCTGCGGAGCCTGGAGGGCGTGGCTGAAGAAAAGGAACACCTGGTGCGGGCGCTGGAGGCCGACGGCGTGGCCGTGTTGAACTTTGACGATGAGCGGGTGCGGGCCATGGGCGAGGCGACGCGCGGCCGGGTGGTGACGTTCGGCACGACCGGCGGCGACGTGCGGGCCGAGCGGATCGAGGTTTTTTCCGACGGCGTGCGGTTCGCACTGGAGACGGGGGCGGAAATCCGCCTGCCGGCGCCGGGGCGGCACAATGTCCTGAACGCCCTGGCGGCGGTGACGGTGGCGAGAGAGTTCGGCCTGGCCGACGAGGCGATTGCGGCGGCTCTGGCGAACTATCGGTCCCCGAAAATGCGGCTGGCGCGGACCGTGCTGCCTGGCGGAGTGACGCTGATCGACGACGCTTACAACGCCAACCCGATGAGCAGCGCGGCGGCCCTGGAAGTACTCTGCCTCCAGCCGAAGACGGGCCGCTACGTTCTGGTGCAGGGCGACATGCTCGAACTCGGCGACGAGAGCGAGCGGCGGCACGAAGAACTGGGCCGGGCCATTGCCGCCTCGTGCGTCGGGCTGCTGGTGACGGTCGGCCCGCTGACGCGGGCCACGTCGCTGGCGGCCTCGGAACGGGGCGAATTGGTGCGGCTCCATTTCGGCGATTCACAGGCGGCGGCCGGCGAGGTGGTCGATCTGCTCGCGCCCGGCGACGTGGTGCTGGTTAAGGGATCGCGCGGCCTGGCGATGGAACATGTGGTGACGGCGATTAAAGAGAAATTTTCCGAAAAGAACACGGTCGGACAAGCTGACCGTGGCACAGGAGCGAATGAGGGTGCAAGGGCATAAACCCCTCACCCGGCCCTGAAGGGCCACCCTCTCCCAAGGGAAAGGGGTGAAGAAGAAGCGGCAGAAAAGGCGGCGATGCTTTACTATTTTGCAACACATTTCGAAGTGTTCTGGCGGAGCGTCGGACTCTGGAAGTTCGTCAACGTCTTCCGCTACGAGACCTTCCGCACCAGCATGGCCGTGCTGACGGCGTTCATGCTGACCATGTTCATCGGCCCCCTGATCGTCCGCCTGCTCCTGCGCCTCAAGATCGGCTCCAGCGTCGACTTCGACCAGGCCAAGATCAACGAAATTTACGCCGCCAAAGGCTCGACGCCGACCATGGGCGGCGTGATCATCATCATCGCCATCGCCCTGGCCACCGTTATCTGGGCCGACATCGAAAATTTTTACATCTACCTCGGCCTGCTGACCGTCGTCTGGCTGGGCGTGCTGGGCTTTGTGGACGATTACCTGAAGCTGGTGGTCAAGTCGCGGCACGGGTTGAAATCCTGGGAGAAGATTCTCTTCCAGATCGGCCTGGCGGTGATCCTCGGGGCCTTCGTCTGGACCTATGGCAAGGACGCCATTCAACTGCCGCCGACGGTCGATTTTCCGCAGGCCGGGCAGGCCATGCCCCTGAGTCTGCCGTTCTGGAAACATCCGATCGCCCTGTCGCTGGGGGCGTTCATGTGCGTTTCGATCCTGGTCATCGCCGGAACAAGTAACGCCGTGAACCTGGCCGACGGCATGGACGGCCTGGCCTCCGGTTCGATGGCCCTGGTGGCCCTGGTCTTCATGATGGTGGCCTATGTGGCCGGGCGGCCCGATTATTCCTCCTACCTCCTCTTTCCCACCGTGCCCGAGGCCGGCGAACTGGCCATTTATTGCGGGGCCGTCCTGGGGGCGGTTCTGGGGTTTCTCTGGTTCAATTGCCACCCGGCCCGCGTCTTCATGGGCGACACCGGCAGCCTGCCCCTGGGCGGGGCCATCGGTTTCGTGGCCATGGTCACCCGCCAGGAAGTCATGCTTTTCATCGTCGGCGGCGTCTTCGTCATGGAAGCCCTGTCGGTGATTATACAGGTTACATATTTCCGCGCCTCGCACGGCAAACGGATTTTCCTGATGACGCCGATTCACCATCATTTCCAGCTCAAGGGCTGGACCGAAACCCAAACGGTCGTAAGATTCTGGTTGATCGGGGCCATGTGCGCCGCCCTGGCCCTGGCGACCCTGAAATTGAGATAAGGCGAAGCGATGAACTATTTATTGAAACCTGACCAACTGCTCAAACCGGACGCACGGTTCCAGTTGAACCTCACGGCCCGGCTGCTCTTTGTGAACATCATCGCCCTGATGGCCGTGGGGATTCTGATGGTCTACTCGGCCAGCGTTTCGGCCCTGCCCGACGAGCGTCTGGGGGCCTTCAACCGCCTCCTGATGTTCGGGCCGGTGGCCGTGGTCGCCCTGCTGCTGGGCATGTGGTTGCCCTACGACAAACTCAACCGCTGGTGGGCGGCCATCGCCTTGCTGGCTGTCACCGTGCTCCTGCTGGTTGCCGTCCTCAAGTTCGGCAGCGAAGTCAACCACGCCCGCCGCTGGTTCCGCTTTCCGCTGGGGCCGATAGAACTGTCGTTCCAGCCCAGCGAACTGGCCAAGCTGGCGGTGATCATCTTCTTCGCCTGGTTCCTGTCGCGGCCGGAGCCGGCGGGGCGGAACTGGCGCGAGGGCCTGCTGAAAAAATTCCTGCCGCTCGCGCTGATTCTGGGCGCGGTCTGCGGCCTGATCGCCCTTCAGGACCTGGGCACGGCGGTGCTGGTGGGGGCGATCGGGGCGGGCTTGATGATGGCCGGCGGCGTCCCGTGGTGGCAACTGGGCGCGCTCGTGCCGCCGGTGGCCGGAGCGCTCTACGTCCTGATCGTCAAATATCCATACCGTATGAATCGGCTGATGATCTATACCAATCCGTGGCAAGACCCGCGCGGCCTGGGTTTCCACATCATTCAGAGCCTCTACGCCATCGGCTCCGGCGGGCCGTTCGGACTGGGCCTGGGCTACGGCGTGCAGAAACTCGGCTACCTGCCCGAAAACACGACCGACTTTATTTTCTCGGTGATCTGTGAGGAAATGGGCGTGGCCGGCGGCATACTGGTCATCCTGCTCTTCCTCGGTCTGGCCCTGCTGGGCCTGCGAATCATGAGCCGCGCTCCGAATAAGTTTGCGTATCTTCTGGCCCTGGGCGTTGTGCTCTGGACCACGATTCAGGCGATTATCAACATCGGCGTGGCCACCGGAGCGCTGCCCACGAAGGGCATCGCCCTGCCGCTCATTAGTTCCGGCGGTTCGGGCCTGGTGCTGACGGCGGCGGCGCTGGGCTTGTTGCTCTCTGTCGGTTGCCGGTCGCCGGAGTTGGCGGGGCAGCCAGATCGTTCAACGGAAAGTTTGACGCCTGAGGTGGCGTGACGATGGTCCCCGGCGAAACATGGCGGCAAACAACGCCGCCATGCCACCCGTTCTCTCTTAAGGGAATGGGAAAACGGCAACGAAATGGGTGAAGGACCGAGAATTCTCTTTGCCGGCGGTGGGACGGGCGGGCATCTGTATCCCGGCCTGGCGGTGGCGGACGCGATGATGAAGCTGGTGCCGGAGACGGAGATTCGGTTTTACGTCACGCGGCGGGCGATTGATCGGCAGGTTTTGGCGGCGCATCCGTATGCGGCAGAGTATGTCGAGGTGCGAGGATTTTCGCCGAAGCCGTGGACCTGGCCGGGGCTGGCGCTGTCGATGCTGCGAAACCGGCAACAGGCCGGGCGGTACCTGGAAGAGTTTCGCCCGCAGGCCGTGGTCGGGCTGGGCGGATTTGGATCGTATGCCGCGACGCGGGCGGCGCAGCGGCTGGGCTTGCCGAACTTCGTCCTGAACCCGGACCTGGTGGTCGGGCGGGCGAATCGACGGCTGGCCCGGCGGGCGACGGCGGTGTTCGTGCAGTTCGCCGAGACGGCGGCCACGGTGCGGACGCGCGGGCGGGTTGAGGTGGTCGGCTGCCCGATTCGCGAGAGCCTGTTCGGCATCGACCGGGCCGAGGCCTGCCGGAAGTTGGAATTGGACCCGGCCCGCAAGACGCTGGTCGTGACCGGGGCGAGCCTCGGGGCGCGGAGCGTCAACCAGGCGGTGGTCATGCTGGCGGAGCGGTGGGCCGAGTTCGCCGATTGGCAGATTCTGCACCTGGCCGGCCGGGAGAACGCCGCCGAAGTTCGCGCCGCCGTGGGTTCGACCAAGCCGTTCTACAACGTGCGCGATTACGTGGAGGAGATGGGCCTCGTGTACGCGGCGACGGACCTGATCGTGGCCCGTTCCGGGGCGGGGAGCGTGGCGGAGATTACGGCCCTGGGCCTGTCGTCGGTGCTGGTGCCGTATCCGTTTCACCGGGATCGCCATCAGGAGCAGCACGCCGAACTTCTGGCGGCGGCGGGGGCGGCAGAAATCGTGCTCGACCGACTCGACGCGCGGGCCAATGCTGAAGCCTTGTGGCCGGTCTTGTCGAAATTGATGAAGGACGCCGACCGGCGGAAAACGATGGCTGCGGCGGCGAAAAAACTTGGCCACCCGGAGGCGGCACGAAGAGTGGCGGAGAAGATACTTGGAGCGGCGATGTAGCAGGGGATGGAGCGTCAAGAGCGCGAACCCCTCACCCGGCCGCTTCGCGGCCACCCTCTCCCAAGGGAGAGGGGTTAATCGGTGCGGTTGACACTGAAACGGAAAGGGCTTAAAGTGGGGGTTATGACGGAAGAAATGATCGAGCGAATTCCCTTTCACGCCACCGGCACGGCCTTCGCCGGCCAGCGCGTCCACTTTATCGGCATCGGCGGTTGCGGCATGAGGGGCTTGGCGGCGCTCCTGATGCGCGAGGGCGCGGTGGTTTCCGGGTCCGACCGGCAATCGTCGCCGCAAACCGATTGGCTGGCCAGTCTGGGCGCGCAAATGGCCATCGGCCAGCGGGCCGAGAATCTGCCGGAAAATATCGACCGCGTGGTGATCAGCGCCGCCATCAAGGACGAAAATCCTGAACTCATGGCGGCGCGGGAGCGCGGGTTGTCCGTGGTGAAATACGCCGGGCTTCTGGGCGAGGCGATGCGTTGCCGCGTTGGCGTTGCGATTTCAGGGACGCACGGCAAATCGACCACCTCGGCCCTGGTGGCCTACATGTTGACGCTGGCCGGCCTCGATCCGTCCTACGTCGTGGGCGGCGACGTGCCGCAACTGGGCGGCGGCAGCCGGGCCGGCGGCGGGCCGCATTTCGTGGCCGAGTCCTGCGAGTTCGACCGCTCGTTCCTGAGCCTCTTTCCGCGGATCGCCGCGATTCTTAATGTGGAGATGGATCATCTGGATTGCTATGACGATCTGGCGGCGATTCAGGCCTCCTTCGCGGCCTTCGCCGCCCTGGTGCCGGCCGACGGGCGGCTGATCGTCAACGCCGAAGATCGCAACATCCGCCCGGTGATCGAAGGGCTTTCCGCCCCCATCGAAACTTTCGGCATCGACGACGAGAAGGCCGATTGGCGGGCCGTGAACGTGACCGCCGTGCGCGGGCGAGGGCGGTTCGAGATCATGTACCACGGCCAGCGTTTCGGCGTTGGCCAGATGAGGTTGCCCGGGCGGCACAACGTCATGAACGCCCTGGCGGCGGCCGCTCTGGCCCACCACGCCGGGGCCGACCGCGACGCCATTCTGCGGGCCATGGCCACGTTCAGCGGCGTCGGCCGGCGGATGGAGCTCAAAGGGATTTCGCACGGCATAACGGTCGTGGACGATTACGCCCACCATCCGACGGAAATCCGGGCCTCGTTGCGGGCCATCCGCGACGCCTACGAGCCGGACCGGCTCTGGGTCGTCTTTCAGCCGCACCAGCACAGCCGCACGCGATTTTTGCTGGCCGACTTCGCCCAGAGTTTCGGGGCTGCCGACACGGTGCTGGTGCCGGACATCTATTTCGTGCGCGACAGCGAATCGGAGAAACAGGCCGTCAGTTCGGGCGACCTGGTGAGCGAAATTCGCCGCGCCGGCGGAAATGCGCAGTACCTGGAATCGTTTGACGAAATCATGGACCGCCTTTCGGCGGACCTGCGGCCGGGCGATTGCCTGGTCACGATGGGCGCCGGCAGCGTCTACGAAATTGCCGACCGCCTGCTGATGCGGCTCGGCCAACTGGCCAGTGCGGCCGGCGCTGCAGGAAAATAGGGAGCATAACGTCATGACCGTTTTCAAAGGTTTCGAGGAAATCGTCCGCGAGAAGGTGTCGCTTGGACCGCTGACGACCTTCAAGATCGGCGGGCCGGCGGAATATTTCCTTCAGCCGCGCACCGAGGAAGAGTTGGCGGCCGTCCTGGTCCGATGCGGCGAGGAAAAGCTTGACGTCCACGTGCTGGGCGGCGGGTCGAACGTCCTGGTGCCCGACGAGGGCGTGACGGGCGCGGTGATTCAGCTTGAGCCCAAGGGTTTCGGCGGGTTCGCGGTGGTCGAGGGCGAACTGGTCCGGGCCGGGGCGAGCCTGGGGTTGCCCAAGCTGGTCCGCAGCGCCGCCGAGGCGCATCTGTCGGGCGTCGAGCCGCTCGTGGGCATTCCCGGCTGGGTTGGCGGCGCGGTCCGCATGAACGCCGGCGGGGCCTGGGGCGACATCGGCCAGGTGGTTGAGCGGGTTCAGGTCATGGACGCCCGCGGGCAGGTCTTCTGGCGCGACCGCGACGATCTGGCCTTCGGCTATCGCCGCAGCAACGTCGCCGCCCGGTTCGTCCTGGCCGCCGAGTTGCGCCTGGCCGAGGACGACGAAACGCGCATCGCCAAGTTTATGAAGGAAATCTGGTTCGCCAAGAAGAATGCCCAGCCCATGAGCAACCGTTCCGCCGGCTGCGTCTTCAAGAACCCGCGCGGCATGAGCGCCGGGGCCTTGATCGACCAGTGCGGCCTGAAGGGCACGAAGATCGGCGGCGCCATCATCTCGCGCAAGCACGCCAACTACATCGTGGCTACGGCCGAGACCAAAGCCGAAGACGTCAAGAAGCTGATCGAACTGATTCTGGACAAGGTGAACGAAAAATTTGAGACCGTGCTCGAACTTGAGCTGGAGATCTGGTGATACGACCATGATGGCAACGCGACGAACTGGTTTCGCGGCCGGGGCGCCCGAGTGCCGGCCCTCGGCCACGCGCGTGACCGTGCTCATGGGCGGCACGAGCGCCGAACGCGAAGTCTCGCTCCTCTCGGGCCGCGAGGTCTCAAAGGCCCTGCGCTCGGCGGGGTTCCTCGTGAAGGACGTGGACCTCCAGCCCGACGAGGTGCGGCTCTTGGCCGGCCGCGATTTCGACGTGGCCTTCATCGCCCTGCACGGCGGTTTCGGCGAGGATGGCACGCTGCAGCGGCAACTCGACCGCCTGGGCCTGGCCTACACCGGCTCCGGGGCCGAGGCCAGCCGCCTGGCCATGGACAAAGTCGCGTCCAAAGAACTTTTTGTCGCCGCCGGCGTCGCCACGCCCGATTGGCGGCTGGTGGCACGCGGCGATGCGGCCGGGACAAGGGAAGCTTACGACGCTCTGGGGTCGGCCGTGGCCGTCAAGCCGCGCGACGACGGATCGAGCGTCGCCGTGACGCTGGCCGAAACTTTTGAGGCTTTCCAGGCCGGTCTTGACGCGGTCTTCAAGATTCGCGGCGAGGCCCTGGTCGAGCGGCTGGTGCGCGGCCGCGAACTGACCGTCGGCGTCCTGGCCGATCAGGGGCTGCCGATCATCGAAATTATTCCCGACGCTGCGTTCTACGATTACAACGCCAAGTACCTGAGCGACGCGACGCGCTATGTGGCCAATCCGGAATTGCCCGCCGGCCTGACGGAACGGATTCAGGCCCTGGCCGTGGCGGCGCATCGGTCGCTCGGCTGCCGCGATTTTTCGCGCGTCGACGTGATGCTCGACTCCGCCGGCGAGCCGACGGTGTTGGAGGTGAACACGATCCCCGGCTTTACGACGCACAGTCTGTTGCCGAAGGCGGCTGCGGCGGCGGGCCTTGATTTTGCCGCTCTGTGCCGCACGATGGTGGAACTGGCCTTGTCCCGGAAAGTGGCCGGGCAGGGAAGATAACATAAAGGACAAACAGATGATTCCAATTACACGGTTGCAAGATGGTGCGGACAAAGCCTTGGCCGGCGTGAAGGCCCGGATGAAACCGTTCCAGACCGTCCTCGTGGCCGTGGCCGTGGCCGCCGTCGGCTGTGCCGCCGTTTACGGCCTGTACGCCTACCGCGACCAGGTCGCCGCCCGCAACGCCTATTGCATCCGCCCGGCAGACCTGCGGCTGGTGCAGACCACGTCGTGGATGACGCCGGAGATCGCCGAGGAAATTCACGGTTCCCTGAACACTCTGCCGCCGCGCCTCAGCGTCATGGATGACGATGCGGCCGGGCGCGTGGCCGCCTGCCTGGAAAAAAGTCCCTGGGTCCGCAAGGTTCACGAGGTCCGCTTCAACGCCCCGCGAGCCGGCGACCAGACCGGCGGCGTCGATGTCTCGCTGTCGCTGCGCCGTCCCGTGGCTTTCGTCCAGATCGGCGAAGGCGCTGCGGCCAGGTATGTGGCCATCGACCGCGAGGGCCTCCGCGTCAGCCGCGATCCCGCCGCCGAGCCGCTGCTGGGCGACCGGGTGCTGCTGGTCATCACCGGCGTGCGTTCCCAACCGCCGGGGCAGGGGGCCGTGTGGGGCGATCCGGCGGTGCTGGCCGGGGCCGACGTGGCTGCCGCCTTCCAATCCGACGCCGGCCACGATGACGCCGTCCGGTTCAAGCTGGCTCGCATCGACGTCTCCAACCTCGGCGGCCTGCGCGACCGCAAGCAGCCGGAAATCGTCATCTATACCAAGGACAACGGGCCGCGCATTCTCTGGGGCGGGCCGCGTAACAAACGGACCGAAACTCTCGAAGGCACGCCGGAGGAAAAGGTACTCTGCCTGCGGAAACTGTTCCTGACGGAAGGTTCGTTCGAGGGTCATTTCGACCAGATCGACCTGGTCGAACGGCAGGTCCGCCGCCTGCCCACCGACACGCACCACAAAGCGAGCCTGCGCGGTTAGTGCCGGGCCACGGTGGCACTAATGAACCATCTTCTGACTAAACCTCAGGCCGCCGACGCGTCCGCGCCGAGCGGCCTGCTTTCTTTGGCTGCCTTTGAAGCCCTTGCCCTCTTGGCCACGCTGCTGCTCACGACCGTTCTCGGCGCGATCAGCCGCCAGGCTTCGGTCCTCACTTCGCCTGCCAACGCTCTGCCCGCCGTTGCGGTCGTCGCCGCCGTTTTCCTCGTACTGGTCTATCCGCTCTGGCCGGGGCGATTGTTGGGTGGCGCGGAATTGGTGGAAAGTTTCTGGCTCTGGGCGGCGCGGCGAGTTGCCGAAGCGGCGCTCGTCCTGGTTGTGGCTGCGCCGTTCTTCAGTGCGGCGGCGATCTTTTCCGGCGAATCGTTTGGTCGCGTCGGGGCGATTCTGGCCGGCCTCTCCGGCACCGCCGTGGCGGCTATTGTTTATCGCTTCTTTCACCAGGGCGCCTCGCCGGGTTGGCGGCTCGTGGCCCTGGTCGACGCCGTGGCCTTTGTCTTCGGCCCGCTGATTGTGGGCTACCTGGTTCTGGAATTTTACGACACGTCCATCGGTTGGGGTTGGCTGATTTCTTCGGCGGCGCTCGGGCGGGAACTTTCATTGAACGGATTGGCTGTGGGCAGCGAAAGTTTCTGGGTCGGCGTGGTCGGTTACACGGCGGTTTCGCTCGTGGCGCTGGCCGTCATGTGGCCGTTGGTGCGGAAACCTGCGGCGTAGCGGGCTGCTTTTTCTGTTTCGGCGGCGGCGGATCGCGCCAGCGGCGGTGCATCCAGAGATACTGGTCCGGGGCCTTGCGAATCAGGACTTCCAGGGCCGTGGTGTAGCGCTCGGTGATGTGCCGCACGGCCTCTTTGTCGTCCTTGTATTCTTCCGGTTCGATCACGTCGATAATTTCGCATTGGAACTTGAAGTGGTTGCCGAGCCGCCAGGCCCCGCCGACGATGATCGGACAATTCTGGTCCATAGCCAGCAGGGCGACGCTCTTGTAGGTCGAGGCCGGGCGGCCGAAGAAGTTGACCCACAGGCCGCGGGCTCCGGCGTGCTGGTCGCCGACGATGCACAGCGGCGACTGCGACTTGATCACCTCCAGCATCACGTCCGTGGCCCCGAACTTGGTGATGATGGTCTGGCCGGTCTCCTGTCTCTGTCGCAACATCCAGTTCTCAATATAAGAATTGTCCAGCGGCCGGGCCACGGCATAGGACCGCACGCCCAAGGCCCCGATGGTGTAGCCCATGACCTCCCAGTTGCCGAAGTGGCCGGTCAGCATGATGACGCTGCGGCGGTCGAGGATCAGGCGAAGGCCCTTGTGTACCTCGACCAGGTTGACGTATTCAAACCAGTTATTGCGATTGATGAGCTTGGCCAGGCTGAGGATTTCCACGGCCAGCATGACCATGTGTTGGCAGCAGCGGCGGGCCACGGTCTCAATGTGATGCGGCGTCCAGTCGCGGCCGAAGGCCTGGGTCAGGTTGTCGATGGCCCGCAGGCGATGGCGCTTGTCCACGAGGAAGAGCAGATTGCCCAGGCCCCGGGCCACGGCCTGGGCGACCTCAATCGGGCAAAGCTGAATGAGCATGACCCCGGCGCGCAGACCGAGGTACAAGAGATAATCGAACAGCGGACTGAGTCGGGAGCGTTTTTTCATAGCCGTTTCGTGCCACTAGATTAGCAGCGGCCCGCCCCGCCGTCAACGCGCGTCCCGCAGATCGTCAGGTGAGCGGTTGACGGGGCCGGGCCGGGAGGGTAGTCTGGTAGGCTCGACAGGTGAATCAGAGAGGATCAACAATGGGACGACTCGTGTCGTGCAGGAAGTGCGGCGCGTGGACCGAGGTGGACGGCAAGCAGCCGGCCCCGGACTTCGTTTGCGCCAAGTGCGGCGCTGCCGCGGCGATTCATGGCGGCGCGCCGGCGGAACCAGCCCCGGCGGCGCCATCCGGCGAAGCGGCCAAACCGCCGCGCCGCAAGGGCCTGGTGATCGGTTCCGATTCCGGCGCCATCGGCACTTCGGCCCTCAGCTCTGGCGGCGGACTGTCGCAGGAACTCGAAGAACTCGGCCTGAGGATGAAGGCCGAACAGGCCTCGGCCTCGAAGACGTTGTCGCAGGAAGCGAAGAACGGTCCGGCGGCGGTGGAACAGTCCGGGCCTGGTTCCCTCAAGGGCAAAGCCGTGGTGATCGGGGCGGCGGCGGCCGGCGCGGCCGGGGCCGTGGCCGCTTCGGTCGGCGAAAAGTTCAAGGAAGAAGGCCGCCAGACGCTGGCCCAGGCCCGCCAACTCGGCCGCCAGGAAGCCCACCAGGTTGTTTCCGACGCCACGGAATTCGTTAAGGAAAAGGGGCTTTCCTCGCCCCGGCAGGCCGGCGTTTTTGTCAAACACGAAGCCGTGAAGATCGGCCAGGACGTTCGCCAGGCGGCCGAGCAGCAGGTCCGCGAGACGGCGACCAGGGTTGGCCAGAAGGCCCACGAAGCGATTGATCAACTCCGTGCCAAGCACGATTCGGCCCGCCAGCCGCACGGCCAGGACGGTATCGGCTCCTGCCGCCTCTGCCAGGACCGCATCGTCGGCTCGGACAAAGTCGTGACCTGCCCGGAGTGCGGGGCGACTTATCATCAGTCCTGTTACGAGCTGGCCGGCTCGTGTCCGCAGTGCCGCCACGGCAGCGGAACGCATCTGAGCGCCGTCCCCGAACCGAAGATTACGCCGACGCCGGGGGTTCGTCCGGTTCCGGTGGCCAAGCCGGCGGCTCCGGCGCATAAAGTCTGCTCCGGTTGTGGCACCGAGGCCCCACCCAGCGCCCTGGTCTGTCCCCAGTGCGGGCGGTGGCTTTACAGCGGGCGTCCGGGCGAGAAAGGGCAGGGGGGCAGCAGCGGCAAGAGCCTGCCCTCGGGCTGTGTCGTCGCCGCCGTGATCGGGTTCATCATATTTGTCCTGGTGGTCTGCATTTCAGGCCGGCATTAAAATGGGCGGCACACCCTGGCCCCCGTTTTGGGGGCAAGGTGTGCGGTTAGAATAAGTTTTGGGATTCGCGGTCGCGGCTTACCTGGCGCTCAGTGCAAAATTATGGATTTGAGTCAAAATGTTCATCAGTTCCCGCAGGTCGGGCGTCTTGGCGAAAAACAGGCAGCGGTCGTGCGTCTGTTGCAGCGCCGTGTCTTCCTCCGCGGTTGAGGTGGTCAGGATGGCCACCGGGATGTGCCGCAGGGCCGGGTCGGCTTCGAGTTCCTCCAGGACCTCGCGCCCGTGCTTCAGGGGCAGGTTCAGGTCCAGGATGATGACGTCCGGGCGCTTGGCTCCGGGCAGGCGCAGAACATCCAGGGCCGTCTCGCCGTCGGGTACGGTCCGGAACTGAAGGTCGAGGCCCAGTTGCTCGATGGCCTCGCGCACCAGAAAGACGTCGCCGAGGTTATCCTCGACCAGCAACACCGTAAGTGGGAACTGTTCCATCCCCCAGTACTCCTCTATTACACCATCGGCAGGGTATCGAGACATACCCCGCCACGACCAGTTTTCTTCCCCGGTGGCCCAAGCGCACACCCCCCGCGTGCCTACCGGAATGATAATCCGGTTTCGGTACATGGAATCGGAAAAATTCCGATTAAACGGTAAGAAAAATTATTTTTTGGTCAAAAATTAGCTCAGAATTCCGCACTACGCGGTGCCCGGGGATACGGAATCACGTCCCGGATGTTCGCCATGCCCGTGATGAATTGCAGCGTCCGTTCCAGCCCCAAACCGAACCCCGCGTGCGGCACCGAGCCGTAGCGCCGCAGGTCCAGGTACCACCAGTAATCCTCCGGCCGCAGTTTCAGTTCGGCCATGCGCTGCAGTAAAACGTCCAGCCGTTCCTCGCGCTGCGAGCCGCCGATCAGTTCGCCGATCTTCGGCACCAGCACGTCCATGGCCGCCACCGTGGCCCGCCCCGGCGCTGTCCCGTCGTCGAGACGCATGTAGAATGATTTGATCGCCGCCGGGTAATGGGTCACAACCACCGGCTTGCGAAAGACCTCTTCGGTCAGGTAGCGCTCGTGCTCGGTCTGGAGGTCCGTGCCCCAGCCCACCGGATATTGCCACGTCCGCCCCGACTTTTCCAGCAGGGCCACGGCCTCGGTGTAAGTCACGCGCTCGAAGTCGCTCGCGACGATGGCCGTCAGCGTCGGCAGAACCGTCGCATCGACGTGTTCGCTCAGGAACTCCAGATCCTTCGTGCAGCGCTCCAGGGCGGTCCGGAAGATGTGCTTCAGGAACGCCTCGGCCGTCTCCGCGTCGCCCTCCAGGTCGCAGAAAGCCATTTCCGGCTCGACCATCCAGAACTCGGCCAGGTGGCGCGGCGTGTTTGAGTTTTCCGCCCGGAACGTCGGCCCGAAGGTGTAGATGTTGCCCATGGCGCAGGCGTAAGTCTCGCCTTCGAGTTGGCCCGAAACCGTCAGGTAAGTCGGCCGGCCGAAAAAGTCATCATTCGGATCGGGCCGCGGCGCACCCGCCGGCGGATTTGCCTCCAGCGTCGTCACCCGGAACATCTGCCCGGCCCCCTCGCAATCGCTGGCCGTGATGATCGGCGTGTGGACATAGATAAAGCCGCGCTGCTGAAAGAAATCGTGAATGGCCATCGAGACGACGTTGCGGATGCGCGTCACGGCGGCGAAGGTGTTGGTCCGCGCCCGCAGGTGGGCCTGCGTCCGCAGAAACTCGAAGGTGTGCTTCTTCGGCTGAATGGGATAGGCTTCCGGGTCGGCCCAACCCAGCACCTGGACGGCCGTGGCCTGAAGCTCGACCGTCTGGCCCTTGCCCTGGCTCTGAACCAGCGTGCCGGTGGCCAGGACGGCGCAGCCGGCGGTTAGTTTCACCAGTTCGGCGGCGTAGTTCGGGAGCTTGCCGTCGGCGACGACCTGGAGTTGGGCGATGGTCGAACCGTCATTCAGGGCGAGGAAGGAGAACCCGCCCTTGGAGTTGCGGACCGTCCGCACCCACCCGCCAATCGTGATTTCCTGTCCGGTTGGCGGGGTCGTCAGAACATCCTTGATCAGCGTGCGGGCCATAGTTTTCCCCGTTTTTCCACGAGCCGCAAAATGAAAATGGTCCGCCCGGCCGACTCGAAACCGCGCGGGACCGCATTATAGCAAATTGCCGCAAACGCAAAAGAGCGTCGTTGTTTTTCGCCGGCCGCTCGATATAATCACCCTTCGACTCAGGTGTGCGTTGAGGGAACCTCATGTTGCACCGCCGCCCAGCACAGGGCAAATCTCACGTCCTTCTGGTTTCGACGATCAGCGCTCTTCTGATCGCCGTCAGCCTGGTTACGTTTCATTACCTGACGCCGCCGCGCCCGGCCCCGCTCGCCCAGCGCGCCGCCCTGTACGTCTGGCAGCGCGAGTGGTCCCCTCCGGTGGTCGCCGCGGTTCAGCACGCCGGCGGCGAGTTCGACGACCTGATGGTCCTGGCGGCGGAGGCCGAATTTTCCGCCGGTGCCGCCGCCCCGCTGCCCGTAATCCGTCCGGTCGTGAACTGGGCGGCACTGGCCGCCACCGGTCGCAAGGTCTGGCTCGTCATTCGCTGTCCCGTGCGGCTGGCGGAACTGTTGCGGTCGGCCGAAACGGCCTCGGCGGCGCGGGCCGACCTGGCGGCGCTGGGCCGCGAAACGCTGGCGGCGGCGCGGTCGCCTGGCGTCGACGTCGCGGGAATCCAGATCGATTTCGATTGTCCCACGTCCGGTCTGAAGGACTACGCGCTGCTCGTGGCGGATTTGCGGCGCGCGTGGTCCGGCACGCCCGTGGCGATTACCGCTCTGCCAACCTGGCTCGTGAGCCGCGACTTCGCCCCGCTGGCCCGCCAGTGCGACGAGTTTATCCTTCAGGTTCATTCCCTCGAACTCCCGACTACGTTCGATCAACCCATTATCCTTTGCCGCGCTGATTGCGTCGGTCCGTGGGCCGCCCGGGCGGCGCGGGTCGGCGTGCCGTTCCGCGTGGCCTTGCCGACGTGCGGCTATCGCGTGATTTTCGACGACGCCGGCAAGTTCGCGGCCCTGGCGGCCGAAGGGCCGGCCCCTCGGCGGGCTGTGGGCGGCCGCGAGCGGGTGGTCATGCCCGATCCGGTCGAACTGGCCCATGTGGCGGCGGCTCTCGCCGCCTCGCCGCCGGACCATTGTCTGGGCGTGGCCTGGTTTCGCCTGCCCGTGGCGACGGACCGGTTGAACTGGCCCTGGGCGACGCTTGAGGCGGTGCGGGCCGGGCGCGAGCCGGTCACGGCCTTTACCGCCGAGATTCGCCGCCCCGAACCGGCCCTGGCCGAGGTCTGGATCACGAACACGGGCGAGCGGAACGTGCCGTTCCCGGTCCGGTGCGATGTGGAGGTTCGCCGCAGCGAGGTCGTGGCCTTCGATCTGCTCAACGGTTTCAGCGAAGACGATTCGCCGGGAGACAGTTCAAAGATGCGATTGGTGGGTCCGGCGCCGGCGGTCGGCGAGCCGGTGATGGTCGGATGGTTGCGGCTCAAGGCGAGTGCGGCCACGGATTGGCCGCGCGTGAAACAACCGGTGGGAGTGGTGCCATGAAAGCGCGATGGTTGGTGATGATATCGGCGGCGGTGCTGCTGCTGGCGGGGACGGCGGACCGGGCCTGCGGGCCGTTCTTTCCCAACAGCTACCTGGTTCAGGACAACGCCGGGCATGTGTTGGAAATGCCGGAAGGGGATTTCTATCGCGAACTTTGCCGCATCGCCGGCGTCAAGCCGGAGATAAAGAGTCTCCGCGACAACGAGGACAAAAAAGGTCCGATCTGGCGAACCGCGACGGCGGACCTCGCGGACCTTGAGGCGGCGCTGGCGGCTTCCAACGTCAATCCGTCCAAGCGGCTGGAAATCGAGGGTCGATACGAAGAGTTTCGGGCGCCGCAGCGGGTGACGCCGTTGAACCGGCCCGATCCGCTGCTGACCGCCTCATCAAAACTGGTCACTCGGCAGGAAGCTTTGCTGGCCGATCTGCCGGCGGAGTTTGCCCTCTACGCTCGCGGCGCTGCGGCGTGGCACGACGGCGACCGGGACGTCGCACTGAAATTCTGGCGCGAGTTGCTGGCCTTGCCCAAGCAGGATCGCCTCTGGCGCTCCACCTGGGCGGCATACATGATCGGCCGGACGCTGCTGGGCAGCGATCCCAAAACGGCGACGAGCTATTTCGAGCAGTTGCGGCGCGACGTCGATGCCGGGTGCCATGATTCAGATCACCTCGCCGCGTCGAGCCTCGGCTGGCAGGCGTTTCTGGAGGAGAAGGCCGGGCGGCGCGTCGAAGCGATGGAGCACTATTTCGAGATGTTCCATGATGACCGGCCTGAGGATCGGCAAATTGCCGCCTGCTCGTTGCGGGAACTCAGTTCCCGGACTCTGTACTATTTTCGCGAAGCAGAGAAGCCCAGGATAAATCAGGTGGCTCGCGATCCGCTCTGCCGGCGGATTGCGACGGCGTGGGTGGTTGCGAACTACGGCGACGGGAACAACTTCGTGTCCGGCCAATGGTTGGAGGTGCTGACGAAAGTGGCCGGGAAGACACCGCTCGAAGACGCCGACCGCCTGGCTTGGATGGCCTACCGGCTTGGCGACATGAAAGCGGCGGCGCGGTGGGCGGACGCGGCCGATCCGCAGGCGCCCTACGCCCGGTGGGTGCGGTCGAAGTTGTTCCTGCGCGAAGGAAAAGTCGACGAAGCCATCGACATCCTGCGCCGGCTGACCGAGGCGTTTCCCAGTAGCGAGGAGTGGGGCGACAATTGCAGTTGCGATTCACCTGGCAGTCATTGTCGGCCGCTGGCGATGGTCCATTCCGACCTGGGCATCTTGCTCCTGGCGAGGCAGGACTACGTGGCGGCGCTCGACCAACTGCTCCGCAGCGGCTGCTGGCCCGACGCGGCCTATGTGGCCGAGCGTGTGTTGACCGTCGAGGAAGTCGAAAAATATTTGACCAAACATGCCGACGATACGGAATTGAACGCCAAGCCTCGGGAATACGGCTGGTACGGCCTTTGGTCCACGCCGATCACGCCCAACGTGGCACTACGCTACCTGCTGGCCCGGCGTCTGGCTCGTTCCGGAGAATGGTCTCGGGCGCGACCCTTCTATCCCCCGAACCAGATCATTTGGTTCGATGACTTCGTCGGCCACCTGAAGGCCGGACGCGATGCAGCCTTGCCGCCGCACAAACGGGCCGAGGAACTTTACCTGGCTGCCTGGATCGCCCGCAGCCAGGGCATGGAACTTTTCGGCACTGAGGACGAACCGGACTGGAGCGTCGTGGGCGGAGAGTTCGAGTTGGGCGGCGCTATCGAGACGCGCTGCGCGGGCCTGGTCAGCGCAAACTGGTTCCACGGGAATATCCCGATTCCCCTGGCCGCGCTCCCCTATCTTCTGGCCGGCAAAGACGAAATTGCCCGCGTGGCCGCTTCGCCCATCGTTCCCGACAAGCGGTTTCATTACCGTTACTATGCCGCCGATCTGACGTGGGAATGCGCCGCTCTTTTGCCGGACAACGATCCCCTCCTGGCCAGGGCGCTGTGGAAGGGCGGCATGTGGCTGGCTTCGCGCGACCCGCCGGCGGCCGACCGTTTCTACAAAGCCCTCGTCCGGCGGTGCCGCCAGTTGCCGATCAGCCCGGAGGCCGACAAGTTGCGCTGGTTCCCGCAGGCGGCGCCGCCCTTGCCGGCCGGGTTAAATGAACCGACCGGCCATGAGGCAGCGGTCCCCGGTGTCCAGAAATAATCAGGAGCCGCAGAGCGGTTGGCGCCCTGCGACTCCGGTTCAAGGTATGGTGACCCTAACGGGATTCGAACCCGTATCGCGGCCTTGAAAGGGCCGTGTCCTAACCGCTAGACGATAGGGCCACATTTTTTACTCGTCGGGCAGCGATACCCTGCCGCCCCAGGAACTCAAATTGGTGGGGGAGTCGGGGATCGAACCCGAGACCTACTGCTTAAAAGGCAGTTGCTCTACCGATTGAGCTACTCCCCCGCAGCGTCGCGAAGTCCGACGATTATACCGTCCGACGCCCGGCGATTCAACCAAAACCCCGGCCTCAGGTCTCCAGCACTTCCTTGGTCTTCGCCGACAGCAGATCGTCGGTCATCGTCTCGTACTTGTGTACCAACTCCGTCGCCTCTTTTTCCCCGCGCTTGATGTCGTCCTCGGAGGCCGTCTTGGCCTTCTCCTCCGCGTCGATGCCCTTGATCGCGTCGCGCCGCACATTCCGCAGCGCCACCCGCACTTCCTCGGCCATCTCCTTGAGTTGATGCACGATCTGCCGGCGCCGCTCTTCCGACAGCGGCGGCACGGCCAACCGAATCACCTTGCCGTCCGTACTCGGGGCGATGCCGATGTCCGAGGTTTGAATCGCCTTGACGATGGTCTGCACCACCGACCCGTCATATGGTTTGATGACGATCAGCAGGGCGTCGGGGCAGGAGATGTTGGCCATCTGCCGCAACTCGGTCGGCGACCCGTAATAATCCACCTTCAGATGTTCGACCAGTCCGGCCGAGGCCCGTCCCGTCCGCACCGCCCGGTACTCGGCCTTCAGCCGGTCCACGGCCTTTTCCATGCGCTCTTCGGCTTCCAGTAGATGGTCGTCCACCGCCATAACTGTTTCTCCTTTTTTCTTCACCCCTCTCCCTTGAGGGGAGAGGGTAGGGTGAGGGTGATGCTTCTTTATTTCTTCTGCTGCGCCTTAAGTCTTAAGCCTTAAGCCTGCTTCACGCTATCGTCGTTCCAATCGTCTCGCCCGCGATAACTCTCGCAATATTCCCCGGCTTCTTCAAATTAAACACCACAATCGGAATCTTGTTTTCCATGCACAGCGAAATCGCCGTCATGTCCATCACCCGCAACTGCTTCTGGAGCACCTCGGCGTAGGTCAGCCGCTCGAACCGCGTGGCCTTGGCGTCCTTGTTCGGATCGGCCGAAAAGACCCCGTCCACCTTCGTCGCCTTCAGCAGCACGTCGGCCCCGATTTCGCTCGCCCGCAGCGCCGCACAGGTGTCGGTCGTGAAGAACGGGTTGCCCGTGCCGCCGGCCAGGATGACGATCCGTTTTTTCTCCAGGTGCCGAATGGCCCGCCGCCGGATGAACGGCTCGGCCACCTCTTTCATCTCCAGCGCCGACAGCACCCGCGCCGGCACCCCCAGGTCTTCCAGCGTGTCCTGCAAGGCCATCGCGTTGATGCAGGTGGCCAGCATGCCCATGTAATCGCCCGTGGCGCGCCGTACGTGGCCGGCCTCGGCCAGCGTCTGCCCGCGAATAAAATTTCCCCCGCCCACGACCACGGCCAGCTCCACCCCCGTCGCCGCCACGGCCCGCGCCTCGTCGGCGATGCGGCTGATTTCTTCCTGGTCGAGGCCGAAGCCCCCCGACTTGCACAATCCCTCCCCGCTGATTTTCAACACCACGCGGCGGTATTTTGGTTGAGGCATAGAGGTCTCCGATGGGGGCCATGACAGTTTATGCCGCTACATTAATTGGATTTGCCGGCGGCGTCAAGAGAGCAGAGTGTAAACAAAGCGGCCCCGCCGGGGTAGGGCAGGGCCGCGAGTAACGATAGGAAAAATCCAAAAGCCAAAAACAGAAACGACCGGACAGGGCAGAGCCCTGTCCCTACAAAAGAAACAACTTATTCTTCGCTCGGCACCACGCCCACGTCGAACCGCGCGAACTGCGTGATCGTCATGTTCTCCCCGATCTTCCCGATCAGGCTCTTCAAGACTTCGCCCACGCTCTGCTTGTCGTCGTGAATCCAGGGCTGTTCCAGCAGCACGCGCTCGGCGAAATACTTGTCGAGCTTCCCTTCGACGATCTTGTCGATGATGTTGGCCGGCTTGCCCACCACCTGGGCCTTGGCGATCTCGCGCTCGGACTCGACGATCTTCAGGTCCACCTGCGACCGCGACACGGCAATCGGGCTGAAGGCGGCGATGTGCTTCGAGAGGTCGTCGGCGAACTTGATGAAATCGGTGTTGCGGGCCACGAAGTCGGTCTCGCAATTCACCTGCACCAGCACGCCGATCCGCTTGTTGTGGTGAATGTAGGTGTGGATGATGCCGTTGGCGGTGGCCCGTCCGACCCGCTTCTCGGCCGTGGCGAACCCCTTCTTTCGCAGCAATTCCAGGGCCTTGGTCTGATCCCCGTCCGCTTCCTCCAGGGCCTTTTTGCATTCCATCATGCCCTGGCCGCTCATGTCACGAAGTTTTCTGACTGCTTCGGCTGTTATCGCCATTTTGTCTATCTCCAAAAAGAAGGCCTAAGGCTTCAGACCTAAGACTTAAGGAACGGCAACAACAAAAACTGCAACACCAAGCGGAAAACGGCATTTATTATGTCGGGCCGGGGCCCGACCTACATGGTGCGTGCAAGCACGCACCCTACTTCTTTTCTTCCCGCCCGCGCTCGCCGGCGTCATCGGTCTTCACTGGCGCGGACTCATGCGCGACCTGGCCCGGCTTGACGTCGCCCTCGAGACCCTTCTCGAAGGTCCGGTCGGTCATCGTCGGCAGATGCCCGCCCAGGGGCGCCTTTTCCTGCTGCTCGGGAATGTTGATCGGTGCTACCGGTGCGGCCGTTGGCTCAACCGCTGCTGCCGGCGCCGGAGCGTCAGTCGGCACGACCACCGGTCGCGGCGCGCCGCGTTCGGCAATCTGCGACGGATCCGGGCCGCGCTTCTCACTGCGTCCGCGACCACCCTGGCCGCCGCGTCCGCCGGCGCCGCCCGCACCACCACGTCCGCCGCCACCGCCACCACCACCCTGGCCGCCGCGTCCACCACCACCGCCACCGCCACCACCACCCGCGCCGCCACGTCCGCCGCCGCCACCCTGCTTCCGGCCGCGCGGCCGACGCGCCGGAGCGCCGCTCTCGGCCGCCGCTTCCTGCACGCGATCGGCCGTGATCGGATGCGCCGCCCGGTTGGCCAGGCCTTCAGCCACGCCGTCGGCCATCTGGCCCAGCACGATTTCGATGCTGCGCATCGCGTCGTCGTTGCCTGGCACGACAATGTCCACCTGATCCGGATCGCTGTCCGTGTCCATCAGGGCCACGGTGGGAATCCCGAGCCGCTGAGCTTCTTTAATGGCGATGTCTTCGCGCCGCGGATCGACCACGAACAAGGCCCCCGGCAGGCGGCTCATCGTCCGCACGCCGTTCAGGTTGCGCCCGATCTTCCGCTTTTCGCGGCCGAGCTTCGAGATCATCTTCTTCGAATAGGAATTGATTTCGCCAGTCTTTTCCAGCGTTTCCAGTTGCTCCAGGTATTTGAGCCGCTCACGGATCGTGCGGAAATTGGTCAGCATCCCGCCCAGCCAGCGCTCGCTGACGAAGGGCATGTTGCACCGCGCCGCCTCGCGCTCGACCACGGCTTTGGCCTGGCGCTTGGTGGCCACGAACAGGATGTCTTTGCCCTCGGCCACCATCTGGGTCAGGAACTTTTTGGCCCGGATGATGCCCTTGATGGTTTCTTTCACATCGATGATGTGAATAAGATTCCGTTTGCCGTAGATGTACGGCTTCATCTTCGGATTCCACCGCGAGACGCGGTGCCCGAAATGAATCCCGGAGTCGATCAGTTCGCGCACATTGAGTTCGGCCATTGCTTGCCTTTCTGAGGCTGGGTCGGCCTGCGGCTTCTGGGGATCCCTTTTGGGTCTTTGACTCGCTTCACAAAAGCGAGCAGGGTGTCCGGCCGCAAACTGACAGGTTAGGAGACACTTTCGGCCCACGGCCCGCGCCGCAAGCCACACTACAGTCCCGCATCATACCGCCGCCCGCCCGAAATGTCAAAAATAAACCGCGTTTGACTTGCCCCCCGCCCGACGGTAAATTGTCTGTCTGAAAAGGTGTTGTTTCGATGTAGGTCGGGCCCTGGCCCGACATTGTTAAGGCCGTTTTTTCGGCGGAGGATGCTATTCGATGAATAACCTGTTGGGCGCAGCCGCAATTCTGGCGTTATTTATCGGGTCCTGGGCCCTCGCCGCCGATTCCCCCGCCGTCCCGGCCCAATCCGCCGTCCCGGCCGTTTCCGCGACCAGCGCCACCCCCGCCGACGCCCTGCCCACGGTCGAAAGCCTGATCGATATCGCCGCCGCCAAGTGCGCTGCCGCCAAAGACCTTTCCGCCGAATCCACCACCGGCGCCGTCGGCCGCGTCGGCAAAGGCAGCCTCAAAATCCTCTTCCCCGACCGCCTCATTTTCCTCACCGAATACAGCGAGAAGGCCGGTGACAAGGAACATGTTCTGCTCTTGATGAGGATCGTGCGGAACAAGAATCTTCTTTACGTCGAGCAGACCGGCCCGGGCGCCATCAGTCCCGGCGTGGCGCGAGTCGATCTGGTTAAGCTGGAAGAATTGCGCCGGCAATATCGCGGGTCGCCCGTGGAGGCGGTTCTGAAGGCTGTCCAACCGCCAAACTATGAAAAGTATCTGAAGGACGCCGTGGCCGATGGCCTGGTCTTCAAGATCCTCAAGGCCGAGGGCGACCTCGTCACCGTCGAAGGCGCCAACCCGAAATTCGTCCCCGGCTCTCGCCAGCCCGCCCGCGTCGTGGCCATCATCAGCCGCACCGACGGCTTTCCCCGCTCCATCCGCCACTACGGCGAGCTGGGCAACCTCCTCGACTTCATCGAATTCAGCAAAGTCACCTTCGACGCCGGCCTGAAATCTTCCGACCTCGACTATGTGCCGCCGAAGGATTTGACGCTGATGGACATGAACGACAAGTTGAAGGCCATGGCCAACCAGTTTGTCACGCCATCGCCGCAAAAGTAGGGTGGCTGCTTGCAGCCACGCTGTAATAAAAAGGTACTTCATGGGTAACGCCGAACCAAAAGAACTCTCTCGCCGCGTGATCTTCTCCGGCCACAAGGTCCAACTCGAACTTCACGAAATCGAAGACCCCTCCGGCCGCCGTTCCACGCGCGAAATCGTCCGCCACAACGGCAGCGTCGCCATTCTCGCCCTGCGCCGCCGGTCTGACGGCAGCCGCGAAGTGCTGCTGGAACGGAATTACCGGTACGCCTTCGGCCGCTGGTGCATCGAGATTCCAGCCGGCACACTCGACCACCCCGGCGAATCGCCCGAGGACTGTGCCCGGCGAGAACTGATCGAGGAAACCGGATTTTGCGCCCGCGAGATGCGGCACCTGCTCACGATTATGCCCAGTCCCGGCTTCCTGACCGAGCGGCTGACGATTTTCCTGGCCGAGGAACCCGCGCCGGGTCGGGCAGCTCTGGAGCCGGGCGAGCTGATCGAAATCGTCTGGACGCCCTGGGCCGAAGTCCTGCGCATGATTCGCGCCGGCGAAATCGAGGACGCCAAGACCATCGCCGCAGTATTGTACTATGAGAGCTTCTGTGTCTGAAGAAAGACGGAGTCCGTATGGCTTGGCATCAAACCTGGAACGATGATCCTGAAGACGGGCGGCAGCAGGGCGTCTACCGCATGGGCGGCGGCGTGCCCGGTCTGGGCCAATTGCCCGGCGTCCTCTGGCTCCTCATTCTCAATGGCGTGGTCTTCCTGCTCCAGCAATCCGGCGTTGGCGAGACCATCGACCAATTCGGCTCTTTGTCGGTGTACACATTATTCAACCAGTTCCAACTCTGGCGGATCGTCACCTACCAGTTTCTTCACGCCAACTTTTCCCACATCTTCTGGAACATGTTCGGCCTCTGGATGTTCGGCCGGATCGTCGAGTTCCAGTTCGGCACGCGGCGTTTCGTCTGGCTCTACCTCCTGAGCGGCGTGGCCGGCGGGCTGACTGAGTGCGCCTTCAACGTCGTGATGAAATGGGCCGGCGTCCAGGGTCCGGACTGGCTCGATGTTTCGGTCATCGGGGCCAGCGCCGGCGTCATGGGCGTGATCGTCGCCTATGCCGTGCGCAACCCCAACTCGCTGATTTATCTCTTTTTCTTCATCCCGCTGAAGGCCAAATGGATGGCCCTCGGGTGGGCCGTCTTCACCACCTGGTACGCGATGGAACCGCTGGTCAACCGCACCGCCATCGAGATGACCCAGACTGCCCACGCGGCGCACCTCGGCGGCATGGTCTTCGCCTTCCTCTGGGCCTTGGTCATCGGCTGGCGCGAGCGACGCGGCGGTCTCCCGCTCTTCAGCCCCGCCCGTGGTTGGACGGTTCACTCCACCCAGGGCGAGATACGATCCGTGGCCGACCATCCGATTGTCGGCGGTCCAAACTCGCCGCAGTCCGACGACGCGGACGAGCGCCGCCTCGACGACCTCCTGCGAAAAATCGGCGCTCACGGTCTCGATTCCCTGACCGACGAAGAGCGCCGCTTCCTGCGCCGCATGAGCCAGCGCAAACGTGACGGCCTGTGATTCTTTTGTTCAGCAATTAATTTGTGGGAGTGTAAAGGTGAAAACCGAAGCCGCCTATCAGAAATGTATCCGTCCGACTTGCGGCGCCGAGTTCGCCGTCCGCGAAACCCTTTTCGCCTGCCCCAAGTGCGGCGATTTGCTCGACGTGAAATATCGCTGGGACAAACTCGACCGCCCCACCAACCTTGCCTGGTTCGAGCGCCGCTGGGCCGAGCGCCGCGACCCCCTCGCCCTCAGCGGCGTCTGGCGGTTCCGCGAGTTGCTCCCCTTCGCCGGCCGCGACGAAATCATCACCCTCGGCGAGGGCCAGACCATCCTCCAGACCGCCGACCGCGTCGCCGAATACGCCAAAATCCGCCCCGGCCGCTTTCATCTCCAATACGAAGGCCTCAACCCCAGCGGCTCGTTCAAGGACAACGGCATGACCGCCGCCTTCACCCACGCCCGCCTGGTCGGCGCTCGTCGCGCCGCCTGCGCCTCCACCGGCAACACCAGCGCCAGCATGGCCGTCTACGCCGCCGCCAACCCCGCCATCAGCGGTCTGGTCTTCGTCGGCAGCGGCAAGATCGCCTACGGCAAACTTTCCCAGGCCCTCGATTACGGCGTGCGGACGCTCCAACTCGTCGGCGATTTCGACGCCTGCATGGCCCGCGTCAAGGAAGTCGCCGCCCGCTTTGGTATTTACCTGATGAACAGTGTCAATCCGTTCCGTCTCGAAGGCCAGAAGGCCATCATGTTCCGCGTCCTCGAAGCGCTCAACTGGGAAGTTCCCGACTGGATTGTCGTACCCGGCGGCAACCTCGGCAACTCCAGCTCTTTCGGCAAGGCCTTCGCCGAACTCCTCGAACTGGGCTTGATCAAAAAAGTCCCGCGCCTGGCCGTCATCAACGCCGCCGGAGCCGACACGCTCTATCGCCTGGTCAACGACGAAGGCCTCCGCTGGAACGGCGGCGCTGTGGACGACGCCAAGATCGACCGTTTCTATGCCGCCATGGACGCCGCCGGCCGCCGCGCCAAAACCCTGGCCAGCGCCATCGAAATCAACCGCCCGGTCAACCTGAAAAAATGTCTCCGGGCCCTCGACCTGATGTGCGGCGTGGTCGAGCGCGTCACCGATCAGGAAATTCTCGACGCCAAGGCCCAGGTCGGTCGCGGGGGCCTCGGCTGCGAACCCGCCAGCGCCGCCAGCGTCGCCGGCACGCGCAAACTGGTCGAGCGCGGCCTGATCGACCCCGCCGAGCGCGTCGTCTGCATCCTCACCGGCCACCTGCTCAAGGATCCGACCGCGACCGTCGCTTACCACACCAAGACCGACGCCGAGTTGGCCGAAACCTACGCGCCGTACGGCGTCCGCGCCGCCGCTTTTGCCAACCGACCGATTGTCGTCGAAGATAATATGGATGCCATCATCAAAGCAATGGAAGAGTAGTAATCTAATGTAAGGATGTGCCACGGCGGGTCTTGCCCGCCGTGTCGAACGCCGGTAAAATGTACGCCGCTAAGGACTATCGAAAATGACGAACAATAATAAAATCCGTGTGGCCATCAACGGCGCCGCCGGGCGCATGGGTCGCCGCCTGGTTGCCCTGGCCGCCGAAACCCCGGAACTGGAACTCGTCGCCGCCCTGGAATCACCGGGCAACAGCCAGCTCGGAGCAGATGCGGGGGAATTGGCCGGTCTCGGGCGGCTCGGAGTCAAGCTGACCGAGAAACTCCCGCCCGCCGGCGCCGACGTTCTCATCGATTTCAGCCTGCCCGCGGGCACGCTCGCCCGCCTGGCCGAGTGTAGCGCCGCCGGCGTGGCCATGGTCATCGGCACCACCGGCCTTGACCGCGCCGCCGAGGAAACCATTGCCGCCGCTGCCCGAAAAATCGCCATCGTCAAAGCCCCGAACATGAGCGTCGGCGTCAACGTCCTCCTCAAGACCGCCGCCCAGGTCGCCAAGGCGCTCGGCCCGGACTACGACGTAGAGATCGTCGAATCGCACCACCGTTTCAAGCAGGACGCCCCCAGCGGCACTGCCCTGGCCCTGGCCCGCGCCATTGCCGCCGCCACCGGCCGCGACCTCGCCGCCGACGCCTGCTACGGCCGCGAAGGAACCAGCCCGCGCCGCCCCGGCGAGATCGGCATTCACGCCGTCCGCGCCGGCGACATCGTCGGCGAACATCACGTCTACCTCGCCGCCCTCGGCGAACGGATCGAACTGGGCCACGTTGCCACCACGCGCGATACCTTCGCCCGCGGCGCCCTCCGCGCCGCCATCTGGCTGGCCGGCCGCCCCGCCGGACTTTATTCCATGACGGACGTTCTCGGTCTTTAAAAATGTAGGATGCGTGCTTGCACGCACTAATAAAAAAACCGGAGAGCCATTATCTGGCCCCCCGGTTGAATCCACCACTTGAGTTATCGAGCCTCTGCTATTTCGCCAGCCGCTTCCTCCGCACCACCACCAGCCCACCCAGGCCCAGACCCAGCAGGCCCATCGCGGTCGGCTCGGGAACAGGGACCGTCATCACCAGGATGTCCTGGGCCGGATTATTACCGTTCAAACTGGTCAGCGTGGCGATTTCCACGTTGCCAAAGCCCGACCAACTGCCGGGGGTCACGTTCCAGCCCATGGAGTTGTACTCCGCCTCGGCCGCCGCCAGATTGCCCTGCAGGATCGCGCCGCCTTCGGCCTGCAATTGGGCGTCGGTGGCGCCCAATGAACTCCAAATCCCGTACTGGATGGCCTGCTGCTGGAGCACGGTGCCGGTATAGCCGGGCAGCGTGCCGTTGACGAACCCGGTGTAGAGATAAGCGGTCTGCGCCGTCATGGAGGCGCCGCCCTGGTTGACATGGCCCAGGCCGGTCACCTGGTAAGTGTAGCCGGTCCCGCCATTAACATACAGCATGCCTTGCAGGTAGGCGCAGAAGGTGTCGAATGTGGTGAAGTTAGAGGTTCCGGTGGGGTAGGCCGTGAACGTCCCGCCGGACCAGTTGCCGAAATAGATTTCGTCGCCCACGGTCAGCACCGAACCGGCCTGAACGACACTCGATGCAACAACCAAGACCAACACCATGCTGACTCCCAGTAACGTGCGCTTCATATGTCGCCTCCCTTTTTCGCGCTAGAGATTATTGTGTCCCCCGCAAGTCGCCCGTCACAGACACGCCGCAACGGTTTGCCGACTTGTGTTTCAGGGCTCCCTTATTTGCTCCTTGCAACGTCTTCAGGAGCAACCCTACACATTGGCGAGGGGTGGTCAAACCAGGCTCCGCTGGCAAGTTTTTTCGAGATCGTAAGTGGTTGCGGGGAAAGGTGTTATGACAATGGTAAAAAATTTTAGGAGTTTGGCTATTTGCGTGCGGAACCAAAAAAATCGCGCGTTTTTCCGCCCGCTCGGCGGACGAATCCGGGGCGGCACGCAGCGCCAGAAAAACTCAAAGTCGCTTGCTCACAGCCGCGCAGCATGTTCTAATGTGGAAACAATTCGTTTGGCTGGTTCTGAACAGCGAGGATCAAACTCATGGCGCACACGGGGCACACAGCAACAAAACATATGTGGCGTTTCTGGCGGGCCGGCGGTTTCGACCAGGTCCGCCTCGACTCTGGAGCCGATCTCCTCGCCCTCGATCAACTCGACCAGAAGCTCTGGGTTGCCCTGAGTTGTCCGACGCGCGGCCTGGAGTTCGATCCCCGCACCCTCGACCTCATCGACACCGACCACGACGGCCGCATTCGCGCCCCGGAAATTCTCGCCGCCACACGCTGGGCCTGCGCGCTCCTGAAATCTCCCGACGCCCTGATTCACCGCTCCGCCGCTCTGCCTCTGGCGGCCATCAACGACGCCACGCCCGAAGGCCGGCAGTTACTCGCTTCCGCCCGCCAGATTCTCTCCGACCTCGGCAAGGCCGGCGCCGACGCCATCACCCTCGAAGAGACCGCCGACACCGCCCGCATTTTCGCCCAGACCAAATTCAACGGTGACGGCATCATTCCCCCGGGGTCCGCCGACGACCCCCAGGTCAAGGCCGTCATTGAGGAAATCATCGCCTGCCTCGGTTCCGTCACCGACCGCAGCGGCCTGCCCGGCGTCAACCAGGAAATGGTCGACCATTTCTTCGCCGCCGCTAGAGGCTATTGCGATTGGTGGACCCGCGCCGAAAGCCAACCCGCCGTGTTGCCCGTCGGCGAAGCCATCGCAGCCGCCGAAGCCGCCCTCGCCGCCGTCCGCCCAAAAATCAACGACTATTTCGTCCGCTGCCGCCTCGCCGCCTTTGACCCGCGAGCCGTGGCCGCCATGAACCGCCAGGAAGACGATTACCTCGTCCTGGCCACCAAAGACTTGGCCATCGACTCCGCCGAAATCGCCGCCCTCCCGCTTTCCCAGATCGCCGCCGACAAGCCACTTGGCCTCAAGTCCGGCCTCAATCCCGCCTGGGCCGTGCCGATGACCGCCTTCGAGGCCCAGGTTGTCCGGCCGCTGATGGGTCAAAAGGAAGAGTTGACCGACGCCCAGTGGCAGGCCCTCAAGGACAAGTTCGTTGCCTTCGAGGCCTGGTCCGCCGAGAAGCCCGGCCTGGAGGTCGAAAAACTAGGCTTCCCCCGCCTGCGCGACCTCGTCTCCGGCGGCAGCCGCGCAGCCATCGCCGCCCTGATTGCCCGCGACCAGGCCCTCGCCGGCGAGGCCAACGCCATCGCCTCCGTCGACCGCCTTATTCGCTATCACTGCGACCTCCACACCCTGCTGACAAACTTTGTCTCATTTAAACATTTCTATGGACGTAGCGACAAGGCCGTCTTCCAGGCCGGCACCCTCTACCTCGACCAGCGCAGTTGCGACCTCTGCGTCCGCGTCGACGATTCCGCCCGCCACGCCCTTCTGGCCCACCTCAGCCAGGTTTATCTCGCCTACTGCGACCTTTCTCGCCCCGCCACCGGAGAGAAAATGTCCATCGCCGCCGCTTTCACCCGCGGCCACTCCGACAACCTCGTGGTCGGACGCAACGGCATTTTCTACGATCGCCAGGGCCGCGACTGGGACGCCACCATCACGCGCATCATCGACAATCCGATCAGCGTCCGCCAGGCCTTCTGGTCGCCCTACAAGCGGCTCATCCGCTGGCTCAGCGACCAGGTGGCCAAGCGGGCCTCGTCCGCCGCCCTGGTGGTCGCCCCGCACCTGCAATCGGCCGTCACCTCGGTCGTGGCCCACGATGGTGTCTCGACTGTCACCACGGAAGTCGCCTCGGCTCCCACTCCCACCCCCGCACCCGCTCCCGCCGCGCCGCCAAAAAAACTCGACATCGGCATCGTGGCCGCTTTGGGCGTCGCCATGGGCGGCATCATGGCGGGATTGGGCTACATGGCCGATAAGCTTTTCGGGTTGTCCGAAAAGATCGGGACGGTGAACCTGGTGGCCCTGGTCATTATCGGTGGCATCCTGCTGATTTCGACGCCCTCGATGATCATCGCCTGGCTCAAGCTCCGCCAGCGCAACCTCGGCCCCATTCTTGACGCCAACGGCTGGGCCGTCAACACCAGGGCCCGCATCAACATCCCCTTCGGCGCCTCGCTCACTCATGTCGCCGTCCTGCCCGAAGGTTCCCAGCGCAACCGCCGCGATCCATACGCCGAAAAGAAACATGGCCGCAACGGCCTGGTCCTGGCCCTGGTCCTCGGCGGCGCCGCCCTGGGACTCTGGTACTTCGGCGTCTTTGAAAAAATCTGCCCCGGCCTGTTCCCGAAATCGTCCTGGGTGATCGGACAATTGGGAAGTCTGGAAGGAAATGTCATCAACGGATCGAAGTCGCTGCTCAACCGTGCGCTGCCCTCGGCCGCTAACTCCGCCGCCTCCGCCGAAAAGCCCAGGTAACCAGTGGCTTCGAGCGGCCGTTTTTTCATTTGCTTCCTCTGTCCCGTTGGTTAGATTATTCGACATGGACACTTATCAGATTACCTGTCCCGGTTGCCACGGCCAGTTCCAGGGTGCCCCGGTTTTGGCCGGCGCCGACGTGGTCTGCCCGTCCTGCCGCCTCCAGTTCAAAGCCCCCACGCTGCTCACGCCCATCCCAGCGCCCGACGCCGCTTCCCAAGTCCGGGGCTTCGCCGGCAAGCTCGTCGGACACATCACCCACCTGGCCGGCGAAGACGGACTCGAAGGCTTCAACGTCAAGCAACTTTTCTCCGAAGTCTTCTCCCGACATACCAGCCAGGAAGTCGAAGATTATTTCACCGTTGGCACGTCCCGCACCACGCCCGGCCTCGACGCCGTCGATCCTTCCTGGCCCCGACCCTGGGTCTTCTTCCGCACCTTCGTCGGCGCCCTGCTCGTCTACTTGGGCTTTCTCCTGGCCTGGAACCAGTTCAACAACATGAACCTCATCCCGGGCCTCATCATGGTCGGCTCCTTCGCCGTGCCCCTCGCGATGCTTATCTTCTTCTTCGAAATCAACGTCCGCCAGAACGTCTCCCTCTACCAAGTGGTCCGGCTGACCTTCGCCGGCGGCGTCCTCGCCCTCGTCCTTACCTGCGTCCTCTACTCCGTGACCGACGCCCTGAACGTCCAGTGGCTCGGCGCCCTGATTCCCGGACTGGCCGAGGAACCCGGCAAACTCCTGGGTCTCCTCCTGATCGTCAACTCCCTCCGCCATCGCCACATTCTCAACGGCCTTCTCTTCGGCGCTGCCATTGGTGCCGGCTTTGCCGCCTTCGAATCCGCCGGTTACGCCCTCCGCAGCGGCCTCCAGGATAGCGACACCATGATGAAACACACCATCATGATTCGCGGCCTCCTGGCCCCCTTCGGCCACATCGCCTGGACCGCCATGTGCGCCGCCGCACTCTGGAAGGTCATGGGTACGGCCCGGTTCCAGTTCTCCATGCTCAAGGACCATCGCTTCCTGCGCATCTTCGCCTTCGCCGTCGCCCTTCATGCTCTCTGGGATTGCTCGCTGGATCTGCCGTTCTACGGCAAATACCTGCTTCTCGGCCTGGTCGCCTGGATCATCATCCTGGCCCTGATTCAGGACGGGCTGAAGCAACTCCGCCGGGAAAAGGAAGCGGCCGCCGCAGCGCCGCCCGCTACCGCTCCGGTCGCCGCCCCCAACTCATAATTACCAATCACAACTCATCGATGCACCGTCCGGCCCACAGTTTCGCCTCGTGTCCCGGTCGGATCAGGCTCCCGGCATAATTCACCAAGTTTTTCAGCAGATTCCCGGCGATCGGCGACTTGTTGCCGAGGAGCCGCAGGGTGCAGGTCACAATGTGCCCCCGCCCCAAGGGAATGACGTCCAGGCACGAACCCCAGTGATAAACATCCGGCGTCGTCCAGACCTGGGCGCACAGCGTGCCGCTGATGATCTGGCCCCCGTTGGCCAGCACGTCGTCGGGGTTATGAAAGAACTGCGGTTCCACCGGCAGGTATTCATAGTCCATGATCCCCGGACCGGGCAGGCCTTGGAACACCGGATGATCCTGCCGGTACAGGCAATTCCGCATCATCCCCAGTTGCCGGATGGGCTTCTTCAGCAGGTGCCACCAGATCATCGGCCACGATTGCTCCAGCAGCACCAGCATGCCCCCGGCCTGGACGATGCGCCGGGCCGCGCCCAGATATTCCGGCACCAGAACCGGATGCGAGTCCTGAGCCAGGCCGATGAAGACCACCCGTTTCGACTCGCGATAGTTATTGCCGGTATTTTCCGCTTGAACCCCATGAGCCTCGAACGCACTTTTCAGTTTGCCCGTCAGGTCCAGCAGGGCCACGTCGTAGGTCTGCTCGGCCGGTTCCGGTAACACCGTAAACGTCATGCTATTCCGGCAAACCTCCTGGCCAGCGACCCTCAGCCGCGCCTGTATGACATATTTGCCGGCCGCCGCCGGCGCCGCCAAGGTCTCCTTCAGAATCCGATCCGCCCACGTCCGGCCCGTTACCATTTTGCGGAAACACAGCACCGTTTTGCCGCTCTGATTCTTCAACTCCACCACGGCCTCGTACCGCCGGCCGGTCCGATCTTCATTGATCAACCACGTTTGCAAGGTCAGCTTCTCCCCGGGCCGCACCGTCCGCGGATCGACGAACGGCGTGATCCACGGCGTACGGCTCGCCGCGGTGATGCCCGTGAAAATCCGTTTCGGATTGCGCCACAGGTCCATGGCCCCGAAAATTTCGCCCGAAGCGTCCGCCAGTTGGCAGAACGCATAGCCCTGCCAGTTCGGATTCACCCGGATGTTCGACACCTCCAGCCGCGCCTCGTCGCCGCGTATTTTGTCAATCTCGGTGATCATCGCCTCGGTATTCTTCCAGATTCTCCGCATCCCGCCCTTGGCGAAAATCTTCTGCAGCGAATCGTAATAGCTCTGGTACTGGGCATATTCCTCCAGGCCCTTTTTTCTCTGCGCCGGCGTATAGTTGGCCAGCACTTCCTTGTATTGCATCGGCGCTTCCATCGCTCCGAACTCGCTGATCAGCGCCGGTACGCCCTTTTTCCCGGTGGTGCGGAACTTGGTCAAGCCCTCCTGCGTGGCCCCATAATACGCCCCGGCCAGCATGATCCGCGAAACTTTCTTCTCGTAAGGCCGATAGCAGTCCGTCTCGCCCCCGCTGGCGTCCCAGGCGCCGCTGACCCCGACCACCAGACGCGACGGGTCGATTTGGTGCGTGATCCTCATCAATTCGTAGCGCCGCAGTTTGATGGTGGCTTCGTTGGTCAGCTCATTGAACAGGCACCAGAAAATCACCGACGGCCGGTTCCGGTCGCGCAGCACCAGTTCCCGCACCTCCCGCTCCGCCCGCGCCGCCGCTTTCTCGGTCGGTACAATCCAACCCATCGGAGGCTCCGCCGATATCAGCAGCCCCATCTCGTCTGCCAGATCCAGTATCTCTTTGGTCGACGGCTTCAGATGAGCGCGAATGTAGTTGTACCCGTTGTCCTTGAGCAGTCGCATTTCCTTCAGGGCCATCGCCCGATTGTGCGGAAACACCAGCGTCACCGGATACACGCCCTGTTGCAGATACCCCTTTAGAACAAGCCGTTTTCCGTTCAACTGGAACTGGCCGTTCTTCACCTCGAAGTCCCGAAAGCCGAAACGAACCGTTGTGGCATGAATCTTCGTCTGGCCCTCCAGGACCGTCGCTTCCAGATCATAGAGAAACGGTGTTTCGCAATCCCAAGGGGTAAATTCCGTCAGCGCCCGTGAAAACGAAATCGTATTCTCTCCCCTCTTCAGCCGCACCGTCCGCCGCACCGTAAACAGCGACTCTCCGCGACCTTTATGCGGCTGCGCCGTCACCGCCAGTTGCACCGCCCGCGCCCCGCCCTGGTTCATGATGGTCACCGCCACCGCGATCTTCCGCCGCACGCACGACGCCTGCACGAAAACGTCTTCGATGAAAGTCTTCTCGGTAACCAGCAGCGTTACCTCCTGCCAGATGCCGCCGAAGTTGTGATACCAGCCGGCCTTCCACGACGGAATGTCCGTCTGCCGCAATGGGGCCGACGACACGAACCCGTCCACTGCCGTGTCACGCGGCGGATCGACCACCCGCACCGTAAGCTGATTCTTCCCCACGACCGCTTTGCCGCTCACGTCCAGCACGAATGGCGTGTACCCGCCCTCGTGGCTTCCGGCATACAAGCCGTTGACCCAGACCTGGCAGAAATAATTGACCGCGCCGAACCGGAGGCGGACGCACTTGCCTTCCGCCTCTTTCGGCAGTTCGAACGTGCGCATATACCACCCGGCTCCGTCGTAGCCCGGCCGGACCTGTTCCCACACACCCGGCACCTGCACCGGCACGCCCTTGGGAGGCTTTCGGTGAAAGTTCTTTTTACGCCCGCTGTTTTCCGGATCGAAGGCCACGGCCCAGGTGCCGTTGAGACTGATTGATTGCTGCATCCACTATCCTCCGTATGTGTTTGGGAACTGGATTGCCTTCCAATATACCACTCCGCCATGATAATCCGACACAAGAAAATACCGCTCAAGAAACCGCTCAAGAAACCTTACACCGTTCGTTCTCAAACGTTAATGTGTGACGCATCAGGAGGATAATCATTATGAATCGCTCCACGCTCTTGACGGTCGCCGTCATCGTTTTGGGGTTAGCCTGGTGCAGTCTGGTGTTGGGCCAGACCGCGCCGCCGGTCTCGGCTCTGGACCAGGCCAAAAAACTCTACAGCGCCAAGCAGTATGCCGCGCCGGCCGACGCCCCGACCGTAACTCATCAGCCCCTATCCGAATAGTCTGAAGATCCAGGCCGGGTTGTCCGGGGCGACACCCGAAGTGAGGGTGTTGCCGTCTCCGGGTGCCACCTTTGAAGCCCCGGCTTTGCCGGGGCCAAAGTGTGTGCTTGGTCAAGCCAGCCCGCGCCCAATCTCAGAGTTCTACTCCCACCCCGCCCCGATCTCTTCCAGAATCTTCTTCAGGGCCCGCGACGCCTGCCGAAACAACTCCGGACCGCTGAAACCCTGATTTTTCCCCGCGAAACTAAGGTGTGGCTCCAGCGATAGAAACCCGTCATACTTCCGGTTCTGGATCGCGTCGGCCAGGATCTCCCGCAGTCGCCCTTCGCCCTCGCCCGCCGGCGTGCAGTGCCACTGGGGCCGGTGCGACCCGTCCTTGATATGAAAATATCCCGTCACGTCGCCCAACACCTGCCAGGCCTGCCACGGGTCGAAATGGCGATGCACGAAGTTCCCCGGATCAAAGCACTGCACCAGCCGCTCCCGGCCGCCGCAATAGTCGATGATCTCGCGGCAATGCTCCGGCGACATGCCGTAGAGGTCCGACTCGTTCTCGCAGAAAATCGTCACCGGCCGCCCCTGCGCCGCCTCCACCTTCTGCCGCATCCGCTCCAGCACCTCCGCCCGATGCTCCTCGATCCGACCGCCCTCCGGCGGGTAATAGCTGAACACGCGCACATACGCCGCCCCCATCCTTTCCGCCACGTCCAGGCTCCGCTTGAACCGATCCAGTTCCGGCCCGAAAGGCGTGTCGATCTTCACCTTCCCCACCGGCGAGGCGATGGCCGACACCCCGATCCCCGCGTCGTCGAGCCTCCGCCGGAATTCCTTCAGCTTCCCCGTCGCCAGGGCCAGCACGTTCTCGTTCCACACGCCCCGAAACTCCAGGAACCGGAGGCCCTCGCTCCGCAGCACCGCGATCTGTTCCCCCGGTTCCGCCGAAATCTCGTCCGCAAGTCCCGTGATCTTCACCATAACGCCACTCCATATTGCTAAGCGTGAAAAAACTCCTTGCTCTTTCAGTCGGCCAGGCCGTATCTGTCGCGGATCTGTCGCAGACGTCTGAGACATGATTCGTGGTTGGTCGGGTGATAGACAACCACTTCGACGAGTACCCCCGAAAGTCCCGCGACGACCCGGCGAATAGCTTCGAGACGCCCGTTGCCCTCGAAGGCGATGTAGTGGGACGGATCCTCGACCGCCACGTTAATCGGCGAAACCGACGGCATGCACCTATCCTGGAGAACACGGTCGACTCGTCCGGTTTCGATGATGGCGCCACGATAGGCCATTAAGGATTTCGTGCGCTCGGCGACCAAATCGACGGCGGTGCGGCGCACGATGGGATGCAGCGACTTGATGGTTTCGAGGGGGACCAGGCGACGCTCGATTCGCTCCTTATGCCAATAGAGCGAGGCAACGGCGAAGTACGTCCGGAGATCGAGGGCGTCGAGGTGCCGCACTTCGTGGCGCTTGTCGCGCAGATAGCGCAGGAAGTCGAGCAGCCGGCGATATTTTATAATCATGTCCTGTCTTCATTCAGGGTGGTCGTCATTATGCCCAGCACGAAGACCACCGCGGCAAAGACCCCGATCACGGCGGCATACCCGAGCGCCGCCGTGTTGTCCGCAGAGACCATGGACGCCCGGAGCCCCTCGTTCACATAGTAGAGCGGCAGGATTCGGGCGAACTTCTGCAGGAAACCCGGCATCATCTCGACGGGAAAGAAGGTTCCGGAGAGGAACATCATCGGGAACATGAAGGCGTTGGCCGCCGCGGCGGCGCTCTCCGCCTCCCGGGCCACGCGGGTGAGGATCATTCCGAACCCGACGAAGGCGAAGACGTCCAGCACCACGAAGACCGGAAGCCAGGCATTGATCTGGAGGCGGACGTGGAATACGGCATAGCTCACCAGCAGGATCACCACGGTGGCCAGGGCCGCGAGGAGGAACTGGTAGAGAATGTTCGACAGGATCCAGTCGGTATGGGTGATGGGGGTGGTGGCCAGCTTCCGCAGGACGCCCTTCTGCCGGAGTTCCGCATTCACGTTCACCGCGCCGAACAGGCACGACGTCATCACGGCCATGGCAATGATGCCGGGGATGAAGAACTCGATGAACCGGTACTTCTTGGCCAGGATGGAGGTCTTGACTAAGTGGAGGAACGGCGGCTTCCCGGACAGTTTCTGGTTGGCCACGGCCAGCATCGCATCCAGAACCTGCATTTTCGTGGTCACCGCGCTGGCGCTGGGATCGTAAACAACGGTCAACGCAAAGGAGGCGTCAGGGTCGGCGATAATCATCTTTTGCATCAAGGACTTTTCAAAGCCTGCGGGAATGCCGAGGATCAGGTTCAGTTTGTGATCCTTGGCGTACTGGGCGGCATTGAGGTCCGGGGCGATTGTGGTGATCTTGAAGCGGTCGCTGCCGGTGAGGGTCTGGACGAGTTGGGCGGACGACTTCGTCTGGTCGAGATCCTGCACGCACAGATCGAAGCTCAGGTCGTCCTTGTCCATGAAAATGGTGCCGAAGACGAGGATCAGGATGACCGGAAAGGCAATCCTGAAGAAGACGGCCGTCTTCTCGCGGTAGAAGCTCTTGATGTCCACGACGAGATTGGCGCCGATAACTCGCAGGTTCATTCCGCCCCCCAGCCCCCGGCGTGGTCTTCGCGGCCGGCCTCGCCGGTGAGGCTCAGAAAGACCTCTTCCAGGTTGGGTTTACGCACATCCAGGCCGCGGAACGTGGCCCCGCTCGCCTGGATGGCGTTCAGGATCTTCTGGACGTCGTCGGCTCGCTCTAACCGCACCTTGATGTTCCTGTGGTTGTCCTGGACCGGCGCGAAGCCCATCTTCCGGATGATTTCAGAGGCTCTTTCCTCGACGGCCTGCAGCGTGAGAACCAGGTAATTAGCGTGGCTTTCCGTGAGATGACCGGGAGAGTCCAGGGCGACGATCCGCCCCTTCGAAAGTATGGCCACCCGGTCGGCCAGAAACTCCGCCTCCTCCATGTAGTGGGTGGTCAGGAAGATCGTCTTGCCCTTATTCTTCAGGTCCAGCAGGACGGCCCACACTTCACGCCTGGCGTGGGGGTCGAGCCCGGTCGTCGGCTCGTCGAGAAACACGACTTCGGGGTCATTCACCAGGGCCACGGCGATGCCGAGGCGCTGCTTCAAACCCCCGGAGAGTTTATGGAACTGCTCGTGGGTCTTGTCCTTGAGGTCCGCCAGGGCGATCAGCCCGTCGAGATCGGCGTTGCGGCAGCCGAAGAGCCGCGCGTAGTACTGGAGGGTCTCCCGGACCGTGATCCGGTCGAACGAGTTGAACCCCTGCGGCAGGACGCCGATGCGGTGGATGAACTCGCGCTTCTTTTTTGTGACGTCCAACCCGAACAGGCAGACCTTTCCCGACGTGGGCGTGCGAATGGTCTCGATGATCTCGACGGTCGTCGTCTTGCCGGCGCCGTTGGCGCCCAGGAACGCGAACACTTCGCCCCGGCGGACCGTGAACGATAGGTCGTTGACCGCCAGCAACGCGCCGTAACGTTTCGTCAGGTGTTCGACTTCGATGACGTGTTCGATTTCTTTGGTCATAAATCCAGATTTCGTCTCAATGGTCTTACACCGCCGCCCTGCTCAGGAAGGCCAGGGACAACCACATCCTTCCCTGCGGCAACGCGCGCACCCAAATAGAGCCGCCGGCGCCCCTCGGCCACCGCTCCAGAGCCTTTCTTGATAGGCACGCCACGAAGGAGTACGCGCCGTCTCCCTCCTCCGCCGGCTGAACCACAATGTCCAGCGGCGCCACCAGGTGGAACCCGCAGCCCAGGGCCTTGACGACGGCTTCCTTTACGGACCAGAGCAGCGCGGACGCCCGCGCCAGGTCGCCATCCGTCAACCGCACGGCCTGTTGCAACTCCCGGGCATTATAGACGCGATGCACGGGATAGTCGCTCTGGAATTCGTCGGCCTCGGCCACGTCAATGCCGAGGTCAGAATCATCCCCACACAGAGCAGCCCAGACGGCCCCGCCGCCTTCACTGAAGGAGATGGCCGGTCCGCGCTGTTCACCCAACAGAAGGTGGGGCTTGCCCAGCGAATCGCGGACCACTTGCTGCGGGCCGGCCGCGCTGCCGGACGAAAGGCGGTCTGGCCAGGGAGAACGGTCCACCGTCACCAGGTGTTCCAAGAGGCTGGAGACCAGACGGCGTCGGACGTCTTCGCGGTTCGTCCCGTGTCCAGGAGAGGGTTCGCCGGCGCGCGGCCAAGACGCATAGTAGGCCGGTCCCCGGCGCTGACCCGGATTCATGGTCTGAACGGTTATTCCGTGATGTTCCTGCGTCACCGCCACTCCCCTCGGCTCGGACGGCCAGTCACGTCGCCACCCGCTGCAGACGCATCGTCCGAATCTGCATTATGACACGGCCCTGATCGTCTAGTCCTCGGGCGTCCCAGGTGAGAGAGTCCTGATCCTGCGCCCGCTGCCGGGCCTCCAGGGTAATCCGTTCCCCCGCCCGGCATTGACGCAGAAAACGCATCTCCCCGATCTCCACGGGCAGCACGGCGCGCCGCTCCGCGGGGTCGGTGGTCACCATATAGAAGCCGACCAACTGCATGAGGGCCTCGAAAAGATAGGGCGAGTATTGGTACCGCGTGTTCGGCAGATGGGCAAAATCACCGGTCTGCCGGTAGGTCGTGCGGCCCCGCACCAGCCCGGGGCCGGCGCCGTCGATGGCCTCCAGCACACGATACCGCCCGTCGAGTCCGGTGTGGTTCTTGTACCATTTCAGCAACTTTTTGTGATCCAGGGACCGCGCCCGCAGTTCGTCCGGTCGAATGGTGAAATCCTGGAACCCGTCCCCGAGCGTCCCTGACCCGCCATCGAGGAGTACCTGGCCGGTGCAGTGCGGGGTAAAGCGGTCCGTCACTCGGCCCGTGGGGGAGAGTTCCTGTATGGCCAGCGAGACATCGCAGGCGACCTCTCGCAGACCCGCGCCGTCTCGGCAGCAGGAGGTCCGGGCCGACCGCGGCGCCTCCGGAGGGCAGGAGATCATGTCCCGGAAACGCACCTGACGCACGCCCCGCACCTGGAGGTGGGGATAGAGGATCCGGGCGGCTTCCATGAAGGTCTCCAGCACCATGATGGCCGAAACCAGCGGGTGCGCCGCCGACTTCAGGGGCCGGTGATCCGAGAGCCAGAGATCGTTCTGCTGGGAGAAGGCTCTGGCGGTCTCCAGGTGCTCTCGACGGAGGTCCAGATCGGAGATTCCGGCGATCATGGGGAAGTCTGCCGGGCTGAAGGCCACGGCGCCCCCATCCAGTTCGCCAGGGCGTGCTGGACTGGCCAGTGCGCTGAGCCGCGCCGTCCTGACGGCCGGCAAGGTTCTCATGAACATCACCCAATCGTCGTCGGCCGGAGCCACGAAAAGTTCCCGGCAGAACAGCCCGGCCAACTCCTGGGCATGAATGTATCCCACGCCCTTGCGTTTCAGCAGTTCCCGGATTTCCGGGTTCTCGGCCATGCCCGCCCCCTCGACCGGGGGCAGCATCAAGGCCTTGAACCGGATGGTGCTGTTCTTGCGGCCCAGGCACCTGAGCAGCGCCGACATCATCCGGTTGGCGGCAGAGTAGTTGGCCTGACCCGGATTGCCCTGGATCGCCGCCACGGACGAAAGGCCCACGAAGAACCGCAAGCCCGCCCCCTCGGCCGCCGAGAATAGATTCCAGGCGCCTAGAAACTTGACGTCCGCGACCTGCGAAAAATCTTCCGGGCTCATTTGTTCAAGCAAACCGTCCCGGAGGACTCCGGCGCCGTGAACGATCCCGTCGATCCGGCCGTAACGGCCGGCCACCTCGCCCAGTATGGCCCGGACCGCCGCGGGGTCAGTGACATCGCAGGTATAGTACATGGCCTCGATCCCGGAGGCGTGCAAATCCGCCAGGGTCCGGGCGATCTCTGCGGCCTTGGATTCGCCTGAATCCAGCGCCGTTCTCCCCAGAAAGACCAGGCGGGGCGAGAAGGGCGCCAGACTGCGGGCCAGGTGGGCGCTGATCCCTGTGGCGCCCCCGGACATGACGATAACGTCTCCAGGATTCAGCTTCAGACTTGGCGGATCTCCGAAGACCACAGGAGCCAAGTGCCCCTGCGAGGTGAAGATCTTTCCCCCACGATGTATGAGTTCCACTTCGGGGCATCCTCTGTCCAGCGCCGCACGCAGGGCTGCACCCAGGTCGGTGTCCCGGTCGATTTCCAGGGTGCGAAACAGGACCGCGGGGTATTCCTGTGCGGCACTGAGAAACAGCCCGAGCAACCCTTCGGCCAGCAACCGGCTGAGAGTGTCGGTATCCTTGCGGGAATGGAGCAGCACGACGAATTTTCTGGCGGGTGATTGGAGAAACGCCTTCAGGACCGGCAAGAACCCCCTGAGAAGCCGCGAGACATCCGCCATGCCTTCCAACTTTCCGGACCCACCTTCAGGCAAGGTGATGACCAGGCCCACGAGGGACGTGAGTCCCGAGATTCTTTCTGCGACCCTGGCGGCACCTGCGGCAGTCAGAATGTCGTGGCCCGCTTCGCCCGGCCCCAAGGGCCCAGGCGGCAATGGCATAACCACCGTGTCAACGCCGTAATTCTGCCGGAGCAGGTCTCCAACACTCTTGGCCATCCCGGCATCTTTGTCAGGCGAGAAAAGCAGGACCGATTCGCCGACGCTCAATTCCATGTCCGCAGAGGCCGTCGGCTCCACGGGGGCGAGGCTGAAGGTGAGCCGCTTCAGCGGCGCCTCAGCCGGCGTAGGCTCCGGGATTCCCGACCGCGCCGCGCCGGGGTCAGCCGACTGGGTGGCCGGCCGCAAGCCGGCGCCGGCCTGCTTGGCGACGATGGCGGAGATTCGCTGCGCGATGTCCTGCACGGTGCGGACCTGCAGAAAATCCTCCAATTCGATGGTGATGCCGAAGTGGCGTTCTGCGGCATCCATGATGATCGGCAGCCGGCTGGAGCGGATGGAGAGGTCCCGGCGGAGATCCATCTCGGGTTGGATTTCGTCCCGGTTGAATCCCGTGGCCTCCATGATGATGTGAATAAGCGCCTCCAGGTGTTCTTGCTGCGCAGGCGCTGCGCTGAGCTCCGGGGTGGCTGGGGCGGCGTCATGAACTGCGGGAGATTTAACGAATCCCGAGAGGGAGACAAACCGCGGTTCTCCGCGAATCTTCAACTGCCCTTGAACGAAGAGCTGGGCCAGGGCGGTCCTGTGAATGAGGCCCTCGGCGGGGGGCAGGCAGGTCTGCAGGCAGGCCGCTTCCGGAAGCGTGTCGGCGATAAGATTACTCAAGATGTCGCCGGGGCCTACCTCCACAAAGAGTCGGATGCCATAGTCATTCCAGAGGGTCTGGACATTATTCATCCAATGGACGGTGGATTCCAGGTGGGCCATCAGGATGCGTCTGATCTCCTCGGTCTCGGCCGGATACGGCGCCTGTGTCGTGTTGGAAATGACCGGGATCTGCGGGGCGTGAAACGGGATGGTCGCCACATAGGCCTCGAGTTCGTCGCGAATGGCCCTCATGGCCGGAGAGTGAAAGGCCATGCTGACCCGCAAGAGGGTGAACCGGTAGCCCAGGGCCTTCAGTTTTTCGCCAAGACGTTTGACCCCCGCGGTGCTGCCGCTCAGGATGATCTGGTTCGGGGCATTGATATTGCCGATGTGGACATCCGCCTGTCCCTGGAGCATCTCCCGAAGCAGGTCCAGGGGGGCGTCGACGGCCGCCATGACGCCGGGGTCCAGGTGCCCGGCGGTGGCCTTGTCCATGCAGCGAGCCCTCATGTTCACGATGCCAAACCCGTCCTCCAGCGAATAGACGCCGGCCAGGCACAGGGCACTCAGTTCGCCCAGGCTGTGGCCGGCCAGCGCCGTCGGCTTGGCGCCCAGGCTGAGGAGGTGGCGCGCCAGGGCTTGTTCCAGGGTGAACAGGGCCGGTTGCTGCCAGCGGGTCTTCTGAAGGTTCTCCTCGCGATCATGGAACAACAAGTGCAGAAGGTCGAAGTCCGCTGCCGCGGCCGCCCGATCCATCCACTCCTTGATGACAGGGAAGGATTCGTAGAGCCCTCGCCCCATGCCTGCATAGTGTGCCCCCTGTCCGGGAAAGACAAAGGCGAGCGGCGGCAGCGGCAAATCCTCGGGGCTGATGAAGAGACCTTGCTGCGCCAGGGACCGCGCCGCCTTCGGTGAGACGGTTCCGGCTTCGGTCAGGGCGACGGACCTTTCGATGACCGTGAGCGCCTCTTTTTCGGATGGCGCCACTACGGCCAGCCGACAGTTGCGGCCGTTCATTTCCGTCCGGAAAACCGAGACGCCCGGCAGGGCCGGAGGACCGTAGCTGGTCTCTTCCGTCACCCGCACCGCTTGATCCGGGGAGACCAGGACCGTCGCCTCATCATCCAGCGCCTGCTCCAATTGGACCACAAAGTTGGAGCCGCCAAACCCGAAGGCGTCGACCTGGAACCTGCGGGGCTGCCCGTTTTTGCGCTGCCAATCCAGCGGCTCGCGGGCGACGAAGAGGCCTGTTCCGTTCAAGCCCATTTCCGGGTCGGGGTGTTCATAATTGAGCGTGGCCGGGAGAATCCCGGCCTTGGCGGCCATGACGCCGTGAATGAGATTGTTGATGCCCGAGGCGCCCAGCGTGTGTCCGATCTGGGACTTGAAGGAGGTCAGCGCGGTGCGCTGGGCGGAACCGAAAACCGTCTTCAAAGCCCGCACCTCTTCGCCATCTCCTTGCCGCGTACTCGTGGCATGGCATTCCACCAGATCCACGGCGGCCGGCCCGTAGGGTAACCCGCGGAAGGAGTTGCGGATGGCGATTTCCTGAGTGACGCAGGAGGACTCCACCATGCCCAGATGGTTGTTGCTCGCACCCAGGCCAGTGATGAGGGCGTGGACCTGGGCCCCGCGGGCGCGGGCCAGGCTCTCCCGCTCGATGACGATCATGCCTCCGCCTTCGCCGAGGACCATCCCGTCTCTTTCCGCATCGAACGGGCGGGAGGTCTCGTGCGGGGGCCGCTCCTGGCCCGACAGCCCGTAGAGCGCCCCCAGAGCCGAGAATTCCAGAAAATGCAGATGGGTCAGTTCATCTTCGCCCCCGCCGACGATGGCCGCGTCAATGAGGCCGGTGCGGATCATTTGCATGGCGCAGTGCAGGGCGACCAGCGAGGTCGAACAGGCCGCCGAGACCGAATAACTCGGCCCCATGAAACCATACCGGTTGCAGAGGAAACCAGCCGCCGCACAGTTGAGCCGGCCCAGGAGGGTGGTGTCGTCCGGGGCCAGGCGTCCCGTCTTGATCTCCTGTTCGATGGCGCTCATCTGGTCAGGTGTCAGGGGCACAGCCCGCCTGACGGCGGATAGAATGTCTTTGACGTAAGCCCTGATGATGATGTTGGTCAGAGTGCCCGCCGCCTCGCCCGAGTTCTGGGAGACGAGGACCGCGATTCGCTCGCGCGGGATGTCCGACTCCAGGAGGCCGGAGGCCCGGATGGCTCGATCCGCCAGCCACATGGTGATCCGGGTGGCCGCGGTCATGGTCCGGAAATCCTGGGGTGGAATCCCCAGGTCGCTGCGGGAGATCGGAAAGTCCAGGAAGGCACCGACCTGGCAGTAGGTTTTGTCGACCGTGCGCGGCCGAGGATCATAATAGCGCCCGTGATCCCACCGGGAAGAGGGTACCGTGGTAATTCCACTCTTCATGGCCAAGCCGGCCGCCCAGACGTCCTCCGGACTGCTCCCCAGGGCATTTAGAATGCTCATCCCGGTGATGGCAATCCTTTCGTGACCGTCTTGGCTGGGGGCGACTGGCCGGCGGACATAGGCAACTCCGGGCTTTGGAGGCGCCACGGCCGGCGGCGCGGCGTGTGAAGGTTCGGCGGTTCCTCTGCTCGCTGCCGCAAAGGACTGATGTAGCAAAAGCGGGCCGGCGGCCACCTCGCGGTGAAAGGACTCCAGATTCCGGACATTGCCGAGCAGGCCGGCGCAAGCGCCGCTCATGAATTGTCCGCGTTCCAGACAAGCCTGCTCGTCGAGAGGCCGCCCGCTGGACCGGTCCACGCCTCGGGCCGCGGCGAAGAGGCTCCCCGCGGTCATTTCTTCCATTTTCGTCCGGAAGGATTGCTCATCCTGGTGGCCCGCGGCGAACTGCCGCTCCAGCGCTAGAACGGCCGCGACTTTCGGGGTTCTCAAGGAGCGCACACGAAGTCCGGTGCTTTGGCCCGAAACGACGGTTCCCCCGGGCGGCGATTCCACGATCATCCGCCGATAGAATGCCGACAGGGCGCCCGTTTCAACGATCTCCTCCGTGGCCAGATAGGCGGTGCCCATCTGGACGGCGTCCGCCCCGAGCAAGGCGGCCATAAAGGCGGTTTCCCGATTGAAGATGCCTCCGGCCAGGATCACGCGGCAATCCTGGAACAGGGCCGGCTTGCGCCGCTTGAGGTCCAACACCATTTGCGCCAGGGTGAGGGTGCTGTGCTGCCCCACGTGGCCGCCCGCCTCAAACCCTTCGCAGACCACATACCGGACGCCGGCTTCCAAGGCCAGTTCGAGCAGGGCTTCATCTGGGGCGATGTACGCGACCTCTATGCCGCAGGCCAGCAATTCTTTTATGGGCGAGAGGTCCCCGCCGGCGATCCAGACAAAACGCGGCCGGTGTTCCTTGATCCAGGCCAGATGCGTCTCCCGGAACGGGTTCTCGGCCAAAGACACGACGTTCACCGCATAAGGACGCCCGCCCATGATCTCCGGCAAGTGTCCCAGCCTGCGATCACGGGTCTGAGCATCCATCAGGCCCAGGGCGATGGTCGGCAAGCCGCCGGCTTCGGCCACCTTTAAGGCAAATTCCGGAACATCCGTGATACAGGACATGGCCCCCTGGATGAACGGGTACTTCAGGCCCATCTCGCCGGCGACCGGGCTGTCCAGGAAGCAATCTTTCTTCCCCTCCGCCGCGCTGCATAAATTGCGAATCTCCGCCATAAACGCTGTCACGGCCGTCTCGGTGGCGGTCCCGAAACGCTCGGCAAACGCAGCCGCAAAGGCCGCCTCCACACCCAGGGGGATGACCTCGCCCGGCGTGAAATGGCTCGCCAGAGGCGGCAAGGCCCGATCCTGTACCTGGCGGACGAAGGACCGGCGGCTTTCATCCGTGATCTCGGCGACGCACAACACGTCTTCGAGCGCTCTGATCTCCTTGAACGCCAGCGAGTTGCCCCTGTTGAAAAGGCGACAAGGAACTCGCAGGTCCAGACCAACCAGAACGGTGGAATCCACGCGGAGCCTGGCCAGTTGCCGGCGCTGGTGATCGTCGATGGCCACCAGGTCCGTCAGCCAGTGGACACTCTCGAAGACGAGGCCGGCGGCGCCGGTGGACAGGAAGGCTGCGGCCGCCTCGGGAGTCCAGAGGCCGCCCCAGATCATGATGTCCAGAGGTGTCGCGGACGCGCGGAGCATCTCGCGAGCCATCGAATAGAGCACCAGGGTCGTCTCGCCGCTCACGAAGCCTGCGGCCTCGCAGCCCTTCAAAACAAGGCGCCCGAGGCCTGCGCTATCCTTCGCCAGCGCCGCCAGGAGAGACACGTCCCCGATGATCGGAAAGCAGTTGTAGTTTTCCGACAAGGTCCGCAGTCGCTGGAAAAGGGCGGCAGGATCTCCCGAGGGAGACGAGGACGGGCATTCCACCCAGAGGTTGCGGACCTCGCTGGCCCTCAGGTGTGGTTCCACATCTGGATTCATCAGGGCCGAGGCGGAAATCTTGATATCGCTGACGGGACCGGTTGGACCGGCCTGTTGCAGGAAAGAAAGCAGTGCCTCCTCCGCCAACAGGGAACAATCGAAGATGGCCCTGCTCCCCGTGCGCTGTGCCATCTGGGTCACAGGCCGGCTTAGCTCCTCCGGCCTCCAGACAAAAGCGATGATGGGATTCTGCTCTTCTGCCGACACGCCCAGACCTCGTTTCAACGCCATGCGTTCCCCGTTGGTGAAATCACAAAGACTTTCTGAAGATACGATATTTCTTGTACGGCTTGGCGCCCGCGTCCTCGAGCAGCGTGTTGACCGCCTCGTTGTCCTCCAGGGTCCAGCCCATCTCCAGAGAACGGTATTTCTTCTTTTGCCGGACCACCTCAAAGATGTGGTGGATCGCCAACAGGGGCAGCCCCATTTGCCGGTAGGCGTCCTTGACACCAAAAATCAAACACCGCAAGCCCGTGATCTCCCGCTGATACAGGAGCGCCTTCAGCACGCCCAGCAGGCCAATCCGTCCGTTCAGGCGCTTGAGCAACGGGTTGATGTCGGGGAAGATCACACAGACCGCCGCCGGGTCGCCTTCATACTCGACGAAAAACGCCAGGTCCGGATCCGCGAAGGCCATCACGCTCTTCTGAATGTCCCGCATCTCGTCCTCGCTCAGAGGAACGAAGCCCCAGTTGCTCGACCAGGAGTCATTGTAGATTTCCCGGATCCGGGCGAACTCGGCGTTCTCCTCCTTAGGATTAAACTTACGCAGGCAGACTCCTTTTTTTTGGGCGATCCGCTCGGCCAGACGATCCAGCCACTCAGGCAGCCGGTAATCGCCGGCGATCAGAAAAGCCCCCAGGTCCTTCTCTTTGGTGAAACCGCACGATTCGACCAGTCCGGTGTAATACGGCGGGTTGTAGGCCATCATCAACGCCGGCGGATAATCGAAGCCCTCGGTGAGCAACCCCACCTCGTAATTGGTCGATGGGTTGAGCGGCCCTCTTACGAAGGACATGCCCTTCTGGCGAACCCACGTTTCCACGGCCGAGAACAGCGCCCCGGCCGCCACCGCATCATCCATGCATTCGAAAAAGCCCCAAATGCCCATATCTTCATTATGTAGCTCATTATATCGATGGTCGATAATGCCCGCGATCCGGCCCACCGTCTGCGAACCACGCCGGGCCAGAAAGAGCTGGCGTTCGGCCGACGCCCAAAAAGGGTGCCGGTCGCAGTCCAGCAACCGCCGCACTTCTTTCTTGAGAGGGGGCACCCACCTGGGGTACTCCGCGTATACTCTCCAGGGCAGGTCGATGAAATCCTTGAGTGGCGGGCCGCCGTCCACCGCAACGATTTCGACATCGTTCATCACTGTTCCGTTCCAGACAGATTCAGGCATAGGGTTATCGTCCGCGACCCTGGTCGAGCGTCTCTTCTTAATTATCGCTGAATCCCGTTTTGGAGCAAGCCCTATTCGGATGCCCGGAACCGCCCGCCCTCTCGCAAGTGTTGGCTCTGGCTGGAGATCCGCGTATAATCCCGGCGGGAATGATGGTTGTCGATCAAGAGCCGCCCGACGGAGATACGAGCATGAAAGCCGAGGCGCCGCAATCTGTGCTGGTCACCGGGGCCAGTGGTTTTATCGGGCGGCACCTGGTGCAGCGGCTGGTCGAGCGCGGCCGCCGGGTCTCCTGCCTGGTGCGGGCCGCCTCGCGCAGCGACGAACTGCGGGCGGCCGGCGTCCAGCTACTCATCGGCGACGTGACCGATCGGGCCGCTATGGAACGGGCCTTGGAAAGGTCGCAAGCCGGTATCGTGTTCCACCTGGCCGGGTTGCTGAAGGCGCTGCGGACTGACGATTTCGGGCGCGTGAACGCCGGCGGCGTCGAAGCCGTCGCGACCGCCTGTGCCGGCCGCGCCGCCCCGCCCGTTTTGGTCGTGGTCTCCTCGCTGGCTGCCGCGGGACCGAGCGCTGCCGGCCGACCGCGCGTGGAAGGCGATTCGCCGACCACCGTTTCCGCCTACGGGCGCAGCAAACTGGCCGGAGAACAGGCGGCGGCCAGGTATGCCGCGGGTGTACCGATCAGCATCGTGCGCCCGCCGATTGTCTTTGGTCCCGGCGACCCGGGCGTGCTGGAAATGTTCCGGCCCATCGCCCGCCGGGGGATTCACGTCGTGCCCGGCCGGGGCGACTTTCGTTTTTCGCTGATTCACGTGGCCGATCTGGTCGAGGGCCTGCTCCTGGTCGCCGAGCAGGGCGAACGGCTGCACCCTGGCGCAGCGCCCGGCCAGGGCGTCTACTTTATCGCGTCCGAAGACACGCCGACCTATGCCGAACTAGGGATAGCCCTGGCCGTCGCCCTGGGCCGGAACCGCGCCGCCGTTGTGCGACTGCCCCGGCCGCTTATGCGCCTGGTCGGCCTTTGCGGCGACGCGCTGGGGCGAATCCGGCGGCAACCCGGGTGGGTCAACAGCGACAAGATCGCCGAGGCCCTGGCCGGGTCGTGGACGTGCTCGTCCGTCAAAGTCCGCACGCAATTGGGTTGGGCACCTGCGGCCCCCCTGGCCGAGCGGCTGCGCGAAACGGCCCAGTGGTATCGCCAGGCGGGCTGGCTCTGACCGAAAGGCTACGCCTGGCGTTCGGCTGTTTCGTGGCCCGGCGAAGGGGTCACTGCGGACTGATTCTTTCAATACGCTGCTCTCCCGTCCGCAGGTCTTTACCGTATAACTCGATATAGAGGACTTGCGGCCAGGGTGAACCGTCAGAGGCACTGATGTACATCTTCTCGAGCACGGCCGGCTGGCCGGCGATTACCACCTCGGCCCGGACAGCGCTGCCCTCCTGCTTCACGAGAATCGACTGCTGGGGCGCGGCGACCAGGGTCATTCTGTACCCGCGGCCCGACGAGTCCGGTTTGATGGCGAAACCGTAGGCCATCGCCTTCTCAATCGGGTTGAGTTCCTGCCGGCGGCCGTCCTCGGCCAGCATAATATAGTAGGCGATCACCGGTTCCTTGGGGTCCAGTTGGCCGTCGGCCAGGCGCGCGTCGTAATGCACGGTGTTGGCGTTCTTGCTCCGCTCGATGATGAATAGCGGACGAGTTTCGATCCTGACCTCGACCGGCGCCGCCTGGCTCGGCTCGCTGCTCTGCACGCTGGTCAATGGCTGCCGCGTTGTGTCTTGGGCACAGCCCGCGGCGGTCAGCAACGCCAGAAGGGTGAACCACATCAGGACCTCTTTCATGGGATATCCTTTCCAGGTTTCGCTGGATCGGTTTCGTCTTCGCCGGCCTCTGACTGAAAACGAGCAATGATGCCCACGTTCCACCAAGGGCCACCCGTGATGCGAGGCTTCTTACCTAGGCCGATCTGGGCTCCCAACTGCCCAAGCTCCTGAGCATCCTTTGGCTTCCAGTCATTACATACTGCCCAGGACTCAATCTCGTCAGCCAGGAGAATCTCGCCAGCCTGATGAAGCAACATGAACATCTCCTTGGCAGCATTCATGTCGTTGGGGTGAGACAAGCCCGAGCTCAGGTTGGTACGAGTTGTGATCGCATGCAAACCCATCAAGACGATTGGACTCACGGCAAGCCTCCTGGTTCGATAGCCAGTGGATAATTCGTAGGGGAGTGGTTCAGGTCGCGGAGCGACCGAGTTCCCCCACGCGGTTATGTGACACAATATCAAACCAAATCCGATTGGAACAAGAGAAAAGTCGCCAAGCGTTTGCGCGCCGGTACCGGCTGTGCCGGGTCTGCGGGGCGGAACTGTCGACCATCGAGCATCGACTTGGGGGGATGCCTAGCGCTTTGGCTTGCAGTTTTCTTGTTGCCTAGAAATGACTTCCTGGCTACGATTTTGGACAAATCAAATCACCGAGGCGGAGCAGATGGCCATGACCAGTTCTGTTACCCTTGCGCCTTATACTGTGATGGGCTTGCTCAAAAAACTAGGAGACACGTATGAAAACTACGATACAACTTCTTCTTTGCCTTCTTGTCGGCCTCGGCGCAGGCATCGGACTCAACTGGCTTATGCGTCCGCGTGTTGATGTCGGCCAGGAGCTATCTCTCATTCGCCAAGAGATTAAAGCCTCGAAGATGCGGGACGCTGCCGCATCGGCCACACCCGTTCCCTCAGATGTCGGCCAGACGCTTTCCAGCATTCGCGAAGAGCTTAAAGCCTTGAAGATGCGGGACGCTACCGATGTCGGCCAGGAGATTTCGCAACTTCGCCAAGAGCTTAAAGCAGGGAAGGTGCAAGAGGCGCCTGACGCAAGCCGCGCACTGGTCCTAGTTCGCGATTACCTTCAAGCAGGCAAGATGCAGGACGCTTATGACGCCCTGCTGGCGGCAATGCGAATGAATCCTGCTGATTACGCTGTTTTTCAGGCCTGCCTGCAATTCGTCGCCAAAGCCACGAAAGAGAATAGCGAAGAAGACATGGCACTGGCCACCGACATACACGAACGGGCCGCCACCCTTATTCCGTTTCTGCCACTGATACTACTTAGTGAGGCACGTCAAGCCCACACGGATGCAGGAGAGGCGCTCTTCCCAGTCAAAAAGCAAGCCAAAGCCGAGGATCCTTTCGCCGACAGCGAGATGCTGCTGTCGGCGGCCAAGCAGTCCGACACGCCCAGTGCGGCTCGGGCAACACTCTTGCACGAGGTCGAGTCGGAGTTGAACAGCCAGGTGAGACGCGTCGCATCGACGCCGGACCAATCCCAGGAAGACCAGGCCTCCTTCTGGAAACGATGGAAGTCTGTTAGAGAAGATTACGATTCGGCTCAGAAAGAAGTCTTGGCTGCTCTGTACCAAGATGACTGCCGGCCTCGACTGCTAGACTGGCGCAAACGAGTAGCCGACTTCAAAGCACATTCGGCGGACTGTCCCGTCGATAAGATTTATGCTGCCAACACGGAAATCGTTGACCTTGTGGAAGATGGCACCCGCATTTCTCGCGATCTGGCCCCGTACCTTGAGGCTGCTGTTACCCCCGCCATCACCGACAATGGGACCGAGCAAGAGCGACTAGATCGACAACTGATGCAGCTTGCGCAACTACGTGAATGGAATTACAATCGCTGGGTGTTAGACCGGATAGCGAAGGTTAAAGAGAGTAGCGGAAAGCCATTCGACAAAATTAAGAGCCTCGTCGGGATTGACGAAACACGCCTTGCTCCCTACACCCTGCAACAATTCACAGCAGCCTGGCAGGACCAATTCGACAAGTGCGAAGAAAGCGATACTGTGCATGAGAAGGTTGAGGCAACGAAGCTTCGGATCCTTCGCGGAATGGGAAAATGAGGCGTAACGCCCTTTGGATTTCAGTTGGGCTGCTCCTGGCCAACGCCAGTTTGGTCCTGGCTCAGGGTGTGGCCATGCCCGTATGTCCCCCCGTGGATCACCCGGTCGTCGTAACCAATCCAGTGCGAACGTCGGCCGTATGGAGAAAAAACGTCGAAGGATTCGGGGAGGATTTGATTCGCAACACAATGGAACTCCGTGGTTACAAAATGCAGAATATCAAGCTTCCCGGCAATCACGGCATCGATCTATTTGCCCTCAAGCGCAATCCTGCTGGACAGATCGTCGATCTTAAGATTATTGAAGCCAAAGCCCATTATGGAAAGGGAATGCCGCATCTGGGACAAACAATCTCCGGAAAGCAGATGTCGCGCAAATGGCTTGCCGATAGGCTCAGGGCTTTACGTAATGCGGGAGGAGAAGGCAAGACTCTGGCTCGTGATATTTCCCACTTTCAGAAAGAGCAGGGACTTTCCATTCTGCAACTGGCGGAGGTCCACGACATCAACCTCCGTACGGGCAGGTACACCATCCGAGACCCGATAACCCTTCGGGCGCGGTCTGGTCCAATGTCGATTGAAAAATTGCTTAAAAACGTGGCTTCTCGTACGAGAAATCTGCAAATAAGGGCTTGGAGTGTCCGACACTTAGATAGGTTCGACCGGATTCTACAAGCGCGGATGCAAAATTGGCTAGGCGGTTCCGCTCGCTCCAGAGTTTTCGGGCGATTGTTCGGATCGCGCCTTGTCGCAGTCGCCTCGAAACTGTCACTGCGGGGTGCGGGCCGTTGCTTGGCTAGATGCGCCGGCCCAATTGGTCTCGCTGTGGCCATCGCGATGGATGCGAACGAGATGTACGGCCATGTCCGCGATTACCAGCGCGGCAGCATCTCTCGCCGCGAGTGCTACATCGCCCTAGCCAGTAGCGGCGGGGGAATTGCGGGCGCCTGGGCCGGGGCAGCCGGGGGGGCCTGGGCCGGTGGAGGAATAGGGGCTGTAGTGGGTGTAGTATTATTTGACGAGATCACTATTCCTGTTGGGGCATTCGTCGGTGGGGTAGCCGGTGGAATTGGTGGATACTTCTGCGGTTCATGCGCAGGCGATGCTGCCGCCAGAGCTTTTTACGGCAAGCTTGACGAGAAAGTGCGGAATCAGGTCAACCAGTGGGTTGTTAATACCGGCAACCCCTTTTGAGGAACTTGACTACTTGTTGCGCAGATCATCCACGCCACGCATGGGGCAGTAGAGGATAAAGGAGTAGACCGTGAAGAAGCGTTTCATCAATTATTTGAACTGTTTTCTATTGCTTCTTACGTTGCTGATGCTGGTGACGAATGCGAGTGGCTGCAAGGAGGATCCCGAGAAACAAGGCCCGCCGCCCCCTACAAGCCCACCTCCTCCATGATTTCCTCTATCGGAATCACTACTGGTAGCGACGGATAGGGCGGGTACCCGCCCTTCTGGATACATGCTGCCCACCTCAAAACCAGACGCCGATGCTCGCCGGCGGCGCTACAGCCTGGCCAGTTCGTCGGCCAGGGCCAGGACCGTGGCGTTGATCTGCTCCGCGCTGTGATTGGTGGTGATGAAGAAACGCAGTCGGGCGGAGTGTTCGGCCACCGCAGGGTACAGAATCGGGTGAACGTTGATGCCGCATTCAAACAGGGCCCGCGCCAGGCGCAGGCTCTTGACCGAGCTGCCGACGATCACCGGAACTACGGGCGTACCGCCGGAGGAACCGGTGTTCAGTCCGCGCTCCCGGGCCGCCTTCAGGAACAGCGCCGCCAGTTCACGCAGCCGGACCACACGCTGCGGCTCACGCTGCAGGATCGTCAGAGCGGCCAAAGCCGCCGCCGCGTTGGGCGGGGACAGGCCGACGCTGTAGACGAACCCCGGGGCGGTATACTTGAGGTATTCGACCATCTCGGCCGAGCCGGCGATGTACCCGCCGCAACTGGCCAGCGACTTGGAAAGCGTGCCCATCCACAGGTCGACGTCGGCCCGCGCCACACTCCAGTGCTCGCCGAGGCCCCGACCGGTCGCCCCCATGGTTCCCAGTGAGTGCGCCTCGTCGACCAGCAACAGCGTCTTGTGCTTCTTCTTCAGTTCCACGAAGCGTGGAAGGTCAGGAAAGTCGCCGTCCATGCTATACGCGCCCTCGATCGCGATCAGCACCCGGCGATAGCTATGACGCACGTCCGAGAGCAGCGCGTCCAGGGCCTGCCAGTCGTTGTGGGCAAAAGCGCGGCGGGTAGCGCCGGACAGGGCGGCGCCCTGGGTAATCGAGTTGTGGGCCAGGCTATCGTGGAGGATCAGATCGCTCGGCCCCAGCAGGTGGCCGATGGTCGTGACGTTGGTGGCGTGACCGGAGACGAACACGATTGCGGCCGGGGTGCCCAGGAACGCCGCCAGTGCCTGCTCCAGATCGCGATGCACCTGCTTCTCGCCGGAGACCAGGCGGCTGGCGCCGGCGCTGGTGCCATAGCGGTCGATGGCGGCCTTGGCGGCGGCAGCGACCTCCGGATTGTGAGCCAGGCCGATGTAGTCATAGACGCTGAAGTTGACGATCTGACGCCCCGCGATACAGGCGGCGCTGCCGGCGCCGCCCTGGTCGACGCGGAAATACGGGTTGTCGCCGGCCACCACTCGCAACAGGCGTTCCTGGCGCTTCAGATCGCCGTACTCGGGAAACTGGGTAAAATCGTAGTGTTCGGGCGGGATTTGGCCGGTGGGGACGTCGGGTCTGGAACCGGCGATCAGATGCTCATGCACCGCCTCGGCCAGATCCTCCAGCGTCCGGGCCTGGCTGAACACCGTGTCGGGCAGGTGGCCGGCGAAGGTCTTCTCCAACGCGGCGGCGAGGTCCAGGCGCTGCAGCGAATCCAAGCCCAGGGCGGTGAGTGGCGTGTCCGGCGTCAGGTCGGGCAAAGCCGCGCCGGCCAAGGCGCGGGCGTGACGGTAAACGGCGTCCAGTGCGTCGGCCGGCGAAGAATGCGCCGCGGGAGGAGCCAGTGCGGCCCCCGCATTTTCAGCACTGGGGTGGACGGCGGCGACGGAGTCGGCGCTGGCGGCGGGCAGGACGCGGTATTCGGCCAGGGCCTTGAGTTCGCCGGCCAGGAACGCCGCGCGGCAGGCATGGCGCTGGATCTTGCCGCTGGAGGTCTTGGGAATCGTACCGCAACGCACCAGCACGATCATGTCCAGGGCCAGGCCATGCTCATCAAGCACTGCCCGGCGAACCGCCTCCAGCACCGGCGCGAAATCAACTTCTCCTTTGCGCGTGGCCTCATGCACCAGAACGAGATGCTGGCGGGCATGGTCGTCGGCCACGAAAGCGGCCCCATAATTGGCGGCCAATAGCGGGTGACTGTTGCGGGCCGTGGCCTCGATATCCTGCGGATAGCGGTTCTGGCCACGGACGATGATCAGGTCGTCCCGCCGGCCGGTGACGTAGAGCTGGCCCTCGCGCATGAATCCCAGATCGCCGGTCCGCAGGAACGGACCTGCCCCCGTGTCGCTCAGGCGGGCCTGGAAGGAATGGCGGGTCTGGTCGGGCTTGTGCCAGTACCCCAGCCCGACCGACGCTCCGGCCACCCAGATTTCACCGACGCGGCCGGCGGCGGTCGCCGTGCGGGTGTGCGCGTCGACGATCTCCACGCGCAGCGCATCGACGGGCGCTCCGCAGGCCACCAGGCGACGAGCTTGCGGCGCGTCGCCGGGCACGGGCTTGACGCGGTTCTCGGCCAGCGCTGTGTCGTCGAAGGCCCCGACGATTGCGCCCTGGCCGCGCCGCGGCCCGCTGACCATGAGCGTGGCCTCCGCCAGACCGTAGCTGGGATAAAAGGCGCCGGGGTTGAAACCACAGGGCGCGAACGTGGCGGCGAAGCGTTCGAGCGTTGCGGGGTCAACGGGTTCGGCGCCGGCGAAGGCCAGGGTCCAGCAGGAGAGATCAAGGGTGGCTCGCTGCTCGGCGGTGATCTTGCGGACACAAAGATCGTAGGCGAAGTTGGGCCCGCCGGAGATGGTGGCCCGGTACTTGCTAATGGCGGCCAGCCAGGTGATGGGATTCTGGAGTACCGTGGCCGGCGAGATGAAGACGCTCCTGTCGCCGGCAAACGCCGGAACCAGGACGCCGCCCACCAGCCCCATGTCATGGTACATGGGCAGCCAGAACACCGCGCTGTCTTCGTCCCGTACGTCGAAAGCCTGATGGATGGCGCGAATGTTAGCCATGAGGTTCGCCTGGCTGATCATGACGCCCTTAGGCTGGCTGGTCGAACCGGAGGTGTACTGGAGCATGGTCAGCGCGTCGGCGGCAAGGGGCGGTTCTTGCCAGCGCTCGGCCAGGGCGTCGGGAATCTCGTCGGTGGCAAGCCACAGGATCCGGGAGTTAGTGGCCGCTGGGCCGCTCTGCTTCACCTCGGTCATGGTCTGGAACTGCTCTGCGGCCGAGGCGGTGCTCAGGGCCACGCGGGACTCGGCATCGGCGGCGATGGCCTGGAAGCGCTCACCGCCCCGGTGGCGATGCGGCGGGTAAGTCGGCACGGCCACGCAACCGGCATACAGGCAGCCGAAAAAGGCCGTGATGAAGTCGAGGCCGGGCGGATAGGCCAGCAGCACGTGCTGACCAGCCAGGCCCAGGTCCTGCAAGTGCGTGGCAACGGCCCTGGCTCGCCGATCCAGTTGGGCGAAGGTCAGGCTCGGGTACTCGGACGGGCCGTCAACGAGCTGCACAAAGGCCGTCCGCTCCGGCCGTTCTTCAGCGTGCCGGCGCAGCACGCGGACCAGGTTGCCGGGAACCTGATGCGGACGGCCCTGGATTGGGACGCGAATTGTCATCGCCGGAAATCTCTCCTACGGCTTGGCCTGCAACGATTTTACTCCTCTGCTTGCTGATTATCTCTTAACGCCGGCTCCGTTCAAGTTTTTTGTTTTCGGATTGCCAAGACCCCGAATTGCTGTAAAATCGGCGCAACCTTGGAGACGCCAGATGAGCAAACGCCGCGTGGTCGTAACCGGTCTGGGAATAGTCGCCCCCAACGGCATAGGAAAGGAAGCCTTCTGGCAAGCTAATGTCAAGGGCATCTCCGGGGTGTCCGTGTTGAAGCACTTCGACACTTCGGCTCTTAACTGCAAGATTGCCGGCTCCATTTACGATTTCGACCCCGCCCGGTTCATGGCCCCAACCGTCGTCAGAAAAGCGGATCGGTTTGTACACTTAGGTCTGGCGGCCGCGCGACTGGCTCTCCTGGACTCGGGCTTGAACCTCGACGGCGAGGACCCGAAACGCATCGGCTGTATCCTCGGCTCCGGGCTGGGGGGGGTGCTCTTCCATGAGGATCAGATTGAACGGGCGTGCGAGAGAGGCCTCGACCGGCTGAGCCCTCAGTGTGTCCCGCGGATCACGCCCAACGCGGTCTCCGGACATATCGCCATTGAGTTCGGTCTGCGGGGACCCAACATGACCATCTGCGCGGCCTGCGCTTCGGGAACCATTGCCGTGGGCGAGAGTTTCAGGAAAATCGCCGCCGGCGGCATGGACCTCGCTTTTGCGGGTGGGGCCGAAGCGCCGCTGACGCGGTTCACTTTCGGGGCCTATTGTTCGCTCCGCGCGGTATCCCAGAGAAACGACGCCCCCCAGGAAGCCAGTCGTCCTTTTGACAAGGGCCGCGACGGCATGGTCCTGGGCGAAGGCGCCGCCATACTGATTCTGGAGGAACTGTCCCACGCCCTCCACCGCGGCGCCACCATCTACGCCGAAGTGGCCGGCTACGGCAACAACTCCGGCGCCTATAATATGGTCCTGCCGGTCGAAGACGGACACGATGTCGCCGACGTCATGTTCGCGGCCGTTCAGGACGCCGGGCTGGACTTAAAAGACATCCATTACATCAATGCCCATGGCACGTCGACGGTGGCCGGCGACGTGGCGGAGACCCGGGCCATCAAAGCACTCTTCGGCGAATACGCCCGGGCCATTCCGATCTCCTCCACGAAGTCCATGATCGGGCACGCCATTGGCGCCGCCGGGGCGATTGAGGCGGGCGTCTGCTGCCTGACGATCCAGAGCGGCCTCATTCCGCCGACCATCAACTACCGGGAAAAAGACCCGGAGTGTGATTTGGACTATGTTCCTAACCAGGCCCGCGCCGCACGGATCGATAACGTGCTGTCCAACTCCTTCGGGTTCGGCAGTTGCAATGCCTGCGTGGCCATGACGCGCTATAAGTAGAGCGGCCGGGCGTCACGCACCACGCGCCCGGCGCCCTGCCGCACGGCCCAGATCGAACGATTGTAGATTGGCTTCGTGGAATCGCGGGGCCTGGTGGCCGCGGATGGCGTCCTGCCATAAGGTCACGCCGAGGTCCAGGTAGACGCTCAACACCCCCAGCAAGGCGACATTCAAGGTGCGTTTATCAGGCAGCACGCTTTCGTCCACGGTCTCCGGGGCAATGAGCGTGCCTCCGGCTTTCAACCAGATGCGGTTGTTCGCCACCTGCTCCGCGGCCAGCACCACCAGGTAATCAGCCTCGCCGGCGGTCACCATCGGACTGAAAACCCGCACGCCAAAGCGCACGTCGCTCGTGACCGAGCCGCCGCGCTGGCTCATGCCGTGCAGTTCGCCCTTTTTGACCTCGCGGCCCGCGCGAAAAGCCGCTTCGGCCAGGATGTCGGCGGCCGTGAGCACGCCCTGGCCGCCGAGGCCGGCGATAATCACATTGGTCACCTGGTCGGTCATTCCGTCCCGCTCCTTTCGGTGGCGGCTTGCTGACGCTCACGGTGCTTCTCTGCGATCAGCAAGCACGGTCGGCGGACAATGACGACTGACGGCTCGCCCGCCGCCAGGCCCTCGACGATCAGCTTCTCGAAGGCCGCCCGATCCGCCAGAGGATCGACGACGAAGACCCGGTTCAGACCCAGCGCGCGGGCCACGTCCTCGAAGACCACGCGGCCCGTGGGCCGGTGATCGAGCGTCCGGCCGGTTCCGGGATGCTCCTGCAGGCCGGTCATGGCGGTGGTGTTGTTGTCCAGAATGACCAGGACGTGGCCGGTCGCCGGCGGGTTGTAGATCATTTCGACGAGGCCGGTGAGGCCGCTGTGGACGAAGGTGCTGTCGCCGATGACACTGACGACGCGTCGGGCCTGGGCCGCAGGCAGGACATGGCGCAGGCCGAGGCCGACGCCGATGCTCGCGCCCATGCAGACGCAGGTGTCCAGGGCCTCGAAGGGCGGGAGAACACCGAGGGTGTAGCAGCCGATGTCTCCGGCGACGATGCACTGGAGCTTCGAGAGCGTCTCGAAGACGGCCCGGTGCGGGCAGCCCGGGCAAAGCTGTGGCGGGCGCTCGGCCGGGGCGGCTGCCTCCGGCGCCACGTCCCCAGCCATGATTTTGCGCACGCGGGAGACGTTCAACTCGTCGAAGCGAAACACATCTGGTTTGCCCTCGACCGTAATCCCGGCGGCGCGAAGCGCATCGACGAGATAGGGCTCGCCTTCCTCGATCACGAGGCAGCGATCAACTCCGGCCACAAAGCGGCGGATCTGTTCGAGGGGCAGTGGATAGGTCAGGCCGAGCTTGAGCATGGCCGCCTGCGGCGCGGCTTCGCGGGCATGCATGAAGGCGATGCCGGAGGAAATGAGGCCGAGGGCCTGGTCGCCCGCCAGAAGGTTGTTCACGGGCGAAGTTTCGTTCCAGGCGGCAATTTCGGCGAGTTTCCGGCGGAGTCGCCGGTGGGCGAGGCGAGCATATTTGGGAATCATGACTCGCCCGACGATATCGCGCTCGAAGTGCGGCACGCCGGGGGGCGAAGGGGCGGCACGCGGCCACACCACGGTTTTGCTGTGACAAACGCGGGTCGTCATGCGGAGCAGCACCGGGAGGCCCCAGCGCTCGGAGAGTTCGATCGCCGCCAGAAAGTAGTCGAAAGCGTCCTGGGAGTCGGCGGGTTCGAGCATCGGCACGCCGGCGGCCACGGCATAGCGGCGGTTGTCCTGCTCGTTCTGGCTCGAGGCCAAGCCGGGGTCGTCGGCAGAGACCACGACCAAGGCGCCCGAGACGCCCGTGTAGGCGGCGGTGAAGAACGGGTCGGCCGCCACGTTGAGGCCGACGTGTTTCATGGTCACGACCGCCCGGGCGCCGCCGAAGGCCGCCCCGAGGGCGACCTCGAAGGCGACCTTCTCGTTGGGCGACCACTGGGCGCAGCCGCCGAGGTCGGAGAAGCGTTCGAGGATTTCCGTGGAGGGCGTGCCGGGGTAGCCGGCGCCAAGCGCTACGCCGGCCCGACGCGCCGCCAAGGCGACCGCCTCATTGCCGCTCAGGAACAGTCTTTCCTCTTTTGCCATCCGTCACCCCTACCGCCTGGCACATCCCGGACGTTGGCGCACCCCACCGGAAGGAAGCCTGGAACTAATACTTGTACCAGATGCAGCCCCGTGAATCAAGACCGCGCGCCGTTGGGGGTGCATTAACGTTATGGGGAAGAGGCAAGAAATCGGGCAGTCTTCCAAAATGGTTCAGATAAGGAGGACTATCCGCCGTCGTCTTTCCTGGCCGAAGGGCAAGTTCGTACGTCCGACATCCCGGCTATATCACTTCCCGGCGCGAGGCTTGGCCGGCGAAGGGTAAGCCTCGTCGAGGCGCCAAATGCCGCTGGTTTCACGGGCGAACCAACTCAGTTTGTATTCCACCACGATAGGTTTAGGCATAACTATGCAGCCCCGCAAATATCCGGGCCAGGTTCACCACAAACAGCGTCATCAGAATCGCCGCTAATCCGGCCGTCACCAGCGCCGCATTAAGCCGCGGATACTTCGTGCCGAACATGTGTCGCACATGGAAATATCCCAGGAAGACCAGCCACGACACCAGCGACCACAATTCCTTCGGATCCCAGCTCCAGAAGTCGCCCCAGGCCAGCTTCGCCCACCAGGCCCCCAGCACCAGGCCGATGGTCAGCAGCGGAAAGCCCAGCTTGGCGATCCGGTAGGCGCCTTGCTCGTAAGAGACCAGTTCGACGTCGCTCTGCCGCCGGCCCACGAGCACCGCAATCGCCTGCACCGCCGCTTTGGCCAGAATAATATATGAAAGCATGTAGGCCGCGACGTGCGGCACGAAGAGCGGACTCTGCAGCGCCGGGGGCAGCTTTTCCGGGCTGGCCGAAAAAACAAAGCCCGCCGGCGCCAGCACCAGCACGCCGATGAACCCCGCGTCGGCCGCCTCGCCGCCCACCCGCAGAAACCGCCGGCAAAACCACGAGATCGGGTAAATCAGCATCCCCAGGCAGAGGAACACCTCAAACATGTTCTGCAGCGGCGCGTGCTCCACCTCGCTCCAACGGACCACGAAGGCCGCGATCATCACCACGAACCCCAGGAAATAAACCCCTTGGCCCAAGCCTTTCCGCCGCGCGGCCAGCAGCACCGCCGCCGCCAGATAGCAGGTCATGGCCAGGTAAATCAGGCCGCCGAGCAGGGTGAACTTAATCGCCATCGCCCCTCCGTCTCGTGAAGAAAGCCCACGCCGGCCGCGCCCAGCAATGCCAGACCGCCCCGCCCATCAACAGGATAAACCCGGCCAGGACCGCCGGCAGCCCCGAATCGGACGTAACCGACAGGACCGTGTACGGCGTCCCTGTCTCCGGATCCTCGCCGCAGTCGCTCTGATAAAAATGATAACCATTGTAGTGCATAGGATGGTTGACGGAGATGGTCCCGGAGACCGCGTGGCCATTATTCCCGTTGACGATCACGCTGCTCGTGAATTGCTTTGGCCTCGGTTCGGGCCAGAGGAAGGAGAACCGCAGCCCGTCGTCTTTCTGGCCGAACTCGGGAAAACGCGCTATGATGTACCGGAACTCTGTTTGGCCGCTCGGCCAGTTCAGCCGCAACTTCAGCGCCGGATTCCGCGGCGCGCCGCCGGCGTCGAAGACCTCGCGGTCCTCGCCGACCATCAGCGTGGCATAGCTGCGAGTGATCTCGACCTCGACCTGCGGATCGGTCACGGCGAACTTCCGCCCGACCTCGGTCGGCAAGACCATTTGCCGCTCGTGGCGGTCGACGATTTCCAGGGTCGGCTTGAAACTGGGCGGATAATACTCGATCTCGAACTTCTTCAGCGCCAGGCTGAACGGCAGATGGCCGAGTACGTCGCCCGCGTTGCTGGTGATCAGGTTGTTGGCCTCACCCTCGGAAATCTGAACATAGCCTGAGGGGACTTTCTTTTCGCCCAGCAGATTGTTGGCCACCTCGTGGCCCCGGATCGAGCCCCACATGGCCCCACCCAGAACCAGCAGCGCCGCCAGGTGCATCATCAGCGAGCCGGGGCGTTGCCGCAACTGCTTGAACGACCACAGCCCGGCGATCAACAGAAAGGCCAACAGGAACCAGAAAACCACCAGCGGCCAGGAGTTGAACAGCGCCGCCGCCCGCGGAACGCCCAAAAACGAGCCGGCCATCGACAGCACCAGCAGCAGGCCCGACAGCGCCACGACGGCCCAGAGTTCCATCCGTTGAAACCGCGTCATTCGTCCATCTCTTTAATAAACTTAGGCGACCCGTTTTCGGCGGCGCTGCCGAATTTCATCCTACTCCGGCCCACTCGCCGGTTCAAGGACATTTGACCCGCCTCCGCCGCTATCGTAAGATGGTGTTGTTGTTTCTTGCCCCCCTCCCGTGACGGGAGAGGGTAAGGTGAGGGTGTTGCTTCTTCTTCACCCCTCTCCCTTGGGAGAGGGTGGCCCTTCAGGGCCGGGTGAGGGGTTGTGGCCAACAGGCGCTCATCCCGCAGGTGCTGAAAGATAAATAGGAATTTCAAAGCAGGAAACGAATCATGGACCTGACAATAACCATCCTCACCTGGCTCTTGCCGCTCCTCTATCTGGCGGTCCTGATTGAACACGGCCTGGTCTTCGCCCTGCGCGTCCGGGTCGACGCCCGCAGTCCCTGGCTCATCCTGATCGTCCTCCTCAACGTCGCCTATCTGGTCCTCCGCTCCGCCGGTCCCGGCCCGGCCCTGGGCACGCCGCCCACGCTTCCCGCCATTCTCGCCCTGAGCATCGCCGCCGTTTACGCCCTGGTCGAACTGATCACCCGCGACCGCCGCACCGGCGTTTTCGTCCTGGCCGTGGTCTTCATTTTCCAGTACACCGCCTCTATGCTCTTCTCGCACCAGACCACAGCCGCCGGCGTGGAAATGTCGCGAATGTCCTCGCTCTGGGGCGGCCTGCACGTTATTCTGGCCTTGCTCTCCTACACCGCCCTGGCCCTGGCCGCCGTCTGCGGGCTGCTCTTCATCATGGTCCGCCGCAGCCTCAAGCGCCACGACTTCGGCGTTCTCTACGACCGCCTGCCCCCGCTGACCATGCTCGGCCACATGACCTGGCACGCCCTCCTGACCGGCTTTATCTGCCTGAGCGTCGCTCTGGCCGCCGGCCCCTTGCTGCTCGCCGGCCACGGCGGCGAGGGACTGTCCCCCAAGATCATCGCCAAGATCGTCATCGGTCTGGCGGCCTGGCTCATCTATGCCGTGGCGATTTTCGGAAAATTAGTTCGCAAGTGGGACCAGTCCCGGATCTCCGTTATCGCCCTGATTGGCTTTGTTATCATCACGATTCTTATCGTGGTCAGCGCCATTATGTCCGAACCATCGGCCTGAAGAATGGCGGGTGGCATGGCGGCGGTGTTTGCCGCCATGTTCGCGGGACCGTGGCGCAGTGGTAAAAGTGGATCTTTGTGCGATGAGCGAAATGACGCCATTTTCGGTTCTCGGTTTGAACCACAAGACCGCCCCGGTCGCGGTCCGCGAACAACTGGCCCTCGGCCCCGAGCTGACGCTGCGCCTGTTGCGGACTTTTCACCACGAGAAGGTCTTCGAGGAAGCCCTGATTGTCGACACCTGCAACCGCACCGAGGTTTATTTCGTCCCCCGTGCGGGCCAGGCCGACGCCCTCGGCTACATTCTCAACCACGTCGCTCGCCTCAAACAGGCCCGGCTCGTCGCCGACGCCTCCGTCTTCTATCGCCACGACGGCCTCGACGCCGTCCGCCACCTCTTTCGCGTCACCGCCTCGCTCGACTCCCAGATGGTCGGCGAGCACGAAATTCTCGGCCAGGTCAAGACCGCCTATCACCGCGCCGTTGAGGCCCAGATGTCGCGCTTCTTCCTCAACAAGTTGTCGCACTGGGCCTTTCGCGTCGGCAAGCGCGTCCTGACCGAAACTGAACTCGGCCGCGGCTCCTCCGGCGTCGCCGAAGCCGGGGTCGAACTGGTCCAGCAATTGTTCTCCCGCCTGTCCGGCATGACGGTTCTCCTGATCGGCGCCGGCCAGACTGCCGAGAGCGCCGCCCGAAGGCTCGTCCGCGACGGCGCCGCCCGCCTGATCGTGGCCAACCGCACCGTCGAGAACGCTCAGACCCTGGCCGCACTTGTGGCCGAGACTCTCGATTCCAACGGCGACGAAGAAATCGTCTGCCCCGCCATCTTGCGCCTGCACGCCGGTCAACTCCCCGCCGCCGTCGAAAAGCCCGCCCGCCCGCCGTCCTCCCTGAAGACCCAGGCCATCGGCCTGGAAGAGATTCCCGCGGTCCTCGCCGACGTCGATCTCGTCATCTCCTCCACCGCCGCGCCGGGCTATGTCCTGACCTACGACATGGTCAAGACTCACCTGTCGCGCCGCGGCGAACCGCTCCTGATTATGGACATTGCCGTCCCGCGCGACGTCGAGCCGCGCGTCGGCGACCTGCCGAACGTCTTTCTCTACAATCTCGACGACCTCGACCTCCTGGTCAAGCGCAGCCTCGACCGCCGTCACGAGGAAGTCCCCCGGGCCGAGGCCCTGGTCGAGGACGAGGTCCAGCAGTTCGGCAAATGGATCGGCAGCCTCCAGGTCGCCCCGACCATCCAGTTGTTGCAGCAGCACTTCGCCGCCTTGCAGCAGTTGCAGGTCAAAAAATACGGCGGGCCGTTCCGCAACGGCCAACAGGAAGAGCTGGCCCAATTTACCGATTCCCTGTGCCGCAAAATTCTCCATTCCCCCATCGCCTATCTCCGCGATCTTTCCGCAACCGCCACCACGAGCGATATTCTGGCCACGGTTGAAACGGTGCGTGGTCTGTTCGGCCTGAATTCTCAGGAGCCGAAATGATCGGTATCTCGAAACTCTATTGCGGCACTGTCGAACCCTCCGACGTTTTGCGCTACGGCAGCTCCAGCCGCCAGTTGCCCAGCCACCTGCTCCAATTCTCCGCCGACAAGAAGCCGGTCGTCGTCTGGAACTGCACGCGCCGCTGCAACCTGCGCTGTGTCCATTGCTATTCCCAATCCGCCGATCAGAATTATCCCGGCGAACTGACCACCGAGCAGGGCGTGACGCTGCTGGAAGACCTGGCCCGCTTCGGCGCTCCGGTGGTCCTCTTTTCCGGCGGCGAGCCGCTCATTCGCCCCGACCTCTTCGACTTGGCCGCCCGGGCTACGAAGCTCGGCCTGCGTGCCGTCATCTCCACCAACGGCACGCTCATCACCGCCTCCGCCGCCGAGCGCCTCCGGGCCGTCGGCCTCAGCTACGTCGGCGTCTCCCTCGACGGCCTCGAAAACATTCACGACCGCTTTCGCAGCACCCCCGGCGCCTTCCAGGCCGCCCTCGCCGGCATTCGCAACTGCCGAAAGGCCGGCATCAAAGTAGGCCTCCGCTTCACCATCACGCGCCGCAACGTCGGCGAAATCCCAGGCCTCTTCAACCTCCTGGCCGAGGAGAACATTCCCCGCGTCTGTTTCTATCACCTGGTCTACGCCGGGCGCGGCAGCAACCTCATGGCCGAAGACCTCGACCACGAGGGCACCCGCCGCGCCGTCGACCTGATCATCGACCGCACCGCCGACCTCCACCGCCAGGGCCGGCCCACCGAAGTCCTGACCGTCGACAATCACGCCGACGGACCGTACCTCTATTTGCGATTGCTGCGCGAAGGCCAGACCGCCCGCGCTGCCGATGTCCTGAAACTGCTCCAGATGAACGGCGGCAACTCTTCCGGTCGCGGCATCGGCTGCGTCAGTTGGGACGGTGCCGTCCACGCCGACCAGTTCTGGCGACACATCACCTTCGGCAACATCAAGGAGCGGCCCTTCTCGGAAATCTGGACCGACCTCTCGAATCCGCTCCTGGCCCAATTGAAGGACAAGCGGCCGCACCTCACCGGCCGCTGCGCCACCTGCCGCTTTATCGATCTTTGCGCCGGGAACTTCCGTGTCCGGGCCGAAGCCGCCACCGGCGACCTCTGGGCCCCCGACCCCGCCTGTTTCCTGACCGACGAGGAAATCGCCGAACCTGGGGAGAATCACGATGGTTGATTCTCTCCAGGAGAGGGGGGCCACGGTTCTGTTTGCAGAACCGTGCTCTATCCATCACCGCTCACGCTCGGGAGTCCTCGAAGGAGTGGGTCTTTAGTTCACTGCCTTCGAGTTTTCACCTCTGATGAGTGAGGTAGTGGTTGCACAAGTGATTGCACAAGTCCTTGACTGTTTCCTCATCAGACGGTATAGTCTCAGTCCCGGTGCGAGGCCGTCGGCGGTTGTGGAGTTCCGACACGCCTCCCGATGATATTAATCTGGGGCGGCAAGGTTGTCGTAGCCGAAAGTGACAGTATTATTCTGTACGACGTAAGTGCCGGAAGAATAAGTACTTCGGGTAGGTAGCTCAGCTGGTAGAGCAACGGACTGAAAATCCGTGTGTCGCCGGTTCGATTCCGGCCCTGCCCACCACTAATCATCCGTGGCCCGTCGCCACGCCGCAGCGGACTGCTTTGCAGATGTTGCTGTTTTTTGCCGTTGCCGTACCTGAAGTCTGAGGTCTGAAGTCTGAAGCCTCTCTTCGGTTTTCCCTTGTCAGGGCGGTTGCGGCCGGATAAACTGTGTTGTCAAGCGGCGGTGTTGTATCGACTTTGAGCCTGTTCGGCAGGCTCTTAAAGCGAGGAGGATCAGCCTTGGCGCGAATCGTGGTGGTATCGTTGGCGGCGCTTCTGGTTCTGGGCGTGGCCGTCCTGGCGACCGTCGAAACCGAGAGCGTTCCGGCCGACACGATCAAGTCCGGGCCTGATGGCCACTGGACCCTCGACTTCGCCCCGCGCACTCCCCAACGCCTCGAACTCACCCGCGCCGACGGGACCAAGGAAGCCTATTGGTATATCCTTTATGTCGTTACCAACAACACTGGCCAGGCCCGTGACTTCGCTCCCGCCGCCGCCATGTTTTCCGAACACGGCAAGGTCGCTCATGACGGTCTCTACCTCGACGCCCAAGCCGCCGTTCAGAAGCTCTATCACCTCGACAACCTTAAAAACAGCGTCGGCCTGCTCGGCTCGCTCAAGGCCGGCATCGACGAGGCCCAGCAGGGCATCTTCATCTTCCCCGAAGTTGATCCCGACATGAAGAAGTTCCAGGTCTTCGTCACCGGCCTCAGCGGCGACTTCGTCCTGCGCGACATTCCCGGCCCCAAGCCCGAAGACAAGCCCATCACCGCCGTCCTGCGCAAGACCATGGAACTCGACTTCGCCTGCCCGGCCCTCGATCCGTCGCGCGGCCTCGACAAGTGCTATTTGTCTGGACAAAAATGGATTTGGCGGTAGAATAGCGTCCCGGTGGCATGGCGGCGTTTTTTTTCCGCCATGTTTTTCGATAAAAAGCTTTGTCGGGTGGCTGCTTACGGCCACGCGGTTCTGAGTTAAAGGATGAAGTGTCATGGCACATAAAAAAGGGCAAGGTTCGACTCGCAACGGCCGGGACAGCAATCCCCAGTTTCTCGGCGTCAAGGCTTTCGGCGGAGAGGCCGTCACCATCGGCTCGGTCCTGGTGCGGCAGCGCGGCACAAAGTTCCGCCCCGGCCGCAACGTCGGCCACGGCAAGGACGACACCCTCTTCGCCTTGCGCGACGGCGTCGTCAGCTTCACCGCCGGCAATCGCATCGACATCACCGTCACAACCGACAAGTAACGTCGGTCTCGTTTGATCTTCAGCGCAGGGTGGCCCCGGTTCGGTTGCCACCCTGTTTCTTTTGGAGCGCCGCATGTTTATCGACGAAGCGGACATTCGCGTCAAGGCCGGCGACGGCGGCAACGGCTGCGTCTCCTTCCGACGCGAGGCCCACATTCCCCACGGCGGACCCGACGGCGGCGACGGCGGACGCGGCGGAAGCGTCTTCATGGTCGCCGATCCCAGCGTCGACACGCTCCTCGACTTCAAAGGCCGCCCCGAATGGACCGCCGAACCCGGCCGCCCCGGCTCCGGCAAACGCTCCTCCGGCCGTAGCGGCGCCGACCGCGTCGTCCGCGTCCCCGTCGGCACCATCGTCACCGACCTCGACCGCGCCGTCGTCCTCAAAGACCTCGCCGAACCAGGCGAAAAATTCGTCGTCGCCCGCGGCGGGCGCGGCGGCTTGGGCAACTGCCAGTTTACCTCGCCCGTCCGCCAGGCCCCCGACTTCGCCACACCGGGCCGCAAAGGCCAGGAGCGCCGCCTCCACCTCGAACTAAAGCTCATCGCCGACGTCGGACTACTCGGCCTGCCCAACGCCGGCAAGAGTACGCTCCTGGTCTGCCTCAGCGCCGCCACCCCCAAAATCGCCTCCTATCCCTTCACCACCACCGAACCTTGCCTCGGCATCGTCGAAGCCGGCAAAGGGCGCCGCTTCGTCATGGCCGACCTCCCCGGCCTCATCGCCGGGGCCCACGCCGGCGTCGGTCTCGGCGACCGCTTTCTCCGTCACGTCGAACGCACCCGCGTCCTCGTCCACCTCGTCGAACCCGAGCCGCTCGACGGCTCCGACCCCGCCGCCAACTACCGGGTCATCCGTAACGAGATCACCCTCTATTCTCCGGAACTCGCCCAGCGCCCCGAACTTGTCGTCATGAGCAAAATGGACCTGACCGGCGCCGACCTGGCCCGCCGCAAACTCGAATCAGAAATCGGCCAACCGGTCCTCGGCATCAGCGGCGTCGCCCACAAGGGCCTGCGCCGCTTCGTCACGCGCCTTGTCGCCCTCCTCGAAGAGGAAAAGGCCACCCGGACTTTTGATCCGCCAGATTCGCAAGAGGATGCAACAGAAGACTCGGAGAACTCCGACGTTCAGGAAACATCCGACGATGAACGAGAAACTTCCGCCTGACTTTTTCTGGGCCTGCGACGTCGGCAACACCCGCGTCGGCCTCGCCCTCGTCCGCTCCGGCCGCCTCGCTTCCGTGGCCCGCGTCCCCGTCTCCGGACTCGACGGCCTCCTCGACTGCTTTCGCCTCTCCGGCGAGCGCCCCGCCGCCGTCCCCGTCATCGTCTCCAGCGTCAATCCCCGCGCCGCCGAAAAGCTCCAAACCCTAGTCGCCGCCTTTACCACCGGCCCGTTCCTCCTCGCCGGCCGCGACTTTCCCATTCCCATCGAAACCGCCGTCCGCCAGCCCGACCGCGTCGGCGTCGACCGCCTGCTCGGCGCCCTGGCCGCTCACTCGCAGGGCAGGGGGGCCGTCATCGTCGTCGGCGTCGGCACGGCCATTACCGTCGATGCCATCGAAGCTTCCGGCCGCTTCCTCGGCGGCGCCATCCTCGCCAGTCCCGCCCTCGCCGCCTGGGCCTTACACGAACGCACCGCCGCACTCCCCGAAGTCGAATTGGGTGGCATGGCCGCTTGCGGCCATGCAGATGTATCTTCCATCGGCGACGACACCGCATCCGCCCTCCGCGCCGGCCTCGTCCTCGGCGCCGCCGGAGCCATCGAACGCCTCGTCGCCGACCAGCGCCGCGCCCTCGGCGTCCCCGCCCGCGTCGTCGCCACCGGCGGCGGACTGCCCGTCCTCCGGCCCGCCCTCTCCTGTCTCGACGAAGTCCGCCCCGACCTGGTCCTCGAAGGCCTCATCGCCGCTTATGGCCGCCACAAATGAATGCCGAATCGAACATCTTTGCCGAACTCACCCCGCCCGGTCGCGGCGGCATCTCCACCCTCGCCCTGCGCAGCCCCCGCGCCGCCGATATTCTCTCTGAAATCTTTCGCCCCGGCCCCGCTCATGTCGGGCGGTTGCTTGACAACCGCCATAATAAAACGGAAAAAGTCCTGCCTTATTTACCGTCCGCCGGGATCATCTGCTACGGCCACATCCTCGACGAATCCGGCCGCGCCATTGACGAAGTCCTTCTTCGCCGCACCGCCCCTGACGAATTCGAAATCCACTGTCACGGCGGCCCCGCCTCTGTCTCGCGCCTCGCCGCCCGACTCCAAGCCGCCGGCCTCACCCGCTGCCTCTGGACCGACTACGTTGCTGCTTCTTCTTCATCCAATTCTCCAGCCGCTGGGTGGCATGGTCACGCGAAGCGTGGCCATGAAGAAAAGACTCTCGAACAGGAAGTCGTTTCTTCTTCCCCGCTCTCCATCTCTGCCGAAGCCTCCTTCCTCGTCCCCCGTCTCGCCACTCTCCGCGCCGCTCTTTTCGTTCTCGACCAGACCTCCCGCCTCCCCGCCGCGCTCCGCGAAATAGAAACTTTGCCACCCAGCGCCGCCCGCGACCAACTCTCCCGTCTCCTCGCCGCCTACGAATCTTCCGGCCGCTGGTTCGAGCAGCCGCCGCGTCTGGCCATTCTCGGCCCCCCCAATGTCGGCAAGAGCAGCCTCCTCAACGCCCTGGTCGGCCACGACCGCGCCATCGTCACACCCGTTCCCGGTACCACCCGAGACGTCGTCACCGAACTCGCTGCCCTCGACGGTCTGCCCGTCCTCTTCGCCGACACTGCCGGTCTCCGCGACACCGCCGACCGCATCGAACAACTCGGCGTCGAACGAGCCCGCGCCGCCGCCCTTGACTGCGACCTGCTTCTTTATGTCGTTGATTTATCTTCGCCTGAAAAACATGCCGAATGTGCCACGGCGGGTCTTGTCCCGCCGTGCGAATCACCGATGATTACCTTTGGGAGCAAAGCCGACCTCGCCCCAGCCGCCCCGCTCCCCCCCGGCCTCGACCTTGCCACCAGCGCCCTGACCGGCCAGGGCCTCGACCAACTCGCCGCCCTGATTCTCTCCCGCCTCGGCTTCCGCTGGCCCGCGCCCGGCGAAGCCGTTCCCTTCACTCGCCGCCAGGCCGACGCCCTCCGCCAAACCCTCGCCGCTCTATGATTTAGAAATACTGTTTCCACGTCCATACGATATCGTTATAAAACGCCAGCCCGATCAAACTCAAGAGCGCCGCCAGACCGATCACCGTCACCACGTACCGCGCCCGCAGCGGCACCGGCCGACCGATCACTTTCTCCACCGCCAGGAACATGATGTGACCCCCGTCCAGCGGCGGCACCGGCATAATGTTCAGCAACGCGATCAGCACGCTGATCAGCCCCAGGAACATGAAGTAATCGCTCGCCCCGTTCTCCGCCACCGTGTAGAGCGTAATGCCGATCCGCACCGGACCCATCAGTTGGTCCGTCCCCACCTCGCGGCTCACCAGCGCCTTGACCGACACGTATTGCAGCACCACCGACCGTTTCACCTTCTTCAACCCGATGCCCAGCGCCTTCACCGGGTTGTACGTCGCCGGCAGCCGCTCCTTCAGGCTCTCCGTGAAATCGAATCCGCTGAACATTTTCGGTTCCACCTGCCCCGGCGTCACCGTCACCGTCCGGGCCGCCTCGTCCCCTACCCGATAGGTGATCTCCACCGGCTTGCCCCACACCTTTTCGTCCGTCAGCTTTTCCCCGAACTTCTTCCAGGTCAGGCTTTTCCACAGCCGCCCGCCCTGGCCGTTGATCGCCGTGATCTTCGCGCCGTCCGGAATGCCCGCCGCACTGGCCGCCCCGCCCTGGCCCAGCCGCTCCAGCACCACCGGCCCGAACGGATCCGCACCCTGCGGATTAAACTGGACCCCGATCTGGTATTGCTGCGCCTTCGGCTCCAGCCGCGGCGCGATCTCCAACGTTGTCGTCTGGCCCTCGTGCGACAACACGAACTTCATGGTCCGTCCCTGGCCCTCCCGTGTCGCATGTTGCAGTTGCGCCATCGTCGGAAACTTCAGGTCGTCCACGGCCAGAACGTAATCGCCCTTCTTCACCCCCGCCTTTTCCGCCGGCGAACCCGCCACCACTTTCTCGATGCTGATCGGCGACTCGAATCCGTAGTCCGGTTCATGAATCTTCGCCGGATCGACCGCCAGACGAACGGTGGGGATGATATCCTGAGTGATCGGAATATTCTTGGCGCCCCGTATCACGTCAATCTCAATCGACCCCGTCGGCCACACCGCCATCGCGTCGATGAACTGCGACCCAAACGGCGTCGCTGACCCGCCCACGCTCACAATCCGGTCCCCGTTGCGCAGCCCCATCTGCCAGGCCGGGCTGTTCTCGATAATTTTGCCGACAATCGGCTCGAACGGCGCCGCCACCCCGATGGCCGGCAGCCCGCCTTCGCCGCCTTTGCGGTCCGCCTTGACCCGGATTTCCACCGGCTCGGTCTGCCCCACGCGGCGAACCAGGAACTTGAACTCGTGCTCCGCGTCGTTCAAGGCCCCCAGCGTCACCGTGAACTCCACGTCTTTGAACGTCTCAATCTTTCGCCCGTCAATCGACAGCACCCGGTCGCCCGGCTGAAAGCCCGCCGCATACGCCGGCATCCCCTTGGCCGCCTCCGCCACCACCGGCGGTGTCACTTCGATTCCCACGAAACTGGCGATCATGTAGATCACCATCGCGCTGACCACGTTCATGGTCACGCCCGCCGCGAAAATCACCGCCCGTTTCCACGGCGCCACGTTCGACAACGCCCGCGGATCGTCCGACTTCTCCGACGGATCCTCCCCGACCATCGACACATAACCCCCAAACACCACCGCTCCCAGACGGTAATCCGTCTCCCCGATCTGTTTGTGCACCAGCGTCGGCGGGAAGCCCAGGCTGAACGCCGTCGCCTTCACCCCGAACAGCTTCGCCGCCACAAAGTGGCCCAGTTCGTGAATGAAAATAATGAATCCGAAGCCCAGAATCGCTAGGAGCACGTATTCGGTGTGAGGCATTTTTCGGCTTCCTCTCTGGCCCAGCGGTCTGCCGCCAGCACGGTCGGCAGGTCCGGTTCGGGCAAGGGCGTATGTCGGTTCAACGTCCGTTCCACCACGGTTACAATATCAGAAAAAGCGAGCCGTCCCGCCCGAAAAGCCGCGACGGCCACCTCATTTGCCGCATTCAGCACCGCCCCGCTCGTTCCCTTCGCCCGGGCCACCGCAAACCCCAGCCGCAAAGCCGGGAACCGCTCCAGGTCCGGTTCCTCGAACGTCAGCCGCCCCACCGACCCCAGGTCCAGCGCCGCCGCCAGTCCCTTCCGCCGCGCCGGACTCGTCAGGGCATATTGGATCGGCGTCTGCATGTCCGGCGTCCCCAGTTGCGCTATCGTCGAGCCATCCACAAATGTCACCATCGAATGCACAATCGACTGCGGGTGAATCAGAATTTTAATCTGCTCCGCCTCCAGCCCGAACAGCCAACTCGCCTCGATCACCTCCAGCGCCTTGTTCATCAACGTCGCCGAATCTATCGTCACCTTCGGCCCCATCTTCCACGTCGGATGTTCGAGCGCCTGCGCCGCCGTCACGCGGGATAATTCCTCCGCCGAACAGCGGTAGAACGGCCCGCCGCTCGCCGTCAGCGTTACGTGCTCCACCTCCGACCGCCGGCCCGCCAAGAGCGCCTGATAGATTGCCGAGTGCTCGCTGTCCACCGGCACGATTTCCGCCCCGCGCCGCCGAGCTTCGCCCATCACCAAATGCCCCGCCATCACCAGCGCTTCCTTGTTCGCCAGGGCCAGCCGCTTTCCCGCCTTCACCGCCGCCAGCGCCGGACCCAGACCCGCCGCCCCCACCATCGCCGCCACCACCACGTCCGCCTCGGGCAACTCCGCCAGACGCTCGCCCCCGTCTACCAGAACTTCCGTTCCCGCGAGGTGCCGGAGCTTCTGTCGCAGCCGCTGCGCCGCCACTTCGTCCGCCACGCACGCATAGCGCGGGTGAAATCGATGGGCCTGTTCTGCCAGCAGATCGACCGAATCCCGGGCCGAGATCGCCACCACGCGATACTCCGACCCCAGGCCCGCCGCCACTTCCAGCGCCGCCCGGCCGATTGATCCCGTCGAACCCAGAACCACGATATTCGGCATCTGAATGCAGTCTCCCGACCGTCTTTCGCTCGTCGAATCTCCCAGTATAAACCCCTCGCCCAACCCCGGCAAGGCGAAAAGATTTTGCCGGATGGAGTTGCCGTCATGTCGGGCGGATGCGCCGTTTGCAGCCGCCGCAGTCAAATGCCGTTTTCCGCCTGGCGTTGCCGTTGTTGTTTCTTCTGTTTCTTCTGCTGCGCCTGAAGTCTGAGGTCTGAGGTCTGCTTCTTAAGCCTGCTGTTGACTTGATTCCGTCCTTCCCCTAAAATCGCACCCATCGGAAGTCTATGACCACCTTTTCAGGAGATGCCCAAATGGCCAGCGAGAACGTCGTAATTCTGACGGACAAAATCTTCGACCAGGAAGTCCTCAAGAGCGACCAGCCCGTCCTCGTTGACTTCTACGCCGACTGGTGCGCGCCTTGCCGCATGATGGCCCCCATCGTCGACGAACTCGCCAACGACTACGTCGGCAAGGTCAAGGTCTGCAAACTCGACACCGACGCCCAGCGCGAAGCCGCCAGCCGCTTCGGCATCAGTTCCATTCCCACCCTCATTATTTTCAAGGGTGGCAAGGTCGCCAAGCAGTTCACCGGCGTCCACAAAAAAGCCGACTTCAAGATCGCTCTCGACGCCGCCCTCTGAGAGCCGCTGCTGTTATGTAGGGTGGCTGGTTCTTTTGCTGGTTTTTCTTATGAAGACCCCAGCACTGCTGGGGGATGCTGTTTCTTGTTACTGTCCACTGACCACTGACCACTGTCCACTGACCATTGACCACTGCTCACTGCCGTTCTCGAAAGGATTCCCCCATGCCTTCCTGGCTCGACCAATGCCGTGACCGCGTTCTGATCATCGACGGCGCCATGGGCACCGAACTTCAGGCCCGCGGCCTCGCCCCCGGCGAATCCCCCGAAAAATGGGCCCGTCTCCATCCCAGGGAAGTCGCCGAAGTCCATGCCGCCTACGCCGAAGCCGGCGCCGACCTTCTCATCACCTGCACCTTCGGCGCCAACCCCTTCAAGCTTGCCCCGGCGGGCCTCGCCGACGAGACCGAGGCCGTCAACTGGGCTTTGGCCCGCATCGCCCGCGAGGCCGCCCCCAAGTCTCTCATCCTCGGCGACCTCGGACCCACCGGCGAAATGATCGAACCCCTCGGCGACCGCACCCCCGACGAAATCCGCGACGCCTTCGCCCGCCAGGTCCACGGCCTCGCCGACGTCGTCGACGGCTTCATCATCGAAACCATGAGCGACCTCGGGGAAGCCGTCCTCGCCCTCGAAGCCGCCAAACGCCTCGCACCCGACAAACCCGTCCTCGTCAGCCTCACCTACCAGAAGGACGCCGAAGGCCCCAACTTCCACACCATGATGGGCGTCGATCCCGCCCGCGCCGCCCGACGCCTCACCGAAGCCGGCGCCGACGCCATCGGCGCCAACTGCGGCTCCGGTATCGACGACATGATTGCCGTCGTCCGCCTTATGGTCGGCGAAACCGACCGCCCCCTCTTTGCCGAACCCAATGCCGGCCTGCCCAAACTCGTCGCCGGCCGCACCGTCTTCGACGAATCCCCCGAAGTCTTCGCCGCCAAGGCCCCCCAACTCGTCGCCGCCGGCGCCCGCCTCATCGGCGGATGTTGCGGCACCACCCCGCGCCACATCGCCGCCCTCCGTGCCGCCTTGGAATAGGTTGTTTTTTTATGTAGGGTGGCTGCTGCAGCCACACGGAAAAAAAACGTTTTCCGAATTTCTTTGTTTTCTTGGAGAACAACATGCCCCGTCTCGCCCTTCCTCTCCTTCTCCTCCTCGCCCTCATCACCTCATCCGGTTGCTTCCCCTTCTCCCAAGCCCAGCTCTTCGCCGACACCTACACCGAACTTCGCTCCGGCTTCTCCGACCACAGCCCCCAACATGCCTCCGAAGGCGAGGTCGTCACCTTCGACTTCGGCGCCGACACCTCCGCCGATTACGCCATCTTCTCCTGGTCTGACGGCAAACGCACCTACGTCGACCGTGCCGAGAAAAAAGACGGTTTCTTCCGCACCACCCACGTCTTCGCCGCCGGCCCCCAGCCGCGCACTTACAACGTCGAAGCCGTCGCCTACATGATTCGCGGCCAGAACGACTGGTACCTCGACGACTCCACGCACGAATGGACCTTCTTCCGCCCCATCACCGATTTCGCCGACGACGCCATCGGCAATGCGAAAATGACCATCATCTGCTACCGTCCGGAAGTTGACATAACTTTCTTCCCCGTTTCCGGTAAAACCGTCAAGGGGCTCGTCCTGACCATCATCAAAACCGATGGCTCCCGCACCGACCACCTTATCAAAACCTCCGACACGCCCGGCTTCACCCTCCTCGGCCCCGACCAGCGCGGCCAATATCACCTCCACTACGACCCCGCCGCCAAAGAACTCAACCGCATCGGCGACACCGCCGTCGAACTCCTCATCACCTACAACGACTCCACCCAGGATCTCCTCAAGCACAAAATCAAAACGCCATAGGGCAGGGGTGCTGTCATGTAGGGTGGCTGCTTGCAGCCACGCGGTAATCAAATACCGTTTTCCGATTGGCTTTTTCTTTTTCTGCCGCTGTTTTGCTGTCCGCCCTGAAAGGGCGCGGGGATCCTAGCCGGGGGTGAAACCCCCGGTACTCGAAATAAAAAAATATCTTCTTTTTTTCTTCTTAGCCCCAAAGGGGCGGCACGAAAGAGTGTCACACATGAAGAAGACATTGGTGGTTATTGTTGTGAGTTTTCTGGTGCCAGGCGCGGGACTGGCTTGTCTTGGTCTCAGTTCTGGTTGCGGCGGCATCGGCTTGGCCTACCAAAAGCACCTTTCGGGTAAGTATTCGCTGATTGCAACTGATATTCTTGAGCAGATGTGCATTTCCGAACCGTCCGGGCCCAACGGCTGGAACGGAGTGATACCGCAAACGGTCTTTGCCGTGGGCTGGGACGACCGCTTCATTGTCGCCAAGCAACATCCCAACAAGGACCACCTTTACGGTCTCGACAAGACGATCACCAATTACTATATCCTCCGAGTATCCGACGGCCACCGGACAGGCCCGCTGGACGAGGCTTCGTTCAAGGCAGAACGCAGTAACCAGGGTGTCCCGGAAAGCCTGGCTTTCACTTTGGTTTTCGACCATCTGAAATGACCAATCGGGCAATCTGGGGAAGTCTGAAATGAAATGGTGCGACCTCGAATGTCCGCACGCCGCCTGGCCCGACAGCGCCGCCCTCAGCGGCGCCTGCCGCACCTTCCAGGCCCTCTTCTGCAAAAAACTCAAACGCGTCGTCGAAAAGAACGCCCTCTGCCAGGCCGTCGATGTAAAACCCTCTCCCTCGGGAGAGGGTGGCCCGAAGGGCCGGGTGAGGGGTTCACGCCGAAACCGTTAATTAGTCTCTTCTATAATTTAGCGAAAATCTCCCGCCTCGAAATCCTCACTTCATGATTGGATATTGGGTGTTGGATATTGGATATTCGCCGTTTCTCCGCCTCTGCGGCTAATATCGACCGTACCGCTGCCCCGTCTCATACATCGCCACCACGTTTTCCGTCGGCGAATTGTCCTGCAGCGCGTGCGTCGGCGAGAAGCAGTACCCGCCCCCAGGCATCATGATTTCCAGGGTCTTGCGGCACACGTCCACCGTCTCCTGCACTGTCCCGAACGACACCACGCCCGCCGTCGAAATGCACCCGTGAAACGCCAGCCGGTCGCCGTAAGTCTTTTTCAGATACTCCGGCGACATGTTCGCCGCCTCCGGTTGCAACGTGTCGCCCACCGTCAGGCCCATCGGAATATATTCATCATACGCCCAACTGCTCGACCCGCAGGTGTGCATCGTCACCGGCAACTTGTACGCCCGGGCCAGGTCGAAAAACGGCTGGTGCCGCGGCTTGATGTGCTTCTGAAACGTCTCCATGCTGATCAGCGGCCCGCGCTGCGTGCCCAGATCCTCCCCGAGCCACATGAAATCCACGCCGCCCCCGGCCGCCTCCAACTCGCGCCGCGTAATCTCCAGTTGAATCTTCATCATCCGGTCGATCAGCAGCAGCCCCGCCGGCTCGTCCAGCATCAGGTCGACAAACATCTGTTCCATCCCGCGCAGGAACCCCGCCGTATTCATAATGCAGGCCCGCCCGGCGTCGCCGGCGAACACCGCATACTCCCGGTGCTCCAGGCACAGCCGCGCCACCTCTGAATAATCGAAGTCGTCCGGCGAAGGCATCGGCCATTTCGCCACTGTCTCTTCGTCAGCGTCCTGCAGCGGAAAGTCGCAGAAATCCCAGTATCCACCTGCCCCATGTTCCACCCAGCGCAGCACCCAGCCCCACTGCGGATCGACCTGCCGCTGGGGCCGCTCCGCGTGCAGCCGCGGCCCGACGTACCGCGCCGCCGTCCGCCTGAAATCCACCCCCAGCGCCCGCCGCAGGCCTTCGCCGTCGTCCGCCTTTAACCCAAAATGAGCCTTCAGCCGCGCGTCGATCCCCGGATTGGCGTCATAGTCGATTGGCACCCGATCCGCCTCGCGCCGGGCAAACGTCGTCAACACTCGTTCCTTGCTTGTCATGCCAGTTTCTCCAGCGGCTTGTGATTGCCACGAATGATTTGCGCCACGCCTGTCGGCGCCGCCCAGCGCACGCCGTTGGCCAGAACCTTCTGCACCGTCTTGTCATAAAATATCGGATAGGTTTCGTGACCCGGCCGGAAATAGAACACCTTCCCCTTCGACCGGTGCCAGCAGCAGCCACTGCGAAACACCTCGCCTCCGGCGAACCAACTGACGAACACCAGTTGGTCCGGCTGCGGAATATCGAAATGTTCGCCGTACATCTCCGTCTGCGGCAACTCGAAATATTCTGGCAGGCCGTCGGCGATCGGATGTCCGGGATCGACCACCCAGAGCCGTTCCTTCCGGCCGTCCTCGCGCCATTTCAGGTCGCATCCGGTGCCCATCAGCATCTTGAAAATCTTCGAAAAGTGCCCTGAGTGCAGCACGATCAGACCCATGCCGTCCAGGACGCGCTGGTGCACGCGGGCGACGATTTTGTCGTCCACCTGGTTATGCGCCATGTGCCCCCACCAGGTCAGCACGTCCGTCGCCGCCAGCACCGCCTCCGTCAAACCGTGTTCCGACTCGTCCAGCGTCGCCGTCCGGGCCGCGATTCCCGGCGCCGCGTTCAGCGCCGCCGCAATCACCGTGTGCATGCCCTCAGGATAAATTTTCCGCACCGCCTTGTTCGTCTTCTCGTGCTGAAATTCATTCCAGACCGTTACCCGAATCTTCGTTGCCATTATCAACTCTCCTGCAATTTGTCATCACCGGTCAAAGACCCGTTCATGTTTCTAACAAGCCGCACCGCAAAACGCAATACTCGCCTAGACCTGATGTCTCGCCGCAAACGCCTTCACTTGTTCCGCAAACGCCTCCAGCCGAATCTCCAGCGAACTGTCCTGCTGGCCGTCATACGCCACCGACAGCAGAGGCAAATCCCGCATCTCGCGCCGCAACCGTTTCAGCACCGCCGCCACAATGTTCCCCGGCATGCATGTAAACGGCATCACGTTCACCACTCCCGCCGCCGGCCGCCCGGCCGACCCGCCGTGGGCCATCTCCAGGGCCTTGCCCACGCTCAGCACCGCCTCGCCCTCGAACGAGTCGTGAATGTACGGCGACCCCAACGCCACCACGTCCCCCGTCGCCGCCTCGCGCAGGTCGCCGAATAATTTGCGAAACGGTTTCTTGATGGCCGCCTCGTCCGCCCGCTGCACCCGGTCCTTCACCTGCGTCCCCAGCCACAGCCGCCAGTGCCCCTCTGCCCGCGTCCGGCGCTTCCGCGTCCAGTTCGTGTAATAAATCCACTCAGCAAACCCCGCCAGCTCCACCTCCAGCCCCAGCCCTTCCAGCCGCCGCACCAGGTCCTGATTGCTGAACGTGTGGCTGCGCACATATATCTCGCCAACTATCCCCACTCGCGGCCGCAGTTTCTCCGGCCGACCCGCCGCCAGCGCCGCAAAGCGGTTCGCGCACCATTCCATCGTCTCCCCCAGCGCCCCGCCGCGCTCCAGCGTCGTCTCCACCGCCCGCAAACTCTCCCGGTACGCCGCCTCCGCCGCCCCGGCCGTTGCCTCATACGGCCGTACCGCGCAGAGCGCCGCCACGAGCGCGTCTATCGCCACAATGCCCTGCCACGCCGCCCGCGTCGGATCGCGCGGCAAACGCTTGAAATCCCGGTAAAATGAAGCCCCCTGGTTCGGGCTGACAATCGGCACGCCCGCAAACCCCGCGTCGCGCAGAATCAGTTGGTGCAACCGGTTGTACATCCCGAACCGGCACGGCCCCGTCCCCGACGGCATGAAAAACGCCAGCTTCGCCGGGTCCGCCCCCGGCCGCCCCAGTTCGCGCAGCATGTCGCCCGCCGTCACAATGCACGGCAGACATTCCCGCCCGCTTGTCCACTGCCGCCCCAGCGCCAGACTCTCCTCGTCGCTCGCCGGAATCACCTCCGCCGCCAGCCCCGCCCCCCGAAACGCCGCCGCAAACGCATACGCATGATCGCACATCTGCGGCACCAGCAGCGTCCGACCCTCCACCGTTCCCGTCGCCGGAAAAATCAGCGCTGTCTCTTTTGCCGTTCGTAGGGGCAGAGCTTGTCTCTGCCCTGCTGTTGTTTTTTCTTCTTCACCCCTCTCCCTTGACGGGAGAGGGTAGGGTGAGGGTGCACCTGTTGCATCAAAATTATTCTGAGCATGTTGTTGTTTCTGTTGTTGTGCCCCCCGCAAACTATCCACAAACGCCTCCAGCCTCGTCACCAGCCCCGCCGGGGCGCTGTGCTCGTCGATCTCCAGTCCCAGCAGCGGCCGGTCGCCCAGGGCCTCCTGGAAAAATCGCCGTAAAAACGAATCCGGTCCGCAGCCGAAATTCGATATGTACACCGCCTGCAACTCCGGCCGCGCCCGAATAATCTCCGCCGCCCGCACAATCTTCTGTCCATATTTCCAATACAGGTTCGCCCAATCCTCGCCCAGGTCGAAGCCCCGCAGGTCCAGAAAATCCATCGGCACCGCCAGCAGGCCCACCTCCCGCATCCGCCGCGCCACGTCCATGTTTAGCCCCGCGTCGCATCCGTTGTACGGCCGGCTCACCAGCACCGCCAGCGTCGCCCCCGTCGGCGGCGACTCCAGAATCTTCCGCCCGCGCTCCCGGCACGCTGCCTCAAATTCTCCCTGCGCCGCCGTTGCCGCCGCCAGCGCCTCGCCCATCTCGCCCGAGGAAATCTCCTGCGTTCGCCCCCAAGCTTTCAATGAGGGTAGGGCCGCCGCGTAACCCTCTTCGAGCGCCAGCACCGGCGCCAGCACCTTCACCCCCGCCGCCCGCAGCCCCAGCGCCGCCTCCACCTGATACGGCAGACTCTGGACGTATGGACAAAGATGGTTATTAGTCTGGCTCTCATGATCGCGCGGCAAGCTTGTCACGCTCGGGATCAAAACGTAATCCACCCCGTGATCCACCAGCCACCGCACGTGACCCTGCGCCACCTTCACCGGAAAACAGACCTGCGACACCACGCTCTCCACCCCTGCCTGGATGATCCCCGCGTCCGTCGCCGGCGACAGCACCACCTCGTACCCCACCCGCTCGAGCAGCGTCCGCCAGAACGGCAGCATCTGATGAAAAATCAACGCTCGCGGAATCCCCACCGTGCCTCTGCGGTGCGTTGCTGTTGTTTCTTCACCCCTCTCCCTTGACGGGAGAGGGTAGGGTGAGGGTGTTGTTGTTTTTGCTGTTATTTCACCAAGCAACATCCTCTCCCGTTCCGCAAATAAATCCGGCCAATCTCCCCGCTCCCCCTTCGCTTTCTTCTTGTTGTACCGGTCGCACCTGCTCCCGTAATAGAGCGCCCCCTGACCCTCGACCCGCACCTCCCGAATATCGCAAAAGTTTGCACACGAGTTGCATGTGAAACTCTTCACCTCGTACTTACGCTCCGCCAACTCGAACCCGCGAAACGCCGTCTCCTTATATTCCCCGCGCCCGTGCGCCTCCCGCACCAGCAGCGCCGCCCCAAGCGCCCCCGTCACCTCATGATGCGGCGGCACGGTGATCTCCTGCCCCGTCAGCTCCGCAAACGCCGCCGTCACTGCCCGATTGAACGCCGTCCCGCCCTGGAACAAAATGCGCCGCCCCACCCCGCGCGTCCCCACCACCCGATTCAGATAATTTGCCGCAATCGAATAACTGAGGCCCGCCACCAGATCCTCCAGCGCCGCCCCTTGTTGCTGCTGGTGCATCAGGTCGCTTTCCATGAACACCGTGCACCGTTCCCCCAGCCGCACCGGCGACCGGCTCCCGAGCGCCAGCCGCGCAAACTCCTCCTTGATGCTGATCCCCAGCCGCTCCGCCTGCTCCTCCAGAAAGCTCCCCGTCCCCGCCGCGCAGACGTGGTTCATCTCGAAATCCACCACCACGCCATTCCGCAAACGGATATATTTAGAATCCTGCCCGCCGATCTCGAAGATCGTGTCCACGTCCGGCACTTCCGACGCCGCGCCGCGAGCCTGGGCCGTGATCTCGTTGCGCACCACGTCCGCCCCCACGATGTCGCCCGTCAGGTACCGCCCCGACCCCGTCGTCCCCACCCCGCGCACCTCGACCCGTTCGGCCCATTCGGGCGCCAACATCTTCAGCCCCGACCGCACCGCCTCAATCGGCCGCCCGGCGGTCATGATATAAACTTTGGCCAGCAGCGCCCCCGCCTCGTCCACCAGCACCAGGTTCGTCGAAATCGACCCCACGTCCACGCCCAGGTAAACCCCGATCTTCCCGCTGTTTCCCGCTTTCGCCAGCACCGACGGCAAATACCCCGTCGGTTCCCGCAGCGCTTTCAGCCGCGCCGCCGGCGCCTCCCGATACGCCACCAACTCCTCCAACGCCGCTTCTGTTATGTAGGGCGGGTGCTTGACAACCGCCGCAGTAAAAGGTTGTTTTCCGCTTGGCGTTGCCGTTTCTTCTTCATCTTTCTCCTTCCGCAAACAAATCGCCGCCCCAATCGCCGCCAGCACGTCGTGATACTTCGGCACCCGCAGTTCTCCCTCCGCAAACTCAAACACCTCCCGAAACGCCCGCTCCATCCCCGCGTTCCCCGCCACCCCGCCCACCAGTGCCACCGGCCGCGCCAATTCCCGCCCGCGCGCCAGGTTCGCCTTGAAATTCCGCGCCATCCCGAAACACAATCCCGCCACGATGTCGTAATCCGCCACCGCCTGCTGTTGCAGGTGGATCATGTCGCTCTTGGCGAACACCGAACACCGCCCCGCCACGCGCGGCGGTTTCTTGCTCCGCAGCGCCAGCGCCCCGAACTCGTCCTCGATCCGCACCCCCAGCCGGCTCGCCTGCTGATCCAGAAAACTCCCCGTCCCCGCAGCGCACTCCGTGTTCATCGAAAAGTCCTGGAACCCCGGCCCGCCGGCCATGTCGGTTCCAGACAATTCAATTATCTTCGCATCCTGCCCGCCCACCTCGATCGCGCTGCGAATCTCCGGATAGAGTTCCCGCATCGCCACCGCCAGCGCCACCACTTCGTTATAGAACGGCACGTCTTTTCTTAACCCCTCTCCCTTGGGAGAGGGTGGCCCTTCAGGGCCGGGTGAGGGGTTTCGCTGAGAACTTTCGGAATTCTTTGAGATGTTGTTGCTGCTGTTTTTGTTGTTGTTAAGAGCCGCCGTCAGCTTCTCGCTCACCACCCGCCCCGCCGATCCCGTCACCGCGATTCCCGTCAGACCTGTCCATTCCGATCGCCCCATCATCTCGCGCAGCAGCCGCGCCGCCGCTTCCAGCGCCCGGCCGTTGTGCCGCTCATATCGCGTCAGCACCACCCGACCGGCCTCATCCACCAGCGCCGCCTTCGCCGCCGTCGATCCCAGATCCAGCCCAAAATAATATCGCATCGCCTTCGCCATTCTCGCTTTATGTAGGGTGCGTGTTTGCACGCACCAAATAAGACTTCGCTTTCCTCTTGCCGCTTCCTCTTCCTCTCAAACCATCCGAGTATAGACCCGCCCCTGTCCCCGGTCAAATGTTTCACCGCCTGACCGACTCAGTTCCGCTTTTCTCTCGACACCCGCCCCGCAATCGCTAAACTTCTCAACCATATTCTCCGCCACCCTGAAACGCTCTGTCGATTATACTAAACCTGTCCCATTGGCCCCGGATCGCTTCGCATGAAGTCCGAAACCAAGCTCGTCGTCGCCTTCACCCTGGCCATCCTCATCATCGGCGCCGTTGGCGTCTATTCCTACCTGGGCATTCAGGGCCAGGAATCCACCAACCGCTGGGTTATTCACACCCACGAAGTCCTCGAAAATCTCGAACATCTCGTTAAGTTGTTCGACGATGCCGAGACCGGAGCACGCGGTTTTGTCCTCACCGGCGAAGATCGTTTCCTGGAGCCGTACACCGCGGCCGTCCAAATGATCCCGCAGGATCTCGACGCAATCACCGTCCTGACTGCCGACAATCACGCCCAACAGGAGAGCATCGCCGAACTCAAAAAAATCTCCGCCGAAAAACTCGACATTTTGCAAAGATTCATCGGCCTGCGCCGCTCCGGCGGCCTGGATGCGGCCTTGCCGGAAATTAAAAGCGAACGCGGCAGGCGGAAAATGGACGAGATCCGACTTCTCGTCGACCGCATGGAATCCCGCGAGCGACAATTGCTCGACCAGCGCGATCGCGAAGCCCGTCAGGTCGCCCTCCACAGTTCCTGGGCCGTCGCCCTCGGCGTCATCTTATCACTCCTCGTCCTGGCCGCCGCCGCCATCTTCCTCACTCGCACCATGCGCCTGACCGCCCGTCCGGCCGAATCACGCGCCGACCGCCAAAACTGGCCCGGCCTCCTCATCCGCTACGCCTTCGCCGTCGCCATGGCCGCCCTAGCCACCGCCGCCCGCTGGTGGTTGGAACAGAAGTTCGGCCCCATGCCGCTCTTCCTCACCTTCTATCCGGCCATTCTCCTCGTCGCCACCATCGCCGGCGGCGGGCCTGGCATCACGGCCACACTTCTGTCTGTTCTCGCGGCCACCTACTGGTTCATCGAACCGATCCACAGCTTCGTCATCGCCAACGCCAACGACGCCGTCGCCCTCGGCATCTTCGCCGGCACCGGCCTCTTCGTCAGCCTCCTCGCCGAACGTCTTCGCCGCGCCCGCCGCACCGAAACCGTCGCCGCCACCCAGCAGGAGGAATTAGCCCTCCTCAACCAGGGCACCCTCATCTCCCTCGACCCCCAGCACCACATCACCCACTGGAGCGACGGCGCGCGCCGCCTATACGGCTTCACCGCCGAAGAGGCCCTCGGCCAACTCACCTACGAACTTTTCCGGCCCAATTTCCCCGTGCCCCTGGAACAGATTACGAAGATTCTCGAAGAACAGGGCCACTGGGAAGGAGAACTCACCCGCCGCCGCAAGGATGGCACCGAACTCACCGTCGTCCTCCTCTGGGCCATGCGCCGCGATGACCGCGGTCGCCCCACGGCCATTCTCGAAGTCAGCAACGACATTACCGGTCAGAAGGACGCCGAGCAGAAGTTGCACCAGATCGTCGAGGAACTCCGACGCTCCAACCAGGACCTCGAACAGTTCGCCTACGTCTCCAGCCACGACCTCCAGGAACCACTCCGCATGGTCACCGGCTTCATGCAACTCCTTCACCACAAATACACCGGCAAGCTCGACCCCCAAGCCGACACCTACATCAACTTTGCCGTCGATGGCGCCCGCCGCATGCAGCAGCTCATCGACGATCTCCTCGCCTTCTCCCGTGTCGGCTCCAAGGCCCGTGAGCTGGTTCCGACCGACGCCGCCCAACTCGTCCAGGCCGCCCTCGCGAACCTCCGCGTCGCCATCGACGAGTCCAAAGCCCAAATCAACGTCGGCCCGCTGCCCACCATCCCCGCCGACGGCCCGCAACTCGTCCTGGTCTTCCAGAACCTCATCGGCAACGCCCTTAAATTCCGCGGCTCCGAATCGCCCATCATCGAAATCAGCGCCTGCCCCGACCGTGACGCCTGGCTTTTTTCCATCAAGGACAACGGCATCGGCTTTTCCCCCGAGTTCCACGAAAAAATCTTCATGCTCTTCCAGCGCCTCCACACCAAAGACAAATATCCCGGCACCGGCATCGGCCTGGCCATCTGCAAAAAAATCATCGAACGCCACCACGGCCGCATCTGGGCCGATTCCACCCCCGGCCACGGCTCCACCTTCTACTTCACCCTCCCGGCCCTGCCGGAGTAGTTTTTACCCACACCCTTGCCGCCGGGTGGCATGGTCCGGCGAAGACGGGCCATGAAGAATAAAACACCCGAAGGGAAGCCGTTTTTGTTGCTGCTGTTTTTGTTTTTCCCATTAACCTTGCCGCCTGGCCGACTATGCCGCACTAATTCGGCGAGCGTCAAGGCCCGAAGGGCCGAAAGTATTTAGCCGGCGGCGTAAGCCGCCGGTACAAGCCACGGAAAATTTATTTCTTCTTCTTCCACTACTACTACTTCTTCTTCTTCTTCTTTCTGTTTCACCCAATCGGGTGCATTAACGTTTTGGGGAATCAGGCGGCCCGCAGGTGCGGCCAGAGAGTTTCCCAGAGACCATTGAGTCGCATCAGCTTCAAGGCCAGCATCCGTCCCAGGCCATCGTGCGACCAGCGGCTGCCCGGACGTTTGAAC
>CAIYVX010000002.1 GCA_903929765.1 uncultured Planctomycetia bacterium
AGGCTTAAGACCTAAGGCTTAAGGCACGGCAACAAAAGAAGAAGCAGAAGAAACAGCAACACCCACACCCTACCCTCTCCCCTCAAGGGAGAGGGGTGAAGAAGAGGCAACGCCAGTCGGAATACGGCTTTTATTGCGGCGGCTGCAAAAAGCGCAACCGCCCTACATAACGGAGCGAAGAAAATGGCAAAGCAAGTGGTTTATTCGTCGGAGGCGAAGGTGCAGCTCGCCAAGGGCGTCAAAATTATTGCCGCCGCAGTGAAGGCGACGCTCGGGCCGACCGGCCGGAACGTCATCCTGCAAAAATCCTACGGCAGCCCGAAGATCACCAAGGACGGCGTGACCGTCTCCAAGGAGATCGAGTTGCCGGAGAAAATCGAAAACCTGGCGGCCAAGATGGTCAACCAGGTGGCCTCCAAGACCAGCGACCTCGCGGGCGACGGGACGACCACCGCGACCGTCCTGGCCGAGGCGATTTTCCTGGAAGGCCTGCGCAACGTCACGGCCGGAGCCAACCCGATGGCCGTGCAGCGCGGCATTGATCTGGCTGTGGCGGCGGCGGTGGAGAGCATCGCCAAGCAGAGCCGCAAGGTCAAGGGCCGCGAGGACATCGCCCAGGTGGCCACGATCAGCGCCAACAATGACGCCGAGATCGGCAACCTGATGGCCGACGCCATGGACCGCGTGGGCAAGGACGGCGTGATCCAAGTCGAAGAAGGCAAGTCGATCGAGACGACGCTGGAATTCACCGAAGGCATGCAGTTCGATCGCGGTTACATCAGCCCGTATTTCCTCACGAACACGACGACGCTGAAGGCCGAGTTGGAGGATTGCCTCGTGCTGCTGCACGAAAAGAAGCTGTCGAGTCTGAAGGATTTGATTCCGCTGCTGGAAAAGATTCTGACCATCGGCAAGCCCTTGCTGATCGTGGCCGAGGACGTCGATGGCGATTGTCTGGCGGCGCTGGTGATTAACAAGCTGCGCGGTTCGCTGCCGGTTTGTGCCGTGAAGGCGCCCGGCTTCGGCGACCGCCGCAAAGCGATGCTCCAGGACATTGCCGTCCTGACGGGCGGGCAGGTCATCAGCGAAGACCTGGGTCTGAAACTCGAAAATATCGAACTGGACATGCTCGGCAAGGTCAAGCGCGTCACGGTCGATAAGGACAACACGACGCTGGTCGAAGGGGCCGGGAAGAAGGCGGATATCAAGGCCCGGATCGATCAGATTCGCCAGCAGATCGAGGCGACGACGAGCGACTACGACAAAGAGAAACTGCAGGAACGGTTGGCCAAGCTGACCGGCGGCGTGGCCGTGATTCGCGTCGGCGGAGCGACCGAGACCGAGGTCAAGGAACGCAAGGCCCGCGTCGAGGACGCCCTACATGCCACGCGCGCGGCTGTGGATGAAGGCGTGGTTCCCGGCGGCGGCACGGTTTGCATTCGGGCGATTGAGGCGGTCGAGGCGGCGCGGGCGAAGGCCAAGGGCGACGAGAAGGTCGGCGTGGACATCGTGATCAAGGCCCTCGAAACTCCGCTGCGGACCATCGCCGAGAACGGCGGGCTGGACGGCGGCGTGATCGTTGATGAAGTTATGCACATGAAGGCGACCGAGGGTTACAACGCCCTGACGGCTGAATATGGCGATATGTTCAAGATGGGCGTGATCGATCCGGCCAAGGTGACGCGGTGTGCGTTACAGAACGCGGCGAGCATTGCCGGGCTGATGCTGACGACCGACGTGGTCATCACCGACGAGCAGGAAGAGGAAGACGAGGGCGGCGAGGAATAGCTTCTGGTTCGTGATTTGGAATGAGCTAATGCGGCGGGCCAGGGGCGGGACAAGCGCCTGGCCCGTCGATTTTAAGAATGGGTGGCATGGCGGCGTTGTGTGCCGCCATGAGATTGGCAAAGAGAGTGCAACCGGCGAAACATGGCGGCAAACAGTGCCGCCATGCCACCCGGAATGGTATCTAAAGGTAAAAGATGGCCGCAGAACGCGATTATTACGAAGTTCTTGGTGTGCCGCGCGGGGCTCCGGTTGAAGAAGTCAAGCGGGCTTACCGCAAGCTGGCCATGATGCACCATCCCGACCGCAATCCCGGCGACAAGGCGGCCGAACACAAGTTCAAGGAGTGTGCCGAGGCCTACGAAGTTCTCTCCGACCCGGAGAAGCGCGGCTTGTACGACCGCTACGGCAAGGCAGGCCTGCGCGGCTCGGGGATGCACGACTTCGCTTCGGCCGACGTGGGCGACATTTTCAACCTGTTCGGCGACGTGTTCGGCATCGGCGACATGTTCGGCGGGGGCCAGAGTCATCGCGGCCCGGCGCGGGGGCAGAGTTTGCGGGCCGAGGTTCAGATTTCGCTCCAGGAAGTGGCGACCGGGGCGGCGCGGACGCTGGAAATCAAGCGGCTGGAAATTTGTAGCACATGCAAGGGCAACGGGGCCAAGGCGGGCACGTCGCCGGTGATGTGTTCGACCTGTGCGGGGCAGGGGCGGGTGCAGCGCGGCGGGGGATTTTTCCGGATGATCAGCGATTGTCCGGCCTGCCACGGGGCGGGGCGAGTGATTCGCGAGCCGTGCCCGGATTGCAATGGCCACGGCCGTCACGCCGCGCGGAAGACGATTGAAGTGACGATTCCGGCGGGGATTCACGCCGGCCAGCAGATTCGCCTGCCGGACCAGGGCGACGCGGGCGATCCGGGCGGGCCGCGCGGCGATTTGTTCGTGGTGGTCGACGTGGCCGAGGATGGATTTTTCGAGCGCGACGGCGACGACCTGTTCTGCCAGGCGCCGATTCGGTTCACCCAGGCGGCGCTGGGCGGGAAGATTGAAGTGCCGACCCTGACCGGCCCGCACACGGTGACGCTGAAGCCCGGCACGCAGTCGGGCGAGGTGATTCGCCTGGCGGGCCTCGGATTACCCGACCTGCGGAGCGGCCGGCGCGGTAACATCAACGTGCAGGTCATCGTCGAGGTGCCGCGAAAGCTGAGCCGGGCGGAAACGGACCTGCTCAAGCAACTGTCGGAGGCCGAGGCCAAAAGTACCTTGCCGCTCCACGAAAAATTCAGTGAGCGGATGAGGAAATATTTCAGCGGCGGAAAGAAGTAGGGTAACGCTATGAGCCAAAAGCACCACCAGCATAAGCACGACGAGAAAGACGGGGAGCGGGCGGAGGTTTCAGGCCTAAACCCCTCACCCGCCCCTGAAGGGGCACCCTCTCCCAAGGGAGAGGGGGTAACGCCGGCGGGCGGAACTGATATCGAAACCCTGCGCCGCCAAGCCGCCGAGCAAGAGCAGACCATCGACCAGCTTCGCCGCGCTCTGGCCGACATGGACAATCGCCGCAAGCGGGCCGAACGGGTGTCGGACGAGAACATGCAGTACGCCGTGCAGTCGTTTGCCACGGACCTGTTGCCGGTGATGGACAACTTGCAGCGGGCCTTGAAGCACGCCGAGGAGACTCGCGATTTCGAGGCGCTGCTGAAGGGCTTCCAGTTGCTGCGCGACCAGATGGTGGCGGCGTTCAAGCGGCACCACGTCAAACGGATCGAGGCTCTGGGTCTGCCGTTCGACCCGCACCATCACGAAGCGTTGGCCGAGGTGGAGTCAGCGGACCATCCGCCGCACACGGTGATCGAGGTGAATCAGGACGGGTACACGCTGCACGACCGGACGATTCGTCCGAGCCGGGTGGTGGTTTCGCGCGGCCCCGCCGAGCCGGCCCAGCCGGAAGAACCGCCGGAGCCGGAAAAGAAGGAGTAATGGTAGTATGCCAACTTACGAATACGAATGCACGGCCTGCCACGCGCGGCACGAGGAATTCCAGCAGATGACCTCCAAGCCGTCGGTGGTCTGCCCGAAGTGCGGCAAACGGAAGCTCAAAAGGCTGATCGGGGCCGGCTCTGGCATCCTGTTCAAAGGCTCGGGCTTCTATTCCACCGATTACCGCTCCTCGACCTACCAGCAAAGCGCCAAGGCCGATTCGCCGAGCGCCGCCGCTTCGACGGACTCGAAATCATCCGATGCGAAGTCATCCGACTCCAAATCGTCCGAGGCCAAGCCCGCGGAGGCCAAGCCGGCCGAGAAGTCGGGGTCGGGCAAAAAGAAAGCCGCCGCAGCGAAATGAAATGGCGCTGTCCATATTGCCGGACGCAAATCGAAGTGGCCTCGCCGGAGGCGTTGCCGCACGTGCCGTTCTGCAGCGAGCGGTGCAAAATGGCGGATCTGCACGGCTGGTTGACGGACAAATACGTCGTCTCGCGGCCGGTGGACGAGACGGATCTCGAAATCGAAAAAATGCCTGATGACGAATCGACGCCGGAATAGTAAGATCAGCGGCACACGGACTGTCCGTCGGGAGGAACTTTGCCATGGCTGACCAGGAAGTCGCCGTCCGGGACGTGATCTGGGATCGCATCGTGCCGATGGGTCATTTGCTGCGCACGTTTCGTTTGGCCATCTGGCCACCCGGCAAACTCATTCTCTGCCTCGTCGCCCTGGCCGTCACGGTCGGCTCAGGCGTGCTGCTCGACCAGCACTACGAAACCAACGTCCACGGCCAATCGTTCTGGGCCAACGTGCTTTACATCTACAGCATCGCCACGGGCTTTTTCGCCCATGGCTGGATCGAGCTCTGCCTGGCTCCGGTCTCGGCCCTGTCGGAGACGGTCGGTCTGACGGCGATGTACTGGAAGACCGCACCGATGTTTTCGCTCTGGCTGAGCATCATCACTTTCCTGACCTGGACGTTCTTTGGCGGCGCGGTGAGTCGGTTGGTGGCGCTGCAGTTTGCCCGCGATGAGCGAGCCGGGATTGTGACGGCGCTGCGGTTCGCCTGCCGGCGGTACTCGGCCTTGCTCACCAGCCCGCTGGCGCTCATTGTCGTGGTGATCATCATGGCGGTGGCGGTTTGTCTGCCGCTGTCGCTGGTGCTGCTGATTCCGGCGGCAGGGGAGATCGCTTTCGGCGTGCTCTTCTTTCTCCTGCTCATCGTCGGCGTGCTGGCCTCGGTGCTGCTGCTCTTTGGCCTGACGAGCCTGGCGCTCCAGGGGCCGGTCATCGCCGTCGAGGGCCGCGATGCTTTCGACGCCGTCTCGCGGGCCGTTGGCTACGTGGTCGGCCATCCCTGGCGGTACCTGATTTACACGGTGTTCAGCTTCCTCTACATGGGGGCGACGTTCATCTTCGTCCGCCTCTTTGCCTTTGTGGCCCTGGCCATTCCGCACTACGCCGTGAGCGCCTGGTGGTGGTCGCGGCCGGCGGGGGATTCCTTTGCTTCGCCCGAAGCGCAGCTCGACCATCTCTGGGCAGCGCCGCACTTTGACGAACTTTTTCGCGCGCCGCTCGCGTCGGTGGGCAGCGAACACGTCGCGGCGATGATTGTCACGGCGTTTCTCGTGGCCTTCATCGGCCTGGTGATGGCCTTCCTACCGGTGTTTTTCCTGACGGCCCAGACGATCATTTATTTCCTCCTGCGGCGCATGGTGGACGCGAAGGATCTTGATGAAGTCTGCTCCGACGGGGCGGAAGAAGCCCCGTCGGCGGCTCTGGAAAAGACCGATGCGACGACGGTGGAGGCGGAGCCGGCGGGGGAAACTAATTAGAGGAATCCCTATGGATACAGAGACCGAAAAGTCGCGCTGGGTGTGGTTTGGAATCAGGGTCTGGGGTCTCTATTCTGCGATCAGGTTTATAGAGGCCTTGTTGGTGGAGCCGAGCGCGATCGGCAATCTGCTGCTCTCTATAAATATGCACAAAACCAGCCCTGATTTTACTTTTCTGGTGCCAGCTATCATGGGACTGGTCACCAATGTTCTATACGTCCTTCTGTGGGGCTTTCTGACGCTTTATTGTCTGCGGTATGGCAAACGCCTGCATACTTGGGCGGTCCGCCTGATCGAGAAGCCCGGAGTTTCGAGCGTTGCAGACGGTGGTGACGTTGGGAATTCAGACGCGCCAAAGGCTTAGTCGAAAGTTGAGAGAGCGGCGTACAAAAAGATTTTTTTGGTTGTTTGAGCCCCGGAGGGGCGATTGACAGGTCGAGAGAAGGACGGTTCAGTCGCCCCTCCGGGGCTCGAAAAAATAAAAGAAAAAAAGATTCGCGTAGCGGCAATTTTAACCACGGGCTTGCGCCACGTGGCTACTATCAGACGCCGCTACGCGGCTGAAAGAAGAAGCAACAGAAGCGGCAACAGAAGAAGAAAAAGAAGAAGTTTCTCATGAGGTCGCATACCGGTGGCTTACGCCACCGGCTAAATACTGCCGCCCTTTCAGGGCTGACGGCAACACCAATCGGAAAACGGCGTTTTATTTCAGCGTGGCTGCAAGCAGCCACCCTACAGGTTCAATCCATTCCCATTTAATTCGGCTTTTGCGGCGGCGTCGGCGGCGAGGATGCGCTCGCGGAGGAAGCGGGCGGTGTGGGAGCGGCGCACTTTGGCGACGGAGCGGACGGGGCCGGCGGCGACGACTTCGCCGCCCTGGTCGCCGCCCTCGGGGCCGAGGTCGATGATCCAGTCGCTTTGCGTGACTAAATCCAAATTGTGCTCGATGACCAGGACGGAATGGCCGGCGTTGACCAGTCGCTGAAAAACCTGGAGCAGGACGCGAACGTCGGAAATGTGCAGGCCGGTGGTCGGCTCGTCGAAGAGGAGCAGGTAACTTTTGTCGGTCTTCTGGCCGGCGAGGAAACTGGCGAGCTTCAGGCGCTGGGCCTCACCGCCGGAAAGGCTGGCCGTGTTCTGGCCGAGGCGGAGGTAGCCCAGGCCCACGTCCATGAGCGGCTGGAGGCGGTTGACGATGCGGCGATCCTCGCCGAAAAATTTCAGGGCCTGGCTCACGGTCAGGTCGAGGATGTCGTCGATGTTCAGGTCGTGATAGCGGATGTCGAGCACCTTCTTCTGGAATTTCTTGCCGTTGCACTGGCTGCAGACCACGGTGATGTCGGCCAGGAAGTACATGTCGAAAGTCAGGGTGCCGACGCCCTTGCATTCCTCGCAGCGGCCGCCGGGGACGTTGAAGGAAAAGTCGCCGGCCTTGATGCCGGCGACGCGGGCGCGAGTGGTGGCGGCGAGGCGGCGGCGGATTTCGTCATAGGCTTTGACATAAGTCACCGGGTTGGAACGGGAGCTGCGCCCGATGGGGCTTTGGTCGACGAGGATCACGTCGTCGACGTCGTCCCAGCCTTCGATTTCGTCGTGGGCGCCCGGCTCGGCGGTCGTGAGGCCCTGGAGCCGCCGCCACGAGGCATAGAGAATGTCGTGCACGAGCGTGCTTTTGCCGGAACCGGAGACGCCGGTCAGGCAGGCCAGGACGCCGAGGGGAATCTGGACGGTGACGTTCTTCAAGTTGTGTTCGCGGGCGCCCTTGATGGTGAGAAACTTGGCGGGGCGGCGGTTGTAGGGGCTGATGGCCCGCTGCGTGTGTAGTTTCATGGCCCGGCCGGTGGGGCTGTCGGCGGTCGTGAGTTCGTCGAAGGTGCCCTCGAAGACGATGCGGCCGCCGGTTTCGCCCGCGCCGGGGCCGAGGTCGATGACGCGGTGGGCGCCCTGGATGATTTCGGGATCGTGTTCGACGACGACGACGGTGTTGCCCTTTTCGATAAGCTGGAAGAGAATCTGGAGCAGGCGGCCGGAGTCGCGCGGGTGGAGGCCGACGGTCGGCTCGTCGAGGACGTAGAGTGTGCTGGTGAGGCTGGAGCCCAGCGCGCTGGCCAGGTTGATGCGTTGGGACTCGCCGCCGGAAAGGGTGCGCGTCTGGCGGTCGAGGGAGAGGTAGCTGAGGCCGACGTCGTCGAGGTAGCGGAGGCGGGCGCGGATGGCCTGGAGGAGAATTTTGGCCCGTTCGCCGGACTCGCCGGGAAGTTCGAGGGGGTCGAGGAACGCGCGGAGGTCTTTGACGGCCAGGGCGCAGAGGTCGGCGAAAGTTTTTCCGCCGATCAGGATGGAGAGGGCTTCGGCGCGGAGGCGGCGGCCCAGGCAGTCGGGGCAGGTGGTGTAGCCGCGATAGCGGGCGATCATGACGCGGACGTGGACCTTGTAGCGTTTGGTTTCGAGCCACTCGAAGAAGCCGCGAATGCCGGGGAAATCGCCGTCGCCGTCCCAGACGATGCGTTTGGCCTCGTCCGACAGGTCTTTGTATGGAGCGTCGAGGTTGATTTTGTGGCGTCGGGCGGCGCGGCGGAGGTATTTCATCGCGTCGGCATAGGCGGGCGTGGTCCACGGGGCGACGGCGCCCTGGGCCAGGGAGAGCATGGGGTCGGGGATGATTTTGCGTTCGTCGAGGCCGGAGATGCGGCCGAAGCCTTCGCAGCGGGGGCAGGCGCCCAGGGCCGAGTTGAAGCTGAAGAGGTCGGCGGTGGGCTCCATGAATTCGCGTTCGCAGGTGGGGCAGACGAAGCGGGTGTCGAAGAGGACGGGCGGCCCGCCGGCGGGGCGGACCCAGGCCCGGCCGCGGCCGAGTTTGAAAGCGGTTTCCATGGCTTCGGAGGCGCGGGAACGGGCCTCGTCGCGGCGATCGAAGCGGTCGACGACGACTTCGAGGCGGAGGGGGGCGGGGGGTGATTCTTCAGCTTCCTCCCGAGGCGAGGGAGTCTTGAGCCTCAACCCCTCACCCGGCACTTCGTGCCACCCTCTCCCAGGGGAGAGGGGTGAAGAAGCGGCACCCTCACCCGGCCCCGAAGCGGGGCCCCCCTCTCCCAAGGGAGAGGGGTAAGAAGCAACGGCAGCCGGGCGGAAATCTTCGAGGTGCAACTCGTCGAGGCGGCGGATTTCGTTGCCGAGAAAAATGCGGGTGAATCCGCCGCGCTCGAGTTCGGCCTTGAGGCTGGCGAAGCTGCTCATGCCTTCGAGGCCGACCTCGGCCGTGACGACGAGCGGCGTGCCTTCGGGAAAATCGCGGAGGCGTTCGACGGCCCGTTCGACGGTGAGGCGCAGCACGGGTTTGTGGCAGTTAGGGCAGACGGTTTCGCCGGCGTTGGCGAAGAGGAGGCGAAGGTAATCGTTGATTTCGGTGGCGGTGCCGATGGTCGAGCGGGCGTTCTTGACGGAATTTTTTTGTTCGAGGGCGATGGCCGGGAGGATGCCGGTCAGGCGGTCGACGTCGGGCCGGGCCATGCGTTCGAGGAACTGGCGGCTGTAGGCCGACATGCTTTCGACGTAGCGCATCTGTCCTTCGGCGTAGATGGTGTCGAAAGCGAGGCTGGATTTGCCGGAGCCGCTGACGCCGGTGATGACGGTGAGGCGGCGGTGTGGGATGCGGGTGGAAATGTTCTTGAGGTTGTGCGTGCGGGCGCCGACGATGACGATTTCGCGGAGACCGGGCGCGGCGGCGGGCTGAACGGAGGGCGTTTCCGCCGCCGGCGGGGGTTGATGGGGGGAGTTGTCTGCTCTGTTACCCACAGTGCGCTCTTTTCGTAACGTCCCGAATGGGTTAGTCTAGCACGGTTTGGGAAGGGTATCAAAGGATTTTCGGGGTGGTTGCGGGTTGCGGGAGAGGAGGTCGGCTGGCATAATGTTTCTCCGGGCAAAGTGTGTCCTTGTTCAACACACCTTGCCCCCGAACAGCCGGGGGCCAAGGTGTGGCACCCCGCAGCCTGAATATGACGAAGAATCGAAATGAAGAAAGGCAGTCATACATGGCACCAAAGAAACCTAACCGGAATCTGCAAGGGCGGTCGGGCGAGGAGCAGCCGTTCTGGACCGCGAACCGGATCTGGCTGGCCTGGATCGGCATCATTGCGGTTTTTGTCCTGATGCGGGCGACGATCATCAACATTCCGCTGGAACGGGACGAGGGGGAATACGCCTATATTGCCCAGCAGGCGATGCACGGGGCGGTGCCGTATCGCGACGCCTTTGATCAGAAACCGCCGGGCATTTTTGCGATTTACACGGCCGGGATGTTTATTTTCGGGCGGTCGGCGGAAGCGATTCACTTCTTCATGTTCCTCTGCACGCTGGGGACGATGGGCCTCTTGTATCGCCTGGTGCGGCGGCTTTGCGGGACGGGGGCGGGGCTGCTCGCGGCCCTGGTGCTGGGGATCATCACGGCGGAGAAGGGGGTGCTGGGGAGCGCCGCCAATACGGAGATTTTCATGCTCCTGCCGCTGGTGGGGAGCCTGTTGTGCCTGGTGCCCAGGGAAGGCCGGCCGGGATGGTGGCGGATTGTCGGGGCAGGGGCATTGGCTGCGGCGGCCTGCTGGATCAAACAGGTGGCGGCGATGGACGCGGCTTTCCTGGCCCTGTGGCTGGTGGTGGCGCATTTCAGCGGGTCGGAGCGGCGCGGCTTCGGGCGTCTGATTCTGGAGGAGGGGGCGTTGATTCTGGGCGCGGTTCTGGCGACGGCGCCGGTCATTATTTATTTCTACGCCACCGGGGCGATGAAAGATTTCATTTATTGCGTGTTTACATATAACATATCATATGCGACGACGAACATCGACGTGCTGGATCGCGGCTGGGGTCCGTTTGCGGACAAGTTCGGGAAGATTCTCGCCGGGGATGGGCTGCTCTGGGCGGCGCTGGCGGCGGGGTTGGTCTGGCTGGCGGCGCGGGGGCGGCGAAAACTGCTGCTCTATTTTGCGGGGTTCCTGACGCTGTCGTTTGTGGGCGTCTGCATCGGCGGCTATTTCCGCCCGCATTACTTTTTACAGATCGCGCCGGCGGTGGCGGCGCTGGCCGGGCTGGGGCTGGCCTGGCTGCTGGGGCGGATCGCCGGGGCCGGCGAGCGGACCGGCCGGTGGCTGGGCTATGCGGCCGTGACGGTGGCGGTCGTGGCGCTGCCGGTCTATGCGAACCGGGACATCCTCTTCGCGGCCAGTCCGGCGACGGCTTCGGTCATTCTTTATGGGCCGACGCCGTTCGTGTTTTCCAGTGAGTTGGGCAAGGAAGTGGAGGAGCACACGCAGCCGGGCGACACGATTCTGGTGGCCGGGACGGAGCCGCAGATCGCCTTTTTCTCACGGCGCAAAAACGCCACGCGCTACATTTTCTTCAACCCATTGGCAGCGCCGAAAGGGACGCCGGGCCTGGAGGAGAATCAGAAACAGGCGCTGGACGAGATTCGCCGGGCCAAGCCGAAGGTCATCGTCAACCTGTTGGGGATTTACGGCGGCACGATTTTCACGACGCAGAGCGACCCGTATTTTGAGACCGAGTTGGCGAAGTACATTCGCGAGGAGGGCTATGGGGTGGTCGATTACTGGCAGGCATTGCCGGAGGGAGCCCATCCTGAAATGCTGAATCGGTTTGGGCGGCTGATGCCGGCGGACATTGCGGCGGAAGAGAAGAGAACCGGGCGGAAGGTTCCTACGCAGTACATGACGACGGTGTTGTTCCGGCCGTAAAAGGCGAATTGAAGCCGCTCTCATTTAGAGCAGTTAACGATGGGGTGTTCTCTCTGGGAAAGTATGCCGGCCTTCCACACACCTTGCCCCCATACGGCCGGGGGCCAAGGTGTGGCACCCTGGAAGTAACCATTCAATCGTTAACTGCACTAGCCGCGGGCTTGATTTTCATGTCGGAGAGGAAGCCGGCAAAGGCGGAGTCGGCCCGGACGTTGCTCAGGTCGGGATCGCGGAAGAGGTTGTCGGATTTGCTCGGCGCGTTGGTGACGTAGCCGGCCTTGAGGGCGGCGCGGAGGCTGGAGAGGGCTTCGGTGATGCGTCCGGCCCGGGCCTCGGCGCAGGCCAGATCGTACTGGGCCTCGGGGGAGTTGGGAGTGGCTTTGATGACCTTTCGGAAATAGTCCTCGGCGTCATCGAGTTGGTTTTCGTGCAGGCAGGCCCGGCCCACGATCAGGTTCATCTCGCCGGCGGCGTCGCGGTCTTCGTCGTCGGCCAGGCTGCGTAGGCTGCGCTCGGCGACGATTTTTGCGGCAGGGAAATTTCCGAGCTTGACGTAAATTCTGGCCAGGGCGGGTAGGACGCGGTCGGCTTTGTAGCTGCCGTGACCGTTGAAGTTGAGCAACTGCTTGAACACTTCCTTGGCCTCGAGCAGTTCTCCCCGGTCGTTTTCGGCCATGGCGTAATAGAAGGTCGCTTCGGGGTTGTCGTAGGTGCGGTGGTAGGCGGCGCCCCAGAGCGTGGCGGCGTTGTCCCAGACCTTGATCTGTTCCTGGGTGCCGAGGCAGAGCAGGACGGCGATGACGGCGGCGCCGGCGATGATCGTGCTGCGCAGCGCCGCGGCCAGCCCGGCCTGCGGCCGATCCTGGCAAATCCAGCCGGCCGTCCAGCCGACGATGATCAGGATCGGAATGCTGGGCAGGTACATATAGCGGTCGGCGACGGACTGGAGGCCGACCTGGAGAATGAGGCCGTTGACCGGAATCAGGGTGACAAAATAAATGGCCAGCGCCGCCGTCAGTCCCGGCATGGTGCGGCGGAAGGCCACAGCGGCCACCGCCAGCAGGGCGGTCACGGTCAGTTGCGGCCACTGGACTTCGGTGTAAAACGCCTGGAAGAAAACGCCGACGGCCTCCAGCGGGCCGGACCAGTGGTAGGAGGCGCCGAAGCGCAGGGGATAGAGCGGGGAGAGGTTGACGGGCCAGAAAAAGTGCTGGAGATTGGTGGCGTAAGAGGTCAGGGCGGTGGCGGCGCGGGAATGGGCGGGATAGGCGTCGAGGGAGGCCAGGGCGTTGCCCTGGGCCTCGTAGGTGACGAAGCAGAGGGCGAGGACGAAGGTGATGAGAATGGCTTTCTCGCCGATGAGTTGCATGATTCTCCATAGATTGGCCTGGCGGAGGCGGCCCAGGGGATAGGCGTCGAGGATGAGGAGGACCAGGGGCAGGGTCACGGCCATCGGCTTCGAGAGCAGGGCCAGAGCCGCCAGGACGACCACCAGAACGTAGGTCGGCCAGGAGCGTCGGCCGGCGAAATCGCGGCGGACATAATCGAGGTAAGCCAGGAGCGCCAGCAGGCTGAAGAACGCGCAGAGCACGTCTTTGCGTTCCGGCAGCCAGCAGATGCTTTCGACGTGTTGCGGGTGAATGGCGAAGCCCAGGCCGACGATGGTGGTGGCGAGCCAGAGGGGCAGGCCGGTGAGCGTGCCTTGCGGGCGGCGCGGGGTCGGCCAGGTGAACAGGGACCAGGCCAGCAGGGCGACCAGGGCGCTATTGAGGGCGTGGAAGAGGACGTTGATGGCGTGCAGGGCCGTGGGCGGCTGGTGGCCGAAGAGGTGAATGTCGAGGGCCAGGGAGAGCCAGGTCAGGGGGTGGTAGTTGCTGGCGGTGTAGTGCGGGCGGAAGGCCCACTTCACGGTATCGAGGTTGAGGTGGTGAATGGGCGTGTTGGTCAGGATGTAATAGTGGTCGTCGTAGCCGACGTAGCCGAGGCTGAAGGCGGGGACATAGACGACCACGGCCGCGCCGGCGACGACGAGGGCGATGAGCCAGTTGGTCTTCAGGCCGTGGGCGGTGTTCATACGCGTCCTACACTCTGTCGGCCCCGGGCTTCAGGAACAGATAGTAGAGCTGCCCCTCATTTCTGGTGGTCCCGGCCATTTCGCCGGCCTTCTCGCCGGTGCCGACGTAGATGTCGGCGCGGCCGGGGGCGCGGAAGGCGTCGCCGGTGTCCTGGTCGAGCATGAAGCGGCTGAACTGGTAGCGGTCCTTGTTCCAGGGCATGACCGTCACGACGTAGGTCAGGCAGGCCCGCGGGAAAATCGACTTGTCGGTGGCCAGGGTTTCAAAGGGCGTGACCGGGGTGCCCAGGCTGCCGTACGGTCCGCCGGAGGTGGGCCGGAAGAAAATAAATCGTTCGTTCTTTTGAATATATGTGTCAGCCTCGGCGGGATGGGACTGGAAGTAGGCCCGGATGGTCGGGAGCGAAAGTTCGTCGGCCGGAATTTTTTTGTCGGCGACCAGGGCCTGGCCGACGCTGGCGTACTTGTAGCCGTTGTTGGCGGCATAGCCGACTTCGAGCAGCGCCCCCGACGGCAGACGGATCTTGGCCGAGCCCTGAACCTGGGCGACGTAAACGTCAATTCTGTCTTTCAGGTAGACCAGTTCCAGACCTTTCAGCAGGCCGCCGGTTTCCAGATCGTGGCGGCTCGGGGCCGGGGCCAGACGACCGTCGGGTTGGCGGAGGCCCTGGCACTGGCCTTCGGCGTCCTTGACCAGGTTTTCCGGGGCTTTGTAGAGTGGGTATTGGTATGGGCCGCTGCGCTGCAAACTGCCATCGAGGATCGGCGTGTAATAGCCGGTGAAGAGGACGGTGCCCTTGTCGTCGCAGCCGATGGACTGGTAGACGTCGAAGGAGTTCACGAGGCCGCGCTGCAACTCTTCGGGCGTGCGGGCGGTCAAGACGAGTTGGCGAAAAGCCTGGAGGCTGGCCAGGGCCTGCTGGTGCGTCAGGCCCTGGATCGGAAAATATTTCTGGCTCGACGGATGGGCCAGATAGTCGATGCTCCAGTCGGTGGCGATAACCAGCTTCTCGCGGTTGGCCGGGAAGCCGAGAGTGAAATCGGGATAATTTTCCGGGGCGATTTTGCGCAGGGCATAGGCCCCGGGCGGCAGGGGCCGCGCATAATCCTTCTTTTCCGGCGGCTTGCAACCGGCCGTGAATATCGCCGCCAGTGCGACGATGAGCACCGAAACAATCAATTTGCGAGTCATAGGCATCTCCTTCGGGTTACCTGGGAAGACCATACAGTAGCAGTTTTCCACGGGCAGTCAAGAAAACAGAGTGCGGCTTGCCGTCTTTTGAACTTGACACCGCCGCCCGGGGATTCTATATTGGTGCGTCTCGGCTGGCCCCGTCGTGGCCGGCTGTCTGCTACCGAGACTTACTTTTGTCGTGGAGACGTTATGCCGACGCGAAATATGAAAACTACCATCGCCAAAGTCGGCGAGGTCCAGCAACGCTGGTACGTCGTGGACGCTGCCAATCAGACCCTCGGCCGGTTCGCCAACCGCATTGCCGTGATCCTGATGGGCAAGCACAAACCCATCTACACGCCCAACGTTGATACCGGCGACTTTGTCGTCGTCCTCAACGCCGGCAAGATCCGCGTCACCGGCAAAAAACGCCAGACCAAGGAATACGAATGGTACACCGGCTACCACGCCGGACGCCATGTCTACACCTTCGAGGAAATGATGGCGAAGCACCCGACGAAACCCGTCGAAGAAGCCATTCGTCTCATGTTGCCCAAAACCAGGCTCGGCCGCGCGATGTTCTCCAAGCTGAAAGTCTACGCCGGAACCGAGCATCCGCACCAGGCCCAGAACCCCGAGCCGCTGAAGCTCGCGGTCCGTTAGTTATGTAGGGTGGCTGCTTGCAGCCACGCGGTTAAATAAAACGCTGTTTCCTGCTTCTCAGGAGGTTTTCCCAGGTGGCCGAAGAGATCGTTACGCAACCCATCAAGACGCCCCCGGCCCGCCCCAATTCCCCGTATACCTGGGGCACCGGGCGCCGCAAAACGTCAGTCGCCCGCGTCCGTCTCGTCACCGGCAAGGGCGAGATCACGGTCAACGGCCGGACCATCGATAACTATTTCAGCGAAGTCAAGGACCGCGCCGCCGTGACGGCGCCGCTCGACCTGCTGGAAGAGCGCGGCAAGTTTGACATGAAGGTCAACGTCAACGGCGGCGGGATCACCGGACAGGCTTTCGCCATTCGCCTGGGCCTGGCCCGCGCCCTGATTCAGCTCGTCCCCGAAAAGGAAGCGATTCTACGCGACTCCGGGTTCCTGACCCGCGACAGCCGCATGAAGGAACGCAAGAAGTACGGCCAGAAGGGCGCCCGCAAACGGTTCCAGTTCAGCAAACGCTGAGACCGTTGGCCAAAGATTTATCTTCCCAAGCCCGGCCGACCTCGGCCGGGCTTTTCTTCTTGTCGTTGCCTTGCTTTTTGTTGGCGTCACAGGGGTAATTCCCCTGAACATGGCGGCAAACGCCGCCGCCATGCCACCCAACTTCGGAGGGTTCTATGATGAAAGCCAATACTCCCCGCGTCGGCATCCTCGGGGCCACCGGCTACGCTGCCGCCGAACTGCTGAGAATTTTGCTCCGCCACGGGGGCGTGGAAATCACCGCCCTGGGCGCGTTGCCGCAGGAATGCGGCCCGCTGGGAAAACTTTTTCCCGAATTCGCCGGCCGACTCGACCTGAACGTTGAGCCGCACGACGGCGCTTCGCTGGCCGCCAAATGCGACCTGGCCTTCTGCGCCTTGCCGCACGCCGTCAGCTACAAATTCGTCCCCGGCCTGCTGGCCGCCGGGGTCAAAACCATCGACTTCTCCGCCGACTATCGCCTAAAACGTCCCGGCCTCTACGAAAAATGGTACCAGCACAAACCCGACGAGGCCAACCTGGCCCACGCCGTCTACGGGCTGCCGGAACTTTACCGCGACGAGATTCGCCAGGCCACGCTCATCGCCAATCCGGGCTGCTATCCGACCAGCGTAATTTTGGGCCTGGCGCCGCTGGTGGACCAGGGCCTGATTCGCCCGGAGCAGATCATCGTCAACTCGGCCTCGGGCGCTTCCGGGGCCGGCCGCGCCGTTAAATTGAACACGCTCTACTGCGAACTCAACGAGGGCTATTCCGCCTACGCCGTCACCGGCCACCGCCACCAGCCGGAGATGGAAGAGCAGCTTTCCCGCATCGGCCGCGTCGATGTTTCGCTGCACTTTCAGCCGCACCTGGCGCCGATGGATCGCGGCATTCTTTCGACGATTTACGCCTGGCCGATGCGCGAACAGACGCAGGAGGCGGTGCGCAAACTTTATCGCGACTTCTATAAGAATGAGCGATTCGTCGTCGTGTGCGACGACCCGCCCAGCACCAAGCACGTGGCCGGCACTAATTACGTCCGCATCTGCCCCGTCGTCGCCCAGGGCAAGATCGTCATCTTGAGTGCTATCGACAACCTCACGAAAGGAGCCGCCGGGCAGGCCGTCCAGAACATGAACCTGCTCCTGGGCTTCGACGAAGCGAGGGGATTGCTGTAACTCAAATGGGTAGGTCGGGTCAACAGACCCGACATCATTTTTTTATCTGTCGGGTCTGTTGACCCGACCTACATGTTGGAGATTTTTTCCATGCCCGACCTGAACCTGCTTACGCCCAAAGGATTTCGCGCGGCCGGCGTCGCCTGCGGCATCAAGACCAAGGCTGGCACGCCCGACCTGGCGCTGCTCGTCGCCGATGTGCCCGCCGCGGCCGCCGCCCTCTTTACCACCAACAAGTTCGTCTCGCCATCGGTGATTCTCGACCGCCGGGTGATTCGCGCCGGTCGCATCCGGGCCATCGTCGTCAATTCCGGCAACGCCAACGCCTGCACCGGCGCCCAGGGCCTCAAGGACGCCAAGACCATGGCCGCCATCGCCGCCAAGTCCGTCGGCGTCAAACCTGCTGAAGTTCTCGTCGGCTCGACCGGCATCATCGGGCACTTCCTGCCGATGGAAAAAGTTTCCGCCGGCATCCGCGAGGCCGCCGGTCGCCTCGAGGCCACGCCCGCCGCCGCCGAAGCCTTCGCCCGAGCTATCATGACCACCGACCTGGTGATGAAAATGTCTGCCGCGCAGGGCCCAATCGGCGCCGCCGTGGTGACCGTCGCCGGCGTCTGCAAGGGGTCCGGCATGATCGCCCCGAACATGGCCACCATGCTCGCCTACCTGACCACCGATGCCAACATCGGCCCGGCGGCGCTCAAGGCGGCGCTCAAGGCCGCCGCCGAGGTGTCGTTCAATGCCATCACTGTTGATGGTCACAACTCGACCAACGACACCGTGGCCGTTCTTGCCTCCGGCGCCGCCGGGGGACCGGAAATCGCCTCCGGGACGCCCGAATTCGCCGCCTTTTCCAGCCTGCTGTTTAACGTCTGCCAGGAGTTGGCCCAGAAGATTGTGGCCGACGGCGAAGGGGCTACCCGCGTTGTCGAGGTCCACATCGAAGGGGCACGCAGCGACAAGGACGCCCGGCTGGCCGCCCGGGCCGTCGCCAACTCGCCGCTGGTGAAATGTGCCGTCAACGGCGGCGACCCAAATTGGGGCCGCGTCGTTTCCGCCGTCGGCTACTCGGGCGCTAAAATGGATGAACGGAAATTCCGCCACTGGATCGGCGACCTGCTCGTCTTCGACGCCGGGATGCCCACGGGTTTCGACCGCGCCGCCGCCGAAGCCCTGATGCGCCGCCCCCGCGTCCTGCTGCGCGTTGACCTCGGTCTCGGCTCGGCGAGTTACACCTGCTGGACCTGCGACCTGTCGAAGGAATACGTTTCCATCAACGCCGATTATCATACCTGAGAATGTGTGTGAAATTCGTTGATGGATGTGCCACGGTCGGCTTTGCCCGACCGTGGGAATGACGGTTGGAGCTCACACGGTCGGGCAAAGCCGACCGTGGCACAGATATTCCCCAACTTACTTCTGCCCGCCGCCACCGGTCAACCGATCCAGCACCTTCTGGGCCGCCGTTGCCGCCGGCGTGTTGGGATAATAGTCAATTATGCTCTGGTAGCCCTGTTGGACGCCGGCCGGATCGCTGTCGGCGTGGGCCTTCTCATAAGCCTGGGCTTCCTTGAATTTTTCTTCGGCGTTAGCGGCCATGGCCGCGGAACTCAACACCGTCGCCCCGGATGACGCCGCCGGAGTTGTTTCCGGTTCAGCCGCGGGCATCGCCGGTGCGGTCGGCGCCACGGTCTCCGCAGGGGCCGCCGGCGCCACAGCCTCCGCAGATGCTGCCGCAGGAGCCTCCGCTGAGGCCGCTGGGTGGGAGGAATTTACCACGGGACTTTTGGCCACGACCGGTCCTGCCGGCTTCACCGTTGCCGGTCCCGGTTTCGCCACCGCGGGGACAGCGGCGTGCGTCCCGGACTCGAACGGCGGCGGCAATTCCACTGAGGGAGTACTGTTTCTGAGAAAAATCATGATGGTCACTACCAGGGCGGCGATGCAGAGTACGACCACCGCGCCGCCGCCGATCAGGTACCACTTCAGCGCACTGGGCTTTTCGGTCGTTCCCACCGACCGTTTTCGGGTGGTCGTCTTGTCCACCTGCCGCACGGCCTCTTTCATGGCGGCGCCGACGTGTTCGCCGACGCGCGGCGTGATGCCCGAAATCTGGGCGGCCACCGCGTCCGCCGACACTCCCGCCGACGGGTCCAGCGTCGCAAAATCCAGCCCCTCGAAGGCGTGCAACAGTTCGTCGGCCGTCTGGTACCGGTCGTCGGGTTCCTTGGCCATGGCCTTCTCGATGATGCGGAAGACCGCCGCCGGCAGGGCCGGAAGGAACTTTCGCGGATCCGGCGGCGGCGAGAAGCGGTGATGATTCATCAGGCCTTCGGTGTCGGCAGCCTCGTAGGGCGGTCGCCGCGTCAGGGCCACATAGTAGGTCGCCCCCATGGAGTAGACGTCGCTGCGGGCGTCGCCTTCCTCGCCTTCGCACTGTTCGGGGGACATGTAGAGCGGGGTGCCAATGGCCCGACCGTCGTCATCGTCGTCGTCGTCCTGGCGGAAAATGTCGCGGGCCAGGCCGAAATCGGTCATCTTGACCTGTCCGTCGCTGGTGACCATGATGTTGCCCGGCTTGATGTCGCGGTGAATCAGGCCGCGCTTGTGGGCATGGGCCAGGCCGCGCGTCGCCTCGGTCATGATCCTGGTCGCTTCGCGGGGTTCCAGCCGCCGGCGCTTCACCATCTCCGCCAGGCTCTTGCCTTCCACCAGTTCCATGACGATGAAATAAATATGATCGAACTCGGAAATCTGGTGTACGGTGACGATGTTGGGGTGGCTGAGCTTGGCCGCCGACCGGGCCTCGAGCAGGAACAGTTGGACCTTTTCCTTGCCGGCCCGGGCCAGCGACGACGGCAGCACCTTGATGGCCACGCTGCGGTGCAGCGAATTGTCGAAGGCCTTGAAGACCGCGCCGAAGCCGCCGACGCCCAGCAACTCGTCGATGCGGAAAGTGCCCAGGCTGCGGCCGACTAATTTTTGGAACTCCGCCGTGGCCCGGGCCACGGCCGGCGAGACGGCCGCTTGCCGCGGCGACGGGGTGGCGGCGCTCTTGCTGTCGCTGTGGCCCGCCGGCTCCGGTCCGGCCGGCTGCGCCAGCGGCACGCTCTCCGGCTCCGCCGCCTCGGCCTTTGGCGCTGGCGAGGGCGCCGGCGGCGCCTTGACCACCGGGGCTTCCACTACCCACGTATGGCCGCACTGGCAGCGCACTTCTTCCCCGACGTGCTCCGAGGGCAGTTTGTAACCGCGCGAACATTTTGGACAGGCAACCAGTATTACCGACATGCCGTGTGCCTCCGTGAGGAGGAAAGGTCCGTCGCCAGCGTCTTCGAGATTGTGATTAACCGAACGCCAAAACTTTCCGGGTACAATTCTAACCAGAGCCGGCCGGTTGTCAAAGCCTTTTGCGACGCTGTTTTCCCTTGACCGCCGCCCGGCCACCGGGTTAAGATTCTTTTCGCCCCGACGGTCCCTTTCCTGACCGCGGGGTCTTGTGTTTCAGACCTCAAAGGATCCAATCATGGCCGAAGAGAAAAAGTCGTACAAAGATTCCCTGAACCTGCCCAAAACGAGTCTGGCCATGAAGGCCAACCTCGTCCAGCAGGAACCCCAGCGCCTCAAGGCCTGGGACCAGGCCGGCCTCTACGGCGAAATCCAGAAGCTTGCCGCCGACCGCCCGCGCTATTTTCTCCACGACGGTCCGCCCTACGCCAACGGCGACATCCACATGGGCCACCTCATCAACAAGGTTCTGAAGGACATCGTCGTCAAGTACCGGACCATGGCCGGCGGCCGGTCGCCCTACGTTCCCGGCTGGGATTGCCACGGTCTGCCCATCGAACACAAGGTCATGCAGGAACTGGGCAAGGAAGCGGCGGCGCTCGACCAGAGCGAAATTCGCAAACGCTGCGAAAAATATGCCCGCAAGTGGGTCAAGACGCAGGGCCAGCAGTTTCAGCGGCTCGGCATTCTCGGCGAATTCGACGCCCCGTACCTGACGCTCGACCACACTTACGAAGCCGGGGTGATGGAATGTTTCGCCCGTTTCCTCGACCGCGGCCTGGTCTACCGGCAGAAAAAACCGATCCACTGGTCCTACGGTTGCCGCACCGCCCTGGCCGAGGCCGAACTGGAATATGAAGACATTCACGGCCCGTCGATCTACGTTAACTTCCCGGCCGCCGCCGACGTCGAACCGCTTGTCCCCGAACGCAAGCCCGGCGAGCCGCTCCACCTCATGATCTGGACTACCACGCCGTGGACCCTGCCGGCCAACCTGGCCATCATGGTTTCGCCCGACTTTACCTATGCCGCCGTCCGCTACATGCTCCACGGCGAATCCCAGGTTTCGCTCATCGCCGCCGAACTCGTCGAACGGGTGATGAAGGCCGGCAAGATCGAAGAATTCCAGACCATCGGGACCGTTAAAGGGTCGGACCTGGTCGGCAAACATTACGTCCATCCTTTCATCGACCGCACGAGCGCCGTCGTCGCCAGCGAATACGTCACCCTTGACGACGGTACGGGCCTCGTGCACAGCGCTCCCGGCCACGGCCAGGAAGACTACATCGTCGGCCGCCGCAACGGCCTCGAACCCTATTCGCCGGTGGACGAGGAGGCCAAGTTCGACCAGACCGTGCCCGACTGGCTGCGCGGCCTGTTCGTCTTCGACGCCAACCCGCTCATTTGCACCCGCCTCAGCGATCTCGGCAACCTATTCGCCCAGGGGACGATCACGCACTCGTATCCCCATTGCTGGCGGTCCAAAACGCCGGTCATTTTCCGGGCGACCGAGCAATGGTTCATCGCCGTGGACCGGCCGATGAAAACCAGTGGCATGGGCGTCCCGCCCATGAGTCCCACGGGCGTCTCGCCCGTGGATTCTTCCAAAGACGGCAAAGGCACGACGCTGCGCCAGGCCGCCATCGACGCCATCAAAAAAGTCCGCTGGATTCCCGCCTGGGGCGAGAACCGCATCCTCGGCATGCTCGAATCGCGGCCCGACTGGTGCGTCTCGCGGCAACGGTCCTGGGGCGTGCCGGTGCCGGCCTTCTATTGCAAAAAGTGCGGCGAGGCGATTATGTCGGCCGAAAGCGTCCGCAAGGTCCGCGACTATTTCGCCCAGCACGGGGCCAACAGTTGGTACCGGCCCGGCGCTGCGGCGGCCATCCTCGGCCCCGACTTCGCCTGCCCCAAGTGCGGCGAGAAAGATTTCCGCCAGGAGTCCGACATCCTCGACGTCTGGTTCGAGTCCGGCTCGTCGTGGCTGGCCGCCGCCCAGAGCCGCGCCGGCCAGGAGGCCCCCGTCGAACTTTACCTCGAAGGCTCCGACCAGCATCGCGGCTGGTTCCAGTCGAGCCTGCTGATCGCCGTGGCCGCCACCGGCGCCGCCCCGTTTAAAACCGTCCTCACCCACGGTTTCGTCGTCGACGACCAGGGCAAAAAAATGTCCAAGTCGCTCGGCAACGCCGTCAACGTTCAGGATGAGGTGGCCAAGCTCGGGGCCGACGTCCTGCGCCTCTGGGTCAGCTCGGTCGATTATCAATATGACATCCGCACCAGCGAACAGCTCATCAGCCAGCTTCAGGACGCCTATCGCAAAATCCGCAACACGTTCCGGTTCCTCCTGGGCAACCTGTCCGACTTCGACCCGGCGCGCCACAGTGTTCCGGTTAAGGAGATGGACGAACTGGACCGCTGGATTCTGGCCCGCGCCGCCGAGGTCGTCCGCGACGTTCGCGCCGCCTATGAAGCCTTCGAGTTCCATCGCGTCTACCAACTGGTCCACGGGTTCTGCAACGAGGATTTGTCCAGCCTTTACCTCGACGTCCAGAAGGACCGCATGTACTGCGAGGCCCCCGACAGCCGCGAGCGGCGCTCCGGGCAGACGGCCATGTACCTGGTCTCGCACCGCCTGGTGCGGCTGTTGGCGCCTATTCTTGCTTTCACCGCAGACGAAATCTGGGGGCATGTGCCGGGCGCGATGGCCGAAGCTGCGAGCATCCATCTCGCCCCGATGCCGGAAGTGGAAAAGGATTGGGACGATGCGGTCCTGCGCGAGCGCTGGGCGAAGCTGCTCGAAGTCCGCACCGCCGCACTTGGTGCGCTCGAAGGCTTGCGCTCCGCCGGCACGATTCAGAGCAACATGGAAGCAGCCGTCACGCTTCATCCGGCCTCGACCGACCTGGCCGCGCTGCTCAGTTCGTTCGGCGAAGAGCAACTCGCCCGCCTTCTGATCGTCAGCCAGGTCACGCTCGTGACAGAGCAGGGTAGGGTGGCTGCTTGCAGCCACGCTGCTGAAAGCGGCTCGTTGCCATTAATCGTCGAAGTTGCCAAGAGCGCCGCTCCGAAGTGCGGCCGCTGCTGGAATCTCCGCTCGACCGTCGGCCAGGATTCTTCTCAGCCCGACCTTTGCGACCGCTGCGCCGCCGTGATGAAGAATCTTTAGGGCAGGGGAGTTGTTGTTGCCGTGGCTTCTTCTTCACCCCTCTCCCTTGAGGGGAGAGGGTAGGGTGAGGGTGTTGCTTCTTGGTGAGCGGCTCGCCCGCCCGATTGATGAAGCTGTTGTTTCTTCACCCCTCTCCCTTGAGGGGAGAGGGTAGGGTGAGGGTGTTGCTTCTTGGTGTGCTGCTCACCCGCCTGACATGTTAAACTCGTCGCCGTTGTTTCTTCACCCCTCTCCCTTGAGGGGAGAGGGTAGGGTGAGGGTGATGGAACGCCAGAGACCTCCAGCTTCGTCTAAGATGATCGCTCGGGGACGCAAGCTTCGCAGGCAAGCACCGGTTCCAGAACGATTGCTCTGGGGCCGATTGCGAAATGGCAGATGTTCCGGGATAAAATTCCGGCGGCAACAACCGGTCGGCCCTTATTTCGTTGACTTCTTTTGTGCCGAGGCCGGATTAGTTGTTGAACTGGATGGCCGAAGTCATCATGGGCGATGGACCGGCGACATTCGGCGGCAGAAGTATCTTGAACAGGAAGGTTACAGGGTCATTCGATTTACGAACGACCAGGTGTTGTCGGGATTGGATGGCGTTGTGGAAGCGATATATGCGGTCGCCACCCTCACCCTACCCTCTCCCCTCAAGGGAGAGGGGTGAAGAAGAAGCGTCACCCT
>CAIYVX010000003.1 GCA_903929765.1 uncultured Planctomycetia bacterium
GCCGAACCGCTCGTCTGCTGATTAATGATGGGGAAACTGTGCGTCTGCAACGAGCCGGAGGTGAAGACGATGTTGAAATTGGCATAGGGCGGAGCGAGTTTTCCCGCGATCCAGGCCAGCGACGTCTGGTCCACCGTTCCGGCCCAGTTGATAATCGTCCGTCCGCTGGTCTTGTTGTTGACGTTGCCCCCGCTGGTATACGAACCGACGAAGGTGGAACCCGCCAAGTCAATGGTGTTGTAGGTGATGGCGGTGATGGTGAAGGTGCCGTTGGCGTTGGCCGTCAATCCGCCCGTGCCCACCACATTGCTGACGACCACGGTGTCGCCGATCTGCCAGGCCAAGCCGCTATCGGCCAGTGCGCCGGTCAAACCGTTCACGCTGGTGATCGTCAGGCGAATCCGGCCGGAACCGTTATTAACGGCGTTAGTGACAAAGTAGCCGGTCGAAGCAACCGAGACCGTCGGCTGGGCCACGGTCATGACACCGTTGGTATCCACGCCGCAGGTGCCCGGTCCGTCCGGCCACGGATCGCCGCCGGTCTGCAGGAAGAAGGGCTGGAGGCCGCTGGAAGTCGAAAGATAGGCCGAGTTGGTCGTTTTTAATCGTTGAACATAAACGTTCCAGTCGGCCGATAGGGCGGCTTGCGAGTATTGGTTCCCTTCGTTAATCTGGAAGGTATCGGCATGATTGATGCGGCCGACCCAGACCGCGGTGTTCGGCGGAAATGTCCCGGCCCAATTGCTCCCGCTGCAAACCAGTGTGCCCCCGCCTTCACTGATGGTCGGGGCCTTTGGCCCGTATTGGCCCTGAGACACGGTCATCATATAAGTGGCGTCCGTGCTGATCCCCTGCCACGCCGGGCTTTCCTTAAAAGTGAACAGGGAAGTGGCCCCACTGACCGTCGCCGTCGAGACGGTCAGTTGCGTCAGGTCGTGATAACGCTCGTAATAGACGCCGGCATGATCCCAGGAGCAGTTCCAGAAGGAGATATTGTACCCGGCGATAAAGCCTAAATCCCAGCCGCTCTGTTTGGTGCAGTTTCTTTCCATCGTGTCAGAATTGAAGTTGGTCGAACAAATATTGCATTCGCACAGATAATAGTTCACCCCGGCAAAGAAGTTGTTGGGCGTCCCCTCGTAGCCCGTCGGCGGCCCGGTGACGCCGTTAGAGTCGATAAAGCTGCAACTCTGAAACACGATGGTGGTGCTGGCGGACTGGGCCGCGGTTATCTGACAAATTGTCGACAGGTCAAACTTGATCTTGGTGAACAGGGCCACTTGGGCCCGGAGGCCAAAGGATCCGAGGCCCGGCCGGGTGAAGATCACGTCTCCGAGATTGCCGGAAGCGGGGTAGTATTCCACCAGTCGTGTCGCCGTATAATCCGGCGAATAGGTGCCGTCGGTCGGATCGATGTACGTTCCGGAGGCGCAGGAAACCTTGGTGATCCCGCTCGTCTTGGTGGCGCCGGCCATGGCCCTGCTCGGCAGCTTCCACGGCCCGTGCGGCGCGCCGGGTGTGGGTGAGGTGCCGTCCCAACCGTCGTTGCCGTTATTGAAGTCCAGGTATCGCACGGTGGAACGGCTGATGGTGGCATTGGTATTGAGCACCAGCGGCAGCGAGATCAGCCGCTCATACCCGTTGACCGGAACGATCCTCGCGTAGAGCGTGTAATCGCCGTCGGTCCCGCCGGTGCCGGTAATCGGGGTGACGCAAAAGCCCATGTCGCCGGTCCGCGAATTAATCTGCTCGGAGGAGACCGTGACGCTGTTGCCGTTCAGGTAAAACGTGACGTGATCGATCCAGGACCGATCCCCGACTGCGGCCCCGACGGTGATTGTGTGCGAGGTGTCCTCAATCCACATGTGCGGCGGTTCGTCAAAGGCGGCGATGACCTTGCCCGACCAGCCTGAACCGTTGACGGTGCCGTTTTCGGTGGGTATGGATCCATTACCCCCGGCCGCTTGCAGCGTCACGGGCGTCTGAGCCGCCGCCGGCGCGGCGATCCCGGCAACCGCGCCCAGTATCGTCAGCATCAGGAGGAGAAATAACTTTCCTGTATGGGGTGGAAATATCGCTGAAATAAGGGACGACGATTTTTTAATAATCACTGGAGGCCCTTCCTTTCAATCGGAGGCAATTCGGCCGATGATTGGCGCGCACAACGAGAGGAGTGACGTCGGGCAAGACCGCCTCCTTTCGTAACATGCTGTAGTATACTCCAAAACTCAGGTTTTGGCAAACGGACCGGTTGATTTCGCTCGCGAACACTAAAGCCGACATTGCGGTAACATGTTATGGTTAGCGAGGTTACGAATGGCCGTTGGGTCGCTAGTTGCAACGGGGGTAACTCCGTGCTTGCTGCACCCAGGTGCCTCGAAAACGCTTTGGATTCTCGTGAACATAGCTTCTGGGCTGTTTTCGGGGCGGATCCGGCGGGTTTTATGGAAAAATTCTTGCGTTTCTGGCGTAAAAACGTCATGTTGGTAACCGAATAGTCCGGCCGTGGCGCCGGGCCAGATCAAAGGGGAAAGGTCGGCTCTGGGAAGTTTGGCATAGTCAGGAGTCCCGCGCCGGGTTCATCGGCCCGGGTGGACAGGAGACATCGATGTACCTTTGCAACAGGATTGACGGGACCAAGTTCGAGATTGGCGGCGTGGTGGGCGAGGGCCTCCGCAACGTCTCGGAACAGTGGTTGAAGATTGCTCCCTGGGCCAACCCGGGGATGCTGGAGATGTTCCGCGATCGCGACCGCAAGCCTTACCGCGACCTGGTGCCCTGGGCCGGGGAGTTTGCCGGCAAATACCTGACCGCCGCCGTGGAGGTGCTCCGTTTGACCGGCGACCCGGAGTTGCGGGCGCTCCTGGAGCAGTTCGTGGGCGAGTTGATTTCCCTGCAGGCCGCGGACGGTTATCTCGGCCCTTGGCCGCAGGAATACCAACTGGCCAACCGGGCGCCCAACGTGTCGAACACCCGAGGCGAGGTGCGGGAAAACTGGGACACCTGGGGCCTGTACCACATGATGTTGGGCCTGATGCTCTGGCACGAGGTTTCCGGGGACCACAAGGCCCTGGCCGCCGCGAGCCGGATTGCCGATCTGCTCTGCAAGCGGTTTCTCGGGGCCAAGCGTCCCCGACTGGTGGAGCTGGGCAGCACGGAGATGAACCTCGCTCCGGTGCATGCCTTGGCCATGCTGCATCGCAAGACCGGGCGGCGACGGTACCTTCAACTGGCGAGACAGTTGGTCGAGGAATTCGGGGCCAAAGACGCCCAGGGCCAACCACTGGCGGGCAACTACCTTCATGGGGCGCTGTCGGGGCTGGAGTTCCACCAGCTTCCCAAACCCCGTTGGGAAAGCCTGCACCCGATCATGGCCCTGGCGGAACTGCACGACCAGCTTGGCCAGGACGATTACCGTGAGGCCTTCCAACGAATCTGGCACAGCATTGTCCGCTGCGACCGGCACAACAACGGAGGCTTCAGTTCCGGCGAGAAGGCCACCGGCAATCCCTACGATCCAGGGGCCATCGAGACCTGCTGCACCATCGCCTGGATGGCGTTGACGGTGGAAATGCTTCGCCTGAGCGGCGATTCGCGGGTGGCCGATGAACTGGAATTGAGCCTGCTGAACTCGGTCACGGGGATGCACAACTCCGCCGGGCGCTGGGCCACCTACAACACGCCGATGGACGGGGTTCGGATCGCCAGCGCACAAGAGATTGTCTTCCAGGCCAGGGAGGGCACGCCCGAGCTTAATTGCTGCAGTGTCAACTCGCCTCGGGGCTTTGGCCTGTTGTCCGAGTGGGCTCTGATGCAGGACGCCCAGGGACTGGTGCTGAATGCGTATGGCCCGATGACCCTAAGGACCCCGCTGGACGGCGCCGGCACGGTCACGCTCAGCCAGCGAACCGAGTATCCGCTGGAGGGAAAGATCGCCCTGGTCGTAAGCCCGCAGAGAAAGGCCGAGTTCTCGCTCAAGCTGCGCATTCCACGCTGGTCCACACAAACACGGGTGAAGGTAAACGGCCAAGCCGTTCCCGGCGTACAACCCGGCCGGTATCTGACGCTGCAGCGCATCTGGAGCAGGGGCGACACGGTGGAGATCTCCCTGGACCTGGGGTTGCACTTCTGGACTGGGCGGCGGGAAGGCGAGGGCAAGACCTCCATCTACCGCGGTCCGCTTCTCCTGGCCTACGACCGCCGCTACAACGCGATGGACCCCGACGACCTTCCGATCCTGGACGCCGGCCATCTGAGGGCAAGAAGAGCGAGCTGGAAGCACTGGCTCCCGCCGCACCTGCTGCTGGCGTTCGAGGCGCCTGACGGTCGCACCTTGCGGCTTTGCGATTTTGGCAGCGCGGGCCAGGGCGGCAGTCCATACCGATCTTGGCTGAAGCTGGACACAGGCGGCCGGCCGTTGCCGGAGCACTTCTCGCCGGAAGGTCCAGCCTGAACCTCCCGCCGCCAGACAGCCGGGGCGCCGGCCTGGTCACGCCCGCATCAGGGGCTTGCATTTCTGGCGAGGAAGTGTCAAGCTGGTGTCTGAAGAGTCCGGCCGTGGCGCCGGGCCAGGTCAAAGGGGAAATGTCGGGTGAGTTGATGCCGGACAGGGCGGCACGCGACGGCCGCCCTGCCGGTCAGGACATTTTTTGGAGAACAAGCGATGAAGCACCTCTTGCGGTTGACGGTGTTGGTTTCGGCCGCGTTGGTCGTGGCTGCGGCGGCACGGGCCGAGGAAAAGAAGGTCACGTTTGACAACGCGGAGGCCATCGCCGCGTGGACGGTGAGCGGCGACGTGGCCGTCGACGCGACCAAGACTCGCGAGGGCGGCACGGGCGGGTCGCTCAAGATCGGTCCGGGCGGCAAGGCCATTTGGAAACTTGGCGAGGCGGACCTCTCCGGCAAGGTGGAGTTCTGGGTCTACGATGACGGCAAAGTATCGGCCACCCCGAAGGTCCACGGGTACGGGGGAATCAGTGGCATCATGAGCGCGGATGGTCACGCCCTGGTCGGCGGGCCGCTCTATGCCCCGTACCTGGGCGGCGACGTCACCTATGCCCTCGGCCAGTACCAGCCGAGCAAGCCCAACGATCAGCCGTCGCTCAGATGTACCTACCTCGGCCTGGCCCGCAAGGTCGGCTGGCACAAGTGGACCTTCGACATGGACGCCGCCAAGGGCCTGACCGTCCTGGTCGACGACCAGGACGTCAACGGGACCAAGCCCAATTCACGGTTAAACTGGAACGATACGGAAATTCCGGGGATTTCGGCCATCATGTTCGTCGGCGACGCGACCAAGGGCGGCAGCCAGGTGCTGTGGGTCAACAGCCTGACCGTGGCCCAAGGCCCGGCCATGAAGGCCAAGCCGACACCCCCGCCGCCCCCGCCGCCGTTCATGCCGGACAAGGATCCGGTCGCGGCCGAGGGGCCGACGGTCAAGTATCTCGAGGCCGTGGCCAAGACGCATCCGCGGCTGTTGATCACCGGGGATCGGATTGCGCAGATCAAGGCGTTTTACGATAGCCCGGAGGGCCAAATCTACCGGAGCCAGATGGAGGGTTACGTCGCTGGTTGCACCGTGCCGAAGGACCGCAAGTTAACCCCGGCCTGGGGTCAGGAGTATGGTCTGTTCAAGATACCGATGGTGGCCCTGCACTATGTGCTGACCAAGGATCACAACTCGTTCGAGAAGTCGGTGGCCTACCTGAAATGGCTGGCCGGGACGGCGGACTGGACCGATGGCGGGGAGCCGGCCGTGGCCGACACGCCGGAGGCCTATGCCAAGGTCCTGGAGACGCTGAAGCGCTTTCCGCCGAAGGCGGAGCGCAACAGCGACACGACGGCGGCGTTCACCCTGGTCGGGGCGTCGCTCGCCTGGGACTGGCTGTACAACGATCTGGACCCGACGTTCCGGGAGGAGTTCCGCCAGGCGCTCTGGCAGCATGCTCGGGCGATGTACTGGGGCGGGCACAAGCTCGGCAATCCCGAGGGCGGTTACTGGCGCGGCGTGCCGGCCTATAATCACCGCTGGTTCCGGGACTGGGGTCTGACGCTGGCGGCCCTGGGCGCGGGCGAGGGGAAGGCGGAGGAGGGCTGGCTTCTGAGCGAGGTCGAGAAGGAGCTGCAGTTCATGGTTACCTGGTTGCCGGCGGACGGCAGCCAGCACGAAGGACCGGGTTACGGTTCGAGCGCCGGGGGCCTGGGCATGGCCTGTGCGGTCTCTGACGATCTGACCGGGACGCATTACCTGGAGTCGCCGTTCTTTCGGACGGTGGCGGCCTACACGGTGGATATGTCGGCCCCGGGCCTGGGATATGCCCTGTACTTCGCCGATTGCAACGACAAGGCCGGCAGCATTAATCCGTTCTTTCTGAAAACAGCGGCGCGGGACAAACAGGCGGACGTCGTGGACGGTATCCGGCATGTCCTCCAGATCAACCGCAAGGCTTGGGGCACGGTGGATTTCGCGTGGGTGCCGCTGATCTGCGACGATCCGCGCATCCAGGGCGGTTCCTACACGAAGCGGCCCACGACGGTCTTCCTGCCCGACCTGGGCATCGCCGTGATCCGCGACTCGTGGCAGGACAAGGCTGTGGCGGCGATGTTCAAGTGCGGCCCGATGGGCGGCTACCGGGCCAACGCCTGGCGGATGGCCAGCAAGGACGCCAAGGGCAACCTGCCTTATCTGAACATCGCCCATGACCATCCCGACGCCAACTCCTTCATCGTTCTGGGTGAGGGCGAGTATCTGGCCGAGACCGATCGCTACCCGGATACCCCTGGCAAGCTGTCCTCGAGCGTCAACACCATCCTCATCAATGGCGTGGGGCAGGTTCCGGCCGGGCGACCGGACGGGCTGGGGTGGGAGCAGCCGGGCAGCCTCGACATGACCGACATGGGCAAGATCACGGCCTTCAAGGACTCTGGCGACGTGGTTGTGACCGAGGGCGAAGCGGCCGGGTCGTACCTGGCTTACAAGGAAGGCAACAAGAGCCGCCCGGCCATCGACCGTTTCCGCCGGACGTTCATCTGGGTCAAGGACGGTTACATTCTGGTGTTCGATGACATCCGCTCGCCTCAGCCGGTCGAAATCACCTGGCTCCTGCAGGGGGCCAAACTCGAACCGGTGAACGAAGCCGAGGGGCGGTATCGGCTGGCTAAGGGCCAGGCCCAGTGCGAGTTCCAGTTGGTGGCGGACGTGCCGCTGAAGTCGCAGATCGGCCTCTCGACGGCCAACAGCCTCAGCAAGCTGATGAAGTGGCAACAACTCCAGGCCGGCACTCAAGGCGCGGCGGCGCGGTTCGCCTGCGTGATTGACCCGTGGCACAAGAACGTGAAGGTCACGCTGACGCCGGACGGGCCGGACCAGGCGACCATCCTCGTGACCGGGCCGGGTATCAACGACACATGGCGCTGGACAGCAGCCAAGGGCCGGTTCGAAGCGGCCACCTGGCACGGCTCGCGCCCGGGCGGGTTCGACCTGACGGTGGAGGCCAAGACGGCCGTGCCGCCGGCGCCGTAACAAGGTTCATGGAAGGGGCCTGGAATAAGATTTTCCCGAGACGCTACAGCAAAGGCAGGTTGCGCTTTAAAGTTGCCGCCAATCAAACAACACGGTCAGTTCATCCAGTCGACCGTGCAAGATGTCCTGGTAGTGTTTCTGGGGATCCGTGGGGGGTGTTCGTCGGAAGGCGCCCGGTCCAACCTTAAGCCGGCCTTCGGCGAGCCAACGCAGCGCCGTTTCAATGTGGTACCGATGGCTATGAATCGCCGGATCGGCGGGCATGTTCCATTCCCAGCCCGTCCTCAGGTTGACATAGTTATGGAAAACCGAATGAAAAACCTGCTGCGCCAGCAGAGAGGTTCGCGGCGCCCAGGGGACGCCGACGAGGGCGACTTCGCCACCAACCCGTGCGACATTGCAGAGATCCAGAGCGGCCTGTTCATGGCCGGAACATTCCAAGCCCAAGCCGACCTTTTTTTGATATTCCGGATCCGTGATGGGGACGGCGGCCGCCGTCGCGTGAATACCGTGTTCCTGGGCGATCCGGCGGCGTTTTTCACCGGGAGCGCACCCCAGGACCTGGTAGCCGAGAAGCTGTCCGATCTGGGCGGCCATCATCCCCACCACGCCCAATCCGGTGACGATCATTTTTTCCGGGGGACGGATCTCGGAGCGGACCAGCGCCGGCAGGGAAATCTTGGCCATTCTGGCGAAGACCGCCGTTTCCGGCGCCAGACCAGGAGGGATTTTCACCACCTGATCTTCGTTGACACACTGGTATGACCGATGAGGGCCGGACACGAAAACGACGTCCCCCGTGGTAACGCCGGCGACCTTGCTCCCGAGCTGCTCCACCCGAAACACCGCCGCGTATCCGACGTCCATCGGGAAGGCCAGGCTGGGGATACGGTCCCCATAACAGCCCACGGTTTCAGTGCCGCTACTGACCAGGGAAACCAAAGTAGGTCCGGCCACTTCCGTGGGTTTCAACGACAGGGAAGGGGCTTCAACCGGAACCAACTCGGCTTTTTCTTTGGCGACAAACCGGACGGCAAATTCTGGTTTGGAGGGCATGCGATTCTTTCTTTTTTTTCCGATGGTTCGACTCGACTTTGTGCCTGGATCAGCACCTGACCGGGCGCCCCAGTTCGATCGACTCATAAACTTTAAGAACGAGCGCCAGGGAAGCGCGCCCCTCCGGGCCGCTGGTCAGCGGCGCGGTCCGCTTAGCGATGCAATTAAAGAAATGAGTATACATTTCCTGATGTTGCCAGGGATCGGAAAAAGGGATATGCTCCACGCTTTGGCCAAACTCGTGGCCGACCGACAAGCCGTCATTAAAAGTCGCGATGTCGCCACGCGTGCCGAAGACCTCCCACTCGCCACATTTCACCACGGCGCCATGTCTGGCCCAATTACAGGTGAAGTTTACCACCAGGCCCGTCTCGAAGCGAAACGAAATGGACGTCGCCGCCTCGGCTTCCAGGCGTTGCGGATCCTTGACGCCGTAGGCGAAGACTTCCACCGGTTCGCCAAAAAGCCAGCGCATGAGGTCAAGATTGTGTACGCCCGAACCCATGACGCAACCGCCTCCGACGGATTGTTTGGAACGCCAAGCCGCGCCGGCCGGCGGATTGAAATTCTGGTCATGACGGGTGGCCGCGTAGATAGGCTTTCCGATCGCCCCTGTGGTTACTTGCTCACGCAATTTTTTTAAGAGAGGGAAAAAGCGTTGGTTGTGGGCGATCATCAGGGTCACCTGGTTTTCCCTGGCGGCCTGGATGATCTGATCCGCCTCCGCCAGCGTGCGGGCGATGGGTTTGTCGAGCAGGATGTGTTTCTTGTTGCGGGCCGCTTCCACACTCACGGGTGCATGCAGATGATGCGGCAGACTGATGGCCACCGCGTCAATTTCAGGATCGTTCAAAACCTCATGATAATCGGAGCATACCTTGCAGGTGGCGGGCAGGGCACATTCCTTCCGCAGGCGCTCCATCGCGTCTGGGCTTTGGTCGCAGACCAGTTTCAAATGAAACCGCTCCGGATCATCGAGAAAACCCTTGATATGAAAGCGGCCATACCCGCCGCCGATCACCGCCACCGTCAGCTTGGAGGCGGGAAGGGGCGAGGTTCTGTCTTTTCCGCCCGTCGGACTTTTGCTGCTCATACCATTGGATCCTTTCAGTTTCTCTAATTTTGATTCATCGCCATAATACACAACCTGGGCCGTAAGGCCACGCGGCCACCCCTCCGCGGTTGGGGCGAGGGTTAATGTAACACGGCGGGGCGGGAGCGGTCAAGAGAGACGGGGGTCAGGCGTCAGGCGACGGGGAGGCGCGGGGATTTGAAGAGGTCGAGGAGTTGCCAGAGCGAGGCGACGGAGCGGACGTCGGGGTGGAGGCGGAGCTGGAGGGGGTCGAAGAGGACGGGGGTGAGGCCGACGCGCGAGGCGCCCCAGATGTCGACGTCGTAGAGGTCGCCGACGTAGGCGGCGGAGGCGGCGACGAGGCCGAGGCGGTCGAGGGGGAGAAGAAAGGCGGCGTTCGAGGGTTTGGAGAAGCCGAGGGTTTCGGAGGCGAAGACGGCTTCGAGATATTCGTCGAGACCGAGGAGGGCGAGGGAGTCGGGGAGGTCGCAGGCCCAGTTGCTGACGACGGCGAGGCGGTAGCCGCGTCGCTTGAGTTCGGCGAGGACTTCCTTGGCTCCGTCGATGCAGACCATGCGCCGGGCTTCGGGGCGGTCGTAGAGGACTTCGTCGAGGGCTTGCTGGAGCCGGGACTGGGAGAGGCCGAATTCTTTGGCGAGGTAGGCGTTGAGTCCGGGGGCGGCGCCGGGCCGGGCGGTGACGGCGGACTGGCGTTCCTGGACCATGCGGTGGATGGCGGTTTCGTAGGCGACGACCATGTCTCGCAGCGGCATAGGGTGGCGGGTGAGTTGGAGGGCGAGGGCGTAGAAGTCCCACCAGGGCATGGCGCCCTGGACGAGGGTGCCGCCGGCGTCGAAGAGAATGGCGGAGATGGAGGGCATAACGGACAATTCAAAATTAAAAATTAAAAGTTAAAAATTAACGGCAACAACAAGCGGCAAGACTATAAGTTGGCTGGTGATTTGGAGGCAACAGGTGCACCCTCACCCGGCCTTTCAGGCCACCCTCTCCCGTCAAGGGAGAGGGGTGAAAAAGCAACGGCAAAAACAGCGACGGCAAAGGGCATTTTACGATGGCGCGGGCAAGCACGCAACATTTATGGTTACGGTTTGGCGGCCGGGGCGGCGCTGGTGGAGCTGGTGGCGGATAGGGCGGAGGAAGGTGGAAGCGGTTTTGGTGCGCGGTCGCGGGGGAGGGAGGTGATCCAGGTGAGACTGGAGAGGAGGTCGTCGAATTTTTTGGCGGCGGCGGGATGGAAGGGCCAGGGGTCGCGCGAGGCGATGAGGTAGGCGAGATTGCCGCGGAGGACGACGGCGGCTTTGAAGTTGAAGTCGCGTCCGGCGGCGCGACCGGCGCCCTGCCAGAGGGCGGCGGGAAGGTGGTCGAGGGAGGAGGTGGTGGAGGCGACGTCGTGGAGGGAGTCGAAGGGGGCGGCCCAGAAGTTCTGGTAGATTTTTTCGGCGGCGGCGGGAGTGGCGGCGGAGGAGGAGAGGGCGAAGGCGAAGAGGTAGAAGGCCGGTCCGCCGGTGAGGTCGGAGAGGACGAGGGCGCGGCCGTCAGCGGCGGCGACGGGAAGAGCGGGGTAAGGGGGGACGGTTAATTTGTAGCCATAAGTTTCGGAGGAGAAGGTGTTGGAGACGAGTCCGGGGAGTTGGTTTTCCCATTGGACGGGGCCGTCGAGCTTGAGAGCGGCGCCTTCGACGGAGTCGGTTTCAGAGATCGTGAGGTTGTAGTTGCGGCCGTCGGAGTGGATGAGGAGGCCGTTGGGGAGAAAGACGTGGGCGGCAGCCATGAGGCCGGACTGTTCTTCGACGAGGTAAGTTTGGCTGATGAGTCCATTACCCTTTTCGAGTTTCATTTCCTGGGCGGCGGTGGCGCGGGCGTCGCGGCGGGACTGGAAGGCGCCGGAGTTTTCGTCGATGATGGAGCGGCGCAGGGGTTGGCCGGCTTCGAGGTTCTGCTTGCCGACCCAGAGCAGGAAAGCGCCGGCGAAGGTGGGATGGCCGGTGACGGGGAGGGAGAAGGAACGGGTTTCGCTGCCGGAAGCGGCGGTGACGGAGAGCTTGTCGTCGGCGATTTGGCCGGAGAGGGATTCGAGGGCGGCGCCGTGGCGGCGCGTGGTGGTGAAGCGGAGGGCGTTGTAATCCTTGTCCATAAACATGATGGATTCGGAGAGGACGGAGGGGCGGGTCTCGGCGAGGGCGGCTTTGAGGAAGCGGCGGGATTCGAGGCGGAAAGCGGCGGGGGTGGGGCCGTCGATCTGGTAGAGGGCCTGGTTGAGGTAGCCGATTTTGTTTTCTTCGGAGGTAATCAGGTACCAGCCGGAGGAGAGGAGCTTGCCGGCGGGCTTTTCGAGCGCGGGCGGGGTGAGAGCGGGGGGGAGGCCGGAGGGGATGGCGGCGGGGGAGGCGGAGGCGCTGGTGGCGGAGACGGAGTTGCGGATCAGCAGCTTTGCCTCTCCTGCGGGCGCATCTTGGTATAGTTCGGCGGGTCCGGTACTCAGTTTTGCCCCTGTCAATTCGTAGAGCTTCGCAAACTCGTCCGGAGGCTTAAGGCGGTTGTAGAAAAGTGTGATGACCTTCCCGTTCTCCATGACGGTGACCAAAAGAAGGTTCTGCAATTCGGCTTCTTCAATCGGAGTCGGCATCTGCGTTATCAAATCCTTAATCTTGCCGGCTTGTACGGGAGTTATCTCGCTCGTATGGATTGCCTGCTCTGCCCAATTGTGGACCGACCTCACGGTAAGAACCTGGTTGTTGTTCAGGTTTGCGTCGCATTTCATGGCCACTCCGGCACTTCCATGTAGAAACCAGGTCATGCGGATTTCGTCGGGTAAAACTCCTTGTTGCCAGTCAACCACTGCCTTAATACCCGGGAAAATCTTCGCGGCATAGTCCAAGACTACGGCGCGGGCGGGGGCGGCGCTGGTGGCGGAGGATTCGGCGGCGAATGCCGGAGTTGCGGCGAGAAGGGGGAGAAGGAGGAGGGCGGCCAGGGCGGCGCGGAGAGTGGTGAGCCTCAACCCCTCACCCGGCCCGTTGGGCCACCCTCTCCCGAGGGAGAGGGGTGAAGCGGCAGAAGAAGAAACAGAAAAAGAAACGGCGCGGGCGACATGTATGTCGCCCCTACGAGAAGAAGAAGCAACAGAAGAAGAAACGGCGTCCCCCAGCAATGCTGGGGGCTTCATAAGAAGAAGCAACGGCAGGGCAGAGATAAACTCTGCCCCTACGAAAGAAGAAGAAGAAAAAGAAGAAGCGGTGGTCATAGTTTTCGTCCGATCAGTTGGAGGAATTGGGATTCGGTGAGGGTTTTGACGCCGAGTTGGCGGGCTTTGTCGAGTTTGGAGCCGGCTTCGTCGCCGGCGATGACGTAATCGGTCTTCTTGCTGACGCTTCCGGCGGCGCGGCCGCCGAGAGATTTGATGAGGGCTTCGATTTCGGGTCGGGTGAAATTCGGGAGCGTGCCGGTGACGACGAGAGTTTTGCCGGCGAGAAGCTGGGGTTCTTTCTTTTGGTGTGCGGGGACTTTGAGTTGGACGCCGGCTTGGCGGAGGCCTTCGATCAATTTTTGGCCGCTGGGGCTGGCGAAGAAGTCGCGGAGGCTGAGGGCGATGGTCTCGCCGAGGCCGGGGACGGCTTCGATCTGGGCGGGGTCGGCGGAGGCGGCGCTGAGAGCGTCGATGGAACCGAAGGCGGCGGCGAGAAGTTCGGCAATGTGGCCGCCGACGTGGCGGATGTTGATGGCAGCCAGGACGCGGTCGAAGGAGCGGGACTTGGAGTCGGCGATGGCGGCGATGAGATTTTTGGTGGAGAGTTCGCCGATGCGTTCGAGTTTGCCGGCCTCTTTGGCCTGGGTCAGCGATTCGGCGGTGAGGGAGTAGAGGTCGACGGGGCTGTGGACGAGGCCGGCGTCGACGAGTTGGTTTGCCAGAGCTTCGCCGAGGCCTTCGATGTCCATCTGGTCGCGGCCGGCGAAATAGCGGAGGCGTTCCTTAAGTTGGGCGGGACAGGCGGGGTTGATGCAGCGGATGTAGACGCCCTCGGGGTCGCGGACGGCGTCGGCCTGGCAGACGGGGCATTTGTTGGGGACGGGGAATTTTTCTGCGTGCCCGTGGTGGCCGTGGCGGGCGTCTTTGCGGACTTCGACGACCTGGGGGATGATTTCGCCGGCCTTTTCGACGACGACGAGGTCGCCTTCGCGGATGTCTTTGCGGGCCAGCTCGTCGAAATTGTGGAGCGAGGCGCGGGCGACGGTGGTGCCGGCGAGTTGGACGGGTTCGAGGTTGGCGACGGGGGTGAGCGTGCCGGTCTTGCCGACCTGGACGGAGATTTTGAGGAGTCGGGTTTCGGCCCGTTCGGCGGCGAACTTGTAGGCGATGCACCAGCGGGGGGCTTTGCTGGTGGCGCCGAGGCGGTCCTGCTGGTCGAGGGAGTTCAGCTTGATGACGAGGCCGTCGGTGGCGAAGTCGAACTGGGATTGATTCTGGCGGCGCTGGTCGATGGAGGCGATGAGTTGGTCGATGTCGTCGTAAAGGTCGATCCCCGGTGCTTGCGGCAGGCCCCAGGCCTTGAGTTGGTCGAGACAGGCGCGGTGGGTGTCGGGGCGGTCTTTCCAAAGGGCGACAGAGTAGGCGTAAAAGCGGAGGCTGCGCTTGGCGGACTCTTTGGGGTCGAGGAGTTTGAGGCTTCCGGCGGCGGCGTTGCGGGGATTGGCGAAGAGGGGGAGGCCGTCTTTTTCGCGGGCGGCGTTTAATTTTTCAAAGGTGGAGATGGGGAGGTAGACTTCGCCGCGAATGAGAACGGCGTCGGGAAAAGATTTGCCGTGGAGTTTGAGCGGGACGTCGTGGAGGGGTCGGATGTTGGCGGTGACGTCGTCGCCGGTCTGGCCATCGCCGCGGGTCAGGCCGCGCACGAGGCGGCCGGATTCGTAGCGGAGACTCATGGAGAGTCCGTCGATTTTGGGTTCGACGACGTACTGGATTTTTTCGTCGGGCAAAAGTTTTCGGACGCGGGCGTCGAATTCGCGGACTTCGTCGGGGGAATAGGTGTTGTCGATGGAGAGCATGGGGAGTTCGTGGGCGGCGCTCGAGAAGGCGTCCTGGGGCGCGCCGCCGACGCGCTGGGTGGGGGAGTCGGGGTCGGCGAGTTCGGGGTGGGCGGCTTCGAGGTCGAGAAGCTCACGGTAAAGGCGGTCGTATTCCTGGTCGGAGATTTCGGGGGCGGCCTCGACGTAGTAGAGGCGGTTGTGGTGGTCGAGGTCGGCGCGGAGGCGGAGGATGCGGTCTTTGGCGGATTGGGACATGGGGGTATTTTACAGAAAGAGGGAGCGGGACTCAACGGGGCGGAAACGGAAGAAACGGCGAATATCGAATAACCAACACTCAATATCCAATCATGAAGTCAGAGGAAGAAGAAGAAACGGCAAAGGCAAGAGGAGGTCGGGCCGGAAGTCCGACCTACCCGCTACTGCTCCAGGAGTTGCCATTGGAGCCGCACGCGCCAAGGCTTTTCCCAAGTGGCGATCTCGGCTACGCTGGCGATGCCGAACCGGCCGTCAGCCGTCTTGAAGCTCCAGGATTCATAGCGATCACTGGTCACCCACCTGGCCGCTTGCTTGCCCACCGGCGTGGCCAGCCACGCCTCTACATCATTCTCTCCCCGGTCCCCGCGGCCTAAGCTTATGATCTGGTCCAAGGACAAGCCGAAACCTTCCAGCCGCACCTCTTTCTCGCCTTCCTCTTCCAAGTCGATCCGGCAAACGGCGTCCACCCCGGTCCTGGCGAGCCACTCGGCCAGGGCCTTCTGGGCGTCGGTTCCGCTGGTGGGGGGAATCGCGTAGCACTGGCCCGTTTCGAAATTCACCGCACACGGCCGGCCCGAACCATAGGCGTACAGGTCGGCTTGCATCACCGGCCCCAATTTCCGGTGCGGGTCGGCATCCTCCACATCCGAAGCGTCACCTGGCAGCATGTGACGCCCTGCGGTCTGACCCACGCTACGGAGGGCGGCCAGGTCCTCGAACAGGTCTCGTTGTCCGAGCGTCCAACTCTCCGCGAGAGCCAAAATCTGCCTGGCCCGCTCCACCGAGGCACTTTTGGGATAGGCTTTCAGAATGTGTTCGGAATGGGCCACCGCTTCGGCCTTGTGATGCTCCGACAAGTACCAGTTCGCCAGCCGCAACTCGGCCTCGGCCGTTAAGTGCGACGAGTGATAAGCCTTCTGAAAAGGCTCAATTTCCACGCGGATGGTGTTGTGGCCGTCGCGATAGCTTTTCTCTTCCATGAGGGCCAACTGCGCATACGGCGCGAACAGGCCGGCCGGGTACTTCTTCACCACTTGCTCCATGAGGAGTTTACGGGCCGGATCGTATCTGCAGTCCCAGACGTGTGGCCAATACACGCCGCTTTCTTTCTCGTAGGCGAATAGGCCTGCCTTGGGCTTGTCGCCGCTAACCAACTTCAAGGCCGCCATGTCGAAGTCGTTCTCCAGCGGCTTGACTTTCACCGTCAGGCGATTCGACTCGATCGTCCCGCCCCAGCAGGGCCGATCTGTTGGACCGCCGAACACCGGCGAGTATTTGTCCTCGGACGCGAACGCGGCCTGAAAGGTTACTTCGGCGGCCTCTGCGGTAGGCAATTCTACGAGTGAGAGGCGGACCAGCCGGTAGAGGTTTTCGCCCTGGCCCAGCGTGACGGCGCGCTGGCCGCTGTAGTCGAGGTCGGACGAAAATGGCTGATCCTCGGTGGTGTGCGAGCCGCGAGAGATTCTTAGCGTCAGAGTGGGAAAGGGTATACCGAACCAGTCGCTTTGCACGACCACGGGCTGGTCAGACCGGTTCGTGACTCTGACCTGGAGAAGGATCGGTTCGCCGACGAACAGTTCTGTGGTCTCGGTCGACAAGGTGATATCGAGTGCCGGCTTAGTCGCGGAGGCTGTCGTCACCGCGGGGCCAGCCGCGGGCCGCGAACAACCCAACAGCGTCGCCATGGCGATCAGCAAGGCGAACATAAGCCCGGCGGCGGCCATTCGTTTCAGCATGTGGCGTTCTCCTTTCGGGACTTCAAGCGGGAACGGTTTGGCGATTGCTCTCACCATATCTAACTGTTAGACGCCTGGCCAGGGAAAAGGTTTTCTGGAAAGCGGGATGGCGCTGTCGCCCCTGCGGGGCTAAGAAAAAGAAGAAGAAAAGAAAGGGCGCGCGGAGGCGAGGACCGGGGGCTGACGCCGCCCGGCTAAAAACTTTCGCTGCTTCGCGGCTGGGAAAGAGCGTGGCGAGACCCATCGGCGGGATGGAGAGTTAAAAGCAAAGGAAGAAGAAACGGCATCCAGTTCGAGCGTCTTCATTTCATGGCCACGCTGCGCGTGGACCATGCCACCCACGGTTGGGGTTGGGCTAAGAAGAAGAAAAAGAAAAAGAAGAAGAAAAAGAAGAAGAAAAAGAAGAAGAAACAGCATCCCCCAGCAGTGCTGGGGGCTTCAACAGCAAAAGAAGAAACTACCGCGCGGCGAGACGTTGGCGGATTTGGAGGACGGCTTGGTAGGGGACGCGGAGGGGGCCGCGGCCGACGCCGATGCGGACGGTCTGGCGGAGGTGGCCGTGGAAGTCGGTTCCGCCGACGAGGATGAGGCCGAGGTCGCGGGCGATGGATTCGTAGGCGCGGACGTGTTCGAGGCAATGGTCGGGGTGGTAAACTTCGAGGGCTTCGAGGCCCACGGATTGGAGATCGGCGGCGATGCGGCGGACTTCGTCGTAGGGGCGGCGCAGTTGGCCGGGGTGGGCGAGGGCGGCGAGACCGCCGGCAGAGCGGATGGCGCGGATGGCGTCGGTGGCGGAGGCTCGGCGGCGCTCGACGTAGGCGGGAGCGCCGCGGCCGAGGAACCGTTTGAAGACTTCGTCGGAGGTGCGAGCGAAGCCGGCTTCGACGAGGCACTGGGCGATGTGGGGTCGGCCGACGCTTTCGCCGGCGGCTTTGGCGCGAACGGCGGCGTAGGGGATGGACATGCCCATTTGGGCGAGGCGGGCGAGGATACGGGGGTTGCGCTCGTCGCGGTTGCGTTGGTATTGTTGGAGGGCGGCGCGGAGGTCGGGGTGGTCGGGGTCGAAGCCGTAGCCGAGGATGTGCATGGTGCCGAGGGGGAATTCGACGCTGACTTCGACGCCGGTGAGGAGTTCGATGTTGTGGCGTCGGGCGGCCGCGGCGGCTTCGGGGAGACCGGCGACGGTGTCGTGGTCGGTGATGGCGAGAGCGGCGAGGGGGACTTCGGCGGCAAGGCGGACGGTTTCGGCGGGCGGGTAGAGGCCGTCGCTGGCGGTGGTGTGGATGTGGAGGTCGACGAGGTCGGTGGGCAAGGGCACGGGGCGGCTCCTGGCAAAAGATAAGATTGAACCTATGCTATCCGCGTTGACTGGAGCGGGCGAGCGAAAAACGGCGAATATCCAATAACCAACACTCAATATCCAATCATGAAGTGAAAAAAGCCTGGTTCGGGAGATTGATACTCTGAACTTGTTGCAGGGTAATATGAGGCGTCAAGACGCAACAAAGCACACACTTTGGCCCCGGTGAAGCCGGGGCTTCAAAGTGTGGCACCCGGATTTCAGATGGCGACGTAGTCGTTGTAGAGGCGGCGGGCGGTGGGGAGGTGGGTGAGGCCCTGGATGATGGCGCGACCGTCGTCGAAGACGGTGAAGCGGCAGCCTTCGGCGCTGAAGCGGACGAGGAATTCGTTGACGAGGTTGGGGCCGGGGGCGGCGCGGGGATCGGCGGGGGCGCGGGCGAGGAGCCGGGCGAGGTCGGGCGGGGCGGCGCCGGGAGCGGGGAGGATCTGGACGCCGTCGCGTCCGGCGAGGACTTCGGGGGGTTCGAGGGCGGCGTCGAGATAGTCGAAGCGGCGCTGTTCGCAGGTGCGGCAGTGGCCCCGGCCGCGCACCTTTTCGATTTTGCGATAGTTGAAGGTTCCGGCCCAGAGGTCGAAATCGACGAGACGGCGTTCGAGGCATTTGATATTGCCGGATAGGAATTTGAGGGCTTCGGCGCACTGGAGGGCGGCGACGACGTGGACGGTGGAGGCGAGGACGCCTTGCTGGTCGCAGGAGGGGACGGCCCCGGGCGGGGGCAGGTCGCCGAGGACGCAGCGGAGGCAGGGGGAGAGGCCGGGGCGGACGACGAGCATCATGCCGTGGGCGGCGAGGGCGGAACCGAAGATCCAGGGCTGGGCGTGTTTGACGGCGGCGTCGTTGAGGAGGTAGCGGGTGGCGAAGTTGTCGGTGCCGTCGATGACGAGATCGACGTCGGCGATGAGGGACTGGATGTTGGCGGCAGAGACCTGGGTGATGAGGGGTTCGATTTGGCAGGCGGAGTTGATGCGGGCGAGCTTGCGGGAGACGGCAATGACCTTGGGGAGGACTTGGGCGACGTCGGATTCGTCGAAGAGGGATTGGCGTGGGAGGTTGGAATAGTCGACGAAGTCGCGGTCGATGAGGCGGAGGCGGCCGAGGCCGGCGCGGGCGAGGATTTCGGCGCTGACGGAGCCGAGGGCGCCGCAACCGAGGACGGCGACGCGGGCGGCGAGGAGTCGCTCCTGGCCGGTGACGCCGAGGCCGTCGAAACGGAGCTGGCGGCTGTAGCGTTCGAGTTGGTCGGAAGAGAGGGACATGGGGGTATTATACGGTGGGGTGGGTGGAGAGGAAAAATTCAAAATGCAAAATGAAAAATTAAAAATGAGAAGCGGCAACAACAGCCTTGAGCGATTTGGGCGAAACAGGTGCACCCTCACCCGGCCGTTCCGGCCACCCTCCCCCGTCAAGGGGGAGGGGTGAAGAAACAACAGGGGCAAATTTGGTTGCAGGGCGGGGCGAATGGGATTACACTTGGCGGATACGATGGAGGAGGTTCGCGCGCTCGTGGGGCGGGCGGGTCAAAGGAAAGTTTAGCCAGGCGAGGAGTTGGCGATGAAGACAAAATTGATCATGGCGGTGGGTCTGGTGCTGCTGGTGGCGGGCGTGTGGGTGGCGGCCCAGGAGATGCAGTTGGACCAGGAGTACGTGAGCCGGGCGGCGGCGCTGAAGGCCGAGGACGCGGCAGGGCACTATGATCTGGCGAAATGGGCCTTGAAGAAGGGGCTGAATCGTGAGGCGTCGGCGGAGGCGGATAAGCTGCTGGCGCTGGACGGCAGCGATCTGCGAGGAAAATATCTGAAGCAGGCGGCGGATTATTACCAGAACGGCGCGACGGCGCCGGCGGCGGTGGTTACTCCGCCGGAGGGTGACGCGGGGAACACGGCGACGAGCGCGACGGGCGTGGAGGCGGCGGGGTCCGGGGAGCCGGCGGTGGTGGCGGCGAAGGTGAAGCCGGGCGAGCCGATGACGAAAGACGAGGTGGACAAGCTGTACAAGACGTTCGACAAGAACATGACGGAGTTTCGGACCACGGTTCAGCCGGTGCTGGTGAATCGGTGCGGGAACGAGAATTGTCACGGCGGCAGCGAGCACCTGGGGCGGTTCTATCTGCGAACCAAGAACCTGGGGGACCGGGCGACGATCGCGGAGAACTTCAAGTCGATGGACAAATACATCGACCACAACACCTTTGCGAACAGCCGGCTGCTGGCGATGGCGGTGGCGAAGAACGACGTGCACAAGAACGACAAGGCGCCGATATTCGCCAACGAGAACGACACGGGGTACAAGCTGCTGAAGGCGTTCATCGTGAAGCTGCCGAGCGCGGCGGATTTGATGTGGGGCACGGGCAAGTGAGGGCGGACGGGGCGGAACAACCATGCCAGTCGTCGTGTTCATGCTCTTCGCGTGCCTGGTCGTGGTGCTGATCTGCGTCAGCTATGTGATTAATAAGAAGCGGCGGCAGGAACTGGCGGCGTGGGGTGAGCAGCGGGGGCTGCGGTTTTCGGTGGACGATCCATTTGACATTCCGGAGCGCTTCAGCCAGTTCGGGCTGATGCAGCAGGGGCACAGCCGCGAGGCCACGAATGTGCTATGGCGCGAGGGCCAGGCGGGCGAGGCGTTCATTTTCGAATACAGCTACACAACCGGCAGCGGCAAGGATGAAACGACGTACACTTGCTGCGCGTGTTCGTGGCAGTTGCCGGTTTCGCTGAAGGAAATCGTGGTTCGTCCGGAGGGATTTTTCGATCATGTGGCGGCGTGGTTCGGCCATGATCGGATTGAGTTCGAGAGTACGGAGTTCAACAAGCGGTTTCATGTCGCGGGGGCGGATAAGCGGGAGATTTATGCGGTGATCACACCGCAGATGATGGAATTCATCATGCAGCACGACCTCGATAATCTGGAGGTGCGCGGGCGGACGGCGCTGGTACACCAGGAGGAGACACTCGACGTAGAGCGCGGCCAGTGGTTGCTGGAGGCGGCGGATGGTTTCACGAAACTTATTCCCGAGCACTTGGTCGGCAACAAGGAGGGGTGAAGGCGATGGGGGCGACGCACGTTATGGAGCCGGCGAGTTTGCTCTGCGTCCTGGCGGCGGTGGCGGGGGTGCCGCTGGTTCTGGCGGTGCTGGTGCTGACGAATTACAACGCGCTGGTGCGGGGGCGGAACGCGATCAGGGAAAGTTGGGCGGACGTGGATACGGAGTTGAAGCGGCGGTATGATCTGATACCGAACCTGGTGGCGACGGTGCAGGGTTATGCGGCGCACGAGCGGGAGACCTTACAGCGGGTGACGGACGCCCGGACGCGGGCGGTGGCGTCGCAGGGTTCGCCGGCGAGCCAGGCGGCAGATGAGAACGTGCTGGTGGGGGCGTTGCGGCAGGTGTTCGCGGTGGCGGAGGGGTATCCGCAATTGAAGGCGGACGGGCATTTTCTGGCGCTGCAGAAGGAACTGGTCAATACGGAGGACCGGATTCAGGCGGCGCGGCGGTTTTATAATGCGAACGTGCGGGATTACAACAACCGGTGCCAGGCGCTGCCGTCGAGCGTGATCGCGGGGCTGTTTCATTTTGCGGCGGCGGAATATTTTGAGATCGAGAGCGTGGGGGAACGGGCGGCGGTGGCGGTGAGTTTTGGCGGGGCGGGGGGAGAGAATTAAAAATGCAAAATGAAAAATTAAAAATGAGAAACGGCAACGGCAGTTTCGAGCGATATGCGTGAAACAGGTTCACCTTCACCCGGCCCTGAAGGGCCACCCTCTCCCTCAAGGGAGAGAGGTGAAGAAGAAAAAGAAGCAACAGAAGAAACCAGGGGCAAGATGCCCCTGTAACTCACGGGCGGGACGCCCGTGCCACTGGTGAAGAAGAAACAACGTTCCCCAGCAGTGCTGGGGGCTTCAAAAGAAACAGGAGGAAGCGGCAATGCGGGGGCTGATGATAGCGGTGGTTGTGGTGGTGTGTGTGGCGGCAGGGGTGGTGGGATACATGGTTTACCGGCAGATGGCGAAAGGGCCGCAAACTGCGGCGGTCGAGGCGCCGGCGGTGAAGCCGGCGGCATCGGCGGCGCCGGTTCATGCCGCACCGCTGGTTAAGCCTATGGCGGTCGCAAAGGAGACGGAGGAGCCGGCGGCCGTGGAGGCTTCGGCGACGAGTGCGGAAGCGGCGGAGACGGGGTCGTTTGATGCCAATGCGCTGCTGGGCAAGCTGGACAAGAAACAGCAAGAGGCGCTGCTGGCCTCAATGTTCGCGCAAATGATCAGCCAGGGCATCAAGGGCAATCATTACCAGTTGCCGGTGCTGAACAAGTTCCGGGCGCTGGATACTCAGGACAAGGGGAAAAATAAGCTGACGGCGGCACAGCAGGCCCAGTTGAAAACGGTGATGCAAAATATTAAGCCGCAGATGGACGCGGCGCTGGGGGAATTGTGGGCGAAGCAGGATCAGGCGAGGGGTCAGCTCGGACAATTAATCACCAAGGGGATGTCCGATCCGAGCGCGGCGGAGAACGACCCGCAAGTGCAACAGCAAGCCGCGAACCTGGGGAAGCAGATGGCCGATTTGGAAAAGACGGTGCAGCCGCAGATGGCGGCGTTCGATCAGCAGGCGCTGGCGGCGATGACGCCGTACCTGACGGCGGAGCAGGTGGCGGCGATTCAGGCGATGCCGGCGGAGGGAGATCAGACGTTTTTCCTGACGGGGCCGAACGGGGAAGAGATGCCGCCGCTCGAGGGCGGCACGGGTACGGTGTTCAAGATGAAGATTCAATCCACGACCACCTTTGGCGGGGACGGAAAGTGAACGGCGGCTGGCGAACAAGGTTCTGCGGTGACCGGCGTGGAAACAGCGAACTGCAGAATATCGAATAGCGAATGTCGAATCAGGAAGTCGGATGCTGTGGCGGGAGGTAGTCCTGATATGTTAGGCACCCGGTAGCATATCCCGGAGCAGATCGTCGGCGGCGATGGAGGGTGAGAGCGATGGATCCGGACACCAGCAGGCTGGTGTGCCTCGCGGCGGAGGTAGCCATTCTGCTGACGCTGGCTCTGGGGCTGGCGCTGGCGAGCTACATCGGCTTGGCGCGGGGGTGCAGGGCGGTCGAGGAAAGCTGGGCCGGCGTGGATACGGAGTTGAGGCGGCGCTACGACCTGATACCGAACCTGGCAACAATTGTGCAGGGGTATGCGACGCACGAGCGGGAGACGTTGCAGCGGATGGTGGAAGCGCGGAGTCGGGCGATGGTATCGACGGGGTCGCCGACCTTTCAGGCGTTGGAGGAGAACGTGCTGGTGAAGGCGTTGCGGGAGGTATTCGCGGTGGCGGAAAGGCACCCGCAACTCAAGGCCGATGGAGATTTTCTGGCAGTGATGAAGGAATTGTCTGAGGTCGAAGATCGGATTCAGGCGGCGCGGCGGGAGTATAACGTCAACGTTCGAGTATATAACGGCCGGTGCCAGGCGAAGCCTGTGTGGCTCGTGAAGTTGCTTTTCCGGCTGCGTTTCCTGGACGCGCCCTGCGCCGGCGTCGACGTCGCGGAGGCGCTGCCGTCGGGCATCGTGGCGTGGTTGTTCGATTTCGGGCCGGCGGAGTTTTTTGAGATCGATGGCTTGTGGGATAAGGCGGTTTCGGAGGAATGAAATTGGCCGCAAGCGGCCTAGTTACTCTTGTTCGGTTGGTTTGCCCAGCTACAAAGAACACACTTTGGCCCCGGCTAGCCGGGGCTTCAAAGTGTGGCACCCGGAAAAGAAGTAAAAGAAGAAACAAAGACCAGGGGCAAGATGCCCCTGAGACTCACGGGCGGGACGCCCGTGCCACGGGTGAAAAAAAGACAGGCGCCGGAGTGGCGCCTGTCGGAGTGGGTGGGTGAAGAGCGGCGGTTAATTCTGGTGGGTACTCTTGCGGCTTCGGCGGCGCTGGCGAACGAAGCGGGATTTGAGCTTGCCCTTGCCGGGTTTGCGGCCGTGGTTGGCCTTGGACATACGATAATTGAGACGCGAATTTCTTGCCGGCCGTGCCATAGGATCTTCCCCTTGTGAACAGTAGCGACGAAACAGAGTCGCGTATTATACAGAACGGGGAGGGGAAGTCAAGAAGAAGGCTTAAGGCTTTAAAAAAGAGAGTCCTCCGTCTTCAGGCTTCAGGCGCAGCGGAAGGAACAGAAGAAACAAAAGAAGAAACGGCCGGACAGGGCAGAGCCCTGTCCCTACGAACGGCAACAGAAACGGCAAAGGCAAGCGGAAGACGGCGTTATACCATGTCGGGCCAGGGCCCGACCTACAAAGGAGATGGAAAATGGCGAAGGTGGCGGGGAAAGAGACGCATCGGGTGTTGCCGGCGACGATTGGGCTGATGCCGCTGCCGGCGGCGATGGTGACGACCCGGGGGCGGGACGGGAAGGATAATATCGTTACGCTGGCGTGGGTGGGGGTGGTGTGCAGCGAACCACCGATGGTCTCGATTGCGGTGCGGCCGAGCCGGTACAGCCACGAGTTGCTGCGCGAGAACGGGGATTTTGTGGTGCATGTGCCGTCGGCGGCGCAGATGGAGGCGGCCGATCATTGCGGAGTGGTGTCGGGGCGGGACGAGGATAAGTTTGAGAAGCTGGGGCTGACGAAGCGGGCGGCGTCGCAGGTGAAGGCGGCGATTATTGCGGAGTGCCCGGTGGCGCTGGAGTGCCGGACGCGGCACGTGCTGGGTCTGGGAACGCACGACCTGTTCGTGGCGGAAATTCTGGCGGTGCAGGTGCGGGAGGACGTGCTGGAGGAGAGCGGTCGGATCGACCTGGCGAAGATGGCGCCGCTGGGGTATTGTCCGAATGTGCGCGGAGCGGGGGAATATGTTTCGATTACGCAAGGCGTGGGGCGGCATGGGTGCTCGGCGAAGAAGAAAATTAAAAGTTAAAAATTAAAAATGAAAAATTAGAAGAAGAAACAAGTCAGGAGCGTAGGACGAGGTTGTCGCGGTGGACGACTTCGTCGTAGAATTTTTCGCCGAGGATTTTTTTGAAATCGGAAGAGCGGCGACCGCGGATGAGGGCGAGGTCGGGGGCGTCGTAGTTGGTGAGGCCGCGGGCGAGGTCGCGTCCGGCGGCATCGGCGATGGTGATCACGTCGCCGGCTTTGAAATTCCCGGAAATAGCGGTGATGCCGGAAGCGAGGAGGCTTTTGCCGCGCTCGCGGAGGGCTTTGGCGGCGCCGTCGTCGATGGTGAGTCGGCCGCGGCTGCGGGCGGTGAAGGCGATCCAGCGCTGGCGGGCGTTCATTTTGGATTTGACGGGGAGAAAGAGGGTGCCGACGGGTTGGCCGTCGAGGAGGTCGTCGAGGACGTTTTCGCGGCGGCCGGAGGCGATGACGGCGGGCAGTCCGGCGGCGGTGACCATCTGGGCGGCGAGGAGTTTGGTGTCCATGCCGCCGGAGCCGAGGGCGGAGCGGGTGCCGTCGGCGAGGCGGAGGATGCGTTCGTCGAGTTTTTCGACGACGTCGACGAGGTCGTGGCGGGCGGCGTCGCGGTAGAGGCCTTCGACGGAGGTGAGGAGGACGAGGAGGTCGGCCTGGAGGTTGTTGGCGACGAGGGCGGCGATACAATCGTTTTCGCCGTAGCGGATTTCTTCGACGGCGACGGAGTCGTTTTCGTTGAGGATGGGGACGGCGCCGAGTTCGGCGAGGGCGTTGAGGGTGTTGCGGATGTTGAGGTAGCGGTCGCGGTGCTCGAAGTCGTCGCGGGTGATGAGGAGCTGGGCGGCATGGCAGCCGTGGGCGGCGAAGGCCTGGTCGTAGGCGAGCATGAGGTGAGCCTGGCCGACGGCGGCGCAGGCCTGGAGGCGCGGGAGGTCGTCAGGTCGGGCGGTGAGGCCGAGGGCGTCGGTCCCGGCGGCGATGGCGCCGGAGGTGACGACGGTGGTGGTGATGCCGCGGGCGCGAAGATTGGCGATGGAGGCGGCGAGGCGGGCGATTAACTTTTGGTCGAGGGAGCCGCGCTCGGTGACGAGGACGTTGGAGCCGAGCTTGACGACGAGTCGGCGGACGGAGGACATGATGTTTTTACGAATTTCGAGGGACATGGGGCACCAAGAATTAAAAGTTCAAAATTAAAAATGCAAAATTAACAAGAAACGGCAACAACACATTACGAACGGCGCGGCAACAAGTCGGAGAGCAAGGCGAGGTTGCGGTCGGTGGCGCCGCGGCGCTGGAGGACGGCTTCGCGGGCCAGGCGGCCGAGTTCGGTCAGACGTTGGGGAGATTGTAACAAATCGTCGAGGGCGGCGGCCAGGGAATCGGCGTCGGTGACGACGCGGGCGGCGCCAGAGGCGAGGAAGAGTTCGTGGGACTCGGGGAAGTTGAACATGTGCGGGCCGAAGAGGAGCGGGAGGCCGAGGCTGGCGGGGTCGATGGGGTTTGAGCCGCCGAGGGGGATGAGGGAGCGGCCGATGAAGGCGATGCGGGCGAGCTGGTAGAACTTCATGAGTTCGCCCATGGTGTCGCCGAGGATGACGGGGGCGGTTGAAGCATGGCCGCGAGCGGCCATGCCACCCACGTTATTGGATTTGGTTTCGGAGCGGCGCAGGAGGGGGAAGTCGCGGGCGGCGATGAGGCGGGCGACTTCGTCGAAGCGTTCGGGTTTGCGCGGGACGAGGGCGAGGCGTAGGGCGGGGAAGCGGGGTTTGAGGGCGGCATAGGCGTCGAGGAGAATTTCTTCTTCGCCGGGACCGGTGGAGCCGGCGACGAGGAGGATTTCTTCAGAAGTAGAAACAGAAGAAACAGCAGCCACGGGCAAGATGCCCGTGGGACTCATGGGCGAGACGCCCATGCTACTGTAAGACAGGCCGAGGTCGCGGGCTAGGTCGGGGGCGCCGGGGACGGGATCGCCGGTGATGTTGTCGTATTTCATCTGGCCAGTGACGACGAGGCGGCCGGGATCGACGCCGAGAGTGAGGAGGCGGTCGCGGTACTGGTCGTTCTGGACGGCGACGAGCGAGGCGGCGTTGATCATGGCGGCGGCGAGTGGTCGGACGCGGAGGTAGCCGCGCAGGCTTTTTTCGGTGATGCGGACGTTGACGGCGGCGAGGGGGATGCGGCGGCGGGCGGCGATGAAGAGGAACGAGGGCCACCATTCGGGCTCGACTTCGACGATGAGGGCGGGACGGATGCGGCGGAAGGAGCGGCGCACGGCCCAGGGGCAGTCGAAGGGATAGTGGAAGAGGGTGAGTCCGGGGAAGAGTTTGGCGGCGCGGGCGCGGCCGGTGCGTGTGGTGGTGGAGATGACGAGTTCGGCGTCGGGAAATTTTTTGCGGAGGACGGCGACGAGGGGTAGGGCGGCTTCGCATTCGCCGACGCTGATGGCGTGAATCCAGATGCGGAGCGGGTGGGGCGGGAGGCGCGGGACGAAGCCGAAGCGTTCGGCGAGTCCGGGGCGCCACTTATCTTTTAACAACAAAAACGGCAGAAGGATGGGCCAGGAGAGGAGCGCGAAGAGAGCGTAGGCCAGGAAGAGGAAGGCGGTGAGGAGTGAGGATGGGAGGCGAGGAGGATACAAGTTATTCGGTTCCCATAACGAGACGGCGGAGGGGCACGGGTCTGCAAGCAGACCCGTGGCACCCGGCCCCTATAGAGGATACCAAGTATTGCCGCGTGGCTGCAAGCAGCCACCCTACGTAATCTCGGGTTTCAGGAAAGAGGAGACGAAAGCGATTTGTTTTTCGAGGACGGCCAGGGGGACGGCGGTGCCGTGGCCCAGGCCGGGGACTTCGAGGTAATCGACGTTGAGGCTGCGGCGGCGCATGGCGGCGACCATGGGGTCGGAGTGGATGGTTTTGGAGACGGCTGCGTCCTGGTCGCCGTGGATGAACTGATAGGGGATGGGCGGCAACTTGTCGACCTGGCAGAGTGGGGAATTTTCGGTGAGGAATTCGTCCCAGGTTCCGGGGTAGCCGAGGAAGGCGTGGCGGATGGTGGGCGGGAGGTCGGGGCGTTCGGTGAAGTGGAGCTTGAAGTCGCAGACGGGGAAGAGGGCGAGGCAGGCGGCGACGGAGCGGCGGGCGTAGCGGGTGTAGATGAGGGAGCTGAGGCCGCCCATGCTGCCGCCGGTGGAGATGAGGGGGATGCGGTCGGGGAGTTGGAACTTGGCGTAGACGGCGTCGACGAGGTCGTCGACGAAGGCGCGGGCGGGGCGGTTCATCCAGGACCAGGGGCCGTAATAGGGGAAGACGACGAGACCTCCGGCGGCGGCCCAGGCGAGTTCGACGGTGGAGATGTCGGATTTAATTCCGCCGCCGAGGCCGTGGAAGGAGAGGACGACGCCGCGAATGGGGCCGCGGAGGTAGCGGTCGCCGAGCCAGGCGACCTGGGGGATGAGGTCGGGGGAGAGGGACATGGCGAGCCTTTCAATTAAAAATTAAAAATTCAAAATGAAAAATTAGAAGAGGCCAAAGAAGAAACAGCCGGACAGGGCAGAGCCCTGTCCCTACGAAAACAACAACGGCAACAACAGAAACAGCAAGCGGATGTCGGGCCAGGGCCCGACCTATATTACAGCCGCGTGGCTGCAAGCAGCCACCCTACTTCGTCCACTTGATGCCGGGGGACGAGGAGTCGATGGTGACGCCGGCGCAGGTGGCGAAGGTGCCGCCGAGGAAGCCGGAGGGGGCAAGGAGTTTGCCTTTGGCGTCGAGGCGGAGGACGGTGACGAGGGCGTTGGTCTTGCCGCCGTCGAAGGCGCTTGGTGCGGCGAGTTGGTTGCCGGTCTGGGGATCGAAGCGGACGATGATGAGATCCTGTCCGCCGTCGGTGCGTTTGACGCGGAGTCCGGCGGCGGGGACGGGTCCGTCAACCTTGAGCGGCTCGACGGAGGCGACGGCGCTGTCGCCTTTGTAGGGATTGATGACGGAGGCGAAGACGGCTTCGGCGCCGGAGCGGCGCACGATGACGCGGTCGCGGGCGTCGACGTCGCGGCAGAGATAGATGGTGGTGGCCGGAGCGCCGAGGAGGTTGACGCGGACGTCGTTGGCGGGGTTGTCTTTCCCGGCGGCGCGATGCCATTCGCCCGTCCAGGCGTCGGCGGAATTTTCGATGGTCTTGGCGATTTTCAGGCTGTTGTAGCCAGGCGAGGAGCCGAGATCTTTTGATTCTCCAGCCGGGCCGGTGGCGGCGAGTTGGTCGAGCTTGCCGCTGAAGCAGAGCGGATAGTCATAGGAGTGGGGGGTTGAGGCGGAGCCACGGTAGATATCGGCGACGTAGCCGGGCATCTGGACGACGGTGCGGTCGAGGAGGACGCCGGGATAGGCGGCGGGGCACTGGGCGCGCATGACTTTGACAGGTCCGGCGTCGGCGTAGGCGAGGAGCTTGGCGGGGGCGTTGGCCTGGTTCTGCTGGTCGACGGCGAGGGTGAAGTGGGCGATGGTGGTTTTGGTCCAGTTGGCATGTTTGGAATCTTCGTAGCGGTAGAAAGTGGGTTCTCCAGCGAGTTCGTCGCCGTCGGCGAAGAGGAGGAGATTGAGCTTGTCGGGATGGGCGTGAGGGCCGTTGGGCTGGCTGTAATTGAAGAGGAGGTAGGTGGGCAGGTCGTGTTCGCGGCCGCGCATGATGGCGTAGCCGAGGCTGTCAAAGACGAGGCTGGTCTGGATTCCGGGCGGCGGGGTGTTGGGGGCGACGGGGAGGGTGTCGTAGACGAGGGTGGGGAAATAGACGCCCTGGCTGGGCGCGATCTGGCGGGGGGCGCCGTTGATGATGGGGGCATAGGATTTGTCGCCGTAGCGGAGCCAGGCGAAATCGTAGGCGCCGGCCATGTAGTCATTGGGCGGGCCGATGCGGCCGGAATCGTTGATGCCGGGGCAGGAGCCGTCGGGATAGGCGTAGCTGAAGATGGCGTCCCAGAGGTTTTTGACGCGGCACTTGTCGTAGCCGTAGAGGTCGAGGCCCTGGCGGGCGAGTGGTTCAAGGCAACCGACGAGGGCCATGCGAGCGAACTGCTGGTAGCCGATGGCGCCTTCGTCCCACATGCCGTCGTCGCCGATGCCGTTGACGATGTTGAACTTGGTTCCGTCGATGCCGATGTCGATCCAGTTCTGGTTGGCGGTGGCGATGCCGACCTGGATGTAAGCGGCGTTATCAAAGTTGGTCCAGTTGTAAGCTTTGCGGCCGCGGACGGTGTCGGCGGTGCGCCAGTTGGGGTTGGCTTTGTCGCGTCGGGCGACTTCGGCGGCGGCGTCACGATGGATGATGAAGGTGGTGACGGCCTGCAAGAGATCGCGTTCGATCAGTTTGTGATCCTCGGCGGTGAGGCATTTGGAATTGTAGATCATGTCGTAGGCCTGGGCGATGGGGAGGAGCCACATCGCCTCGGAGAGCCGCTGGGAAAAGATCTTGCCGGTGTCCGGGCCGTTGATGCCGTGGTGTTCGGCGTAGTCGTTGGGATAGAGCTTGGCGTAACCGACGAGGATTTCGCGGACCTTCTGGGCGCAGACTTCGTTGTCGGTGAGCTGATAGGCGTAGCCGAGCGCTCCGGCGAGGTTGGAAAGGCGGTCGTGGGCCTTGGCGGCCGGGTCGTCACGGTCTTTCAACTGGGCGGGGACTTTGGGGTCGGGGAAATCGATTTTCATCCCTTCGGCCTGTTTGGCGAGGCCGGTGAAGTGGGCGAGGAGGTGCTGGCCGCGCGGGGAGTTTTTGAGGGTGTCGCGGAGTTTGAGGAAGTCGTCGCGGGAGAGGTAAATGGCGGGGTGCTGGCCGAGGGGGATTTTGGCGGGCATGGCGACCTTGACGCCGGAATAATCGGCGCGGGGGTAGTTGGCCTGGACGTAGACGGGAGCGTTGGAATTGTAGCCGGGCGGATCGGCGGCAGGCGCCGGTTTGCCGGCTTTGGGGCCGGCGGCCCAGGCGGCGAAGGCGGTCAGGGCGACGGCGGCCAAGACAGCGAAAGACATTTTGAACAGGTTCATCGGTTGCCTCCAAGGGAAAGTGAAGTGTCACGCACCGCTTGAATAAACACCAGGGTGCGGAAAGAGTGTCGGGAAAACGGTTTTTTGAGGAGGCCAGTTTACCAATTCGGGGCGGGAAGGGAACGGGGTTTTTTGGGTGACAGGGTGGGAGGGAAGGTCTAGAATCGGGGAAAAGAGAGTCTTCAGTCCTCAGGCGCAGCAGAAGAAACAGCAGAAACAGAAACAGCAGAAACAAAAACAGAAACAGTGTCCCCCAGCAGCGCTGGGGGCTTCAAAAGAAGAAGCAACCAAAACAACAACGGCAAAAGAGGAGACCATTCGTGCAATCGATTTATGTGCGAGAAAAGTCGTTGCCGGCGGCGTGGGAACGGGCGGTGCTGGAGACTTGGGCCACGGGGGCGCGGTTTCGGACGGAATATGACAAGCCGGGCGACCCGGAGTCGCGGGACACGGTGGCGATGATTCATGTGACGGAGCCGTTCTCGGAACCGCGCATTCATAAGGCTTTCCCGGGGGGCCTGGACGATCTGGAGGTTTACCGGGCCGAGGTGCTCTACGGGGCGCACGATCACTGGATCAACCCGGCCGAGGGGAAATGGGAGTACACGTATCACGAGCGGCTGTTCGCGTACAAGGTGCCGGGGCTGGCGGCGCCGATTGATCAGATCGCGGGGGCGATTGAGAAGCTGCGGGCGACGCCGCACACGCGGCGGGCCCAGGCGGTGACGTGGCAGGCCTGGCAGGACATCGGGATTCACGATCCGGCGTGCCTCCAGCGGCTCTGGTTTCGGATTGAGAACGGGCGGCTGAACCTGAACATTCACATCCGCTCGAACGACGCGTACAAGGCGGCATTTATGAACATGTACGCCTTTACGGAGTTGCAGCAATGGGCGGCGGGGCAACTGGGTGTCGCGTGCGGGGAGTATGTGCACATCGCCGACAGTTTCCACATTTACGGCTCGTATTTCAAGGAGTTCGAGGGGTTCCTGCGGAGCGTGCGGGAACGGCCGGACCGGTATTTTACGACGGAGTTTGCGCGGCCGATGTTCCTGGACGGGGCGGAGCGGGTGCTGGCGGAGAAGGATTTGCCGGCGGAGAAGCGGGCGGCGATGGAGGAGCGGAAGGCGGAAATCGAGCGGCAGTTGCCGTGAGACGCCTAAGAATGAAAAATTAAAAATGCAAAATTAAAAATGGGAAGAAGAATCAGCGGCGCGGGCGGGTGGTAGAATTGGGAGCGACGAAGTGAAACTGGAAGAGTTGACGAGCGATGTGCTGGGCCGGGCGATTGAGATATACCTGCGGCTGGCCTATGCCGGGGCAGAGCCATCGGAGACGGTGCGCGAGCGGGCGGCGATTCCGGCGGGGCGGCGGGGAAGAGAGTTGGTGGAAGATTCGAGGTTTGAGCGGGTGGAGGCGAAAACACCTAAGAGCGAAGCAAAAACAGAAGCCCCCGGAGATTTGGGAGCAACAGGTACACCCTCACCCTACCCTCTCCCGTCAAGGGAGAGGGGTGAAGAAACAGCAGAGCGGTATAACCTGCGGCTGGGGAACGCGGGATACCTTAATATGAAGTTGGGGATTTGCCGGGTGGCGGTGACGGAAGATTATGTGTTGCGCGTCGATACGCACGATAAGATGTTTGCGGCGATGGTGCAGGAGAAGGAAAACGCGGAATATACGGCGCTGATCGAGCGGAATCGGAAATTGCAGAACGAGATCGAACGGGCGTGGAGCGAGGCGGGGCTGCCGACGTTTGAGAATTATTTGCGGGAAAAATTGGAGAAGGGGAAGGTAAAAAGGTAAAGGTGAAAAGCAGAAACAGCAACAGAGTTTTTGGGTGATATGGTTGCAACAGGTGCACCCTCACCCTACCCTCACCCTTCAAGGGAGAGGGGTGAAGAAGAGGCAGCAGAAACAACAACGGCACAGGGGCGGGACGCCCCTGCTACTCACGGGCAAGATGCCCGTGCCACGGGTAAAACTATGAGACCGCAGGTACGGTTGTCCCACAAACTCATTGTGCTGGTGCTGCTGACGACGGCGGTGGCGGTGGTGGTGCCGAGCATGATCATGATCAAGCGGAGCCACGAGGCGCTGGTGCAGCAGAAGGAGCCTGAGGCGGCGATCCGGGACATCACGCATGAGGTGGTGGCGTGGGACGTGGCGACGGGTCTGGCGGCGATTGTGCTGGGCCTGGTGATCATCCGGCAGTTGACGCGTCCGGTGGTGGACCTGGTGGAGGCGGCGAACCGGGTGGGCGAGGGAGACCTGACGACGCCGGTGGGGGTGGCGACGCGGGATGAGATCGGGCAACTGGCCCTGGCCTTCAACGAGATGCAGGTGCGATTGCGGGAGATGTACGACAAGCTGGAGCGGATGGTGGAGGAGCGGACGCGGGAGTTGCAGCAGACGACGGATTTCCTCAATTCGGTGCTGGATTCGTCGACCGAGTACAGCATCATTGCGACGGATTTGAATGGGACGATTTTGTCGTATAACGAAGGATCGCGGCGGACGTACGGCTACGAGCCGGAGGAGATCATCGGGGCGCCGATCACGATTTTTGTGCCGCCGGGGCAGGAGGAGCAGCAGCGGTCGCGGGAGATTCTGCGGCAGGTGCGGCGCGACGGTTCGTTTTCGGGCGAGACGGAGCGGGTCCGCAAGGGCGGCAAGCGGTTCGCGGTGCGAATCGTGATGACGCTGCGCTATGATAATGAGGGCGAGCCGGTGGGTTACACGACGGTGAGCCGCGACATAACGGACCGCAAGGAGTTGGAGGCGAAGCTGCGGGAGTACACGGAGAACCTGGAGGCGCTGGTGGACTCGAAGACGGGTCAGCTCCAGGAGGCCAACGCGCTGTTGGAGCGGGCGAACCGGCTGAAGGCGGAATTTCTGGCGTCGATGAGCCACGAGCTGCGCACGCCGCTGAACGCGATCTTGGGCTTTGCGGATGTGCTGCGCGAGGAGTTGACGGGTCCGCTGAACGAGCAGCAGCGGCAGTTTACGGCGGACATTCTGGAGTCGGGGCGGCAGCTTTTGAATCTGATCAACGACATTCTGGACTTGTCGAAGGTGGATGCGGGGAAGATGGAGCTGGTGGCGGAGGAGGTGGAGCTGGCGGGGATTTTCGACGAGGTGCAGACGATTGTGCAGGGGATGGCGGTGCGGAAGGGGTTGTCGCTGTCGTTCCGGGAGGAGCCGGCGGGGCTGGTGGTGCGCTGCGACCGCGTGAAGCTGTTGCAGATATTGTATAACCTGTTGTCGAACGCGGTGAAGTTCACGCCGGCGGGCGGGTCGGTTCGGGTGGAGACGGAGCGGCGCGAGGGGGCGGTCTATTTCCGGGTGATCGACACGGGGGTGGGGATTCCGGCGGATGCGTTGGAAATGATTTTCGAGGAATTCCGTCAGGTGGACGCGCGGCTGTCGCGGGAGTACGGCGGGACGGGCCTGGGTCTGGCCCTGACTAGAAAATATGTGGAGTTGCACGGCGGGACGATCGCGGTGGAGAGCCAGGTGGGCAAGGGGTCGGTGTTCACGTTTACGATTCCGGACCATTTGCCGGGAGAAGAGTCGAGAATTAAAACTTAAAAATTAAAAATGAAAAATTAACGGCACAAGAAGCAACACGGGCGACCCATAGGTCGCCCCTACGAACGGCAAAAGCAACGGCAGCACGAGGTGAAGCGATGACGGAAATCGGGTCGGCGGGGAAGATTTTGATTGTGGACGACAACGAGGCCAACGTGCGGCTGCTCGACGTCTACCTGCGCGCGGCCGGGTATACGACGGAGAAGGCCTACGATGGGGAACAGGCGCTGGGGCAGGTGCGGGCGACGAATCCGGACCTGGTGCTGCTGGACGTGATGATGCCGCGGTTGGACGGGTACGAGGTGTGCCGGCGGTTGCGGGCGGACGAGGCGACGAACGTGGTGCCGGTGGTGATGATCACGGCGCTGAAGGACACGGAGGACCGGATTCGGGGGATCGAGGCGGGGGCGGACGATTTTATCTCGAAGCCGTTCGACAAGGCGGAGCTGCTGGCCCGGGTGAAGAACCTGCTGCGGATCAAGTATTACCGGTCGATGGTGGCGGAGCGCGGCAAGCTGGACGCGGTGATCGAGGACATCAGCCACGGGATCATCATCACGGGGCCGGATTTTTCGGTGACGCTGCTGAATCACCGGGCGCGGGTGCTGCTGGGGCGGGAGAACGAGGAGTGCCTGGGGCGGAAACTGTTCGAGTTGTTCGCGGGGTTTCGGATGAGTCCGACGACGGCGGAGTTGCTGGCGCCGGGCAAGCGGACGGTGGCGGTGAGCCTGGAGCGCGAGAACGTGAGTCCGGGGATCTATCTGCTTGGGCGGCTGACGCGGATTGCGGATTCGACGGGGGCGGTGTCGAACGTGGCCTTCGTTTTTCGGGACGCGAGCGAGGAACGGCGCAAGGAGAAGTTGCAGCGAGATTTTCTGTCGCTGGTGAGCCACAAGCTGAAGACGCCGCTGACGATCGTGTCGGGGTACCTGTCGCTGATAAACATGCAGAAATATGGTCCGCTGAATGCGGAGCAGGCCAAGGCCCTGAAGCTGGTGGAAGCGCGGGTGGGGGAATTGAAGGGTCTGATCGAGAAGCTGCTGCAATACGCGGGGCTGAGCGCGGAGGAGTTGCGGCACGAGGCGGGGGTGGTGGAGCTGGGGGCGGCGGCGGCGCGGGCCGAGGCGCGGATCGCGCAGCGGTACGGTACGGGGCACGTGAACTTTGAAACCGAGGTACCGGCGGATTTGCCGAAAGTGCTGGTGGAGGTGGAACACCTGGCCCTGGTGCTGGACAACCTGTTGGACAACGCAGTGAAGTTCACGACGGGGTCGGGGGCGGTGCGGGTGCGGCTGGCGGCGCGGCTGGCGGACGAGCGGACGGTGGAGGTGACGGTTCAGGATTACGGTCCGGGGATTTTGCTGTCGCATCAGACGGACATATTTTCTGATTTTCTCCAGGTGGAGGAATCGTTTACGGGGAACGTGGGCGGGTTGGGGCTGGGGCTGCCGACGGCGAAGCGGCTGGTGGAATCGTGGGGCGGGACGATTTCGGTGCAGTCGAAGCCGGGGGAAGGGGCGTCGTTCGTGTTCACGATTCCGGTGTACGCTCCGGCGGCGACGGAGAAGCGGGCGGCGGGACCGGGGTTGATGGAAACGGCTTAACGGCAGGCTTAAGAACGGCAGGCTTAAGAACGGCAGGCTTAAGACCTAAGGCTTAAGGCGCAGAAGAAGAACCAGAAAAAAAAGAAACAGAAGAAACAGAACGCTTTCCGGTGGATTCACGACCGGCGACAATCGTGTTTTTTTCGCTGCGCGCTAAGTGCGGTACAATCGCAGTTGGCGGCGATGTCGGGCCGCGAAATAAAAGGGGGCTTTATGAACAGAATCGGACAAAGGCGGCTGGGGTTGGTTTTGCTGGTTGGCCTTCTGGCGACGACGCTGGGCGGGTGCGCGACCGGAACGCAGTGGGCGCGGGTCTCGGACCAGCAGGACTTCCAGCACCGCATCAGCGGCACGGCGCAGCCGGTGCTGGTGGAGTTCTACCGGACCGAATGTCCACACTGCTGGGGGATCGCGCCCATGCTGAACAGTCTGTCCGACGATTACCAGGGCCGGGTCACGTTCCTGGCCGTGGAATACTCGGCGGGCGGCGCGCTCTTCGGCCAGTACGGCATCCAGGGCACGCCGACGGTGATCCTCTTCTCCAGCGGCGTCGAGCGGCAGCGCTTCGTGGGCGAAGGCTCGAAATCGGCCTACACGCAGGCGTTGGATTCGTATCTGGGCGGAAAGCGCCGCGGGCCGTAGCGGGCAGGGTGCAATCCAGTCTTGTGGCTTGACCCATCCGGGCCATTGCGGCTAGAACGCCACGAGAGGAGACGCGCATGAAACTAATCGTTACACTTGAACGCGACGAGACGGGCATGATCGTGGCCGAATGTCCGGCTATTCCGGGGTGCGTGTCACAAGGCCGCACCGAGCCGGAAGCTCTGGCCAACGTCACCGAGGCGATCAAGGGTTGCCTGGAGAGCCGCGCTGCGGCCGGCCTGCCGCTTACCGTGGCCACACGCGAAATCGAGGTTCCGGTCTGATGCCCAAGCTACCGGTCGTCTCCGGCGCGGACGCCGTCAAGGCCTTCCAGCGGGCGGGTGGCGGGTTGACCGCCAGCGCGGGAGCCACGTCATCATGCTTCAGGCCGGACACATGGCCAGTCTTTCTGTTCCCCAACACCGCGAACTCTCGCCTGGCACCTTGCGCGCTCTGATCCGGGCTTCCGGCCTGAGCGTTGAGGAGTTTGCGGAACACTGCCGGTAGCGGGTTTGTTCTTGCCGAAAACACAATCCCATTGATATGCTTTCCGAGACAAGGAGGCGAACCATGCCCCGGTGGTTGAAAATCGTGCTGGCCGTTATTGCCTCGGTAAGCGGGATTTTCGTTTTCGCCCGAGCTTTCAGGGATCCCAAGTTGCTAGAACCCCTGCTGGTTGCGCTCGTCGTCTACGGGATTCCGGTGATGGCGGCATACGCCGTGCATCGACGAGTGGACAGGGAACTGGAGAAATTCGCCGGCTTCCTTTCGCCGGATCAACAGGTTGCATGCCGGCTATGTGCAAAACGAATTGCCCGCTGGAATGTTCTGCTCGTATTGTGCGTAGCTGTGTATTTTGTCCTCGCATCATTATTCGCACAACTTCTTTTGGGCTGAGAGAAATGCTCCCGCTTAATCCAGGAACGTAAACGGCGTGGGGGCGTTGAGGACGTAGCGGCGCATGCCGATGTTGCAGAGGAGGCCGATGGCGACGTAGCTGGCCACGAGCGAGCTGCCGCCGTAGCTCACAAAAGGCAGGGTGAGGCCGGTGACGGGCGTCAGGCCGACGGTGATGGCGATGTTGAGGAAGGCCTGGACGGTGATCATGGCCACGAGGCCGACGGCCAGGAGCTTGCCGTAAGGTTCGTTGGTCGAGAGGCCCACGTCGACGCCGAAGACGATGATAATCAGGTAGAGGAGCAGGACGACCAGCGCTCCGACGAAACCCCATTCCTCGGCGATTACGGCGAAGATGTAATCGGTGTGCGATTCGGGCAGGAAGCCGTATTGGGTTTGCGAGCCGGCGCCGAAACCTTCGCCGGTCATTCCGCCGGAGCCGACGGCGACCTTGGCCTGCCAGGGCTGGTAGCCGGTGCCGGTGAGCCAGTTGCGGACGAAGTGCGAGGCCCGGCGGAACGGGGCATCGGCGGCGCTGTCGGGCGCGGCCGGATCGGCGTCGAGTTCGCTGTGATATGGCCCGTCGCAGAAACCCCTTCGCGTCAATTTATTGTTGCCGAAGAGCCAGCCGGCGTGGGTTCCGGTCCACCACTTGGCGTAATCGGCGGCCAGATAGGCCCGGACGCGCCATGAATTTCGCAGCGCCGCCACGGCCTCGCGTTGCTGCTCGAGCGTGGGCTTCGTGTCCTGACGCTGGAGGGTATCCTGCTGGAGATGGAAATCTTCGAGCGGTCCGGCCAGGAGCCACTGGTCGACGCGGCGCTGCTGATAGCGCTCCACTTTCAGGTAGAGGACTGGGGCCAGGAGCAGAATGACCAGGCCGACCAGGACGAGGTGGCGAACGCGGGCGCCGGCGGCCAGGAGCATGAGAACAAGAATGGGCATGTACATCAGGGCCATGCCCAGGGCCGGCTCGACGATGATCAGGAGCGTCGGGACCAGGGCCATCAGGAAGGGCGGCACCAGGCCGGTCCAGGTGCGGTAGTTGCGGCGATAGCGGAGGTATTGGGCCAAGGCCATGATGAAAGCGATCTTGGCCACCTCGGAAGGTTCGAAGGCGATCTTGGTGCCGGGAATCTGGAACCAGCAGAAGGCGTGGTTGCGCGGCTCGACCAGGTGGGGAATGCCGTGGCCGCCGGGCAGGTATTTGGCCACGCAGAGAATGACCAGCAGGAGGAGCGAACCGAGATAGAAGAGGTAGCCGTAATCGATCAGCCGGGTGTAGCCGGGGTAAATCGCGATGGCGCAGACGGCGAGGCTGACGAGGAGCCAGGTGATCTGGACTTCGGCGAGGTTTTGGGGCGCTTCGCGCAGGACGCCGCCGGCGTCGGGGGCCGGGGCGTGGCTCAAGGTGGTGCTGTAGATGCCCAGGAGACCGATGAGGGTCAGGCCGAGAGCGGCGGCCAGGACGATCCACGGGAAGTTGAAGAAGTATTTCTTGTCCAAGTCGAGCCTCAAAAACCATTGGCAGGGCTGCGCTGGCGCAAGTATAATCCAAAATGTTCGAGCGGCGAAGCGGAAAGATGATTCTGTTGAAGCAGGGTGGCATGGTTCACGCGAAGCGTGACCATGAACCCCGGCAGCAAACGTGGCCACGCAAGCGTGGGCCACGCCACCCGATATTTCTTGGGAGACTTGGTCATGGCTGGTCTGAATCGCGTACTGGTCGGCGTGCTGCTGTGCGGCCTGGCCTGGGCGACGGCGTCGTGCGGTCCGCCGGGCAACCAAATGCAGAACCGCGTCGACGCCCTGCAACAACCGCTGAAAAAAGTGGTCCAGGACGCCGTCTACAGCAACAGCGGCCGCGGCCCGTTTACCTGGGGGCAGCAGAACAACCTGGTCGTGGAGATGACCTGGTCGGACTATCGGCACGGGTACAAGCCGGAGAACAGCCACCGCATTTACACCATCGACCTGGCGGGCCAGCGGATGCGGATCGACGACGACACGGCCCGGACCGTGGCCCTGTGCGACGGGTCGTCGTGGCGGTTCTTCACGGGCGGGCAGGAGATCAAGAAGCCGTCCGACATTAATGCCGAGACGGTCGGTTACGCCTACGCGCTGGAAACGGCGGCCGGGGAGATGCGCAGCCTGCGGACGTTTCTGACCATGCCCTTTGCGCTGCTGGACCAGGGCGTGACGCTGAAGTACATGGGCGAGGTGGCCGGCGCCGACGGCGGGAACAAGTGGAACGTCGTCAGGGCGACTTTCGATTTTGCGGCGACCGGGCGGCTGAAGAACGACGAGATGATGGTTTACTTCGATCCGGGGAGCAAGCGTGTCGACCGGGCTTTGTTCACGTTCGCCGATGCTCCGTTCTACGGCATTACGCACTGGGGCGAATGGTCGGATTACCGCAAACTGACCAACGGGTTGGTGCTGGCCCACCGCTACGATTTTCGGATGACCGACACCCCGGGCCAGGCCGACCTGGGCCGGCGGCTGACGTTTCTGGTGAGCAAGGCGGCTTGCAACGTGGCGCTGCCGGGGGATATTTATTCTTCGCCGACGGCGAAGTTGCCGCACATCACCGATCAGACGGTCGGCGCGCCGGACGAGAAGCTGCTGGGTCCGCCGGTCGCGTTGCCGAAGTAGGTAGGGTGCGTGCTTGCACGCACCAAAAATGAACTGGAGTGAATCCATGTCCGAAACCGAAGCCCTGAAACTGGTGGCTGATTTGATTTGCCTGGCGGCCCGGACGGCGCCGAAGACCTGCGGGATCGACCAGATTCTGGTTCGCCCCGCGACGGAAGACGAGCGCCGGCGGCTCGGCGAGGAAATGGCCCGCATCGCCCAGGAGCGGCAACTGGCGTTTTTCCTGCGCGACTCGGCGAACATCGCCCAAAGCCCGCAGGTGATTCTGCTGGCCGCCAAAGGCCGACGCTGCGGCCTGAAGGGCTGCAACTATTGCGGGTTCGCCGGTTGCGCTGCCAACGAGGCTGCCGGCGGAACTTGTGCCTTCAACCATCTGGACCTGGGCATTGCCGCCAGTTCGGCGGCGGCCGTGGCGGGGCTGCACCACGCCGATTGCCGCCTGATGTACTCGGTGGGCGTGGCGGCGCAGAGACTGGACCTGTTCGGCGAAGCGGTTATCTCGGCCCTGGGCCTGCCCCTGTCGGCCACCGGCAAGAACCCGTTCTTCGACCGCACGATGCCGGAGTTGAATAAAAAATAGGGTGGCATGGCGGCCGTCGTTTGCCGCCATAAAGTCACGAAGACGAACACAGAAAGGAATTGCCGATGACTATTCCCGTGACGACGACGTTTACGATTGAGGGCTATCGCATAACGAAGTACCTGGGCGTGGTGCGCGGCATTGTGGTGCGTTCGCCGACGATCCCGCAGAACATTCTGGGCGGGCTCAAGACGATCATCGGCGGCACGGTGGGGGCGTACCGGGAGATGTGCGAACAGACCCGCCAGCAGGCTTATGAGGAGATGGTCCAGCACGCCCAGAAGATCGGGGCCAACGCGGTTCTGGGCATGCGCTACGATGCCTCGGAGGTGGTGGCCAGAAGCACCGAGGTCATCTGCTACGGCACGGCGGTGGTCATCGAGCTGGCGGCTTAGAGCAGTTAATGGTTGGGTGTTCTCTCTGGGAAAGTTTGCCGGCCTTCCTCACACCTTGCCCCCGAAAAGCCGGGGGCCAAGGCGTGGCACCCTGGAAGTAACCATTCAATCTTGAAATGCTCTAATACAGGGCTTGATTCCTGTCGCGCGGCTCACTTGTCTTTCGCCGGCGTTCTGGCGGCCGCTTCGATGGTCGTCACGTCGAGAATCCAGTAATCGAGATACTTGTCTAATTGCGAAGACGGGTTATCCGAGGCCGTCTTGTAAAAATTCGGGTAGCCGCTGACTTCGACCTTGCGGTGGACGAACTTGGCGATGCCCGGATCGCTGAGCGACTTATTGAGCCGCAGGTAGAGCGGATCGTAGTCCTTCTGCCCCTTGAGGACGTAGCCGCTGGGGTCGGCTTGGCCGCCCCGTCCGGCGTTGCCCTGGTGGAACTCGACCGTGCCGGTGAGGGCGATGGTCTCGGACTGGTGAGAGCGGCTGGCGGCGGCGTCACAACCGCCCGAGGTGGCCAGGGCCAGGGCGGCAGAGAGACAGATTACGATTCTTGCGAGCACGCGCATCTCCTTATAACTTTGTCCCAGGTTACGACGCGAGCCTCGCCCGTGCGGATACGGGCGCGGCTCACGTCACAGGTTGATTGAACACCGCACGTCGAACTTCATTCGGCCAACTGGATGCTCTTGACGTCGAGGATCCAATAGGAGTCGGTCGTCTTGAGGTCGTCACTGTTGATCCTCGGCAATTCGATGAAGTTCAGGTTCCCGGAAACCTGGACGCGATGGCCCTCGAACTGGAGGAACATCGGGTCTTCCAGCGAACCCTCGGACGACCGGAGCAACAACGGCTGGTAATCCGACTGCCCGGCCAACGCATACCCCGTGGGCACGCCGAAGCCGCCGATGGCGTCGCCCACCGAAAACTGCACTACGCCGGTCAGCGTCACCAGGTTCTGATCGGCCGCCCGGGCCTGATCCAGGGCATAGCCGCCCGCTAGCAATCCGACCGCTACCAAAGCCGCAACCGCAATTCCCTTGGCAACCATTTCTAATCCCCCTTATTCCTGACTCGCACTGTGTTCCCGGAGGCGTCACGTTCCTTCCTTGCCTCATGGAATACTAGACGCGAGTTGGTCTGGGGAATTGTTAATTTTTTCGGTTGGGCAACCTTTCTATTAGCCTTTCGGCGACGATTCGCCTGGAAAAAGGGCCTTTTTGAAGGGCGATTTCGCCGCCGGATCAGCGGCCGCACGTCTCTGCTTTGCGCCCGTCGCCGAGAGGACATCTGGTGTCGAGCGACGCCGATAATATAGGCCGTCGGCCCGGCGGGGTAAAGGGTTTTCCGGCATTTTCGGCTCAGAGGCGGGCACCGCCTGTTATTCCCAAACGTCCGACCGGAAAAGCACTTGACCGCGAACCGTACCGATGGTATACTTGGTACGGCCAGTAAGGATTGAGTATACAGGATACAGGACAGAGGACAGACGATGACCAGTATAACGATAGGCGAAGCCCGCGAGCATCTGGCCGATCTGGGTAACCGCGCGTCTTTGCGCGGCGAACGTGTAGTCGTGACGCGCCGGGGCAAGAGGCTGTTTGCTTTGGTTCCGGTGGAGGACATGGACCTGCTGGAACGGCTGGAAGACAAGATGGACTTGGAGGCCATCGAGGCGTCCCGCAACGAGCCTACCAAGCCCTGGGCCCAGGTCAAAAAGGAACTCGGACTCTAACTCATGCCCTACCGCCTAGAGATCAAGCCGCAACCCGAGAAGGCTTTGGAAAAGATACCCAATCCTTACCGGTCGCGCATCACCAAAGCAATCGCGGATCTGGCCCACGACCCTCGCCCGATAAATGCCACTAAAATTGTCGGCAGCGATATCGCCTACCGGGTTCGCGTGGGCGATTATCGCATTATCTACGAAATATTTGATCGAGTGCTGGTCATTCACATTGTCCGTGTCGCCCATCGCAAGGATGTTTATCGCGGTATCTAGTTCTGCCACCAAGAACACGGTCGGGCAAGCCGACCGTGGCACTCCGGAGGAAGCGCGAGACAATGATGACCTGGCCCAATCGGATCACGGTCCTGCGGATTCTGCTGCTGGCCCCGTTTCTGATTCTGCTGTTGAATGCCGAGGAGCGGCCCGAGTATCGGTACTGGGCGCTGGGCGTGTTCGTGGTGATGGGGCTGTGCGACCTGGCGGACGGGCAGGTGGCGCGGCGGTTCCGGCAGGAGACGCGGCTGGGGCAAGTGCTGGATCCGCTGGCCGACAAGCTGGTGCTGACGGTCACGCTGATCGTGCTGACTTATACGCACTGGCTCGGGCCGCAGACGCCGTACCATATTCCGCTGTGGGTCACGGTGACGGTCCTGTCGAAGGACGGGATCATCCTGCTGGGCGTGGTAATCGTACACTTCGTGACGAACAAGACGGATTTCGGGCATCCGAGCGTGCTGGGGAAAATGGCGACGGCGGCGACGTTCGTGCTGGTGCTGGGGACGCTGGTTTCGCCGGATGCGGCGCGGCTGGCGAATGCGGAACTGCTGGAGTGGGGACTCTGGGGCCTGGGCGTCCTGGCGGCGGCGTCGAGCGCGGCGGCATGTCTGGATTACGTCCGGCGGGGGTCGAAGATGCTGGCGGGGAATGGGAATTAAAAATTCAAAATGAAAAATTAAAAGCGACAACAGAAGCAGCATGAAGTGATCGGCATTTCCAAGTGGCCGTGAGGTTTCAGCGTGAAACCCTCACCCGGCCGCTGTGCGGCGACTCTCCCTCAGGGGGGAGGGGTGAAACTACAACGGCAAAGATCACTGGACCAGTCCGGTGGCGAAGTTGGCGGCGCGGGCCAGGAGGGCGTTGCGGGCGGGGCCGGTTTCGCCGGCGGGGGCTTCGACCAGTTCGCCGCGATCTTTGAGTTGCATGAATTCGGCGATGCGGCGATAGGCGGAGACGCAGAGTTCGGCCCCGTCGTAAGGTCCGCCGCCGGCGGTGACGAGGAGGGCGGACTGCTTGCCGGCAATGAGCGAGTGGACGCCGCCGTCGGGGGCAACGCCGAACTTGCAGAAGGCGTAGAAGCGGTCGATGGCGGCCTTGAGCTGGGCGGTCATGCCCCAACAGAAAACCGGGGTGGCCAGGATTATGAGGTCGGTGTCGCGGACGGCGTCGTAGACGGCGGGCATGTCGTCCTTGGTCGGGCAGCCGGGATGATCCTGGACCTTCTGACAGGCGAAACATTCGCGGCAGCCGTGGAGTTCGAGGTCGGCCAGACGAATGGTGCGGACGGAGGCGCCGCCCTGGGTCATGGTCTTGGCGACGTGGTTGGCCAGGACTTCGGTGTTGCCGCCTTCGCGGGGACTGCCCTGAAGAATGAGTGCGTTCATGGTAGCGGCGCTCCTTTCGGGTTCGGGGCCGGCGGCGTGCCAGCATAGTGGGGATTATAACCGGGGGACGGTGCACGGAGATAATAGTTGGGACGATCAACGGAGCATGGCCACGCAAGCGTGGACCATGCCACCCCGTTTCTCACCGGAATTTGACTTGTTCAGCGGGGGGCGTTGTGATAGGGTTATGGCGGTGATTTGCGAGGCGAAGACGTGAGTACGATAGCGCTTAACCCTGCCCGGCCTGTCCAAGGCGATCCGCTGGAAGCCAGCGTTCTGGTGTTGAACCGGCTGTTCATGGCCGTGCGCGTGGTGAACATGCGGCGGGCGTTCACGCTGCTGTACAAGCGTCTGGCGGAAGTGGTGTCGGTGGAGGGGGAGTCGTTTGCGACGTACGATTTTCCGACCTGGACGCAGATTTCGCTATATAAGAAAGAGTTTGAGCCGACGGAACACGAGTGGATTCGCACCGTGCGGCTGGAGATAGCGGCGCCGCGGGTGATCCGGCTGCTGGGCTTTGACAAGGCGCTGCGTCAGGAGGCGCGGTTCAACCGGCGGAACATTTACAGCCGCGACCGGAACCGCTGCCAGTATTGCGGGAAGAAATTTACGACGAGCGAACTGTCGCTGGATCATGTGATCCCCAAGAGCCGGGGCGGGCAGATGAGTTGGGAGAACGTGGTCTGCGCGTGCGTGGCCTGCAACGTGCGCAAGGGCGGTCGCACGCCGCGCGAGGCGGGGATGACGCTGATCCGGTTGCCGGTGAAGCCGAAGACCTGTCCGACGCTGACGCTGCACGCGGCGACGCCGCGCTACCGGTCGTGGAAACAGTTCCTCGATGCGGCGTATTGGAATGTGGAGTTGAAAGAGTAGCGGGGTAATAATGCGCATACCTTCGGCAAGTCGGACCTTCCTGACGGCGGTCGTTCTTGCGGCCTTCCTGCTCGTCGGATGCAGTAAGTCCCAACCTCCGGTCGAGCCCCAGCCGCCATCACCTCCGGTATCCCCCAACGCCTGTCTATCGACGGACTTCAAACATGAACTGGACAAGTCCGTCGCTTCCAACCCGAATGTGGCCATCGTTGTTGCCACGGTCCGCTCCGCCGACGATTTCGCCGTGCGGGGAGACGGGCGATGGGACACGCACTGGTACCTGGTGAAGCTCGATGTTGTGACCGTCGAAAAGGGTCCCTGGTCGGACAAGAATATCAGTTTCGTTTATAAAGACCAGTGGCCTGACCCGCGGTCTGGCATAAGGGTGGACATGGTATTCCCCTACCGAGTAGGTGCCACATTCGCTTTCGCCCTCGACACATCGACCAAACCGGCGACGATCCTGGCGCAGAAATTCCGGTCGCCGACGCCGAGGCCGGTGAAATAATCAAATATCGCATTGGAGCAGTTCGTCGACGGCCTGTCGTAATGCGGGTAGGTGGCTCTGGATGATGTTCCAGACTTCTGTGGCATCAACACCCATATAATCATGGATAAGCACATCGCGAAAACCGGCGACGCGGCGCCAGGGGACTCCCGGAAACTTGACCTTTTGGGATTCACTCAGCCGTTTGACGGCCTCGCCGATGATCTCGAAATTTCTAATCACGGCATCCTGCACCATAGGATTACGAAAGAACTCTTCGCTACCCGCTGCCGTGTAGACGGCAATCTTGTCGATGGCCTCGCGGATGTGTTCGAGGTAGAGCCGGTCGTTTTTCATAGCGGCAGGGCCTCGGCCAGAACTTGGTCGCGGATGGTGCGGTGCAGGGCACGCTCATTTACCACGTCCACTCGACAGCCCAACATGTCTTCCAAATCCTGAATTAGCGCGACGTGGTCGAGGAGTGAGCGGTCGGCGTCCAGGGCGACCAGGAGGTCCAGGTCGCTGCCCTCGCGGATCTGGCCGCGGACCACGGAGCCAAAGAGCCGCAGGTTGTGGGCGCCGTGTTCGGCGGCAACCGTCAGAATCGCCTCTCTTCGCAGCAGAATGTCGTTCAGCGAAACCATGCTCATCTTCCTCGGCTTAATCCTGCCTGATTGTATCACTTTGAGGCCTGGGCGTCTATGTTTGGAATCCTGTTCCGGAGGAAAAAACACACCCTTTCTGCGGCCCGGCGCGAGTAACGTCGGAAGTCCAAAAATTATTTTTAGGCTTCGTAACCCCATACCCCACAACAACTTACGACGACAAAAAATCACGCCCTCGGCCGGCGATTTGACCGCACGTCGGGAATGTGTAGGGTTGCTTGCGGAGACGCTTGAAAGGGAGGTGACTTCTTAAAAGAGTGTCTGGCGAGTCCGGGCGGGATCGGCCGAAAGCTGCGGAGGTTTTCGGCGGTGAAGTGTGGTGTGCGGCGGTCCTGTCTGCGAGAGCTTGCCCTGGTTCCGGGGCTTCCGAAGCCCGAAGCGACGACGAGGTTTTTGGCGGCTGATCATCGTGCGCAGGCCAAACCAATCAGGTACTAGCGCCGGCGGGTATTTCCGCTGGAGGCGCGAAATGAGGTGGCCTTTGAGCGCGGAGATAGAAATCGATGGCGGCGGCGGAGTCGCGCGGGCGAGAGTAGCTGCAATGTGAGCGGGTCGGTGGCACTCACCCCCCACTCTGCCACTGGTGCGCCCCCCGGCGTGCCGGGATTCCCCCTCGGCGGAGTTCTCCCCAAGAGAGTGCGATCGGCACGGCGCGGCGGCGAAAACGGCCCTCTGGGATTTGAGCCAAGAAGAAATTTTGACGGTTAGCCTCGGCGGCGGGCGGGCGTTTGGGTTCGCCGGATGAGAAATCAGGTTTCGGCCGGACGGTTGGTTCCGGTTTGCGGTTTTGTGGTCTTTTTTCGGTTTGTCTGGCGTCGCCGCGGGTCTCGACGGTTCGAGACCC
>CAIYVX010000004.1 GCA_903929765.1 uncultured Planctomycetia bacterium
CCGAAGCTCCAGGAACTGAAGCTGGAGGGCCGTCGGGCGGTGGTTTATTCGCCGCTTGATCTGACCTGCGGGCTGGACGGTCACGATTGCGCGTATTGTCAGGGTCCGGTGCGGAACGATGCGCTGAAGATGGCGGCGAATATCCTGCTTCTGGCGTTGCCGGCGGAGGCGGGAATGCAAAATTAAAAATTAAAAATTAAAAATTAAAAATGAAAAATTAAAAGATGAAAAAGAAACGGCGTGCGGTGGTGTGAGCGCGGGTTGGTATTCGCACGGTCGGGCAAAGCCGACCGTGGCACAGTCCATTTCATACATCACATATTGCTACGCGCTGCGGATGCGTTTGTGGAAGGCGGCCATGATTTCGGTGGTCACGGGTCCGACGGCGCCGCTGCCGACGGGGCGACCGTCGATGCGGGCCACGGGGATGACCTCGGCGGCGGTGCCGGTGAGGAAGCATTCGTCGGCGGCGTAGAGATCGTAGCGAGTGAGGGTGGTTTCGTGGACGGGGCGACGGAGTTCGCCGCAGATGTCGATGACCTCTTCGCGGGTGATGCCGCCGAGTCCGCCGGAGGCGAGGTCGGGCGTCGAGACTTTTCCCTGACGAACGAGGAAGACGTTGTCGCCGGTGGCTTCGGCGACGAAGCCGAGGTGGTTGAGCATGATGGTTTCGGCGGCGCCGGCGTCGAGGCCTTCGATCTTGGCCAGGATGTTGTTGAGGTAGTTCATGCTTTTGATGCGCGGGCTGAGGGCGGCGGGGTGGTTGCGGATGGTGGCTCCGGTGATGACGTCGAGGCCCTTCTGGAAGGCTTCTGGCGGATAGAGGGCGATGGTGTCGGCGATGATGATGACCTGCGGTTCCTGGCAGGTGAAGGGGTTCAGGCCGAGCGAACCGACGCCGCGCGTGACGAGGAGGCGGACGTAGCCTTCCTTGAGGTCGGCGTTGGCGGCGAGGGTCTGGCGGACGGCCTGGTCCAATTCGCCGGGCGTGAGGGGAATGTGGAGGCGAATGGCGGCGGCGGAGTCGTAGAGGCGGCGGGTGTGTTTGTCGAGTCGGAAGGGTTTTCCGCCGTAGATGCGGATGCCCTCGAAGACGCCGTCGCCGTAGAGGAAGCCGTGGTCGAAGACGCTGACGCGGGCCTCGCGGGCGGGGACAAGCTTGCCGGACATATAGATAACGCGATCCATGTGGTTATCCTTTCTTTTTCAGGCGTTCGTGATCGACGGCGATTTTGGCGGCGGTCTCGGCGTCGACGATTCGTCCGCCGGCGAGGTGCAGGACGGCGCCGGCTTCGGGGACGAACCGGTGGTCGTGGGTGACCATGACGACGGTTTTGCCGCGCTCGGTGGCCAGGTCGCGGAGCATTTCAAAGACCTGCCAGCCGGCGCGGGTGTCGAGGTTGCCGGTGGGCTCGTCGGCGAAGATGATGTCGGGGTCGTGGACGAGGGCGCGGGCGATGGCGGCGCGCTGGCGTTCGCCGCCGGAGAGACGGTTGGGCGGGAAGTTGAGGCGCTGGCCGAGGCCGACCTGTTCGAGGATTTCCTTGGCGCGGCGGCGCGATTCTTTGCGTCGGCTGAACCACTGGAAGGTGCTGTAGCCGATCAGGTCGGGGAGCAGGACGTTGCCGAGGACGGAGAGGTCGGGCAGGAGGTGGTAGAACTGGAAGACGAAGCCGAGTCGTCGATTGCGGACGCGTTCGCGCCAGGCGGCGCTGCGGGCGAAGGCGTCGTCGGGGCCGTAGAGGACCTGGCCGCGCGTCGGGCGGTCGAGGAGGCCGAGGAGGTGGAGGAGGGTGCTCTTGCCGCAGCCGGAGTGGCCGACGATAAGGGTGAAGGAGCCGGCGCGGATGGCGAGGTTGACCTCGCGCAGGACGGGGAATTCGGAGGCGCCCATCTTGTAGGTACGGGAGAGGGCGTTGGCGCGGAGGATGATGGGGGATTGGTCGGCGGTCATGCGGCGGCCTCCGGGGAATTAAAAATTAAAAATGAAAAATTAAAAATTAAAAAAGCAAAAGCAGCGGCAAGGGCGAGGCGGGAGGTGGTTGGCCTCAACCCCTCACCCGGCCCTGCGGGCCACCCTCTCCCAAGGGAGAGGGGTGAAGAAACGGCAACGGCTTCCGAACCAACGGTTTTCTCTTCATGGCCCGTCTGCGCCGGACCATGCCACCCAGCGGCAAGGGAGAGGGGTGAAGAAGAAGCCACGGCAACGGAAGAAACAGCCGGACAGGGCAGAGCCCTGTCCCTACGAACGGCACAAGAAACGGAAGTGGAGTCATTCATAGCGTAGGGCCTCCACCGGGGTCAGGCGGGCGGCGCGCCAGGCGGCGACGGAGCTGCACAGGACGGCCAGGACGACGGCGGAAACGGCGACGAGGGCGGTCTGCCAGGGGTCGACGAGGCGCGGAATGTGGTCGAGGTAATAGGCGTCGCGCGGGAAGACGTTGAAGCCGAGGACCCGCGAGAGCCAGGCCTCGATGGCGTCGATGTTGTGGATGAAGACGAGGCCGGCCACCAGACCGGCCAGCGAGCCGAGGCCGCTGGTGGCGGCGGCATAGCCGATGAAGATGCGGGCGACGCCGCCGCTGGAGGCGCCGAGGCTTTTGAGGATGCCGATGTCGCGGGTCTTTTCCTTGACGATCATGGCCAGGATGGCCCCGATCATGAAGCCGGCGACGAGGATGATGAGGCCGAGGAGGATGATCATGAGGGTGCGCTGAACTTCGATGACGCTGAGGATGGTGGCCTGGCGGCTTTCCCAGGTCTGGACGGACATGGTGTCGATGTTGCGGAGGGCGGGATGCTCGGCCTGGAGCTTTTGCCAGGCGTCGGAGATTGAGGCGATGGACTCCTTGGCGCGGTCGTAGTTCTTCAGGCGGACGAAAATCATCTGGGCCCGGGCCGGGCTGACGGCGCCGTCGATTTCGGTGCGGTCCATGCCGCCGAGGGCCTGGGCTTCTTCAAAGGGGATGAAGATGTTGTGACTGTCGAATTCGTAAAGCTTGCTCTTGTAATAATCGACGACGGAGAAGGCCCGCTGGTTGATTTTCGGCATGCCGGCGGTGGACTCGAAGGCTCCGGTGGACTCGACGGGCAAGGTGGTGAGGACGAGGCGGGCGCCCGGGCCGACCAGGAGGACCGAATCGTCGGGCGCGCCGATGGGCCGGACGCTGTAGTGCGGGCGATGCCAGGTGACGAGTTCGTCGCCGGGGATGCAGCCGGGTTTGACCTCGTGGCCGCGAGCCTTCAACTCGTCGGCGATCGACGGGGAAACGGCGAAACTGGGGGCGGCATCGTTGTGCTGGCGTTTGAGGTATTCGGCGAAGCGGTTGACGCGGGCGGTCTCGGCCGGGCGGATGCCGAAGATCATGCAGGGCTTGGAGAGTTTGGCCCCGGACACGCCGTTGCGATAGGCGTCGGGGCCGTCGGCGACGATGCGGACCATGCCGTAAAGCTGGACGGCGGGGGTGGCCTCGGCGATGTTGGGGTCGGCTTTGATGCGGGCGATGAAGTCGTCGTAATAGGGGAAGCCGGTGATGTCGGCCTCGACGATGATGTCGGCCAAACCGCCGCGCACCGACTGGCGGATGTCCTTGACGAAGCCGTTCATCAGGGCCAGGGTGACGACCAGGGAGCCGACGCCGAGGAAGGTGGCGATCATGGCCACTAGCGTGAGCCAGCGGCTTTTCAGGTAGCGATAGGTGAGGACGAGTCGATACATAGAATTAAAAATTCAAAATTAAAAATTAAAAATTAACGGCAAAAGAAAAAGAGTTCGACGGCGTCAGGATGATCGGCAGCGACAAGAAAATTAAAAGTTCAAAATTAAAAATTAAAAATTAACGGCAAAAAACGGCCCAATACGAATCGTCAGTTTCCGGTGTTTCGTCGCGTGCTGACGATAATCGCGCCAAGGATCCGGGCGAGTTCGTTTGCTTCTTTGAGCAGGGCGACGCTTTCGTCCTCCAGGTTAGGAAATTTTTTTGAATCACGCAAGAGCCGAAGCCAATAGCCGGTCTCGCGGGCTTCTTTCAAGGCTATGGTGCATTTGCAGGCGAAGTCGGCTCGCGATTGCCCGGCCTGGGCTTCCTCCAGATTGGCCCCAACCGAAGTGGCGGCCCGGAACAACTGGCGGCTCAATTGCCAGCCGAGGCCGGGCGTAACATTGAGGTGGTCGCAAAGGTGCATGGCATCAAGGGAGAACCTGTAGGTTCTAGGAAGAATATCGCCTTTCGCCGTCGAGGATCGCCCTGATGATGCTCTTAATTTTTCATTTTTCATTTTTAATTTTGCATTTTCCTCGCTTACGGGCGCAGGAGCGGGAAGAGGATGACGTCGCGGATGCTGGGCGAGGCGGTGAGGAGCATGACGACGCGGTCGATGCCGACGCCGAGGCCGCCGGCGGGCGGCATGCCCTGTTTGAGGGCGGTCAGGAAGTCCTCATCGAGGATGCGCATGGTTTCGCCTTCGACCTCGCCCTTCAATTGCTGGCGGAAATTGGCTTCCTGGACGGCGGGGTCGTTCAGCTCGGTGTAGGCGTTGGCGATTTCCATGCCGGCGACGTAGGCCTCGAAACGCAGGGCGATGTTCGGATCGTCGGGATGGCGGCGCGTCAGGGGGCAGAGGGCGGCCGGGTAGTCCTTGACGAAGGTCGGTTGGATTAATTTTTCTTCGACCGTGGCTTCGAAGAGATTCTGGATGACCACGGCGATGTCCTTGTTGGCTTCGGCCTGGCCGAGGGCGCGGGCTTTGGCGCGGACGGCCGGCTCGTCGGCCATGGCGACGCCGGCGTGTTCCTGGAGCAGTTCGGCGTAGGTGGCGCGGCGCCAAGGTGGGGCGTAATTGATTTCGAGGTCGCGGAAGGGGAGGGTCATGGAGCCGCAGACTTCCAGGGCGGCGCCGGCGACGAGACGTTCGGTGATGGCCATCATGTCTTCGTAGTCGGCGTAGGCCTGGTAGAGTTCCATCATGGTGAACTCGGGGTTGTGGCGGGTGGAGATGCCCTCGTTGCGGAAATTGCGGTTGATCTCGAAGACTTTTTCCAGGCCGCCGACGAGGAGCCGCTTGAGATAAAGCTCCGGGCTGATGCGGAGGAAGAGGTCGAGGTCGAGGGCGTTGTGGTGCGTGGTGAAGGGGCGGGCGGCAGCGCCGCCGTACTGGGTCTGCATCATGGGCGTTTCGACTTCGAGGAAGCCCCACTCGTCGAGGATGCGGCGGAAATGGGCGATGATGCGGCTGCGCTTGAGGAAGGTCTGGCGGACTTCCAAGTTGGCGAAAAGATCGACGTAGCGCTGGCGGTAGCGCATTTCGACATCGGCCAGGCCGTGCCACTTTTCCGGCGGCGGGAGGAGGGATTTGCAGAGCACGTCGAGTTTTTTGACGAGGATGGTCAGTTCACCGGTCTTGGTGACGAAGAGCTTTCCGGCGACGCCGACGATGTCGCCGAGGTCGAGTTGCTTGAAGATATCGAATTGTGGGCCGAGTTCGTCACGGTTGAAACAGACCTGAATGCGGCCGGTCTGGTCGACGACATCGGCGAAGGCGAGCTTGCCGAACTTGCGCATGGCCAGGAGGCGTCCGGCGGCGACGGCTTCGGCGCTTTCGCCCTGGGCGGCGAATTTTTCGCGGATCTGGGCGGCAGACTCGGCGTCGGCGAAACGGTGGCCGTAGGGATCGACGCCGAGGGCGACCAGGGCGTCGAGTTTCTTTTTACGCTCTAACTCAAATTGGCTGCTCATGGGAGTCCTCGTAGCGGCTGCGGACTAAGGCACCGTTTTATTATGTCGGGTCTGTTGACCCGACCTACATAACGGTAAACACTGAAGGATATCCGGGGGCTGGCGGATGGTCAAGAAAATCCCCGGCAAGGAGTTCTGTTAAGCCGAAAACAAAAAAAGCTTGTTTTCTGTACTGAAATTCGTTAACACGGTGGGTCTGTGAGGCCGATAAACACGTAAGAGGCGTTGCCGGGCGGAGGATGGTGCGCCGTTGGCGACGATAAAGGCCTCTGGAAGAGCCGTACGGTCAGACGCGGACCTGCCATGCCAGGTGACGACGAGGAATTGCGGACTGGGCGCCGGTTGGCGCGAGCCATGGTTGTCATTACGGCCCTGCCCCTGGTCGTCATGGGATTTTTCTTCCTGGGCCTCTACCTCGACAAGAAATTCGGCACGACGCCGTGGTTGATGGGAGTTTGTCTGGTGCTGGCCCTCGCCGGGGCCGGGTACCAGGCGTATCGAGTGTTCAGCAAGGTTCTGAAGGATTAGGCCCATGACCCAGGGTCCAGAAAACCAAGCGCTCCCAGACCTCCGGGTGCTCGAGGAGTTTCAGTCCAGCGTTCGGCGGCTGGCGCTGGGGATTTGGACATTGGCCTTGCTGGCGGCGGTGATCATTTCGCACGGCTCGTGGGCGGTGGCGATTGGCATGGCCCTGGGCGGCGGCGCTTCGATGGCGGCATTCACATTCAAAGTCTGGCTGCTGCGGCGTTTGGCGGCGGACCCCAGTTCGGCGGGGCGGATGACCTTTATCGGTTTCGGCCGGTACCTGATCTGGCTGGCCTTCCTGTCGCCGGCGATCTGGCTGGGCTGGAAGGGCGACCGGACTTATGTGGTCGCCGCCCTGGCGACGTTGCCGCTGGCGAGCGTGGCCCTGCTGATTCAGGCCTACCGGACGTCGCGGGCGGTGAAGGCGGGCGAGACGGAAATTAAAAATTAAAAATGCAAAATTAAAAATTAAAAAGTAACGGCAACAACAGAAAAAGAAACGGCGTCCCCCAGCAATGCTGGGGGCTTCAAAAGAAGAAGAAGTGACGGCACCGGTGCAGGATGTTCCGGTGACTCAGGGGCATGAGGCCCGTAAGAAGTAAAGAATTGGATTATGGAAGATATCGCCCCAAGCCTGCCGCACCAGCTCGTCACTGTGCCGGGTGGGATGCCGCTGACCTACCAGTACGCGACGATCTTCATGGCCATTTGCGTCGTGGCGCTGCTGACGCTGATGAGCCTGGCCTGGACGCGGCGCGTTAAGATGATACCCGGTCGCGGGCAGGCGGTGCTGGAGTTGGCGGTTTCGGCCCTGCGCGATCTGTGCTACGCCACGATGGGGCCGAAAGAGGGGCGGGCTTACCTGCCGCTGATCGGGACGATTTTCCTGTTCGTCTGGGTCTCGAATATGTTTGTGCTGATTCCGACGGCGGAGATTTTCAAGGCTCTGACCGGGCGCAGCGATCTGTACCTGCCGCTGTTCGGCCACACGTTGATTATTCCCGGGGTGCAGGAACCCTCGCGGAACGTCAATTTTCCGTGGGGGCTGGGGATCATGGTGTTTTTCGTCATGCACGTCAGCGCGGTTCTGAAGAAGGGGCCGGCGCACTATTTCAACGAATATTTTACGCCGCACTTCGGGATGATCCGCTGGCGTCTGGACAAGCCGGGGATTCGTTTTCTGGCGGCGGCGATTTTTGCCGTGGTCTGGGGCGGCATCGCCTTCTTTGTAGCGTGGGCGTTTGGCGGTTCGAACTTGGTCAAGGCGGCGGCCGGGGCGGGGATGGGGATTTTCTCGCTGATCTGGTGCCTGGTGCGGCTGTCGCACAAGCCGAAGATGGTGGGGATTCCGAACGTGTTGATCCTGCCGCTGAACGTGATCGGCAAGGGCGCGGAGATACTGTCGATGTGTTTCCGGTTGTTCGGAAATATTTTCGGCGGCGCGGTGATTATCACGCTGCTGAGCGGCATGACCCGGCAGATCGGGTTGCCTTTGATTTTGCAGGGATTTATCGGGGTGTTTACGGGAACGATTCAGGCCTTCGTCTTCACGATGCTGTCGCTGACGTACATTGCGGTGGAGATTGGCGCGGGTCAGGAAGAGGAAGCTGAGGAGCACGAAGAAGAAGTCGCGGCGGAAGGGAAAAGTTAAAAATTAAAAATTCAAAATTAAAAATGAAAAATTAGAAGAGAAAAGAAAAAGAAAAAGTAGAAACGGCCACACCAAGCGGAAAACGGCAGTTTACTGCGGCGGCTGCAAACGACGCATCCGCCCTACATAACGGCGAATAGGAATATGGCGAGTTTTTTGGAAGTTCTTCAGGATCCGACGTCGATGAACTCGATGAAGTTCCTCGGGGCGGGTCTGGCCATGGGCCTGGCGGCCATCGGACCGGCGGCGGGTCAGGGCTATGCGGCGGGCAAGGCGGCGGTGGCGATCAGCCGCCAGCCGGTCCTGGCGGGCACGATGCTCCGGACGCTGCTGATTGGCCAAAGTATCGCCGAAACGTCGGGGATTCTGGGTCTGGTGGTGGGCATCACGCTGCTGGTGGGAAGCAAGTCGGCGTTGCCGGACTGGTCGGTGGCGGCGGCGATGATCGGGTCGGGCCTGGCGGTGGGCCTGTCGGCCATGGGGCCGGGGCTGGGCAGCGGATTGATCGTGGGCAAGGCCCTGGAGGCCATCAGCCGCACGCCGGGAGCGACGGGCAAGATAACGATTACCATGTTGCTGGGCCAGGCCCTGGCCGAGAACGCCTGTATTCTGGGATTCGTGGTGGCCATGCTGCCGCTGCTGACCAAGAACAAAATTCTCGATACTGGCGACGAGACTTATTGGGTGACGGTCCTGGGAGGCATGGGGCGGCACATTGGCGCGGGCCTGTCGATCGGCCTGGGGGCCTTTGGGGCGGCGGTGGGCATCGGGTACGCGGGATCGCGGGCGGTCGGCGGCGTGGGGGCCAATATCGACCACGCGAGCACGATTCAGCGGACGATGTTCGTGGGCATGGCGGTGAGCGAGTCGATGGCGATCTCGTCGTTTGTGGTGGCGATTACGCTGCTGATGACGGGGTGACGGAATTAAAAATTCAAAATTCAAAATTAAAAATGTAAAAGTAACAACAGAAAAGTAAAAAAAGAAAAGGCAAGGAACAACAGAAGGAGAAAGAAGCGATGGATCCGAAAGCGGCGGAAGCGTTGGCACACGGTTTGATGCTGGGCGGGGCGTTCCTGGGCGCGGGGTTGTGCATGGGCCTGGGGGCGGTGGGTCCGGGTCTGGGCCAGGGATTTGCGGCCGGGCGGGCCTGCGAAGGTATTTCGCGGCGGCCGGATCAGGCCGGAGCTTTGACGCGGACGATGTTGATCGGCCAGGCCGTGGCGGAGTCGTGCGGCATTTATTCGCTGGTCGTGGCGTTGTTGCTGATTTTCAGCACGGGAAAATAAGAACGGCAGGCTTAAGACTTAAGACTTAAGGCTTAAGGAACAACAAACGGCAGGACAGGGCAAGCCCTGTCCCTACTAACGGCAACAGCGGCGGCCTCTGGTTATTTAGCGAGGCGGTTCATATGACACCGACAAAAAAGCTGATCCTCAAGATTCTGGTGGGGGTTTATGTGGTCCTGATCGTGGCTTTCCTGGCCCAGAGCGTGCTGCGCACGCAGGCGCCGGCGGCTCGGTGCGCCCTGAGCGAAAAGCTGGTCGGGGCGACGCTGGCGGAACCGCTGGAGTTGAAGAGCCTGAAGGTTCAGGCGGTGACGGCGGAACAGGTGGAGGCTCTGGGCACGGCTCGGGTGAGCGCGCTGGGCACGGGCGATGCGGCAGTGAGTGTAAACGCGGCGCTGGTCGGCAAGACGCTCCAGGCCCCGGCGCTGCCCACGGGCACGACGATCAACGAGGCCCTGTGGAACCACGTTCTGGCTCCGGAAAAACTGTTTCGCGAGAAGGCCGGCGTGGTCGGCTTCGCCCGCATCGCCGGGACCGAGACCGGCGTGGAGTGGACGCTGAACGCCAAGCTGGTCGGAGCCGAACTGGCCGAGCCGCTGGAATTGAAGTCGCTGGATGGCAAGGTGGCAACGGCTGAGGTGATCAAGGGTCTGACGAGCAGCCACGTCAGCGAGATGGCCACGACGGGCGACCCGGAGGCGGTGGTGGGGACGAGCCTGGTGGGCCAGACTTTTCGCCGGCCGGTGCTGCCAGCGGAGACGGCCGTGACCGATGATCTCTGGAAGAACGTTCTGGCGGGCGAAAAGGAGTTCCGCGAGGCGGCCAAGGAGCCGACGACGCTTTACGTTCGCGGGTCCGGCGGTATCATGAATTTCGACCTGACGCTGGTTTTTGTGGTGATCAACTTCCTGGGCCTCTTGGTGCTGTTGCGGCTGTTCCTGTGGGAACCGATTCTGGGAATTCTGGACAAGCGTGCGGAGACGATTCAGGGCGACCTGGACAGCGCCGCCACGGACCGCCGCGAGGCCGAGTCGCTCAAGACGCAGTACGACCGGCAGATCGTCGGGGCCAAGCAGGAGCGTCAGCAGTTGGCGGCCGAAGGTCGCAGCGAGGGCGAGGCGGAGAAGCAGAGAATCGTGGCCGAGGCCAAGGCGGAGTCGGAGCGGGTCATGGCCCGGACGAAAGAGGAATTGACGGCGGCGGCGGCGCGGGCCCGGACGGAGCTGCAGAAGGAAGTGGGTCAACTGAGCGTGCAGGTGGCCGAACAGATTCTCCGGCGCGAGGTGCGGGCGGAGGACAATGAAAGGCTCGTGCAGGAGTTTCTGGTGAAACTCAAGGAAAGCGGAATTAAAAATTAGAAATTAAAAATGAAAAATTAGAAGCAAAAGAAGAAGCAACAAAACGGCAAAAGCAACGGCATGAGATTTGGGTGGTGGAGAGCGAAACCCCTCACCCGGCCCTGAAGGGCCACCCTCTCCCAGGGGAGAGGGGTGAAGAAGAAGCAACAGCAACAAAAACGGCACAGGGCCGGGACGGCCCTGCGACTCACGGGCAAGATGCCCGTGCCACGGTGAAACGGTAAAACGGCAGAAGAAGAATATGAGACACACGGCTCTGGCGGATCGATACGCGAAGGCGGTGCTCCAACTGGCCCAGGAAGCCGGCCAGGTGGAGGCGGCGGGGAACGAGTTGTCGCGTCTGGCGGCGACTTGTCTGGGCGACCGGCAGGCACGGACGTTCTGGCGGAGCGCCAAGGTTCCGGCCGACGACAAGCAGCACACGTTGCAGGACGTGCTGGAGGCGATGAGCGCCCAGGCGATAATCCGCAATACGGCCAACCTGCTCTTGGAGCACGGGCGGTTTTTCATCCTGCCGGAGATTGCGGCCTGTTACCGGAGCCGCGCTTTGGAACTGACCGGGGTGCTGGAGGCCACGGTGACTTCTTCGGCGGCGCTGTCGGAGCAGGATCTGACGCAGGTGTCGCAGGGTCTGGCGGCGAGTTACGGCAAGACGATCCGGCTGCGGGCGGAGGTGTTGCCGGACCTGCTGGGCGGCATTCAGGTGCGTATCGGGAACACGGTGATTGACGGGTCGGTGCGCGGGCGGCTGAGTGCGATGGAGCGGGCATTCGAAGAATGAAAAATGAAAAATTAAAAATGCAAAATTAAAAAGCGAAAAAGAAGCAACGGCAAAAATAACGACAACAGCATACCCCAGCAAGGCTGGGGGCTTGAAAAGAAAAACAGAAAAAGGAACAGGTCATGCAGACCAACATCAGGCCGGAAGAAGTGAGTCACGTTTTGCGGGAACAGATCCGCAACTACGAAGGGGCCCTCGACGTCGATGAGATCGGCGAAGTGGTCGAGGTGGGCGACGGCATCGCCCGCGTCTTCGGCCTGGATAAGTGCATGTCCAACGAGTTGCTGGAACTGCCGAACGGCGTGTTCGGCATCGCCATGAGCCTCGAGGAGGACAACGTCGGCGTGGTGCTGCTGGGCGACGACCGGCTGGTGCGCGAGGGGCACACGGTGAAACGCACGGGGCGGATCGTCGAGGTGCCGGTGGGCGACGCTATGATCGGCCGGGTGGTGAACGCTCTGGGCCAGCCGGTGGACGGGCGGGGCGAGGTGAAGACGGACCGTTTCCGGCCGGTGGAAATCGTCGCGCCGGGGATCGTCAAGCGGCAGCCGGTCTGCGAGCCGGTGCAGACGGGGATCAAGTGCATCGATGCCATGACGCCGATCGGGCGCGGGCAGCGCGAACTGATCATCGGCGACCGGCAGACCGGCAAGACGGCGATCATCATCGATACGTTTATCAATCAGAAGACCGAGAATATGATTTGCATCTATGTGGCCATCGGTCAGAAGCGTTCGACCATCGCCCGGATCATCAAGGCCCTGGAGGAAGCGGGGGCGCTGGCCTACACGATCATCGTGGCGGCCTCGGCCTCGGAAGCGGCCCCGATGCAGTACTTGGCGCCTTACGCCGGGTGCGCCATGGGCGAGGAGTTCATGGCCCAGGGCAAACACGTCCTGATTGCCTATGACGACCTCTCGAAGCACGCCGTGGCTTACCGGCAGATGATGCTCCTGCTGAGAAGGCCGCCGGGACGCGAGGCTTATCCGGGCGACGTGTTCTACCTGCATTCGCGGTTGCTGGAGCGGGCGGCGAAGATGTCGGCCAAGGAAGGCGGCGGGAGTCTGACGGCGCTGCCGGTGATCGAGACGCAGGCCGGGGACGTGTCGGCGTACATTCCGACAAACGTGATTTCGATTACCGACGGGCAGATTTTCGTCGAGAGCGATCTGTTCTACCAGGGCGTGCGGCCGGCCATGAACGTCGGCATCAGCGTGAGCCGCGTCGGCGGCGCCGCCCAGATCAAGGCGATGAAGAAGGTGGCCGGGCGGTTGAAGCTCGACCTGGCTCAGTACCGCGAGTATGCGGCCTTCGCCCAGTTCGGCTCGGACCTGGACAAGGCGACGCAGCAGATTCTGGCTCGCGGCGAACGGATGACGGAAATTCTGAAGCAGCCGCAATTTTCGCCCATGCCGGTGGTGGAACAGGTGGCGATCATTAAGGCGGCCAACGAGGGCTTGCTGGACGAGGTGCCGGTGGCGGATTGCCGGCGGTTCGAGGCGGAGTTCCTGTCGTGGCTGCGCACGAATCGCGGGCAACTTCTGGAGGAACTGAAAAAGAAGGGGGCCTTCGACGATGCGCTGGACAAGGCCTTCAAGGCGGCGGGCGCGGAATTCAAGGGCAGCTTCCTGCCGACGGAAGTTGTTTCGGCGGTCACGGACGTGGAGACGGAGAAAAAGAATTAAAAATTAAAAATGCAAAATTAAAAATTAGAAGCGAGAAGAAACGGCAACAACAACCAGGATGAGTTTGGACGAAACAGGTACACCCTCATCCTACCCTCTCCCTCATGGGAGAGGAGTGAAGAAGTAGAAGAAGTAGAAGAAGCAACAGCCGGACAGGGCAAGCCCTGTCCCTACTAGAAACAAAGGCAGCGGCAGAGATGGCGAGTCTTCGGGATATTCGGCGGCGCATTCGCAGCGTGCGCAACACGCAGCAGATCACCAAGGCCATGAAAATGGTTGCGGCGTCGAAGCTGCGCAAGGCCCAGGCGCGGCTGATGGCCATCCGGCCCTACGAGCAGGCCGTGGGCCAGATGCTGCACACGGTGCTGGCGCGGCTGATGGGCGATGAGAATCCGCTGCTGGTCGGGCGCGGGGGTAAGCGAGTTTCGCTCATCCTGATTACCGGCGACAAGGGGCTGTCGGGGGCGTTCAACAACAACGCCATTCGGCGGGCGGAAGGGTTCATCCGGGAGCGGCCGGACCAGGAAGTGGCGGTCACGGCCATCGGCAAGAAGGGGGCGCGGTATTACCTGAAGACGCCCGGCCATCATCCTGCGGCGGTTTATACCGGGCTGTCGGAGGCAGTGACTTTCGCCCAGGCGGCGGCCATCATGTCGAAGCAGGTGGCCGGATACCTGGCCGGCGAGTGCGACGAAGTGCACGTCATCTACAGTTATTTTCAGAGCGCGATCGCCCAGCAGGTGCGGGTGGAGAGGTTGCTGCCGTTCGAGACGGCGGAGGCGGCGCGCGAGGCTCCGGCGGCGGCGCAGGAAGTTTATCTGCTGGAACCGTCGGACGAAGAAGTGGCGGCGCGGATTTTGACGGAGAGCCTGAATATCCGGCTGTTCCGGGCGCTTCTGGAAAGCGCTTCGAGCGAGCACGGGGCGCGGATGACGAGCATGGACAACGCGACGAAGAGCGCGGACGATATTATCGGGGCGCTGACGCAACAGTTTAACCGGGCGCGGCAGTCGATGATTACGACGGAGATCGCGGAGATTGTCGGCGGGGCGGAAGCACTGAACAAATAATTAAAAATTAGAAATTAGAAATTAAAAATTAGAAGCGAGAAGAGGCAGAGAAAAGAAGCGGCAACAGCAATTACAGGAGTGCGTCTCATGCGAACCGGAAGCGTCAAACAGATTCTCGGGCCGGTGGTGGATATCGAGTTCGAGGCCGGGTTCCTGCCGCCGATCAACTCGGCGGTCAGCATCGAGGAACCGAAGCGGAAGATCAAGGTCACGGCCGAGGTGGCCATGCACGTCGGGGAGAACGTGGTGCGCTGCGTGGCCATGGGGCCAACCGACGGGCTGGTGCGCGGCATGGAGGCGGTGGACACCGGGGCGCCGATTAGCGTGCCGGTGGGGCCGAAGACGCTCGGGCGGATCATGAACGTCCTGGGCGACCCGGTGGACGAACTGGGCGAGATCGCCGCGGTGCGGCGAGACCCGATTCACAAGCCCGCCCCGGCCCTGGACGAACTGCGGACGGAAACGGAAATCCTCGAAACCGGTATCAAGGTGGTCGATCTGATCGAGCCGTATTGTAAGGGCGGCAAAGTCGGGTTGTTCGGTGGGGCCGGCGTCGGCAAGACGGTGTTCCTCAAGGAACTGATCCGCAACATCGCCATCGAGCACGGCGGCCGGTCGGTCTTCGCCGGCATCGGCGAGCGGACCCGCGAGGGCAACGACTTGTGGCTGGAGCTTCAGGAATCGAATGTTTTGGACAAGGCGGCGCTGGTGTACGGGCAGATGAACGAGCCGCCGGGGGCGCGGCTGCGGGTCGGGCTGTCGGCATTGACCGTGGCGGAATATTTCCGCGACGAGGAAAAGGCCGACGTGCTGCTCTTTATCGACAACATCTTCCGTTTCAGCCAGGCGGGCAGCGAAGTCTCGGCCCTGCTCGGGCGCATGCCGTCGGCGGTCGGTTATCAGCCGACGCTGGCCACGGAAATGGGCGCGCTTCAGGAACGGATCACCAGCACGCGGAACGGTTCGATCACGAGCATTCAGGCCATTTACGTGCCGGCTGACGATCCGACCGATCCGGCTCCGGCCACGACCTTTGCTCACTTGGACGCCTCGACGTATCTGGAACGGAAGATTTTCGAGCTGGGTATCTATCCGGCGGTCGATCCGCTGGCCTCGAACTCGCTGGTACTCGATCCGCGCATCGTCGGCGAGCGGCATTACAAGGTGGCCCGCGACGTGCAGCAGATTCTCCAGCGCTACAAGGATCTCCAGGACATCATCGCCATCCTGGGCATGGACGAACTTTCGGACACGGACAAGCTGACTGTGGCCCGGGCCAGGAAGATGCAACGTTTCCTGTCGCAACCGTTTTTCGTGGCCGAGGTCTTTACGGGCATGGCCGGGAAGTACGTGCCGCTGGAACAGAGTATCGAGGGGTTCGAGCAGATCGCCAACGGCGAGTGCGATTCTCTGCCGGAGCCGGCGTTTTACATGGTCGGGAACATGGACGAGGTGCGGGAGAAGGCGAAGACGATGTAATGGCGCGAGCGTTCGACGGACATGGCGGCAAACGACGGCCGCCAGGCCACCCGCGCAATTGAAGGGTAGAATTATATGCCGCTAAATGTAACCATTCTCACGCCGGGCCGCTGTCTGCTCAAAGAGACGCCGTGCCGGCAGGTCGAGTTGCCGGTGGCCGGCGGCCGGATCGGCGTGCTGGAAAATCACACGCCGCTGGTGACGCCGCTCGAGGTCGGGGAAATCCGCATTCTGCCGGCTGAGGGCGAGACGGTGCAGTACCTGGCCATTTCGTCGGGGATGGCCGAGGTGACGCCGGAGCGGGTGCTGATCACGGTCCATGCGGCGGAGTCGGCGGAGGAGATCGACGTGGCGCGGGCCCAGGCGGCGCGCGAGCGGGCGGAGAAGAGATTGCGGGAGCGGGCTAACCTGGATATTGACCGGGCCGAGCTGGCCATGGCCCGGGCGGCGAATCGGCTGCGCGTGGCCCGGCGGTCGTCCGGACTCTGAGTTGCAAACCTAACCCGCTAGCAGGCTGCTGACAATAGGGTATTGCAGCAGTATTCCTCACCTCACAGAAACAGACTTATCTAAGATCGCTTAGCATTTATCGATGGGGTACTCTCTCGGGGAAAGTATGCCGGCCTTCCTCACACCTTGCCCCCGAAAGGCCGGGGGACAAGGTGTGGCACCTTGGAAGTAACCAGTCACTCGTGGAACGCTCTAATCAATCACGCATTCCGCAGCCGCGAGGGGGGATTGAAGCGGCGGGCGACGGCGAGGAGCGATTCCATTTCGCCGACGGCGTAGGGTTTCATTTCGCGCAGTTCCGGTTCGAGGGCGTGCTGGGGATCGAAGCGTTGGAGGACGTAGGGGACGCCGGCGGGACCGGCGCGGTCGGAGAGGTGGCGGGCGATCCATTCCACGGCGGCGGCATCGACGAAGGCCGGGCAGCAGGTGGTGCGAAATTCTATTTCCAGTCGCGGCCCATCTTTTTTCGCGCCGGCGGCGATCAAGAGGCCGATCGATTTTTCGATGGCTTCCAGATCGACCTCGCAGCGGGCGACTTCGACCATGCGGCCGTCGAGGGCGGTTTTGATGTCCATGCTCACGGCGTCGAGGCGGCGCTCGTCAATGAGCGGCGAGAGAATTTCCGGCCGCGTGCCGTTGGTGTCGAGCTTGACGGCCAGGCCCAGGCCGTGGAGTTCGTCGCAGAGGGCCGAGAGCTTGGGCTGCAGCGTCGGCTCTCCGCCGCAGATGACCACGCCGTCGATCCAACCCTTTTTCGATTCCAGGTAGCGACGGACTTCGGCGAAGGGGATGACCTCGGCCTGTTCGGCAGTCAGGAGCGGCCCGGCGTGGCAATAGGCGCAGCGGAGGTTGCAGGAGGGCAGGAAGAGGATGGCGGCGATGCGGCCCGGCCAGTCGATCAGGGTCGAGGGGATGAAGCCGCGAATCGGCGGCAAGCGATCAAGGGTCGTGGTCATGGGCGCCGCCGTTCTTTAAGAGCAGTTAACGCTGGCCTGTGCCCCGCCGGCCTGGCTGCGGCTTCGCGTGGCGTTGTCGTTCGCACGGCGGGACAAGACCCGCCGTGGCACTGGTTAAACCTGAATCTGCAAGCCGAGGGCCTTGGCCACTTCCTCGCTGGGGGGCACGACGCCTTCCCAGCGTCCGAGGGGCTGGCCGGCGTCGCCCATGACGATGGTCACGGGGATGACGTCGTAGACGTCGTAGAACGCGCCCTGGGCATTGCCGTCGGGCGAGTCCATATCGACGAACTCCAGGGGCACGGTGGCCGCGACGTGCCACTTGTTCAGGTAATGGGCCAGCTTTTCCTTGGTCGATTTGCATTTGGCGCAACCGGGCTTGCCGTAGACATCGATTCTCATTTGTAATATCCCGCTTCAGTTATGATTGTCCGAGTTAAGGTCAGGGGCGCCTCACTTTGCCGGCACGGCCGGCGCACTGGTTGCTCCCGTCGTCGGGGCCGGGGCAGGTTTTTCCGCCGCCGGTTTTTCCGCACTGCCTGCTTCGCCCAGGTCGACTTTGAAGTGCGTCTGCTGAGTCAGGTTGCGGCCGTCGAGGGTGATGAAGCGGGCGAGGAGGGTCAACTCCCGATGTTTAGGCCGGCCGCTGGGCCAGGGGAGTTTCAGGGAGTAGGTGTTGATGCCCAGGCCGGAGACCCATAGCCGGCTCAATTGATCGACGGAGAATTCCCAGTGGCCGATTTTCTGTTCCTTGCCTTCGAGGGCGAGGTCGTAGAGGTCGAGTTCCAGGGCGCCGGATCGTTTGACCACGTCGCCGCGGCCGTCTTCAGGGGCGAAGACGACGCGAAGGCCTTCGTCGCCGGGGCCTTCGCCGCGATAGCCGCCGGTGAGGCGGTTGAAGTTGATGGCCACCGGCTTGAACGGATCTTCGGCCGCAGTCTGGCCGGGCCGGAGGTCGTCCACGGGATGCTGCGGCCGCGTGGCCGCCTGGCCGCCGCCCAGTTCGGCGATGCGGCGGTCACGGTCCAGGAGTTCGATCTGGAGCTGCTTGTTCATCTGGACCATGACCTCGAGGCGCTCCTGGAGCGTCAGAGGATCGGACGCGCAGCCCGCGAAACCAACCAGGGCGCCGACCAGGGCGAGAATTGCTGTTTTCATCTACCGCCTCCCACATGAAGAACTCACCCGGCCACTTTACGCCCGCCGCCGGGCCTTGTCAATTGCCAAGCGGCGGTTTCCTTTGCCCTTGCTCGGAGAGAATCTGGTCCAGTTCGGCCTTCGCTGGATAGAGTTTTGGATCCAGGGCCAAAGCTTGCCGCAACTCGGCCGCGGCTTCGGACGAATGGCCGGAGCGGTGCAAGGCGATGCCCAGTTCGGCGTGCATGAACGGGGCCAGCGGGGTGATGACCGCCACGCGCCGCCAATAAGTCACGGCCTCCGCCGGCCGGCCCTGGGCCATTTCCGCCTCGGCCAGCCCCGCCAGGGCCTGAACGCGGCCGGGATCAATGGCCAGCGCCGCCTGGAACTGTGCGATTGCTTCGTCGCGGCCCCCTGGTTCGGCGAGCAGGGCCAGGCCGAGATTACACCGCGTCTTGGGATCGCCGGGTTCCAGGGCCACGACCCGCCGCAGCGGCGCGATCGCCTCGCGGGTCTGGCCGGTCCGTCCCAGGCAGGCGCCGAGGTTGGCCAGGGCCAAGGGGTTGTCGGGATCCTGGGTCAGGACTTCGCGGAACTTATGGATGGCCCCCGGCAAATCCTTCCGGTCGGCCAGTTGCTTCCCCTCGGCATTCCAGAGATAGCTGCGGGCCATCTTGCTTTGCGGCTCGTGGGCCGCCGAGTATTGCCACAGGGCCAGCGAATTGCCCCAGACCGGCTCCTGCTGCCAGGTGAGCAAGCTCAGGGCCGCCACGACGAGCGCTGCCGCCGCGACCGCTGGATAACGCAGCTTCGCCACGCGGTCCACCGCTTCGGCGGCCAGCAGCACCACGGCCAGCACGAGAGCGAACATCGTTGCGTAGGTGTAGCGGTCGGCCAGACCCTGCGAGCCGACCTGGACCAGGCCGCTCACCGGCCCCAGCGTCACCACAAACCAGAGCCAGCCGACCAGGAGCCAGGGCCGGCGGCGCCACTGGCTGAAGGCCAGGGCGGTGACGACCGCCAGGATGGCCGCGGCAACGGCGATGCGCCAGAGGGCCAGCCCGCCGGGAATTTCGCCCTGATGCACATATAAAGGAATCAACATTCCCGGCGCCGGCCAGAAGAGTTTGCCCAGATAGGCGGCATAGCTGATCACGGCGTTGCCCAGGCGCTCGCCCAGAGTGTACTGGGCCACGTACCCGGCGTGGGCCGTCATCGTTACGACGCAACAACCTGCGGCCAGGGCGGCCAGGGGCAACTTTTCCGCCACCGCCCGCCAACTCAACCGCTTGAGCGGCCAGAAGTCCAGGAGCAAGAGCACCAGCGGCACGGTCACGGCCATCGGTTTGCTCGCCAGCGCCGCCGCGAGGGCCAGGAAGACCAACGCATAGCGCCATAAAGATGCTTTGGCGGCATAGCGGAGGTAGGCCAGGAGGGTGAGCAGGGTGAAAAAAGTGCAGAGCAGTTCCTTGCGCTCGGCGATCCAGGCGACGCACTCGACGCGGAGGGGATGGAGGGCGAAAATCGCGGCGGCCACGAGGCTCGGCCAGAACCGGCCGGTCAGGCCACGGAAGAGGAGCAGCACGAGTACGGCATTGGCGGCGTGGAGGAGAACGTTGGTCAGGTGGTGGCCCCAGAGGTTGGCCGGTTCGAGGCCGCCGGGCGAGAGGCCGTAGACCTTGATGTCGAGGGCGTGGGAGAGCCAGGTCAGGGGATGCCAGTTGCCGGCAAATTGCGTCGAAGTGAAGGCCCACTGGACGGTCGCCCAGGAGAGATCGTGGACGTGATAATTCGTGCCGACATATTGCTCGTCGTCCCATTCGAGCAAATGGCCGTTGAGCGACGGGAGGTAAACGGCGATGGCCAGGACCGCGAGAATCACCCCGGCCAGCCACCAGCGGCGGCCGGCTGTGCCCGACAGCGCAGGTGAGGCCGCAGGCGGGGAAGAGCGATGGCGGTTATCTCTCTTGTGCTTCATGGAGAGGTGGTCTCAGAGTAGTTATTGAATCCGGGTGCCATGCTTCTGCTTGCAGAAGCATGCGGGATGGCTTGGTCAGGCGCAGGCGGGTCATGAACAATTACCTTCCGAACGCCGATTCTTCATGGCCTGACTTCGTCAGACCATGCCACCCACCGTTTACTCACTCATTTTTCGCCCAGACGCTCCTCGATTTTCTTCAGGATTGCCCGCTCGGCTTCGGGGTCCGGCCCGACGTCGGCCCAATAGTCTTTGTCTGCCGCGCCGCCCGACTGCCGCCAGCCGTTTTCCGTGCTCATCTTGTTCTCGGTCAGGCCTTCCCGCCCGGCCAGTTGTTCCCGGGCCTGCGTGCCGCTCTCGCGCTGGAGGGCGGCGGCCACGCGGACCTCGACGCCGCCGGCGTCGTGTGTCAGAAAGCAGCGAATCGTGCGGCGATAATACTGCACCGCGCCGCTGCTGATCAGCGAGCCGAGCTGGCGATCTTTGCCGGTCTTCGTCACGATTTTCGGTTGCGTCTCGATCCGCCCCTGCGCCGCATCGGCCCGGGCGATGATGTAATCCTGGGCCAGCACCGCCTGCGTCGCCTGAAAGGCCGCCTGGAAATTGGTGGTCGCCAGGCGCACCGATTGCCCGTGATCTTCCGGTGCTTCGCAACCGGCCAGAAAACAGGTGGCCGCTAACATCGCGATGATTATTTTTTCCATGGTTTCGCCTCCGACGACAATATAACACCGCACGGGAATGAGTCAATGCCGGTTGCCGATCACCGCTTGAGGCCATGTCGCCGGTCGGCTTGCCATCATCCCGATCCCGGATAAACAATCGTCGCCACTTTTTTCACTCGCGCAGGGTTCATTACCGGCCAGTCTCTTTCACCGCCTCCCCCAAAAGAATTCTCAGGCGTTGGCGTTTGGACGAAAGCATTATCGCCAAAGTGGGTTAGGCAACGGTCACTGCCAGCCTGGTAGTAAGCCAGCACCTTCTCTCCCGGCCATGACGAAAGAACCCACATCTCGTTAGTGTCCGACAGAAACACATCCAGCGTGACGGCAGGCATGTCGCGACTTGGCAGGCCTCTCATCGGAAAATAGCGAGGTCTCCCCGCCTGATCCTTCGTTGAGAATCCGAGTACCGCGGTGTCAGAGGCGAAGTCCACATAGAACTGCACGGCATCTGCGCCGACCTGCACCGACCCCAGAGGCACATTCAGTGGTTCATTGGGCCAACCTCCAGATTTGGCTCCGGCTTGAATATACCGGTCAAGGTCTACAACGAAGTTGGCGGTCAATGCCAATACCGCGAGCCCGAGTAACACCAGCAATCCGATAATGACGTTCCGCTTTGATAACTTCATTACCGCGTCCTCTCAAGTGCGTTGGTGCGTGCAAGCACGCACCCTACATTCTATTCCAGCCCGCCTTTCATCACGCGCTTGCCGCCGGTTTCTTCGTCGGTCCGCTCGATCACACGCTCCGCACTCGGACCGGCGCGGCGGGTACGTTCTTCGGCGGAGCCGCGATAGAGCATTTGGTTGTCGAACATGAATTGGCGGCTGGTCCAGGCTTCGTCGGGGGCGGGATGGTCGCGGACGGCCTGGCCGAAGGCGGCGAGCTTGGCGTCCATGTTGTCGAGGAAATGGACGGCCACGGCCTCGGCGGTCATCGGGAGCTTGGGGCTGCCGAACTCGTATTCGCCGTGATGGGCCAGGACCAGGTGCTCCAGTTGCCGCACCACGATTTCCGGGACGGCCGTCCCGCTGCGCCGCGTGGCCTCGATTTTTTCGTTGAGCATGAGCACGCCCAGGACGACGTGGCCGACGAGTTTGCCGGAGTCAGTGTAGGAAAATTCCCGGTCGGCGGCCAGTTCGACCGTCTTGCCGATGTCGTGCATGAAGCAACCCAGGAGCAGGAGGTCGCGGTTGAGGACGGGATAGAGCGGCGCTACGTGGCCCGCCAGCCGCAGAATTCCCAGCGTGTGTTCGAGCAGCCCGCCGATGTAGGCGTGGTGGAGGGTCACGGCGGCAGGAGAACGGCGGAAAGAGAGCATCAATTTTTCGTCGGTCAGAAACGCGGCGGCCACGGCCTTGAGCGTGGGATCGGAGATGGTCGAGAGAATCGCCCGCAATTCTTTTTCCATCGCCGCCACATCGTTTGTGGTCGAGGGGAGGAACTGGGCGAGGTCGACGCCCTTTTCCTCGACCGGGACGCAGCTTTCGACGACGAGTTGCGGGCGGTTCTGGTAGACCTCGACGCGGCCCTTGGCCCGGACGAATCCGCCGCGCGGCAGGGCTTCGTAATAGCGTTCCGTGGCTTCCCAGGCGATCATGCGGGCCTGGCCGGTCTTGTCCTGAAACGCGCCGCGAATGAAGAGCTTGCCGTTGGCCGCGGTGCGGAGTTCCTTCTCGACCAGGAGGAAGGTTTCGTCGAAGCGCTGGCCCTCGCGGCAAAGGGCGGCAACGTATTGCTTTTCGGCCATGAAAAAAAACTCCTTGGATAGTGGTTCGTGGGCGACATGGTAGCAAACGGGCGGGCGGATGACAATCGGCGGGGGGCGCAAAAGAGTACATTATCATTTTAGGAAACAGCAAAACCCAGGGGCAGGATGCCCCTGGCACTCACGGGCAAGATGCCCGTGCCACTATACAGCAGCGGCAAAACAAAGGGGCGGAACCGCAAGGAGCTAACGGTTCCGCCCCGGAGCAGGATTATAGGAACAACGGCTACGGCTGAATGCCGTAGGAGGCTTCGATCTTCATGGCCGACTTGAGGGCGGCCTTGCGGACGCCGCCGTCGGTGTCCTCGCGGGCGGCCTGACGCAGGGCCGGCTGGGCGCCGCGAGCCTGGAGTTCGCCGAGGCTCTTGGCCGCCTCCTGGCGGACTTCCGACTTGCCGTCACGCTGGAGGGCGGTCATCAAGGCTCCGACCACTTCCGGCGAATTGAACTTCCGCAGTTCCTTGGCGGCCTTCTCGCGCTGGCCGTCGTCGCCCAGCGAGAGCATCCTGATCTGGCCGCCGGAAGGGTCAACCACCACGGTCTGAACCGGCGGCGCCGTCATCATTGGTGCGGCCTGGACCGGCGCGGCCTGAATGGGCGTCGGGGGCGGAGGCGGGGTGTTGGGATCAGAGGCCTGCGGGGCGACAATCACCGGGGCCTGGACCGAGCCTTGCTGCGGCGCGGCCTGAATGGGCGTCGGGGGCGGAGGCGGCGCGACCGGCGTCTGCGGCGACACTTGCGGCGCTACCTGTGCCGGCGGCTGTTGAACCACCGGTTGCTGGGTATACACCTGTTGCTGGGGATAGGCCTGCGGTTGAACGTAGACCGTCTGGGGCTGGGCGTAAACTACAGTCGGGGGATAGTAATACTGATAATACGCCGGCGGATAGTAGTATGGTGCATAGGCCCCGGCGGCGATACCGTAACCGAGACCGAAGCCTAGTCCGCCGCCCAATCCGTATCCGAAGCCGCGCCCGACCCCGCCCCAGTAGCTATGCCCGCCCGAGTAGCCATGGGCCTCAGCCGCCGGAACCGCCGGTCCCACGAGCATCAACCCCACAACTACCAGAACCGTCACCGTCATAAAGCGTTTCATTGCGAACCTCCCGCGGCCAAGCCGCAAATACCCGCTACAACTCCTGCTCTTATTTTCCCTACCCTGGCGAGTTCCTCTCGCCTCATCAACCATTATAACGCAAGGTTCGGAAAAAAATTGCTATCTTTTTGAAAAAATGTCGTTAGGCAGCCTAATATTTTTTGTAAAAAGCGTAACTCATTTTGTTACAAGGAGTTACGCAATTCAGATCGTAATGAAAATCGCCATTGAAGCCAGGTCAGACTTTTTCGATGACCACTTTTTCCCCGCCCTTGATGGCGGCGAAGAGGGTGGCGTCGCCATCGATTTTTCCCAGGACGTTGACGGGGCTGGCGGCGCGCGGCTCGGAGCCGGTGGAGGCGGGCGTTTTTCCCCAGAAGACGCAGAAGGCCGTGCCGGGGGCCCAGTAGGCGATTTCGCCGACGGCCAATTCTTCGCGGGCGTCGGCGGCTTCATCGTCCTCGACCTCGATGGAAAAGTAGATTTCCTCGCCCCAAAGGCTGGCCCGGCCGGTGATCGGCAGCGCTGCAGCCACTTTTTGCGCCGTCGGCGAATCGTTCAGATCGGCTTCCAGCGAAACTTTCCCCGCTCTGATACGTATTCGCGTCATCCCCCCGCCCCTTTCCGTCGCCAAACCCCGGCGATTTCCCGCGTGAACCACAACCCGATATTAATATGCTAACACCCGCGCGGTACAACCTTGTTATAATTCTCCGCAACTCGCAGGAGTAAGTTCAAATGCTGGTCGGCACCGGAACCTATCTCAACACGGCTACCGTCCTGGGAGGCGGACTGCTCGGCCTCGTCCTGGGCCGGCGGTTTCCCGAGCGGTTGCGGCGCACCACCATGCAGGCCCTGGGCCTGATCACCTTTTTCGTGGCTCTGCGGATGATGAGCGACTTGGCCGGCGGGTACATGTTGCACGTCGTCGCGGCGGTGCTGATCGGGGCGGTGGTCGGCGAACTGTTGAAGATCGAACAGGGCCTGGAATGGTGCGGCGCACGGCTGCGCGACCGGTTCTCATCAAACACCACAGCCGAGGGATCGGTACCGGGGAATGTCGAGGGTCAACCCAACTTCGTCGAGGGTTTCGTCGTGGCCAGCATGATTTTCTGCGTCGGGCCGATGACCCTGCTGGGCACCTTCGAGGATGGCACGCACCAGACGCCGATTCTGCTTTACACCAAGAGCGCCATGGACGGCGTGCTGTCCATTGCCCTGGCGGCGACGCTGGGTCGCGGGGTGGTCTTCAGCGCTCTTTCGGTGCTGGTGTTCCAGGGCCTGCTCACGATTGTGGCCCTGGTCGTCGCCCCGGTCATTCCCGACCTCTACATTCACGGTATCCGGGCCGCCGGGGGTCTGCTGACCTTCTCCATCGGCCTGCTGCTGCTGGACCTGGTGCGCATCCGCGTGGCCAATCTGCTGCCGGCACTGCCGCTGGTATGCCTGTTGCTTTGGATTTGGCCGAAGCCGCTGTGAAAGGGTCAATCCTTCGGGGCGGCGGCGACCGGAAAATCGAGTTCGATTTTCCAGGTGTCGAGGTAATTGTTCCTTAGCGCTCCGCTGAGGCTGGCGTGGTGGCGCTCCTGGTCGAAAGAATAACTGATCCGGTTCCCCAGGCGGTCGGTGAGTTCCTGCGGCTTGAGGCCGAGTTCGCCGAGATCGGCCGGGGCGTGGCCGTGGTCGTGGCTGTAATTGACGACCGCAAAACGGACGTATTCCAACTTGGTCTGAAGTTGGGCCTCGTCGGTAACGACATCGACGCGCGAGAGGGCGTCGGCGGTCAGGAGGACGGCCAGCACGGCCGCGATCACGATCAGCGTCGCCGTGGAGAGGTTGATTTTTCCGCCCAGCAAGGCCATAGCACTGTTCTCCTTTCGTCAGAAGGCGCGCCGCACGGCCTCGGCGGCGCGGTCCACGGCCGCGGCGACGGCGGGGCTGAGGCGGTCGCCGGTGTCAAAGCGCTCGGGCTGAACGACCACGAAGCGGACCACGGGCGGCAATTCGCCCGCTTGCCGCGCCAGATCGATCAGGCCCATCACGCCCACGTCGTGCAGGGAAAAGGGTCGCGGCGCGGACGCCTCGGCCACATCCTTCAGGGCGAACTCCCGCACCGTGCCCGGGGCGGCGCCCAATTCGCCGGCATCGACGATAATCAGGGCGTCGGCTCCGGCGAACTCGGTCATGAGCGTCGGCCCGCCGGTGCCGCCATCGACTAACTCCACTCCTGGCGGCAAAGTCCCGCCGCGCTCCAGGGCTTCGATCACGCGGACGCCCACGCCGTCGTCGCCCTTGAGGAGGTTGCCGACGCCCAAGACTACGATTCTTTTTTGTTTAGTCATGCAAAATTCCGGACAGTTACCGGCCGAATGAAAAACGGCGAATATCCAATAACCAACACTCAATATCCAATCATGAAGTGAAAAGCTCCAGAAACGGAATCCGCACTTGGTGATTGGATATTGGTTATTGAGTGTTGGTTATTCGCTTTTTCCTTGTTCGCTCACCTACGCCGGTTCGGGCACAATCTCCAACGGCTCCTTGTGAACCCGTGCCGCAAAGTCGATGCTGTCGACCGCGCCGCAGGTGGCAAAGGCGGCATCGAGCTGAAACTTCATGACGTTCCGCCCGCCGCGCCCGCGCCGCAGAGCTGCCTGAACGTCGCCCGTGGAGAGTCGCCAGATTTCCAACGCAATCTGCGCCGAATCGGTCAGAGAATAGTCTTCCGCGCCGGCGGTCAACCGCTCCACCACCGCGCCGGCTGCAAAAGTGTCTTCCCAACTGACGCGGCGCTCGGTGCCGGCGCCGATCAGCACGATGTCTTCCGGCCCGCTGGCCGCCACAGCCCGCGCCGTCGCGGCGGCATTCGTGAGGGCGGCCACGTAGAGCCGCGCCGCCGGTAAGGCCATCAGGATCGCGCGCGTGCCGTTGGTCGTCGTCATGACCACGGTCTTCCCGCCGACCACCTGCGTGGAAAACTCCTGCGGCGTGTTGCCGATGTCGAAACCCGGAATTTGCAGCCCGCCGCGCTCGCCGCCCAGAACCACGGAGCCGCGCGGGAGAGAATCGCGAAGAGAGAAGGCTTCGGCCACCTCCATGGTCGGCACGACCCGCGCCGCCCCGGAGGCCAGGGCCTGAATCATGCTGCTGGTGGCCCGCAGCACGTCGAAGACCACGGCCGTCTTGCCGGAGAGAAATTCGCGGGTCAGGGCTTCGACCTCGAAGACGACGTAAATCTCACGCAAATCAAGCTCCTGTTTACGAGCATGGCCACGCAAGCGTGGACCATGCCACCCTATTTCATAATCGCGCCGCGGCAGAGGGCCACCCAGGTTTTCGCCCGCTCGTCCAGCCCCGGCAAAAAGCGATAATCGTCGGCGTGGTGCCGGCCACCGCCGCAAAGTTTGCGGAGATAGTGCCGCAGGCCGCGATGGAGGATCTCGCTGTAATATTCCGCGTGGCCGAAGCTCGCTGCGACCAGCCGGGGGAAATCTTCGGCCGAGAAATGGACGTGGTGCGACGGTTCCCAATCGCCGTCGCGGAGTTCTTTGGAGCCGTTGGGAATGGAAATGATGGCCAGGCCGCCGGGGGCCAGGTGGGCGGCGAAGTTCGCCAGCACCGCCGCCGGATCGCGGACGTGTTCGAGGGTCTCGAAACTGACGATCAGGTCGAACCGCGTGCCCGGCGCGAAGGGTTCAGCCAGGTCATGTTTCTGGAATCGCAGGTTGGCCAGGGCCAGTTCCGGCAGCATCCAATGCGCCGCCTCGGCGAGCATAGTCTCATCGAGATCGACGCCCAGGACGGACCGGGCCGACCGGGCCAGCCAGGCCGAGCCGAAGCCGGAGCCGCAGGCGGCGTCGAGGACGTTTTTCCCGGCGGCATGATTGCCAGCCAGACGGTAGCGGGCGAAGAAGCGACCGTGTTGCCGCGCCGCCGTGTCGAAATCCTTTGGACAGATCGAGGTTCCCAGCACGTTGTTGTCCACGGTCATTCCTTTGTCGTTGTGTTCCGAATTTCATCCCGGGTGGCATGGTTCACGCGAAGCGTGACCATGAACCCCGCTCGGCCCCGTGGCCACGCAAGCGTGGGCCACGCCACCCACCGTTGGGTGGAATCAGGTTCTCTTGAGTTCGATGATACCCATTTCCGGTCGGGAACGGAAGCGGACGGGCGTGAGGTAGCCCAGGCCGCGGCTGACGTAGATTTGGCAATTATTGTAGGTGAAATGCCCTTCGGCCAGGTGGCGATGTTCGATGGGCAGCCGCGGCGGCCCCAGGAACGGGAATTGGACCTGCCCGCCGTGGGTGTGGCCGGAGAGCATCAGGTCGAAATTCGGAGCTTTCAGACTGTAGAGCGTGTCGGGGTTGTGGGAGAGGACGACCAGCGGTCGGCCGGGCACGGTTTGGAGAAAATCGGGGTTGAAGTCGCCCGACCAGAGGTCGCCGGTTCCGGCCAGGTGGAGCGTGGCCCCGCGGCGCTCGACGGTGGCAAATTCGTTGACCAGCACCTGGATGCCGGCGGCTTCGAGGGCCTGGCGGGCGCGGCGGCCCTGGACCAGGTGCTCGGCGTCGCGGTTGGGATAGGCTGTGCCATAATCGTGGTTGCCCAGGCAGGAGACGACGCCCAGCGGGGCCTTGAGATTTTTCAGGACCGCGGCCACGTCCTCGATTTTGGCCTTGCGACCGGTGGTGATGAAGTCGCCGAGGAGGGCGATCAGGTCGGCCCCCAGGTGGTTGGCCTTATCGACCCAGTTGTCGATCTCTTCGAGCGAGACCGGATGGTGATGGAAGTCGGTGAGTTGGGCGATGCGCAGGCCGTCGAGGCCCGGCGGCAGGTTGGCGATGGCGATGGGCGTGCGGGAATAGTCGAGCCACCAGGGTTCGACGAAGCGGCCATAGCCGGTGGCGGCCAACCCGGCCCCGAGCGACCCATAAGCGGCCCACCGCATAAAAGAGCGGCGCGAGACGACGCGCCGTGGTTTCGGCAAACGGACAGTCATAACTTGTTAATCATAGCCCATTTGGGGGGGAGAGTCAAATGGAGGTTGCCAGACGGCCCTTTTCCGCTATTTTATTGACCTCCAATCTGTTTTCGTGTACACTATTGTCAACTTGGTGCTTCGGCCTGGTTTCGGTCGGGTCGTGGGGCATCGCGGGTCGCGGGGGCGGCCCGGTTGCGGGCGTCTCGGTCGGTGTTTCCCGGCGACTCGGGCGGCAAAAATGTACCCGGGAAGAGTTAAAGGAGTGGGCTTGTGGCCAAGGGTAAGGTGAAGTGGTTTAACGAACAGAAGGGCTTCGGATTCATCGCCGAGGACGGCGGGCAGGACGTCTTCGTGCATTACAGCAGCATCAAGGAACAGGGCTTCAAAACCCTGGCCGAGGGCGACGCCGTGGAATTTGAAGTCGTCGCCGGACCGAAAGGCCCCAAGGCCGAAAACGTTGTCCGTGTCCAGGCTTAATATTGTCAAGACCAGAATATCCCCGGTCCGAGCGCGGGCCGGGGATTTCTATTTACCGGAAGCCCGATAATAAAAGATGATTAGACAAGAAATTCGTAACGTCGCCATTATCGCCCACGTTGACCACGGCAAGACCACGCTGGTCGACCAGCTCCTGCGGCAGAGCGGCCAGTTCCGCGCCTCCGAGCTTCAGGGCGACTGCATCCTCGATTCCAACCCCATCGAGCGCGAGCGCGGCATCACCATCCTGGCCAAAAACTGCGCCATCCGCTACACCGACCGCTCGGGCAAAGACTTCCACATCAACATCATCGACACGCCCGGGCACGCCGATTTTGGCGGCGAGGTCGAGCGCGTCCTCAAGATGGCCGACGGCGTGCTGCTCCTGGTGGACGCCGTCGAGGGCACCATGCCGCAAACCCGCTATGTCCTGAGCAAGGCCCTGGCCAACGGACTGCGGCCCATCGTGGTCATCAACAAAATGGACCGCCCCGAAGCCCGCGTCCACGAGGTGCACGAGGAAGTCTTCGACCTGCTGGTTGACCTGGGGGCCGACAACCGCATTCTCGATTTCCCGGTCATCTATGCCGCGGGTCGGCAGGGCTGGGCTGTGGCCGACCTCGACCGCCTGCCCAAGGAAGGCGAGGTCGGCGACGTCCACGACCTTTTCGACGCCATCATCAAGCACATCCCGGCCCCGAAATTCAATCCCGACGCGCCGCTCCAGGTGCTGATCACCAACCTCGATTACAGCGACTACGTCGGCCGCATCGGCATCGGCCGCGTCTTTGCCGGCACCCTGCACGCCGGCCAGGACATCATGACCATCGACCGGTTCGGCGAACAGAAGCTTCAGAAGATCAACCAACTGCTGCGCTTCGAGGGTCTGGGGCGGATGGAAGTCGACCGGATCGAAGTCGGCGACATCTGCGCGGTGGTCGGGCTGGAAAAGGTGGATATCGGCGACACGCTGGCCGACCCGGAAAACCCCATCGCCCTGCCGGCCGTCCACGTCGACGAGCCGACGCTGCACATGACCTTCCGCATCAACGACGGCCCGTTCGCCGGACAGGACGGCAAATACGTCACCAGCCGCCAGATCCGCGAACGGCTCCAGAAAGAACTCCAGTCGAACGTCGCCCTGGCGGTGGATTTTGGCGGCACGAGCGAAGAATTTGAGGTCGCCGGGCGCGGGTTGCTGCACCTGGGGATACTGCTGGAAAACATGCGGCGCGAAGGGTACGAACTGGCCGTCGGCAAGCCCAAGGCGATTTTCAAGGAAGTCAACGGCAAGCGGCAGGAACCGATTGAACTGCTGGCGGTGGATTCGCCCAACGAAACGGTCGGAGCGGTGATGCAGATGATGGGCGACCGGCGCGGCGAACTGGGGAAAATGGAAGTGCGCGGCCGGCGGACGCACATCGAGTTCATGGTTCCCGCGCGCGGCCTGATCGGCCTGCGCAGCCGAATTCTGGCTGTGACGCAGGGCGAAGCGATCATTCACCACACCTTCGACCGGTACGACGATTATCGCGGGCCGATGCCCGGCCGGGCCAACGGCGTGATGATTGCCACCGACGGCGGCATGGTCACCGCCTACGCCCTGAAGGAACTTTCCGATCGCGGCCAGATGTTCGTCCGCCCCGGCGACAATGTTTACGCCGGCCAGGTCGTCGGCGAGCACTGTAAGGACAACGACATCGAAGTCAACATCGTCCGCATGAAGAAGCTGACGAACATGCGGCAATCGATCAAGGAAGCCACCTTCACGCTCCGGGCCCCGCGCGACCTGTCACTGGAAGCGGCGCTGGAGTACATCGAGGACGACGAGCTGGTCGAACTGACCCCCCAATTCATCCGTATCCGCAAGCGCTACCTGAACGAAACCGACCGCAAACGCAATGCCCGCCGCATCGCGGACACGGCTGCCGCGTCGTCGTAGTTGCACAATACGCAGGGTTCGTGCTTACAGGCGTTCTGGCCAAGAACCCCGCCCTCGCGCTTGCATTACCGCCCCATCGTATGCTACACTCCTCATCGTACCAGACCAACCAAGGGGAACGCCCGATGAGGCTTGCGGCACCAAAGTTGTTCCCGCAAATCGAGGCAGCAGTTCCCGCTAAAAACGGCAATAACAAGTTGTCCGAGAACGACCGAGCCGCCCATGACTGGTATCGGTTTGTACTCTCCTTTCCGCCACACCTCGTGCGAGAATACCTCGATCGTTTCGGCGTCACACCTGGTAGTCGCGTTCTTGATCCTTTTTGCGGAACCGGCACGACGTTGGTTGAGTGCAAGAAGTTGGGAATTCCCAGTGTCGGGGTGGAAGCCAATCCGGTGGCCTGCTTTGCCAGCCGGGTTAAAACCGACTGGGGCGTTGACCCCGACGGCTTGCTGGCCCATGCCCAGGCGGTGAGCGAGCGGGTTCGCAAAAAACTGGCCGCGTCCGGCGTCGGGGACGGCGACGATTTGGTTCCCGGCGCAAGGATTAGTCCCACCTTGCTGACCCTGCCCGAAGAGAGCGTCAAGTTGCTGTTGCGGAACTCCATCAGTCCGCTGCCGCTTCATAAAACACTGCTTTTGCTCGACGACCTTAGACGCCATGCGGACGAAAGTTTCCGCCAGATTGAATTGCTCGCCCTGGCCAAAGCCCTTGTTGGCCCCGTTGGCAATCTGCATTTTGGGCCGGAAGTTGGCGTCGGAAAGATCAAGGCCGATGCTCCTGTCGTCCAATGTTGGCTCGACAACGTAGCGGCGATGGTGCGTGACTTGCGCGGCCTTGCCGCTCGAAAAGATGTGTTCGCCGATCTTCATTGTGCCGATTCCCGGCTGTTGCTGGAAGCTCTGGAACCGCAGTCAGTCGATGCGGTGATTACCTCGCCACCTTATCCGAACGAGAAAGACTATACGCGCACGACTCGGCTGGAGTCGGTGCTGCTCGGATTCATCCACAGCCGGGCTGAACTTCGCGAGTTCAAGCAGGCGCTCGTGCGGTCGAACACGCGGAACGTATATAAGGGCGACACGGATGATGAGTGGATTGAGGGCCATCCGGAAATTGCGAGGATCGCCGCCGCCATTGAAGCACGACGAATTGAACTGGGCAAAACGAGCGGCTTCGAGCGGCTCTACGCCAGAGTAACGAAACTCTATTTTGGCGGCATGGCCCGACATTTGGCGGATTTGCGAACGATTCTTCGTCCCGGCGCGCAGTTGGCCTACGTCGTGGGCGATCAGGCTTCCTATCTGCGGGTCATGATTCGCACCGGCCAGTTGCTGGCCCAAATCGCCGAGGGCCTGGGCTACGAGCTGGTCGGCATCGACCTGTTCCGCACCCGCTTGGCCACGGCGACCAGACAACAACTTCGCGAGGAGGTCGTCTTGCTGCGCTGGCCCGGTTCGTCAAAAAAGACGTTGTCCTGCAAGCGTTCCCCCAGGAGGTTCTGAGCTATGTCGCCCGAGAAAAACCCCAACCGCTACGACAAGATCATTGAAAAAATCTTTCTCAAACATTACAAACGGGGCATGTTGGCGGTGCCCTTCTCACGAGAGGAAATCACTCAGACTGCCAAGGAACTCGGCATCGTGCTGCCGAAGAACCTGGGCGACTTGATTTACACTTTCCGGTTTCGGGCCGATCTCCCCAAGTCCATCCTATCCAAAGCTCCTGAAGGAAAGAGTTGGACCATCAAGCTGGTGGGTCAGGCTCGCTATTGTTTCGCGGCCGTGCGATTGACCGTCATTGAGCCGCGCTCCGATCTGGCCGCCACCAAGATTCCGGACGCCACGCCCGGCCTGATCGAAAAATATGCCCTGAGCGACGAGCAGGCTTTGCTGGCGAAGGTCCGCTACAACCGTTTAGTCGATATTTTCACCGGGGTGGCTTGCTACCCGTTGCAGAGCCATCTGCGTACTACGGTCAAGAACTTCGGGCAGGTCGAGACCGACGAAGTTTATATCGGCGTGGACCGCCGAGGCGCCCACTATGTTTTTCCCGTGCAGGCCAAGGGCGGCCGGGACAAACAGAGCATTGTCCAGGTCGAGCAGGACTTCGCGATGTGCGGCGAAAAGTTCCAGGCCCTGATCTGCCGGCCGATAGCGGCGCAGTTCATGCAAAGCGAAACAATTGCCCTTTTCGAGTTCGAGGAAGAGGACGGCCAGATCGTTGTCGCCAGCGAGAAACACTATCGGCTTGTTCCCCAGGAAAACGTCACTCCCGAGGATTTGGCAGCATACCGCCACCGCCCCATCGCAGATTAACCGAAGCGCCCGCCGCTACTGCCCAGCCCGCGCCGCCTCGCCCAGAATCCGCGCCGCCGAGACTACGTCGGCGTCGGAAATGTGCCGGTGCGTAACCATTCGGAAACGCGTCGGGGGAATCAGAGAAACTTTCAGGCCCTTCGCCGCCAGACGGTCCACAAACGTGTCGCACGCTACGCCGAGCGGCGCGAAATCGACGTAGACCATATTTGTTTCGACCGAGGACAGATCGACCTTGAGTCCCGGAATTTTCGCCACCAGTTCAGCCAGTCGCTTGGCCCGGGCGTGATCCTCGGCCAGCCGGTCCACCATTTTCTCCAGAGCCACGATCCCTGCGGCCGCCAGGTGGCCGGCCTGGCGCATCGCCCCGCCGATGCGCTTGCGGGCTTGCCGCGCTCGGTCGATGAACTCTTTTCGCCCGGCGACAATCGACCCGACCGGCGCGCTGAGGCCCTTGGAGAGGCAGAACTGGACCGAATCGACGTTCTCGGTGAAGACCCGCACGTCCACGCCACTGGCCACGGCGGCATTGAAAATCCTCGCCCCGTCCAGGTGGACGTGCAGGCCGTGGGCGTGGGCCCAGGCCACGAGCCGGCGGTGGAGGTCCGGCGGCGTCACACTCCCGCCGCCGCGATTGTGCGTGTTCTCCAGTTCCAGCACTGTCGTCCGGGGATGATGCACGTTCGCCGGCCGCAGGTAAGTTTCCAGAATCTCCGGCGTCAACAGCCCGCGCGGGGCCGCCACCAGGCGCGGCGTAAACCCGGCGATCGAACAGAGCGCCCCGCCCTCGTAGTAATAAACGTGCGATTCCTCGTGCAGCAGAATTTCGTTCCCGTGGCCCCCGACGGCCATCAGGGCGACGAGGTTGCCCATCGTCCCCGACGGCACGAACAGGGCGGCCTCCTGGCCGACTTTCGCGGCGGCCAGATCCTGAAGGCGATTGACCGTCGGATCGTTCCCGGCCACGTCGTCGCCGACCTCGGCCCGGACCATCGCCTCGAGCATCTCCTCGGTGGCCAGAGTTTGCGTATCCGAAAAAAGATTGATCATCGCATTTCTCCTTCGGCTCGAACCTTGTTTATTTTAGAGCACTTAACGTTTGAATGGTTGCGCCTCAGGCGCCACGGTCGGCTTGTCCGTCCGTGAGTTTGTCGTAGGTGCTGCGCGAACATGGCGGCAAACACCGCCGCCATGCCACCCGGCCCCCACACACAAACGTGAACTGCTCTAACACGCTGCGGAGCAGCAAAAAAAAAGGGCCAAAGGCCCTTTTTTATCACTGGCCGAGCCGCCATGATCAGGCCCGTCCGGCCGCCCAGAAAATGCCGCGGCGGAGAATCTCCTGGAAGTTGGGGTTGGCCCACGCGACGCCGTCGTGGCCGGACTGGAAGTTGAAGACGCGGGCGTTGCGATACTGGCGGGTCCAGGCGATGTGCCGCATGCTGTTGGGGTGGTCGGTGGTGAGCAGAAGCGTGCTGTCGGGGGCCAGGCTCGGGGTGGTGTAAGTTTCGTCCACCATGTCCCAATCGGCCAGGCCGCTGGTGATCGGATGGGCCTGGTCGGCTACATGGAGGCGGAGGGTCTGGTCGAGATGGTAGGTGAACTGCTGTCGCCCGGTCATGCCGACCATCTGGTCCCAGGGGGCAAATTGCGGGTAGGCCAGAATGGAATGATGGAGGAAGACCAGGCCTTGCTGCGTCTGGCCCAACTCCGACAGGGCCGTCAGGGGTTTGCCGCAGTACCAGGGCGCGGTGTCCACAGGACCTTCAGTGAGCATGGTGAAGAAGAGCACGACGTCGTAAGCCTGCCGGACGGCCGCGGGCGAGGCGGTAAAGTCGTCCATGTGTTGGATGGTGGGGGCCACGCCGGGCAGGCCGTGGAACAAACGGTGGAACTCCGGCACCTGGTAGTGATGGCCGCCGGTGACGACGGCTACGTTCAGAGGCGAAGCTTTGATCATGAGCGGGTTCCTCCTGGAATTTAGCGGCGCGCGGAAGTTAGAGCTCCCCGCGATCCGTGAGCCATTTGCGGTAAATTTCCTCGAAAAGACGGACGTCGGTCAGCGTGTCGGCGGCGCCGGAGGCGAAGGCTTCGCCGGAGCGGACGCAGCGGATGAATTCCTCGGCCTCACGTTTGTAGCTCCAGGACCAGGCCGGCTCGGGGAGGGGCTGCTGCAGGGAGCGTTGCGGCCCGGCCCGGTAGATTTCCACCTGTTCCGGGGCATTGTGCAACATCAGCGGCGCGGAGGTGGTTTTGACCCAGCCTTTCTGGAAGTAGACCTGGGTGAACATGTCCCAGCCGTGATGGGCCACGTGGCCGCTCTCGACCACGGCCCGGACGCCGTCGAGGCCCAGGACCGTGACGCCGACTTCCCCGTCGTCGTCGAGGTCGACGTAGCGGACGCGGGCCTTGTCGCCGGCGTCCAGGAGAAAGCGCAGGAGGTTGACATTGTGGGTCCACTGCTGGAGGTATTCGAGATAGGGGCGTTGCCACTTGGCGGGCAACCAGACCGGATAGGGTTCCGGGCTGGCCGGGTAGGCTTCGGCGCTCTGGCTCATCGGGACATCGAGGGCCGCCAGCCAGTCGCCGCAGAAGCCGTGGGCCCGGGCATAGGTCACGTTTCCCAGTTCTCCGCTCGCCCGGAAAGCCCGGATGGCGTCGCGGGCCAGGACCACGCCGGCATCGTAACGCTTCATGTAGGCGACCATGAGTCGCCCGCCGCCGCGGCGTTCGGCCTCGATAATTTCCTGAGCCTGGGGCACGGAGACCGCCATGGGCTTTTCCATGAAGACCGGTTTTCCGGCTAACAGGCAATCGCGGGCCAGTTCGCCCTGCTGCGTCCAGGACGCCGAAAGGGCCACGGCCTCGACCTCGGGATCGGCCAGGAGGGCGTGGTGGTCGGGGTATTGGCGGGGAATGCCGAAACGGCGAGCGGTGGCCTCGCGGATATCGCGGCGCAGCTCCGCGAGGGCGACCAGTTCGCAGTCAGGCAGGCTCGCGAAGTTGGGCAGATGAATCTTCTGGGCCATGAGGCCGCAGCCGATATAGCCGAGTTTCAGGCGTTTCGCGTCACGACCGGTTTCTTTCTGCTTGGTGCTCATCCACATGTCCCTTTATAAATAGCAGGCCAATCCCAAGCGGTATTTTTTTGATGGAGTTCTCCGGGAGACCATCCCGCCACCGACCCGCGCCGGCAACTCTCGCTATGATAATCCGACCACAACCTGTTTTCAACGATTTAATGCTCCGGTTCAGGTCGGGGTGCGGCTATGTGCCGCGGCTGCTTGCACACAGGCCGTTTGGTGCGCCGCCAATGAAAAAAGGCCGGCCGCTCGCGCGACCAGCCTTCTTCTCTTTGGTGGAGGCAAGCCGAGGTGTACCCAGGCGCGTCCCTCCGGGCCGTGTTCTGGGCACTCCGGGCGAGGGTCGCGTGAGGTCAAGGCCCCTAAAGGGGACCACACTTCAGGCCCGCGAGTGGCTCTTGACCAAAGTCCTTCGCTTAGGGTGCAGAGTGACAACAGGGCGTCCAAGCGGCCAAAACACCTCTGGCATGTCGATCTCACCTCCGTCCCCTACATTGACCGGGCCTGCACGGGCCGGGCCACGGCCCAGCGGGCGGAACTCCTCCGCCTCCTGGACGACGCCGAGAAAGGACGTGTTGGAACGCTGTGGCTGTTCAAATGGGATCGGCTGGCCCGGAATCTGGGCCAAGCCACGGTCGTCATGGAGCAGATGCAGGACTTCGGAGTCGAAGTTCGTGTCGCCAACGGGACCGACCACCCGCTGGTCCGCAACATCGACCTGGCCGTCGCCGAGGACTATTCCCGTGTCTTGGCCGAGCGCGCTCTCAAGGGCATGGTCAAGCGGGCTGAGCAGGGCCGGTGGGTGGCCCAACGGGTGATGGCCTTGAACGGACGAGTCGCCTCGTCCTCGTTCGGCACCAGTTTCTGGAACACGGATCACACATAGTCCGTGTACCAACCGCGGATGTAGAGCTGACATCCTGTCATTTTTCCGCCGGCAGTTCCAGCGGTGGCTCTTTCGGCCCCGATTGGACTGGCGGCTGCGGGGGTGCGGTGGTCGGCAGGGTCGTGAACTCCGCTTTCTCCGGCGCGCCGGGCTTGCTAATTCTGGACTGTTCCAGGCGCGCCCAGGCGACCCACTCCGGACGAGGATCCTTGAGGATCACGTCGCCCAGGAGTTGGCGGGTGCGGTCGTCCCTTTGGTTATTGCGGATGCGGAGTCGGGCCAGGTTGGCCGTGGCCTCGACCGAGTCGGGGGCCAACTGAAGGGCCTCGTTGTACCACTTGGCGGCGTCGTCGAGGCGGCCGACCTCCTCGTAGACCAGGCCGAGGTTGTTGCGCGGCTGCGGGCTGTCGGTCATCAGCTTGGCGGCGTACTGGAACTCCCAGGCGGCATAATAGAACTTCTTTTGCTTGAAGTAGACCGTGCCGAGGTTGTTGTGGGCCGGGCCGAAGAAGAGGTCGGCCGTCAGGGCGTCCTTTAGTTCCTTCTCGGCGTCGTCGAGCCGGTCGGCTTCGATCCATTTGACGGCGGCGGCGTTGTGCTGGCGGGCGGCGTCGGTGTCGCGCCGCGGATCTTTTGGTAAGGTCTGGTAGCCCCCGACCGGGGCCTGGCTCTGACAGCCGCAGACCAGCGACGCCAGGACGATTACGACGAACAGTTGCTTCAACATAGGCGTTCTCCTTATTTTTCCACAGGGCCGACGTGCGGCGGGTCGTAGATCAGGTACGCGACGACGATTTCGGCATCCCAGGTCTCGACGGCGCCATCTTGCTGCTGGGCGGCGCGGAGGCGGAGCGAGCGGGTCTGGAGACCCTGATCGCCGGCGGACAGTTGACACATGAACTGCGTCAACTGTTGCAACTGGGCCTTTTTGATGACGAGGCGAATCGGCTTTTCCTTATAGACGGTGTCTTCGAGCCGCTGCGGCGGCTCGGGAGTGATGCGCAGCAAGCCGCCGGGGGGCAGGCCGGCGGCGCCGGCGGCCCGTTCGATCAGACCGCTGGTTTCGGCGGCGTGGCGTTCGCGTTCCAGGGCCAAGCTGGGCCGGCGGCTCAGCGTCTGAATTTTCTCGACCAGTAGTTGGCAGGTCTCCAGGTCGTCGCGGGCGGTCAGGGCCGCAGCCCGGTGTGAGCGCATAGCTAAGAAGCTGAGGCCGGCCGTCCAGCAGAGGATGACCGCCAGCACCGTCAAGAGCCTGGTTGTGCGTTTGGTCATGGCCGGACCCCCGTGAGCAGCGACGGCTTTTTGGCTGCGGCGGGTTTACCGGTGATGGTGAAGGAAACGCCCCCGTGAGAGTCCTGTTCGGTGGCCGGCGGTTCGATCTCGAGGCCCGTTCGTTTCAGGGCCTGGGCGATTTTTTCGGCTTCGCCGTGAGAGCGGACCTGGCCTTCCAGCAACAGGCTGTGAGGCGAGAGGTCGATGGTCGTCAGGCGGCAGCGGACGTCGCCGGGCAGGTTGGCGGCGATGGCCCGGAGATTCTCGAGGGCGTTCTGGCGTCCGGGCGCCTCGAAGCCTTCGCCGCTGGTGGCAGCAAGCCGGGCGTACTCGCTGCGCAGGCGGCTGGCCAGGTTCGTCGGCACCTGGCCAGTGGGGTAGATGGACTGGTAAACAGCAAGTTGTTGAGCGTCAAACTGTCGGGCTTGGGCCTCGTAACGCCGACCGCGCCAGTAGCAGAGGGCCGTCATGGTCACTAGCAGGGCCAGGCCCAGGATAACAGCCGTCTTGACCAGGGTTTGGAGTCGGGACCAGACGTTTTTCATGGACAGTTGGTCGCGCCGCAGATCGACCCAGCCGGCGCCCTGGCCGGCCAGGGCTAGAGCTGCGGCCTTTGCGGCCGCTTCGGGCACGGACGGTTCGCTTGAGGAAACCATCGTGACCCCGGCGTCCTGTTCGATCTGCCGGGCTACTGTCTCGTTGAGGTCGCCCAACACCTCGACCACGGGCCGGGCCGCTTCGACCGGCGCGGCCAGGAGGTCGGCGCTCAGGCCGCGGACGAGTTCCTCCGGTTCGCGGGCCATCGAATGCCAGGCCGTGGGCTGGCGGCCGGCCAGGCGGAAGAGATCCCAGCCGTCCGGTCCCGCCAGCAGTAGGAAGTTTCCCGGCAGCTCGGCCTGGCGCTGGTGCAGGACATGCCAGGCGGCCAGCAGCGCCGTCGGGCAGATGACCGCGATTTCAACCCCGGCCTCGGCCAGACATTCCAGCAACGGTTCGACGCGCCGGGTCTCGACGGCGACGCCCAAGGTTTGGCCGCCCGCCGGCGGAAAGAAGTCGGCCGTCAGGCGTTCGGCCTCCAGGGGCAACTGTTCTTCCAGCCGGTAAAGCAGGGCGGTCGTCCGGTTCTTGCGCGGCAGGTCGGCTGTTGCGACCTGGGCCGAGAAGACCAGCGGCGACGGCAGGCCGAGGCAGACCTCCTGGCCCTGGTAGCCGAGTTCCTGGAGTTGGGCTAGGAACAGGGCCGGGTCCGGCAGGCCGTTTTTTTCGCCAGCGCCGCCCGTGCCGCTCGCGCCGTCGTTTCCGCCGACCGGGATATCGCGACACTGGACGCCGTCCTCGCCGGCGCGCAGCACCAGCCAGGACTCCCGGCCCGCATGGATGAAGAACGCCGCCGTCTTCATTCGCCGGTCGCCCCCTTCTTAGACTTGAGAACTATGGATTGGCCGTTATACTTCAAGGTCACCTCGCCGTCGGCGATGGCCGTCACTTCGGCCCCGGCCACCGCCTGGCCGACGCCGGCCCACTCGCTCTTGCCGTCCTTGGTCTTCAAGAGGGCCAAGGCCGAGTCCGGCTCGACCGCCGTGGCTTCGAGGGTCAGGGCCAATTGGGCGACCTGCTTCGCCTCGTCGTCGAGCGGCTTCAGAAGCGACCGCTGGTAGATTACGGCGTAGTCGGCGGCGGGGCGGGCCGCGGCCTTGGGCTTCGGCGGCGCCGGGGCAACCGACGGCGGTGGAACGAGATTGTGGGCGTCGAGCGGCCAGAACGCCAAGCCCACCGCAGAGCCGGCCAGGGCCACGGCCAGGATGATGATCGCCGACACGAAGAGTCGCCGCCAGCGGCGCAGGGTCATTCTCACCATAGGAAGGTCCACTCCTCGGCGTCGTTCTCGGCGTCGCCTTCCTGAATAACATCCAGACGGAACCAGTCGCGCGTCCGACCGTGGGCCACCAGCCACAGGCTGTGACAAGACGACGTGTCGGTCAGGAACTTCCGCAGGTTTTTGGCCCGGTCGTCGGGGATGCCCATCTGCTTCAGGGCCTCGTCCACCGCACAGCCGGGCACGGTCTGGCGGTACTTCTCGAGCTTGGCGAACTCGCTCTCGTTCACCAGTTCGGCCAGGGTCTGGCGGACGACCACGGCGTCGGCCCGCCGCAGGTTGATCTGGCCGGAGCCCCAGCAGGTGATCCGCTCGACGGGGGCGTGCTCACCGGGCGCGGTCGGCAGGAGGGCCGCCGGGGGCTTCGAGCCGAAGAATTGGGCCAGGCTGGCGTAGCGCCGCGGCACAGATGAGATAACTCCGGCGGGCGGCGTGCCGGGCCGCAGTTCCACCGTGAGTACCTCGCGTTGGCCGGCCTGGAGGCTCTGGAGCCGGTCGCTCATCACGGCGTCGCCGAAACGGGCGGAGAGCAGGTTGACGTTGGCCTTGGCCTGTTCGTCGGCGACGACCAGGTCGCAGGCCAGTCCGCCGAGTGAGATCGTCAGGCTGACCGTCGCCGGCGGCGGGGCGTCGTGATCGGCTTCCCGTGCCGCCACGGCGGCGGCATCGAGCAGCCGCTCGGAGGCCGGGAGGCAGAAGGCCCGGGCGCTCAGGCCGGACCATTTGAGTTGGAGTTCTTCCTGGGCGCTGTGGGCCAGCAGGGCTCGTTCGCACGACCGGCGGGCCGCGGCGGCCAGCACCGTTCCGGCCAGGGCCAGCACGAAGAGTACCAGGAGGAGGGCGAAGCCGCGTTGTTGTTTACAGGTTCTCATCCAAACTACTTTCTGCGAAAAGAGACGATCACCGGATCCGCTCCGTCCCATGTGAACGTCACCGTGACGGCCTCCGGCATACTGGTCCACCGGCCTGCCGGCAGGTCGCGACCGCCCACGGCGGCGATCTCCAGCGTCTTCGGCCCGGCGGCCACGAGTTCCCGCGACGGGGCCTGGTCGGTCAACTGCTGCGTCCGCGAGAGCCAGGTCCGCGAGCCGATTTTACGCACCTCATAGACCACGGTCGAGGGCAGGTGCTCGAGTTCCATCGTCTGCGCGTCGAGCGCGGCCCGACTGTCGAGCTGGAACCCCATCGCGGTTTTCATCACCCGCCGGGCGTGGCTCAGGTCCGTGGTCAGCAACTCGGCCAGCGCGGCCTGGCGCTGGACGGAGGTTTGCCAACTCCGGTCCAGCCGGTCGCCGCGGGTGCAGGCCGTGATGACTTCCAGCACGCCCACGGCCAGCAAGGCCGTAATGGCCAGGGCCAGCGTCACTTCAACGAGCGTCAGTCCCGCGCGGCGGCTCATCCGACCTGGCTCCCGTTTTATTCTTTCCCACCGGCTCAGTTTTTCCGGCCTTCTGCGTCGCCGGCGTGAGCAGAATCTCGACGCAGGCCGCCGGTTCCTGATTCGCCGCCTCGGAAACGAAGACCTCGACGGCCACGACCTCGGCTCCGAGAGCCTTGGCCCTATCGTTGGTCACCAGCGACGTCCGCCAGGTCCAATCCGGGTGTCCGGGCACATAACCCGAGCCCGACCGCGGCAGGTCGGCGCGTTTCGGCCACCAGGACTCGACAAGTTGGTCGATGGCCCGGCAGGCCTCCAGCCGCCGCTCGGCCCGGCCGCGCTGGGCGGTCATCTGCGACGTGGCCACCAGCAGGGACACCAGGAGCGTGCCCAGCAAGGCCATCGCCAGGGCGGCCTCAACGAGCGTCATTCCCCGCCTCCGGCGGCGGGGCAAAAATACCGGCCAATTCCTTGCCATCGTCCAGTTCTTCTACCAGTCCGGTCAGTCCCGCGACCACGAGCCAGCGCTGCTGGCCGCCGGGACCACACAGGCCCACGGCATAGCTCGGCGTCAGGCCCAGCCGGCCGCACGGCACGACCGTGCAGCCTGTGGTGGCCTCGACCTGGCCCACGCGGATCTTCTCCAGCCGATAATCGCCCGGCGGCACGAGTCGCGTGCCCCGTTCGGTCAGGCCGTCAACGTCGACCCGCCGGACCTCGTTCGCGCCCAGGTCAAAGACCAGCCGCAGCGGCCGATCCTGCTCGCGGGCCTGGGCTCTGGTCAGGCGGTCGAAACTGGCGACCTGGTGAGCCAGATCCCGCAGGCCCAGATCATGAAGCGGGCCGCGGTAGTTCATAGTCACGGCCCCAGCCGCCAGGCCCAGGATGACCAGCACGACTGTGAGCTCGACCAGAGAAAAGCCTCGCCTACCGCCGGCCATGATTCGGCATTCCTTTATGTATGGTGCGGCCCGGCTACTTCTTCAGGTTGTCGCTACTGATGTCCGCATCGGCCCCCTCGCCACCCTCGCGGCCGTCGGCGCCGTAACAGATGACTTCGTAGGGCTTCGTCTTTCCCGGACAGTTGTACTGGTACGGTTTGCCCCAGGGGTCGGTGGGCAGACCCTGCAGCAGCGGCTCGGCAATCTTCTCCGTCGGCTGAGTCAGCACGGCCAGGCCCTCGTCGTTGGTAGGATAGCGGCCGTAGGTGGCGTAAAAGGTCTCCAGGGCCTGGACGATGGTCGCGATCTCGTGACGGGCCGCGCTCTGTTTGGCCTGGGTCAGGTAAGCCGGGACGTAGAGCGTCACCGTGCCGGCCAGGAGGCCGATGATGACCACCACGATCATCAGTTCGACCAGCGAAAAACCACGCCGCGATGTTCTTGTTCTAGAGTACATTGGACGCCTCCATGATCGGCAGTATGATGGCGAAAGCAATCGACCCGACCAGCAGGGCCAGGATGACGATCAGCAACGGTTCCAGCACGGCCGTCAGCCGCTGGGTGGCCACATCGACTTCCTGGTCGTAGGTCTCGGCCAACTGTTCGAGCATCTCCTCCAGTTGTCCGCTGTGCTGGCCGACGGCCAGCATCTGAATCACCAGCGGCGCAAAAACGCCGCCGGCTTCCAGCGGCCCGGCCACGTCGCGGCCCGCGGCCACGGCCGTCTCGTAGTCCTCCAAGGCCCGACCGAAGACGCGATTCTTGAGCGTCCGCCGCGTGATCTGCACGGCCTCGACGAACTGGAGGCCGCTCCTGAGGAGCGCCGCCAGAACCACGGCCAGCCGCGAGGTGTTCTCCTTGCGCACCAGGTCGCCGAGAACGGGAATCCGAAGCACCAGCCGGTCGAGCGCCACGCGGGCCTGTTCCTTGCGCAAGGCCATTTTGACGCCAGCCACGGCAGCGCCGACCAGAATCAGGAGCAGCCACCACCAGTGAATCAGAAAATCGCTGGCGGCTTTGACCGCCTGGGTGATCGCCGGGAGTTTTTTCCCGGCCAGCGTCAGCGTGCCCAGGAGGTTGGGGACGACGAACGTCATCAAGAATATCGCCACGGCCACGCCGATGACGCAGACCACGCCGGGGTACATAAGGGCGGTGATCACGCGGCTCCGCAGGCGGCGGGCCTTTTCCTTGAAGACGGCCAGCCGCTTCAGAGCCACGTCGAGCGACCCTGTGCTCTCGCCGACGCGGACGATGCTGACGCAGAGTTCGTCAAAATAGTTTCCCTGGCGGCTCATGGCCTCGGCCAGGCTCGTGCCCGCGGCCACCTGGTCGGCCAGTTGCTGAACGACGGTTTTCATCCGGCCGCGCCGCTGTTTGGTCAGGGTCTCGATGGCGTTCAAGAGCGGTATCCCTGCTCCCAGCAACGTGGCCAACTCTCGGATAAAAGCCGCGACGTCGCCCTGCGCCGCCCGGCCCCGACGGCGCTCCCAGAAGCCCGACCCCGGCCCGCGAACCGCCTCGCGGATTTCGGTCACCGTCAGGCCCCGGTCGCGCAACTGGTCGCGGGCCTGCCGCGGCGTGTCCGCGGTGATCGTTCCGCCGAGGAGACTGGAATCGAGGTCGAGAGCTTTGTATTCAAATACGGCCATGACAAAGATTCACTCTCTCAAGTTCAAATACCGTAATGCCCCATTTGACAGAGGCGCCTATTCACCTGAACGAACAAGGGCCTTCAGAACATCTCGCCGCGCACACCTGTTCTCACGATGACTCTGCCCTGCAAATCAATGAAGGCAATCTCGGGGCCTTCCGCACCTTTCAGCCACACCTCGGCAATGCCGTCACAGAAATCGCCAACCCATTCGAACTGTGGCGGAATGACCAATTGACCAGCCTTGTTAACGTAGCCCCAGTGGCCGTCCTGTAGAACACGGGCCACGCCGCCGGAGAACTGGCCGGCGCGCTGAAAGTCGAACGGGATAACCACCTTGCCCGTGGTATCGATGAAGCCCCAACGGTCGTTCCGGTCGAAGGCGACCAGATCCCGGTCGGCGGTTTCAGGTAGCTCCTCGGCGTTCATGCTGACCTGGGCTAAGCCCTCGGAGAAATCGCCGGCACTCTTATAAACTGGCGCGATGACGACAACGCCATTTGTATCTATATAGCCATCGAGCATCTTTGCGCCGGAACCGTCAAAGCTATCAACGATCCTGGCACGTCCCTCGGCGAAGGAATCGGCGATCATGATGCGGGCCGGCAGCGCAATCTTGACGTGCCCGGCCTGGTCCACAAAGAAATGTCGGCCTGCGTCGTCGCCGAAAAGACAGAGGCCGTTGTGATATTGTGGAACGCTCTCAACCGGACGGCCCCAGGTTGGCGGCACTGCTACTGAGCCGTCGCGGCCCAGAAAACCCCAAAGTCCATGGGCCAGGAAGGCACAGCGTCCTTCGTGGAATGTGCCAAGCTTCTCGTACTTTCCCGGCGGCACAATCCAGCGTCCGGCGGTGTCAATAATACCTTCCTGGCCGTGGACCTCGACCCAGGCGAGGCCATCAGAGAATGGCGCGGCATAGTCGTATTGAAACGGTATTACCACGCGGCCGACGGCATCAATATAACCGCATGGACCATGCTCCTGTCTGGAGGCAACAGCCAGGCCTTCTGAGAACTGCATAGCGGTTGCGCCGTTGCCAAATCCTAGCACGAGATCGGAAACTGTCACATGACGACCGCTTTCCCGGTCGTAGAACAACTGGATTTGCCTATTCTCCCGACCTGAAGAGTTGCGAATAAATGTGTTAAAAACTATCAAGCGAGATAGGTCGAGCGTCTTTCCACCCTTCTCTTGCTTGGCACCATCCTTCGTCTCAAGAGTGCAGGCGCCAAGCGCGAGTGCCATCAACCCCGCGAGCAACCATGCGGTCAGACGTGGCCAACGGCGCGGCAAGATAGTCATGACGATTCTCCTACACGGTTGAGCCGCGTTCCTTTTCCTGCTTGCACCGGTGCCCCATCTCCCTTCGCGGTACCTGCCGGTTCGCTTGGGGTGTACCCTGTCCCAGCTTTAGGATACCCCTTTTTCTCGTCATCACTTTTGGGATTGGGATCAGCATGCTTGAAGCCTGTATGTGCTGCCGTCGCCACCAGACCGTTAATATACACGGCGCTTAAGTCATCTCCGGGTATACGGTACTGATCGCATTCAAGCTGTGACGAGTAGGCATACGACTGCCGCCCATTCAGATGGGCCTCGATAGCGGGACGTTGTTTTTCCACCTCCGGCTGCATCATTTTGATGTGCCGCTGCTCATGTCCATAGACTTGATCCAGCGATTCCGCGCCGGTGGACGAAGAATCGAGCGTTATAAAAAGTGTTATTGTGGCGGTAATGTCGCTAATGTACCATTTGCCATCTTTTTCATCACATTTGCATTCTTTTGAGGCGACTTGGACGGCCCATCGTGATTGGCCTCGTTCCCCTGCTTTCGGCATTTTTTGTTCGTACCAGCCTGGCGCAACAGCCACCGACATTGTTGCAAGCCCATCGGGGTCCACGGAGGCTATAGGATTGCTGTTTGTGTACTGATAGAGGTTACTTCCGTCCGCGTAGCCCGCCGGATCGCGTTGCGGGAATGCGCCGAGGGCGGGGTTGTACATGGCCGAGGCGTCGGCGGAGAAGAGGGAAAGAACGGCACAGCCCAACAGGACAGCTACCAAAGGCTTCGTTTTCATTTGCATTTCCTTTCGAGGGCTATTGTTGGTTCAAATTGGTTCGCTTGTCAAACACGTTTTTCCGTGCTGATTATGGCCACGGGGACACACCTGGTTGCGGCTGTGGCCCGTTCGGAGGTGGCGGCTGCGAGAGTTGTTCCGTGATCCGCCGGTTATATTCAATGACGGCCTTTACATCTGGCCTTTGGTCTAAACGATTGTCGGGCCGAGACTGGCTATAGCGCCAGGGTTCGAGGTCGTCGTCTTGCGGCGGGCGGAACCGGACTTCCGCCTGCCGCATCCAACTCGAATAGGCCGGGTCTTGGGGAATCAGAGCATGCGCGGTGGTATAGGAGTCGAAAGCTTCCTTGGGGTGTCCGTTGTCCAACAGGCAATGTCCGCGGGAGGCCAAAAACTCGGCCAATTCCTCTTTCGGCGTGAGGGAAACAAGCCAGCCGTTCGCTTGGACTTCGGCCTCGGTGACCTTGTGCGGCCAAGTCTTGTAATAGTTGTCGTCGAAGCTGCTGAAGCCGTGGCCGGCCCCCTCGATATTGAGCCGCTCACGCCAAGCCGGGTTGGGGTTGTCTTTGCCGTCCCACCGGACGAAGAGATGGGCTTTGGTGGTGACCAGCTTCAGGGGATAGCCGAGACGCCGCCCGACGGCGGTATAAAGGACCGGCATCGAAGCGCAGGTGCCGCCGGGCGTCTGGGCGGTGGTCTGTCCGGGGGCAGGAATCATGCCGTGAATGAAGGCGACACTTGAATCTTTGAAGTCGAAGTTGTCCTTGGCCGTCATGTTGTACTTCACACCAAGGTCTTCCTGGAGTACTTGGAGAAGCATCGAAGACCGAAGATAAACTTCGCTGTGATGATATTCGTCGGCCGCAAACGTGGCGGACAAACGGTATAGGTTCCGCTCCGTCTCAGCCTTCACCTTGGCGGCCCATTCGTCGAGCTTTTTCATGCACTTGGCCACGTCGAGCTTCTCCGCACCCGGCAGGCCGGTGGCGCAGAGCAGATTCATTTCGGCGATGTCGACGTCCTTGAGTTCTTCCGGCTTCATGGCCAACAACTTGTTAAAAGTGAAGGCTTTCTGGACGGTTGGGGCAATGGGTTGTGGCGCTGACGCGGTTAGGAAACCGTTGCCGGGGGCGCGAGTGAAATAGCTGACCGCACCAATTGCTGCGACCGCGGCCAAGCCCATGAAGAGCCAGAAGGCGTGGCGTTGCAGCCAGGACGCGTCGGCGTGCGTCGGCGTGTAGGGAGGCGAAGATTTGGTCTTCTTTCGGCTCATGAAGCGTCCCCAACGGGGCCAGAAAGCTGACAGGGATTATCCGGTCCACTGTCCGTTGGCGTCAAGACAAATCCATTGCAAGTCATCATGCCTGTCGCACCTTTGCTATTTTGCTTCATTTCAGAACTCATCCCAACTTGACGCTCTGGCCACCTCTTCCATCGTGGTCACGCCGGCGGCGGCCTTGGCCAGGCCGTCGGCCCGCAGCGTGGTCATGTTGGCGGCCAGGCCGGCGGACTTGATGCTCGAACTCTTGGAGCGTTTGAGAATCAGTTCGCGGATCTCCTCGTCGATGGTCAGCAGCTCGAAGATGCCGAGCCGCTCGCGGTAGCCCGTGTTCAGGCACTCGGGACAGCCCTGGCCGATGAAGAGTTTTTCCGGGCGGGTTTCCTTATCGCCCAGGTGCCAGCTTTCCAGTTCCGCCGCCGTCGGCTGGTGCGGCCGGATGCATTTGGGGCAGATGCGCCGCACCAGGCGCTGGGCCTGAACGCCCAACAGGCAACTGGCCAGCAGGTACGGCTCGACGCCCAGATCGAGCATACGCGAAACGGCCCCGGCGGCGTCGTTGGTGTGCAAAGTGGAAAAGACCAGGTGGCCGGTCAAGGCCGACTGGATGGCCATGCGGGCGGTCTCGCCGTCGCGGATCTCGCCGACCATGATGATGTCGGGATCCTGCCGCAGGACGTGGCGCAGGCCGCTGGCGAAAGTCATCCCCTTCTTCTCGTTAACCTGGGTCTGGCTGATCCCTTCCAGGCGGTACTCGATGGGGTCTTCCAGGGTCAGGATGTTGTACTCCTGTGCGCTGATCTCCTGGAGGGCGGCGTAGAGCGTGGTGCTCTTGCCGCTGCCGGTCGGGCCGGTCACGAGGATGATGCCGTGGTCGCGGGCGATCAGGCTGCGGAAGGTCCGCAGAACGTTGTCGGGCATGCCCAGGTCGGCCAGCTTGTAGAGCCGGGCGCTCTTGTCGAGGAGGCGGATCACGGCCCGTTCGCCGAAACTGGTCGGCAGTGTGGCGATGCGCAGATCGACGACGCGGTCGCCGACCTCGGCCGTGGCCCGGCCGTCCTGGGCCAGGCGGCGCTCGGCGATGTTCATCCCGCCCATGACCTTGATGCGGCTGATGATCTCTTCCTGGAGGGCCTTGGGCGGTTCGAGTACGTCGTAGAGGACGCCGTCGACGCGGAAACGGATGATCAGCCGGTCTTCCGTCGGCTGAACGTGAACGTCCGAGGCCCTGCGTTTGATCGCCTCCAGGAGCGTCAGGTTGACCAACTTGATTACCGGCGCCCGGGCGGCGACGTCGAGCAAGTCCTCAGTCCCGGCGGCGGCGCTGAGCAGATCGGTTCGCAGCGCTTCGCCGTCGAGTTCCTGGATGACCTGTTCGGTCTGGCCGGCCTGCTGCTGGTAGGCGGCGTTGATGGTTCGCAGGATTTCTTCGCGCGGGGCGAGGATTGGCCGCACGCGTTTGTCGAGGATCTTGCCCAGCGTCTGAAGGTGCGGCCATTGGGCCAGGTCCGCCAGGGCCACCGAGACGTCGCCGTTCTCCCCCGCCAGGCCGATCAGACCGTGACGGCGGGCGTAGGCTATTGGGACGGCCTGGAGAAAAGAGTGGCTGACCGGCAGGTGGGCCAGCTTCTCGGCGAAAGGCAGGCCCAGCGTCTCCGCCGTGGCCCGAGCCACGGTCAGGTCGGAGTGTTCCATCTGCCGGGCCTGGGCCGGCGAAGTGCATTCGGCGTCGCGGTGGGGCGAACCGGGCGCAGCCGTTTCGTCGAGCAATGCTCGCATGGCGACGGCGAACTTGTCGTTGACCTGAGGCATGATTCACTTCTTATTGCATGACCAACGGGTGACTGGTCGGGAACTGGGCCTTCTGGTCGGACTTGGCGCTGTCGATGTCCGACAGGTATTTGAGGTCCGAGAACTGGTCGTCCCGCAGGATGATCGGCTGGAGGAAGACGAACAGCGTGCTCTCGTCGCTGGTTTTGGTCTGACTGCTGAACAGCAAACCCAGCAGCGGGACGTCGCCCAGGAATGGAATCTTGGTCTTGGTGTCGCTCAAGTCCTTGCGTGTCAGGCCGCCGATGACCACGGTGTAACCGTCCGGGACGGTGACCTCGCTGGAGATGGTGTTGGTCTGCCGTGGCGGCGGGATGCCGGCCGCCCCCTGGCCGGTGAAGCTGTTTAGGGTGAACGAGTAGTTGAGCAGCAGGTGGTCGCCCTCGGCGATGTGCGGCGTGACCGTCACGGTGGTGCCGGCGCTGGCGTAACCGGCGAAGGCCGTGGTCGCGACGGTCTGTGAGGCGTTGGTGCTGGTGAAAGGCGCTTCGGCCACACTGGAAAGGTTCCCTGTGGCGTTGTCGTTGGTCAGGATCTTGGGGGCCGAGACGACCTTCGAGTGACCGTCGGAGGCCAGAGCCTGCATGACTACGCTCACCGTACTGGGATCCAGGAGAATGCCGTTGAAACCAGAGCCCGGGGTGAGCGTGAGCGACCCCGTGCTGGGATCGACCGTGCCCAGACCGAAGGAACTGAAGGTCAGGTAGCGGCCCTGGTCGGCTTTAGATGTCTTGGTCAGTTGAACGCCCAGAGAGAAATTGTGGCTGGTGTCCAGGGTGACCATCGTCACGGCGATCAGTACCTGGGGGCGCCGTTTATCGAGCATGGCGATCAGCCGGGCGTAGGTGGCCTGCACGGCCGGCGGGGCGACGATGATCAGGGTGTTGGTGTTGGGATCGGAAGTGATCGTGGCATCTTTGGTGGTAATCGTCGCCGCCCCTTCGCCGCCGCCGAACCCGCCGCTGTTTTGGGCAGAGGCGAACTGATTTGCGGTCGGGCCACCGGACTGCAACCCCTGCGTCGTATCCCGGTAGAAAGGCGGCGTGTTGGCCGCCTGGCCCGGGGGCGCCGGAGGCTGGTTGGGACCGGTGAACTGCGGCACCGGCAGGATCGAGGTCGGCGACGGCAGCATCGAGACGGAAGCGGGGGCGACGACGGAGGGGCCGGAGCCGCCGACCAACCCGGTCGTCAGGCCGCCCTTGGCCACGCCCTCGAGGCTGTGGATCGTCCCCAGCACCTGGGCCGCCGTGGTGTTCATCAGCTTGTAGAACCGCATGGAGCTCTGGGCCTCGGTCGGGGCGATGTCCAAGTCGCGCTTCAGTTTATCGAGGTGCTGGTGCACGTTGGCCGTGGCCGTGACGATCAGCGTGCCTGACTCGCCGTCGATGCTCGACTTGTACCGTTCATTGGCCCCGGCGAAGCTCTTGGCCAGGGCGTCGATCCGCTGCGGGGCGACATGGCGGAACTGGTAGCTCCGCGTTTCGGCGTTGTCGGGCACGTCCAACAGGGCAATCAGCCGCAGGGCTTCGGTCGCCGCCTCGCCGACCGAGACCACGACGATCTGGTTCTCGCGCGCTTCGGTGGTCAACGTCAACCGCTTCTGGTTCTCCCGACCCGCGACGCGGTCCTCCTCGGCCATCAGGGCGGTGACTTTCTTGGCCAGTTCGTCGGCGTCCCAGTGCTTGACTGGGACGAACTGGAGCGTGGTCTCCGGCCCGGAGGTCTCCAACAGTTCGATCATCTTGTCCATGCGGCGGATCTTGTCGGCATAGTCGGTAACGAAAAGCAGCCCCCGGTCAGCCATGGAGAAAACGTTGCCGCCGGGTTTGGAGAGGAACGGCTGGATGACCTGTTCGGCCCGGGTCGTCGAGGTTCGCTTCAGCGCGAAGACCTGGGTGATGACCGTGGTGGCCGCCGTCCCGGCCAGGGCCTGCTGGTCTTCGGTCATCCCCTTGGTGACCGCCAACAGTTCCTGGTTGGCGATGATCCGTTTCCAGCCCGGCTGGTCGGCGTCGACCAGGGCCAGGCCGGTCGTCTTGAGGACGCATTGCAGGAGGTCCATCAGGGAATCCTGGGGAATCTTGCTCGGCGAGATGACCGTGACTTTCCGGTGGACCAGGGAGTCGTCGTAGAGGATGTTCAGGCCCTGACGTTTGCTCACAAAGTCGATGAGCATCTTGACCTCGAAGCTTTCGGGGAAATTCAGTTGCACCAGGTTCTTCCCGCCGGCCTCGGCCGCTGACTTCACCGCGGCGGCCGGCTCGCCGGACAACACCTGCCCGGCCAAAGACGGAGCAGGTGCCTTCTGGCCGGAAGCGACCTGGGCTGCTGTAGTAGCCGCCTGGCTGCTTACGGAAGGTAAAGTCTCTACCGGGGTGGCCGGACTTGAAGTCGATTGGCCGAGCGATTTTGCCACCGCCTTTTGCCAAGCTTCTTGTGAAGTTGCCATCGACCTGCCCGAGGCAACCTGTGCTGCTGTCGAGGAAGGAAGTCCTGCGGCGGATGCGGATGACGAAACAACGGTTCCGGACGGGTACAGCGGGGGGCGTTCCGAGTTGCTCCGAGAGGCACTCGTCGCTGTTTGGCCCGGAGCCAGAGAAGTCATCGCACCCAGCAGTGACAGCAGGCAGAAGAATGGGAGAAGATGTTTCATGGTTCACCTCGTGAAAGTGGCGGCTGAGCCGTGACCTCATAGACTACCGAGACCTGTAGGTTCGGCTGCCCCGGCGAATCAGTCTGGATTGAAACGGTGGCCCGTCTCGGTCCGGGACCGCCGCCGGCCTTGACGACCACCGGAATCTCCAGCCGTCCGTTGGCCGGTGCTGCGGCCCGCGGCACCTGGGCCACGCAATCGTCGGCAGTCGAAGTGGCGTAAATCGGGCGGACTAGCATGCTACCGGAATTGATGAGGGTGATCACGCCGCGCTGCTCCTGGCCCGACGAGACTTGGCCCAGGTCGAGGACCGGCGGCTCGACGGTGCAGGGCAGGCCGACGCGGGCCTTGACCAAAACCACGAGCGGCGACGCGGAAGCCTCGGTCGGTTGGACGAGGACGCGTTCGGCATAGTTGATTTGGTTCTTCGGGGCGTTGAGGGTCACTTCCAGGCTGGCCGTGCCGTTAGGCGGGATCGTCTCCGCAGAAATCCGGGCCGCGATGCACTTACACTCCGACGTGAGGCGGCGAATGGTGATGGTGGAACTTGAGGAGTTGGTAAGCGCCAGCGTGGCGCGGTGCAAGGTTCCCGGTTCGACGAAGCCGAAATCGAAGTCGCCTTTACCGCCCTTGACGGCCACCGTCGCCGTGGCCCGGTCAAAGGGCCTGCGGTCAGGCGGTGGTGCGGCTTCGTCTTCACTCTTTGACTCTACGGCGCTCAGGACTTTGCCGTCCAGAAGGCTGACCACTGTCGGCGTGCCGACGAACCAGTCGCGGGCGGCGCTCAACTTGCCGCGCAAACAGGAACTTTTCCTGGCTTCATTTCCTGCGGCGCGATTCCCCGGCGCTGCGGCCAAGGCGGACTGTTCGTAGGGCGGCACTTCGATCAGCGCGACCTGGGTGACGCCGCTCTGCCGTGAGCTTTCACCGCCCGCCTGCTCGTACTGCGGCAGAGCCTTGCGGCAGGCCGGGCAATCATGATGAAAGAGCACCACGGTCCATTGGCCCTGGGCCAAGCGTGGGCCGACGTCGATCTGTTTCAAGAGCGGAAAGTTGTTTCCGATCCAGCGCTCGGGTTCCAACACGACGAACCTGGTGTCACCTTTGATCTCGCCCTCAGGCGAGAGTGAGGCGGGAATGTAGGCGGCCATAGCCAGCGCCGCCGGTACGCCGGCACCGAGGAGAACTACCAGCGCCGCGGCCAGACGCAGCCGGGGCCTGGCGACCGGCCTGATTTCTTTCCACTTCGGTCGAAAGAGCGCCAGGAGCAAGACGATGAACACGTCCAGAGTGAAGGTGTGCCAGGGGTTGACCTGAATCGCGCCGAAGCAACCGCAGGAGACCTCGCCGCGCAGGGCCTTGTGCAGCGAAATCGCCGAAAAAAACAGGAACGTGGCCAGGGCTGCCGCCCAGGCCAGACGCGTCCACAGGCCGCTTACGAGCAGCAGGCCGAGACATAACTCACCTTCCACCAGGAGGATCAGCGACCAGCGGAAGGTGAAGAGGTCGCGGTCGAGGGTCGGCTCGGTGGCCAGTTGCCGAGCCTTGAGCGTCGCGGCCGTCAGGAGTACGCCCGCGACCAGCCACCTGACGACCACGCCGGTCCTGACGCGCCACGGTCGTACGGCGTAAGCGCTGACAGGCGTCTGGGCCGCTGGTACGACGTGAAATTCGCCGGAGGTTTGAGTCATGAATCAGCGCTCCCCGGACCCGGAGGAAAACGAGACGTGATATCAATACTCTCGGCGAGAGGACAGGTCAACAGAAAAATGTTTGTTAATCTGGCGCTAGCGGGAAAAGACTGCTTCCTACAAAAAAAATCCGGCGGCGGATCTCTATGCGGCGCATGAGGTTAAGCATCATGTATGAAATAAACAGAAGGTACTAAAAATAATTATCTTGACAGTGCCCCATTTGAGTAGATAAATAGTTCAAGTCGTTCGGCGGTGCTGGTGGGGCGGTCCTAATGGGGAGATCTGAATGCCGACTTCTCTCTTGCAACTCCTGTCTGTTAAGACACTTATGGTGACTGGGGTGGCCCGGCTGCCGGGTGGTGTTCCGGTTTGTGTCTGCGGCCCGCATCCGGGCCGGGTAACGCGTAATTATACTGACGTCGGGTGAAAAAACTCTCTTACGGCCGTGCTTGTGCGGCAGTTTTAAAGAAAGGTGGAGGACATGAACGGAAAACTGGTGAGAATGGTGGCGGTGTTGGTGATGCTGGGAATCTTGAGCGGCGTGGCGACGGCGCAGAACGCTGCGCCGGCGGTTCCGGCCGACTGGCAGAGTCTGGACGCCCGCGGCTTGGTGTCTCTCTCTGGCAGTCTGGCCTCCCAAGGCGCAGCCGGGCAAGCGAATGGTCTGCTGCTGGCCCAGTATTTGGCCTCCAACTACCTGAGCGGGGGAGCGGCACAGGGACAGTCGTTGACGTTGCAGCAATGGAACGCGCTGGCGATAAACTTGCTGCCGGACATGAGTCCGGACCTTAAGTCGCAGTGGTGCCGCGGGCTGCGGACGGTTTTCGCCGGAGACGCGGCGACGTTGGCGGCCTTGAGTGACGAAGATTATGGCCTATTGCAAGCCCTACTGACGGCATTGGGGGATCAGGATCTCAAGAAACTTCAGGTTCGGCGGGTCAACGGCCTTCTGAAGGACGCCGGCTCGATCAAGGCTCTCGGCATCAATAAAGTTGGCGATGAGGTCTATTGGACGGTCAAAGACGTTCCCGAGGAATTGCGTAAACAGTGGAGTGGCCGAATCCACGAGGCGTTTGCCGCGAACGAAGCTGCGGTGGCGGCTCTGAGCGATAATGATTTCGATGTCCTCATGTTAGCTCTGGACAGGCTGGGTGACACGGATCGCCAGAAACTTCAGGTTCAACGGGTCGTCGGCAGCCTGAAGGACGCCAGCTCGATCAAGGCTCTCGGCATCAATAAAGTTGGCGAC
>CAIYVX010000005.1 GCA_903929765.1 uncultured Planctomycetia bacterium
GCGGCTTGCTGACGGTCCAACGGCGGCGGCGACCAGTGGCTCATGCCTCGCTCCTTAACCCCACACCGCCGCAGCATACCATACTTGTCAAGACCCGATCAAAAAAGGAGTCGATTAAACCGACAAGCCCTGAAGCGGGCTAAAAAGCAACCCCTACTTATCTGGGGCGGCGGGCTTTTTGTCGCTCTTGGCCTCGGGGAGGGTGTCCCAGCGTGGTTCGAGGCGGAGGAGCTTGGTGTCTTTTTTGCCGCGCAGGACGAAGAAGACGAGTTCCTTGGGCTTCCTGGCGGTTTCCTCCTCGAAGATTTTCTGGAAGAGATCGAGGTTATCGACGTCGCGATCCTGGATTTTTTTGACGATGTCGCCCGCGGCGAGTCCGCCGTCTTCGGCCCAGGAGCCCTGTTCGACGAAATCGACGATGACGCCCTTTTCGTTGTTGGGCAACTCGCGGACGACGGTGTCGCCGAGAACGAGTTCGCGGGCGGTGAGGCCAAACTGGCGGTTTTTGAAGCGTTTGGCCTGGGCGGCGGTCTTGGGTTGTGCGGTCAGGGTGACTTTGATGGTGAGCGGCTTGCCGTCGCGGGAGAGGTCGAGGGCGATGGTCTGGTCGACCTTGAGTTCCTTGAGGCGATTCTGGAATTCGTCGACGAGCTGGCCTTCGGTGCCGGTGAGATCTTTGCCGTCGAGGGCGAGGATGATGTCTTCGGGCTTGAGGCCGGCCTTGGCGGCGGGGGATTCGTCGATGACCTGTCCGATGACGACGCCACGGCGATCGCCGAGTTTGAACTGCTCGGCAAGTTCCTTGGTCAGCGGTTGGATCGAACTGATGCCGAGCCAGGGTCGTTTGACTTCCTGACCGCCCTCGGGCGGATGGGCGATGCGTTCGATGAATCGTTCGGCGGGCCAGATGACTTCGGTGGCCTGGCGGTTGGGCTTGGCGTTGGTGCCGCGATTGAGGACGTGGACGCCGATGATGCCGACGATTTTGCCGTCGAGGGAGACGACGGGCCCGCCCTGGTTGCCGAGGTTGCCGGCGATGTAAAGGCGGAAGGGGGTGTCGAGGATGCCGTTGACGCGGCCCAGCGTGGTCATGATGCGATAGCCGTCACTTTCGCCGAGGGTGATAAACCCGATGACGGGGTCGCCCATTTCGAGCGTGGCGGCGCGGTCGAACTGAAGAGCGGGCAACTCGGGGGCGGCGGAGTCTTTGATGCGGAGGAAGGCGACCTGGGCGGTGTCGTCCTTGCCGAGGTACTCGGCGTCGTAGGTCTGGAGGTTGTCTTTGGCGGGGACAATGACCTTGAAATCGTGGTACTGGTTGATCGGGACGCGGTCGCTGATGACCAGACCGGTGACCAGGACGAGGTTTTTGGGACCGACGACCTCGCCGAGGATGCGGCCATCGACCTTTGAGCCGTCATCGCGTTCGACGTAGAAGGAGACGATGACGAGGGAAGGCTGGACCTTGGCGGCGACGGTGCGAATGGCCTCGGCGGTGGCGTCGGCCCTGACGGCGGCGGCCGGGCAGAGGGCGGCGACAACGGCGAAGAGAGCGGCGAGAGGAAAGCGAATGGTCATGGGCAACTCCTTTACGAGAATTAAAAATTAAAAATGCAAAATTAAAAATGAGAAAACAGAAGAAGCAACGGCAACAACCGGCGATTTGGGTGAAACAGGTGTCACCCTAACCCTACCCTATCCCAAAAAGGAGAGGGGTGAAAAAAAAAGAAGAAGAAAAAAATCTCTTCGTGTTGCGAACCGGGGGTTTCACCCCCGGCTAGGAACCCCGCGCCCTTTCAGGGCGGACAGCAACGGCAACAACAGAAGCGGAAAACGGCCTTTATTTACGGCGTGGCTGCAAGCAGCCACCCTACATTATTACTTGTCGGCGGGCTTGGCGTCTTTATCTTTCTTGTCCTTCGGGGCGGCGGGTTCCTGGGCGTAATCGATCTTGAGGACCTTGAGGAGGACGGCGGGGCCGGCGCGGAACTTGAGGAAGACGCTGGTCTCCTTTTTGGCCACGGAGGCATCGTAGATTTTTTTGAGCTGATCGGCGTCGGCGACGTCGGTGCTGCCGACGCGGAAGAGGATGGTGCCTCTGGAAATTTCGGCTTTTTCGGCGGGTTCGCCGGTGCGGACGCCGGTGACGTAGACGCCGCGGCTGTCCTTGAGGTTATCGCGTTCGGCGAGGCGCGAGGTGATGTTCTGGCCGACGAAGCCCCACTTTTCGAAGTTGACTTCCTCGCTGCGAACGGTGGTCAGTTCGACGGTGACGAGCTTGAGGTTGAGCGTGGTGCTGCCGCGCTTGATGAGGAGCGGGACGGTGGCGCCCACCGTGGTGTCGGCGATCAGGCGGCGCAGTTCGAAGAGTTCTTCGGGATAGCGACCGGAGACCTGGTGGCCGTTGTATTGGAGGAGGAGGTCCTGGGGCTTGACGCCGGCCTTGGCGGCGGGACCGTCGGGGTCGACGCTGGAGACGACGGCGCCTTCGGATTTGCCGACGACGAAGAAACTTTCGAGATCCTGGAGCGGTTGGAAGGTGAGGCCGACGTCGCTGCGGGTGACTTTGCCATTGGTCAGGATCTGGCGAATGACTTCCTTGGCGACGTTGATGGGAATGGCGAAGCCGAGTTCGTTGGCGCCGCGGCTGCCGCGGGTGTTGATGCCGATGACTTCGCCCTGGAAGTTGACGAGTGGTCCGCCGGAATTGCCGGGGTTGATGGCGGCGTCGGTCTGGAACCAGGTGTTGAAGAGACCGGTTTCGAGTCCTCCGCCGAGGTCCATGGCTTCGCCGAGGATGCGGTCGTGGCAGGAGATGATGCCGGAGGAGATGGAGCGTGAGAGGCCGAAGGGGCTGCCGATGGTGAGGACGCGGTCGCCCTCGGAGACGAGGCTGGAATCGCCGAAGGGGGCCCAGGTGAAGGTGATGCCTTTTTCCTTGATCTCGGCGAGGTCGAGTTGGATGACGGCGAGGTCGGTCCAGGGGTCGGCGCCGACGAGTTTGGCCTTGACGCGTTCCTTGTTGTAGAGGGTGCAACTGAGCTGGTCGGCGCGTCCGGCGACGTGATAGTTGGTGAGGATGTGGCCCTGGGGATCGAAGATGACGCCGGAGCCGAAGCCGCCCTCGTGTTTCTTTTCGCCGCCGAAGAACTCGGTCTTGCGGGCTTCGACGCGGACGGTGGCGGGATAGACCATGTCGCGGGCCTTCTTGATGATGTCCTCTTCCTGGCGGTAGACACTTTCGTGGGCGGGGTGTAAGGTGGAGGGCTGGCAACCGGGGCAGGCGGGGAAAACGGCGACAAAAGAGAGGACGGCCAGGAGGGCCAAGCGTTTCATGCGGTAAGCTCCGTAAAAGACACGGGCGGAGCGGTCGGCCGCGCCGCCACGTCCTGGAAAGAGTAAAAGAGTGCGCTCGAGAGGAGTCGAACCTCCACCCGGTGTGATCCGGACAGGGACCTGAACCCTGCGCGTCTGCCAATTCCGCCACGAGCGCGACAGGTGGGACATCATAGCGAACCGGCGCTGAATGTCAAGTTCCGATGGCGCGGGGTGTGCATTAACGTTTTGGGGAAACAGCCAAAGACCAGGGGCAAGATGCCCCTGGCACTCACGGGCGAGACGCCCGTGCCACTGTACAGCCTCCAAAAATGTTAAGGCACCCTGGCGCGGGGTGAAAGAAGGAATTGCCTTGAACGGTACAGGCGGCCGGGTTAGTCTGTGGCCTGAGGAATAATTAAGCAGAAGCCGGTGGGGGGAGTTTCACGGAGAGGAAAAAGCCATGAGTCATGTGCGGTTCCTGTGTTCTGTGGTTTTGTTCGGTCTGATTGGGGCGGCGAGTTGGGCGCAGAGCGCGGAGTCGGCCAAGCCGGCGGCGGCGGCCCCGGCGGTGGAACCGGTAGACAACAGCCTGGCGGCGGCGGGGCAGAGGCTGACGGATAAGGAGATCGACGAGGCTATAGCCAAGGGGGTCAAGTGGCTGTGGAGCCAGCAGGAGAAGGACGGCGGGTGGCCGTTTAAGGAGGAGGCGGATGCGAAGGGCGTGTTGCATTCGGTGACAGGTTCGCGGTGGCCGCCGGGGGAAACGTGCATGGCGCTGCTGGCGCTGGAATATGTCAACACGCCGTTGGACGATCCGAGGTTCCGGCGGGGCATGAACCTGCTGCGTGAAATGGAGTTGGGTTATAACTACATGATCAGCATCCGAGTGGTGCTGAACGCGCATTTGTACTGGCGAGCGCCGAAGGAACAACGGCCGAGCCTGCGTCTGGCGATGAAGCGCGACATCGACCAGATCATCAAGAACCAGGCTTCGGCGGGGGGCTGGCGATACGGCGGAGCGCCACCGCCGCGCTTAATTGATTTTTCCAACACGCAGCTTTGCGTGCTGGCACTTTCGGAGGCGTACCGGTGCGGGGTGGAATTCCCGCAGGAGGCGGTGGTCCGGGTGCACCGGCGGATTATCGAAGATCAGATCGACGACGGGGGGTGGAACTACGGGTGCGGGGATGATTTCCGCAACGTGCCCGCCGTTCCACAGTTGCCCAAGCAGATCAGCTATGGCCAGATGACGGCGGCGTGCGAGGCCAGCCTGTTTCTGACCAGCGACATGCTCAGTTCCGGCGTGGGGTGCCCGTGCAAGGATGGCCACAGCCCGCGTTCGAAGGACGCGGCGGGCGAGTTGGCGCTCAAAAGAGGGATGGCCTGGTTGAACAAGGAATTCCGGGCCGACACGACCCCCTATTCGTATCAATATTATTACTGGATTTACCAGGTGGAGCGGGTGGGTCTGGCGACGGGGTACCGGTATTTCGGGGAGCACGACTGGTATCGGGAGATTGCGGCCTTTGTGGTGGCGAAGCAGGGGGCCGACGGCTCCTGGAGCACGTCGGTGGACACGGCGTTTGCGTTGATGTTTCTGGTCAAGGGGCGGGCGCCGGTTCTGTACGACAAACTGGAGTACGACGGCGACTGGAACCTGCACCGGCACGATCTGGCGAACCTGTGCAAGTACGTCGGGGCGGCCAAGGAACAGGCCATCGGGTGGGAAGTGATCCAGGAGAGCAATCCGGTGCGGCTGTGGCAGGATGCGCCGGTGATGTTCGTTTCGGCGGAGTCGGCGATCAAGATGTCGGAGGAGTTGAAAAAGAAGTTGCGGCAATACACGGACGAGGGCGGCACGTTGCTGCTGGAGTCTTCCTGCGGCGCGCAGGCGGCCAAGACGTTCTGGGCCAAGACGGTCAAGGAGATCTGGCCGGAGTGGGAATTGCAGGCGGTGGACAAGGAACACCCGGTCTGGGCGAGCGACGTGGAGATGAAGGGTCGGCATCCGAACCTGATGCACCTGAACGACGGGGTGCGGTCGATCATATTTTATTCGCTGATCGACCTGTCGTGCCCGTGGCAGACGGAGGGGGTGGCCAATGGCAAGGAGCTATTCGATTTCGGGGAGAATCTGGCGGCATATGCCAGCGACAAGACGCGGCTGCGGGCCAAGCTGAGCGGCCAGCGAATTGCGGCGGGGGCGGGTCTGGCGGGTCAGACGATCCACGCCGGGCCCAAGACGGCGATCAAGGTCGGGCGCCTGCGTCATGGCGGCGACTTTACTACGGGCTGGAACTATCACGGCCTGGCGGCGCTGGGGGCGTTTCTGAATAAGCAGGCGGGGGTGGAGACGGCGATCTCAGGTGATGTCGATGCGGCCACAGACGGGGGCCTGGGGACTTATGACGTGCTGTGGGCGACGGGACGGCGCGATTTCGACCTGTCGGCGGGGGCGCAGGCGAAGCTGAAGGCGGCGCTGGCGGGTGGCAAGACGTTTCTGGTGGCGGAGAGCGTGCTGGGCGACGCGCGGTTTACGGCGGCGGCGACGAAGGTTTTGACGGGGTTGGGGCTGACGACCAGGGCTTTGGGCGTGGAGAGCGAACTGCTGACGGGCCGGCTGGGCACGGCGTCGGGCTATGGGCTGGCGGGGAAGGCCCGGTACTCGCGGAGCCTGGAGATGTCGCGGATCGGTCAGGACACGGCGGCGCTGACAGGCTTATTTTTGGATGGTAAGCTGGTCGGGGTGCTGAGTCCGTACGACGTACTCTACAGCCTGACGGGCCTGAAGGCCTGGGGTCGGCAGGGTTACGAGCCGGATTACGCGATGGCGGTGGGAGCGAATCTGCTGTTGCGGGCGACGGCGACGGAAGTTGCGGCCCCGGCGGCGACGAGTGCAACGCCGGCGGAGGAGAAGCCGTAGGTTCCGGCACCGGAGCGCGGCAGGTGGAGATTTTTGGAAAGGGCAGGGCGTGGTCGGTCGAATGATTTTGTTGCTGGTCGCGGCACTGACGGTGAGCGGTCCGGCGCTGGGGCAGTCGACGGCATCGTCGGCGGCGCCGGCCGCGGCGGCGACCACGGCGGGGACGCCGGGGGTGGACCTGCAGGCGCCGCTGGTGACCACGGAACAGGTTCGGGCGGCGATCAAGGCGGACGTTTTGTCGCTGTACGGCATTATGGACGAGAAAATATTCTGGGAGTTGCCGCTTCGGGAATCAAAAGATCCCCACTACACAGCCGACGAGAATGCGGCTTTCACGAAATTATACAAGGAGTACTATGGTGCTCGGACGGCCCTGGCGCTGCTGGCCCTGCTCTATGCGGGTGACGAATTGAAGGGCGATGAGTCGGTGAAGCGGGAGAAGCTGGAAAAGGCCCTGAAGTTTGTCGAGGAGATCGAGACGGAGGCGACCTATAACCTGGGCATCCGGTGTACCCTCTGGTCGAAGCTGCACGATCAGAAGTACCGGGCGATCTTGAAGCGCGACGCCCAGGTGCTGATGGATTCAACCATGCGGGACGGGAAGGTTTCGGGCTATTTCGGTTATTTGTCCGGCACCGGCGGGGATCATTCCAACACGCAGTACGGCGTGCTGGGGCTACGGGACGCGGCGATTCGCGGCATCGAGGTTCCGCGGAAATACTGGGAAGCGATTCAGGAGCACAATGTCGAAACGCAGGGCCTGAACGGGGGCTGGGGCTATGGTTGTTTCGGCGCCCCGGCGGTCGCGGACACCTATGGCTCGATGACCATGGCCTGCCTGTCGAACCTGTTCATTGCGCTGGATCGGCTGAACGGGGGCTACGAGGGGGTGTTCAACGGCAACGTGGCCAAGCAGTGTGGGCAGAAGAGAGAGCCGGAGGCGATTGACCGCGGGTTGGCCTGGATGGACCGCAACCTGCCGGTGGATCTGGGTCTCAAGGACACGGGCGGCGACGACCAGGTTTACTGCGCACACGGCATGGCCGGCTGGGGCACTTATTACCTGTACGGCCTGGAGCGTTGCGGCAACGCTTCGGGCCGCAAGACCTTTGGCGGGCTGAACTGGTTTCAGGAAGGCGCCCGATACATCATACAGAAGTACTCCAAAGACAAGGAGGTCGCAAGCCTGTCCTGGGGTCTGCTGTTTCTGACCAAAGGCAGCGCGCCGGTCTACTACAACAAGCTGGACACCAAGGCGGACTGGAACAACGATTTGCTGGACATTGCGAACATTTCGGGTTACATCGGAGAGGTTGGTCTGGAGCGGCGCATTAACTGGCAGATCGTGGACATCAAGGATCCGGTGGAGATGTGGCTGGACGCGCCGATACTGTTTTTCAACGGGCACAAGTTTCCGAATTTTACGGCGGAACAGAAGAAGAAGTTGCGGCTGTACACGGATTCGGGGGGGACGCTGGTGGCGGAGGCCTGTTGCTCGATGCCGGAGTTTACCCAGGGGTTTCGGAAGATGGCCCGGGAAGTCTGGCCGGAATGGGAATTCCAGGTGGTGGATCGCAAGCACCCATTGCTGACGGTGCACAACGACATCAAGGGGCCGATCCCGACCATGTACCACATGTTCGACGGTTGCCGGGACCGGGTTTTTCTGCTGACGCAGGACATCTCCTGCGTCTGGAACCAGAACATTCAGGATCGCTATCAGAGCTACTTCCAACTGGGCATGAATCTGGCCCGCTACGCCAGCGATCGGCGGCCCCTGCGCAGCCGGCTGGATTATCAGAAGGCGGTCTGCGGCGAGTTGGCCGACGCAGGCAAGCCGCAGCCGGCGGCGCCGGAGCAGGAACGGAAGCTGGTGCTGGTGGAGTGGCCGGTGGAGGGGGTGCGGCTGACGGACGTGCGCGGCCCGCGGCACTTGGCGGAGACGATGAAGGAGGCGTTCAACATCGCGCTGGAGGTGCGGCCGTTTAATGAGAAGACGCTGGATAATCTGGACGGGGTGAACGTGATTCATTTGAGCGGGCACAACAAGTTTGCGGTGCCGGCGGAACGGTTGGCCAAGTTGCAGGCGTGGTTGAAGAAGGGCGGGCTGCTGTGGGCGGATGCGCAGTGCGGGCGAAAGGATTTCAACGAATCGTTCAAAGATTTTTCGGGGAAACTGCTGCCGGGGTCGGCGGCGGGGAAGATTGAGGCGAAAGATCCGCTGATCAGCGGACAGGGGCTGCCGGTTCCGGGGTTTGACGTGACGAACATCCGGTACAAGGCGTCGTTGGGGGCGACGGAGTTTGCGCCGATGCTGGAAGAGTTGAAGCTGGACGGCCGTCGGGCGGTAGTCTATTCGCCGCACGATCTGACGTGCGGTCTGGACGGTCACGATTGCGCGTTTTGCCTGGGTCCGGTGCGGAACGATGCGCTGAAGATGGCGTCGAACATTCTGCTCTCGACGTTGCCGGCGGCAGCGCCGGCGGAGGACGAGGATCCCGCGGCGAGCGCGACGCCGGCGGAGACGGAAAAACAATAGGTTCCTGGAATATGAAGAGGGCAAGCAGTTCTATTTTGGAAGGATAGAAGATGGCCGGTCGAATGGTTTTGTCGCTGGTGGCTTTGTTGGCGGTAAGCGGATCGGTGTTGGGCCAGTCGTCAGCAGCGTCGGCCACGGCATCGGCGGCGGCGACGGCGGGGACACCCGGGGTGGATCAGCCGGCGCCTCTGGTGACGACGGAGCAGGTTCGTGCGGCGATCAAGGCGGAGGCGGCGGCGCAGTACGGTCTGATGGACGCGAAGACGTTCTGGGAGGCGCCGGTGGTGGAGAAGGATGATCCCCGCTATGATGCGGCCCGTAATGAGTATGAGAAGTGGCGATCCAGACAGATGTTCGGGGGCCGGACGGCGCTGGCGCTTCTGGCGTTGCTCTATGCGGGCGACGAGCTCAAGGGCGACGAGTCGGTGAAGAGGGAGAAGTCGGAAAAGGCTATTAAATTCCTCGAAGAGATTGAGACGACGGCAACCTATAACCTGGGCCTGCGGTGCAGCCTCTGGTCGAAGCTGCACGACCAGAAATACCGGCATCTATTGATGCACGACGCCCAAGCGTTGATGAAATCGATCAAGCGTGGCGAGAAGATTGTGGGGTATTTCGGTTACTTTCCCGATGCCGGCCGGGGCGACCACTCGAACACGCAGTACGGCGTGTTGGGGTTGCGCGACGCGGCGATTCGTGGCATCGAGATTCCGCGGGAGTATTGGGAAGCGATTCAGCAGCACATGATCGACTCGCAGGCGCTGAACGGCGGCTGGGGCTACGGTGTGATTGACGGCGCGATACCCGACAACGAGGCCTACGGCACGATGACCGCGGGGGGGCTGGCGAACCTGTACATCACGCTGGACCGGTTGAATGCGGGCTATGAGGGGGTGTTCAACGGCACGGCGGCCAAGCAGTGCGGGACGAAGAAACAGCCGGAGGCGATTGATCGCGGGCTGGGCTGGCTGAACCGCAACCTGCCGGTGGATTTAGGTCTCAAGAAGGACGGCGGCGACGATCAGTCGAAAGCGTTGAACGGCTGGAACAGCGTGAAGGCCAGCTATGGCAATGGCACGTATTATCTCTATGGTCTGGAGCGTTGCGCCAACGCTTCGGGGCGTAAGACTTTCGGCGGGCTGAACTGGTTCCAGGAAGGGGCCAAGTATCTGCTGGGCAAGGATGTCAGCAAAGACACCTGCGAGTTGTCCTGGAGCCTGCTGTTTTTGACCAAGGGCAGCGCGCCGGTCTACTACAACAAGCTGGACACCAAAGCGGACTGGAACAATGATTTGCTGGACATTGCGAACATATCTGGTTACATCGGGGAGATCGGCCTGGAGCGGCGCGTCAACTGGCAGATCGTGGACATCAAGGATCCGGTGGAGACGTGGCTGGACGCGCCGATACTGTTTTTTAACGGGCACAAGTTTCCGAATTTTACGGCGGAACAGAAGAAGAAGTTGCGGCTGTACACGGATTCGGGGGGGACGCTGGTGGCGGAGGCCTGCTGCTCGACGCCGGAGTTCACTCAGGGGTTCCGCAAGATGGCCAAGGAGGTCTGGCCGGAATGGGAACTGAAGGCGGTGGACCGCAAGCATCCGCTGCTGAAGGTGCACAACGACATCAAGGGGCCGATACCGACCATGTTCCACATGTTCGACGGTTGTCGAGACCGGATTTTTCTGATGACGCAGGACATTTCCTGTGCCTGGAACCAGAACGCACAGGATCATTATCAGAGCTATTTTCAGTTGGGCATGAACCTGGCCCGTTACGCCTGCGACCGGCGGGCGATCAGGAGCCGGCTGGATTATCAGAAGCCGGTTTGCCGCGAGTTGGACGACGAGAAAAAGCCGCGGCCGGCGGCGCCGGAGCAGGAGCGGAAACTGGTGCTGGTGGACTGGCCGGTGGAGGGAGTGCGGCTGACGGACGTGCGCGGCCCGCGGCACCTGGCGGAGACGATGAAGGAGGCGTTTAATGTCGCCCTGGAGGTGCGGCCGTTTGACGAGAAGACGCTGGATAATCTGGACGGGGTGAACGTGATTCATTTGAGCGGGCACAATGCTTTTGCGGTGCCGGCGGAGCGGCTGGCGAAGTTGCAGGCGTGGTTGAAGAAGGGCGGGTTGCTGTGGGCGGACGCACAGTGCGGCCGAGCGGATTTTAATGCCTCGTTCAAGGAGTTTGCGGCGAAGCTGTCGCCGGGGGCCGGGCTGGGGGTGATCGATCAGAAAGATCCGGTGATTACGGGTCAGGGTCTGCCGGAGCCGGGGTTTGACGTGAC
>CAIYVX010000006.1 GCA_903929765.1 uncultured Planctomycetia bacterium
ACGCCCAAACCGCACGGGTTTGTGAACCGCGTGGTGGACCTGTTTCTGCGGTCGAATCTGCCGCTCATTCTGATTGTTCTCTCGGTGGCCCTGGGCGTCACCGCCATTCTGCTCACGCCGCGCGAGGAAGACCCACAGATCATCGTGCCACTGGCTGACGTATATGTCAGCGCTCCCGGTTACTCGGCCCAAGAGATCGAACAACTCGTTTCGACGCCTTTGGAGAAGATTCTTTACCAGATCGACGGGGTGGAGTATGTCTACTCCATGTCGCGACCGGACCAGGCCGTCATCACCGTCCGTTTCTATGTCGGCGAGGATCGCGAGCGCAGCCTGGTCAAGCTCCAGAAGAAGATCAACGAGAACCTCGACCTCGTGCCGCCCGGTGTTACCAGTTGGGTCGTTAAGCCGGTCGAGATCGACGACGTGCCCATCGTCTCATTGACTCTGGCCGGCAAGCCCGGCTTCGCCCCGCCCGACGGCTACGCCCTGCGTCGCGTCGGCGAGGAACTGGTCGAGCGACTGGCGGCGGTGAAGGACATCTCGCGGGCCTATTGCATCGGCGGCGAGCCGCGCGTGCTCATGGTCTACGTGGACCCGGACCGGATGAAGGCCTACCACACGTCCCCGCTGGAACTCACGCGGGCTCTGGCGGCCTCCAACGTCACGATGACTGCCGGTGATTTTTCGGTCAATGATCGCCCGTACCGTGTTGAGACCGGCAAGGCTTTTCAGACGACCCAGGAGGTGCTGAACCTCGTCATCGGCGTGTCCGGCGACCGGCCCGTCTTTCTCAAGGACGTGGCCACCATCGTTGACGGACCGGCCGAAACGACCGCCTATGTCCGCCACGGCTGGGGTCCGGCGCGCGGCGTTGAAGATCGTCCCGGCGTCGCCGGCTCGGTCGTGGCGGTGAATGAGTCGCCGCGCGTCGCCGACACGAAATCAGCGGTCGAGGAGAACACCACCCCCGCAGTGACGGTTGCTATCGCCAAGAAGAAGGGTGCCAACGCCGTCACCGTGGCCAACGAGGTCATCGCCGCGGCTCAGCATCTCCAGCGCGAGACCGTACCCGACAACGTCCAACTGGTCATCACCCGCAACACCGGCCTGTCGAGCAACGACAAGGTCAACGATCTGCTCGAAGCCTTGGCCGTCGCCCTGCTGCTGGTTGTGGCCGTCCTGACCCTCGGTCTGGGTTGGCGCGAGTCGCTGATCGTCACCCTGGCCGTGCCGGTGGTTTTCGGGCTGACTCTCTCCGTCAACCTGCTGGCTGGCCTGACCATCAACCGCGTCACGCTCTTCGCCCTGATCCTCTCGTTGGGCCTTTTGGTGGATGACCCCATCGTCGACGTCGAGAACATCGTCCGCCACTTCATCCTGCGCCGCAAGGTCTCGCGGCCCGTCGTTTTGGAAGCAGTCAGCGAGATTCGCCCGCCGCTCATCGCCGCCACGCTCGCCGTCATCGTCTCCTTCCTGCCGCTCTATTTCATTACCGGCATGATGGGGCCGTACATGCGGCCCATGGCCCTGAACGTCCCCGTTACCATGATTATGTCGATGGTCGTGGCTTTCACCATCACGCCCTGGCTGGCCTATCACCTGCTCAAGAAGCACTATGGCCGCCCGAGCGCCACCACGACGCCACAAGCAACCGCGCACCCAGCGGGCGAAGCTCCGCAAGGACGGTTGTACCGCCTCTTCGAGCGGTTGATGAAGCCGCTGGTGACCAAGCGTTGGAAAGCCCTGGCTTTCCTCGGCTTGATGGGCCTGCTCATGGCCGGGGCCGTTTCGCTGGCGGTCACGCGCAGCGTGCCGCTCAAGATGTTGCCCTATGGCAACAAGGACCAGTTACAACTCCTGCTCGACTTCGACCGCGGCACGACCCTTGAACATGCCGACGCCGCCGTGCGGCAATTCGAACAGTACCTGACCACCGTGCCCGAAGTGACCGACTTCACCTCTTACGTCGGCCTCTCTTCGCCCATGGACTTTAACGGGATGGTCCGCCACTACTACCTGCGGCGCGGCGACAATGTGGCCGACATCGCCGTCAACCTGGCCGACCGCAAGCTGCGGGCTGATCAGACTCACGCCATCGGCCTGCGGCTGCGCGACGACCTGAAGAAGATTGCCGCCGCCAACGGCGTCAACCTGAAGATCGTCGAGTCGCCCCCCGGACCGCCGGTGCTCTCGACCGTGGTCGCGGAGATTTACGGGCAGCCGGAAAACAGTTACCGCGACCTGCTGGAGGCGACCAAAGCCGTCCGCAACCGCATGGAACTGGAGCCCGGCCTAGCTGACGTGGACGACACGTCCGAGGCACCGTTCACCAAACTGACCTTCACCGTGGACAAGGAAAAGGCTGCTCTCAGCGGTATTTCTACCGCCGACATCGCCCAGACCATGCAACTGGCCCTGGGCGGTGCCGCTGGCGGCGTGGTTCATCTTGAACGCGAACGCAACCCGCTACAAATTCAACTCCGCTTGCCGCGGGCCATCCGGGCGAGTCAGCAACGGCTGGCGGAACTGAGCGTCAAAGGCCAGGCCGGCCAACTCACCCCGCTTGGCGAACTCGGCCGCTGGGAGGAGTCCCAGGTCGACCAGACTATTTATCACAAGAACCTACAGCCGGTCGTTTACATCACCGGCGAAACCACCGGCCGCCCGCCGGCCGATGTCGTCCTCGACATCAAGGCCGACCAGAGGCACAGTGCCGCCGCTCTCACCGGCGCCCACGGCGTAGGCAACGGTTGGGTGGCCCAGACGGCGCCGCGGCCCGTAGCCGACCGCTCCATCCTCTCGCCCGGCGGCGGCATCCCGTGGGCCATTCCCGCCGCCATTCGCGCCGACTTCGCCGGCGAGGGCGAGTGGAACATGACCATCGACGTCTTCCGCGACATGGGCCTGGCCTTCGTCGCCGCCATGATCGCCATCTACATCATCCTCGTCGCCCAGCTCAAATCGTTCGTCATTCCGCTCGTGGTGATGATGGCCATTCCGCTCACGGTCATCGGCATCATGCCCGGCTTCTGGCTCCTCAACCACCTCGGCTCGCATACCATCGGCCACTACGCCAACCCGGTGTGCTTCACCGCCACGGCCATGATCGGCATGATCGCCCTGGCCGGCATCGTCACGCGCAGCTCGATCATCATCGTCGATTTCATCCACCACGGACTGGCCCGCGGCAAGACGCTGCCCCAGGCCATCATCGAGAGTTGCAGCGTCCGCCTGCGGCCGATTCTCCTGACCGCCGCCACAGCCTTGCTCTCGGCCCTGCCCATTGCCACTGACCCGATCTTTTCCGGGTTGGCCTGGGCGTTGATCTTCGGCCTGCTCGCCTCCACCGTGTTCACCCTGTTCGTCATCCCGGTGATCTACTGGCTGCTCTACGCCAACAAGCCGGGCCACGGCGTGCCGGTGACGGATGAGAAGGAGTGATTCCGCTAGCCACCATGAAAATGGACCCGTTGAGCATCTGGTATCGCCTCTGCTACACGCTATGGTCGCCCTTCTACGATCTGCTGGTTCTATGGTTTGCCGGTTGGCGGCGCCGCTCCATCAACCTGGCCGAACTCCAGCCCGGAGAACGAGTCCTGATTGTCGGCGCGGGCACCGGGCTGGACCTGAAGTTCATCGCGCCGGGTGTCCACATAACCGCCATCGACGTGACCCCGGCCATGCTCTGGCGTCTGCGCCGCCGCGCCCACCGACTGGGCCGCGAGGTTGACGCCCGTGTCATGGACGGCCAGGCCCTGGACTTTCCCAACGGCTCTTTCGACGTGGTGGTCCTGCACCTGATCCTGGCCGTCATCCCCGATCCGGTGCGCTGCGCCCGGGAGGTGGCCCGTGTTCTGCGACCCGGCGGGCGGGCCGTGGTCATGGACAAGTTTCTGGCCGACGACCGCCCGGTGCCGCTGATCCTGCGGCTCGTCAATCCGGTGCTGAAATCGCTGGGCACCAACGTCAACCGGCAACTGGGACCGATTCTCGAAGGCAGCGGGCTGCGGATCGTGCGGCAGGATTCGGCCGGTCCCGGCGGTTTCCTCAAAATCATCCTGTTGCGGAAAGAGTGAGTCCGAGCCGGACGATTCAGGAGCAACTGTGGTCAAGGCGATTCTATTACTTTCCGGCGGGCTCGACGGCACGCTGGCCGGGAAGATGCTTCTGGAGATGGGCGTCGAGGTCACGGCGGTGAACTTCACCTCCCCGTTCTGGGATGGCGCGCCGCGCAGCCACGGCCAGTCCGAGGCTCAGGTGTCGGCTGGTCAGCTTGGGGTGGACTGCCGCGTCATCGCCTGCGGGGAGGACTACCTGGAGGTGCTGAAACACCCGCGTTTCGGTCGCGGCAGCCAGATGAATGCCTGCCTCGACTGCCGCCTCTTCATGTTCCGGCAGGCCAAAGCCCTGATGGAGGAACTCGGGGCGGACTTCGTGGCCACGGGCGAGGTTCTGGGCGAGCGCCCCATGTCGCAGCGGCGGCAGGCAATGGACCTGATCGAGCGGGAATCCGGCCTACAGGGACGGATCGTGCGGCCGCTGTCGGGGCAACTTCTACCGGCCACCGACGCCGAGCGCCGCGGCCTCGTGCGGCGCGAGCAATTGGCGGCCATCCAGGGGCGCGGTCGCCAGCCGCAATTCGATCTGGCGGCCAAGTATGGTTTCAAGGACTATCCCCAGCCGGCCGGCGGGTGCCTTCTGACCGACCCGGAGTTTGCGGCGCGATTCCGCGATCTGTTGGAACACGAGCCCGCCTGCGGCCTGGCCGACGTGGTGCTGCTGCGCTACGGGCGACATTTTCGATTTCCGAGCGGGGCCAAGGTCGTCTGCGGCCGCAATGCCGAGGAAAACTCTCTTGTCGAAAAGTCGTGGCGTGAAGGAGACCGGCTGCTGGTGCCGATTGGCGGAGTCGGCCCCAGCGTTCTCTGCCGTGGGGCGGACGGCGACGAAGACCTGCAACCGGCGGCGGGCATCCTGCGAGCCTACGCCAAGACGGAACCGGACGTTGCGCTGCGAGACCCGCGGAACGGGACGGACAACGTGTTGGCCATCCCCCAAAAGCAGGCAGACCGCACGGAGTTTGCGCGATTCCGCGTCGGCAGCGCCAAAGCCTGAAGAACGTCGGCTGAGCACCGTGAAGATCCGGGCGTACAAGGTCGTTGACCATGAGGTTCGCTACTACGGTTTATCCTTGTAACTTAGCGACATCTGCTGACCTCTACCGATCCGATATGCTCTGGGGTACGGGCGGTCGCACATCTCGCGAATAAACGACGCGCAGTTCCGCACTGGCGAGAATCTTCTCCTTCATGGCGGCCAGAAGCACGTCACGGTTGACCTCGGCGGGCTTGACGTCAAGCTCGACTGGCGACGACAGGGCATAGACCGTGTAGATATAGGTCTTCGGCCCCGGCCCCTTCGAGTGCGGAGGGGCGTACTCGACCCTGCCGTTCACACTGTTGCTCCCCAGGATTCCAACGCCGGTGACGTTCTTGGGCAGACTCGTGATGTCGGCCGGAATGTTATAGAGGATCCAGTACCATTTGGTCCGGTCAGGTGCCACATGGTGCATGATGAGGGCGAAGGCTTTTGTTCCTTCCGGAGCGCCGCTCCACTCCAGCGGCAGCGTGGAACTGGTCCCGTCGCCCGTGTAATCCTTCGGCAGATGTCCGCCGTCGGCCACTTCGGGGCTGCGAACCACGAACGTCTTGCCGGCCACTACAGCAGTCTGTTGACCACAGCCACCACCGGCTGCGGCGACGGTTGTTACCAGAAGCATGGCCCAAATCAGATCTCGCGGCGTGGTTGTCATGGACGCTCGCCTCCGGGTCCTTAGCGGACGCCTGTTGTCTCTTCTTGCGTGAAGACCGTCCCCTACGGACAAAAAAAACGCCCCGGTCATATTTTCTTGTCCATCCGGAAGGATTAGCTGACAATAAGGAGTAAAGGAGCAGTGATTGGTATGGATCACGACGACACCGGGCCACAGACAGAGCGGAACTCACGGCCGATTGAGGCGCTCACGCTGTTCGAGGTTCTCGTACGGGAGAACGCCGACTCGCTCACGGCTTTCCTGCGAGCCAGTGTCGAAGATCAGGCCACGGTCGATGATCTGTTTCAGGAAGCCATGCTGATTGCCTGGCGAAAGATCGGCGAGTATGACCGTGTCCGTCCTTTCGGCGCGTGGCTGCGGGGGATCGCCAAGCGTCTCGTCCTGGCCCACTATCGCCAGGCCGCCCGCGAAATTCCTTTCTCCGACGAGCGCGTCCTCGATTACCTGGACCAGCGAATGACGCAGGTCGACCGACAGCCCGGCGACACGTTCGATGAGAAGATCGCAGCCTTGAGGGACTGCATCGCGCGTCTGGAACCGCTGTACCAGGAACCGATTGAACTGCACTACCGCCAGGGCCAGGCCACGGAGTGGATCGCTCAGCACCTGGCCACGACCAGAGATGTGATCCAGAAACGACTCCAGCGAGCGCGTGTGCAACTGGCGGAATGTCTGGAGCGGAAGGCTGTCCTGAGCACGACGAGGTGATGATCTATGGACCATGACAATGACCAGGCTCGCCCCACAGGTACCGACCGTCAGGCCGATGACCGGCTGGTCCACGCACTCCTGATTCATCTGCACGACGACCAAGCAGATGAGATCCGGGAGCAGCGCGTGCAACGAGCCATGCAGGCTATTCGTGAATCGGAGAAATTGCTATCACCGAGTCGCACACGGCGACTACCCACCTGGGCCAAACGAGGCGCCTGGGCCGCCGCAGCCATGGTTCTGCTGGCCATTGGGGTACTGGTGTTCACGTACCAACCGACACCGGCAATGGCTTCCCTGAATGACATACTCGGCGCTTTGGGCCGCCCTGGAGATCGCACGTACCACATCAACATGGTGGACATGCCCGCACCCCCGGCGCAAGAGGACTCCGAAGGCCGCGTGCCGGCGATGCTGCCTAAACCAGGCCTGAATGATGCGACGTTATACCTTCGGGACGGATATCAGTACCTGCTGGTTCGGAATGATCCGCAGGGCGGGGTCATCTTCGACGGCTACGATGGCCGTCAGAGTTGGCGGGTCCGGGCCGGCGTTCTGGCCGAAACGAAGGCCGGTCTCGGAGCCGGGGGAATCCCGATGCCCCCGATCATGGCGAATGTGCCGTTCTCCGATCTTCACCAGACGCTGGAGCGGATTCGTGTGGACTATACCGTCGAGCAGTTCGACCAGGCGCCGCTGCCCTCTGGCCAGCAGGTACTGCGACATGTGCGTGTGCGCCGGAACTCCCGCGAGGTGAAGGGGCCGGAAACCATCGAGATCTGGGCCGATCCTCAAACGGCTATGCCCAGGCGCATTGTCTTTGACCGCGCCAAGGTGCAGGGCAACCGGGAACCGTGTCGGCTAGCATTCGACTTGGCCAGCGAAGCACCGCTTTCGGCCGCCTGGTTCAGTTCCGCAGCGCACATGACGGAGGAGGAGACCAACAGGCCGTAGTGCCGGGAAACGTCGGATGAGTTGTTACCCCATACGAGAAAAACAGGCGCTGCCTCCGGGGACGGAGGGCGGATCAAGATAGCGGACCTGGAACAGGTGAACATCTAATAGGAGATCAGGTGATGAAAACGAGAATGGCGGTTCTAACGTTGATCGTAGGCTTATGTGCCTGGAGCGCCCTGGCCCAGAATCAGCCGCCGCCCGGCCCGCCGCGCGGCCCGCAAACCCAAGACAACGCCCACCGCTACTCCATCGAACAGGCCACCAGCGACAAGGCCCAGCTTCACACCATCGCCTTCGATGGCTTGGCCTTCCTAACCGGCGACTTCGCCATGGACACGTTCCTTCCGCCCGGCAAGGTCTCCGACTACTTTGGCTTTCAGTACATGCGCGACATCGACGCCAAGGAGGGCGGCCACAACACCTCCTTTCTGACCAAGATTGCCGAGAACACGCTGGCCATCCTCAACGCCGACCAGAAGGCCCAGCTTCTCGCCCTGGCCAAGGAACAGGAAGCCGACATCCAGAGCTTCGCCGAAAAGCGATTCCCGCTCATCAAAGCCTTCCGCCGCAATCTCGAAGGCGACCTTCCCGCCGGCAGCAAGGGCCTCGACAAGAGCGCGGTCGTCAAGTTTTCGGCCGACCTCTACACTCTCGACGGCAAGTTGTCCTATCAGCGGGCGAAAGTCATGGGCGCCGTCATCCGCTCCTTCGACGACAAGCAGAAAGCCGCCCTGGCCAAGCTCAAATTCGGCGATTCCCGCACTTGGCCGGACGTGCCGGAGCAACTGGACAAACGGAGTATGTCCCACGAGGTGAACGTCGCCGTCATGACCTACGCCAGCGAGATGTTCGCCTGGTACGCCGGTTCCATAGACGCCGACACCTACTTCTGCCCCGAACGCCACGGCATGTACTTCGGCGGCTTCGGCATGAAGACCGCCCCGGCCATGGGTAAGCAGGACTACTCCATCAGCACCTCGCTCACCGGCGATAGTGGCGAGGCTTTCCTGAACGCACTTACCGACGCCCAGCGCAAGCTCATTACCGACCTGCCTGACCTCCAGCGTAAGGATCTGGCCGAAATCGTCACCACTCGCCGCGCCATCTCCACCGAGCTGCGCCGCTTCCAGAAGGGCGACACCGCCGATCAGGACAAGGTGCTCGCGCTCTCCAAACGCTACGGCGAACTCGACGGTGAAATGTCTTTTCTTTACGCCTCCGCCTTCGCCAAGGTAGGCAAGACGCTCACCACCGAGCAAAAGTCCAAGCTGGCTGGCATGCGTGCCACCAACCCGGCTGATCCCAAGGGGCCGTTCCTTTACTCCGCGCCCATCAGCATGCCGACCATTGAGAACACCGATTTCCTGTTCGGCGTGTTGCCAGCGGACTTCAAGGCGCCGGCCACCCCGACTGGAACGACAGGTAAATAAAATCTCGCCCACCGACCCGGTTGTGCCGAAGAGGCCCGGCCGAACAAGAAAGGAGCAGGCTGTGAACATCCTGAGAATCGCGTGCCGTAGTATGATGCTGCTCCTGGTGGTTGCCATGAGCAGCCGGGCGGACTCCGCCCCCGCCTTCACCATGAGTCTCACTCTGGCCGACGGGGGGCAGCGGGCCACTCTGGCTTTTGACGGTCTGGCCATGATGACCGGCAACCTAGACGCCCAGTCGTTCTTTCCTCCGGGCAAGGTGGCCGACTACACCGGCTTCCAGTATTTGCGGGACAACGACCCCGATAACATGGGCCATAACACCAGCTTCCTGACCCGCGTCGCCAACAACGTCATCTACATTCTGACCGACAGCCAACTTGCCCAACTGGAGACGTTGGCCACCAATCAGCTCAGCCAGATAAATCTCTACGGCTACAAGCGGTTTGCCCTGATGAAGGCTTTTCGCCGTCTCATCGAGGGCGATCTTCCGACCGGCGCGACAGGCCTGAACCTCAGCAATGTGAAGAAGGTGTCTCGGGAGCTTTACCTCATCGACGGCCAGATCAGTTTCGACCGTGCTTTGCTCTATGCCAACATCCTCAACTCCCTCACTTCCACCCAGAAGGCTTACCTGGACGCCATGAAGGGCAAGGGCTGGAATTCCTGGCCGGATATCACGAACGATCAGATCAGCAGCAAGATGCGCGGCCTGCCTCCCGGCACGTCCGTGGCCGTGATGACCTATGCCAGTGACCTGTACAGTTGGTATTCGTTTTCTCGCACCACGTTCTCGGCACCGGGCGCGGCGGCATCGAAGAGGCTGACTTGTTCGAGTGGGGCGGCCATAATAAAAGAGGCGTCAACGAGTTCGCCCAGCACCGTCCCGGATGGGACCTGCCCATCCACCAGTTAATGGTCAAGAATGGCGTGACGGTTTTCTTCCAGGGCCACGACCACCTTTATGCCCGCCAGGAACGCGACGGCCTCGTCTACCAGGAATTGCCTTTGCCCGCCGACCAGGGCTACGCGACCTACAACCAGGAAGCGTCTCGGTCCGGGGTCACCCTGTCCAACTCCGGCCGCCTGCGCGTCACCGTATCGCCCGAACAGGTCAAGGTGGAATACGTCCGGTCCTGGCTGCCCAAAGATGAAACCGAGAAGCGAAAGAACGGCGAGGTGGCCCATAGCTACACGATCAAACCGAAAGGCGCCCCATGACTGAACTGCAATTCATCCGGCTCGTTCTTCTGGCGGCGCTCTCCGTCGCCGGGTTGGGCGCGGCGGGGAGTGACACGCCGCCGGCCAAAGCGGGCGGACATAACCCGCCGGGCGCAACGAGTTTCAACGTCACCGTCCCCACCCATTCGTTTGATTTGATTTTGGCTCGCCCGGAAAAGAATTCCGTCACTTTGAGCGTACTGGCGTACCAGGATCTGGAAGGTTGCCTCGCCTGCGGCACCCAGGCCGGCTCTTACGCCGCACCCACGCCGGGGAAACAGTTCAAGAAAGGCGAACCCGCCGAACTGGTCCTCGGCGACTTGCAACCCGACACCCGTTACTTCTACCAGTTCCGCTCGCGCCCGCCCGGCGCCGAAAAATTCACGAACAGCCCGGAATACAGTTTTCACACTGCCCGTCCCGCCGCCCGCACCTTCACCTTCACCCTGACGGCCGATGTCCACCTCGACGAGCACACCAGCCCCGAGGTATACCAGCGCACGCTGGCCAACATCCTGGCCGATCAGCCCGACTTTCACCTCGACCTGGGCAACCTCTTCATGACCGACAAGCACGCCACCCGCGACGAGGCCGCCGCCCAGTACCTGGCCCAACGCTATTACCTCGGACAAATCGGCAGCGCCGCCCCGATCTTCCTCGCCCTGGGCACCCATGACGGCGAGAGCGCCCGCTATGACGATGGCACGCCCGACTGCCTCGCGGTCTGGTCGAACCTGATCCGCAAACGCTATTTTTCCAATCCCGTGCCCGACAGTTTCTATTCCGGCAACACCACCTCCAAACCTCTCTGCGGCCTGCCCCAGAATTATTACGCCTGGACCTGGGGCGATGCCCTTTTTGTTGTGCTCGATCCCTTCTCTTATACCGTGCGGCAGCGCGGCGGCGGTGATGGGTGGGCCTGGTCGCTGGGCCAGGCCCAATACCGCTGGCTCGAACAAACCCTCAAACAAAGCCAGGCGAAATTCAAACTCGTCTTCATCCACAACCTCCTCTGTGGCGACCAGGCGGCGCGCGGCGGAGTGGAAGTCGCCTCATTCAACGAATGGGGCGGGAAGAACGCCGACGGCAGCGATGGTTTCAAGGACCACCGCCCTGGCTGGGACATGCCGGTCCACCAGTTGCTCCTGCGCCACCACGTGGCAGTGGTTTTCAAAGCTCACGACAATTTCTTTGCCCGGCAAGACCTTGACGGCATTGTTTACCAGATGGTTCCCCAGCCGAGTTTTGCCGGGACCGACCGCATCCGCGACCAGGAAAACTACGGTTACAAAAAAGGCACTTTTCTCGGGAACGCGGGCCACATCCGCGTGACCGTCTCGCCGGAAAAGGTGCGGGTGGAATATGTCCGCGCTCACTTGCCTCAGGAGGCGACCAAAGATCATCCCAACGGCGAGATCATATTCGCTTACGATGTTGCCGCCCCAGCCACCGCCCGCGAAAAAGGAGCCGGCCCATGAGGACCACTGAAAACGCCGCCGATTTTCCACATGGCCGCGGACCACAGGGCGACGTCATCCGTATCCTGAACTTCGTCCGTCTGGTGCGTACTGAAGTGAAGTGATCTAGCCCTCTCTGTATCCCGGAGTTAGCGTTCGGTTGCAGTTGCCGATCAGCCGGCAGAGTGGTAAACTGCCACGAAGTGTGGTGAGGCACGGAACGTAAGCTCTTGCTAACTTGGCACGTTTTGACCGATGGAGCGCCGCCTCCACCATTTTCTCTTCTGCAACTCGCTCTCAGTGTAGACGAAGCCCGTGGCCAACCAGCCGCGGGCTTCGCTCATTTCGGCCTGTATTTGTAGGGATTTCGGCGCTATAGCCTTGCGACATCCCGGACTCGCCCGGGCGGAATGTCCGAGAATTTCCTTGATAGTTGATGATGTGGTGGTCAGAATTCAAGCATAGCATACAAGACACGCCTACGCGGGGTATCAAAGCCCTGCGCGAGACCTATCCCAAGCTCAAGATCGCTCCGGGGCTGGTCATCGCCCCGGTGGAAGGAATGGGACGCTTATCGGAGACCGAGTACTGCCTGCCTTGGGATAGCCAGTAGGTTGCTGAACAGGCAGTTGACGCCCCAACCCAGGAGTTCCAATGGCCTCGACTACTGAATCACAGAAGCGAATTGACTGGCGGTGCAAAAACCAAATGAGCCGCCGTGCCGTTGCCGCAACTGTGCTGCTTGCCGCCGCCCTGGCCGGTTGCGGCGCCGCCCCGCCGGCCGGAAAAACCGCCGCCCACGACCAGCCCGCCAGCGTCCGCCTCGGCGACCACGGACAAGTCGAAATCAACGGCCGGCCCGCCGTGCCGCTGGCCGTCTGGTCCGAACCGGCTTACCTCTTCGAATATTTCCGCAACCTCGGCCTCACCTGCGCCATCGGCGGCGAAGTGGAAAAACCCCAGCTCTTCCGCTACCGTTCCGCGGACCTCGACCAGGAGGCCGAGCGGACCTGCCTGGGCCTGATCAACCCGCCCAGCCGCGACCCGCTCACGCCGCGCGTCTGGGGCGTCCTCGGCGAAAACATCGAGCCCGGCCGACTCGACCTCGACAGCGCCGCCCGCGAACTGGCCGATCTGCACCAGCGCTACCCCGGTCGCTTCGTCATGCGCAACATCAACGTCTACCACTTCCTCGACGGCCGCGAGAGCGACTTCTACCGCCAGGCCCTTCGCACCACCGATGCCGTCATCTGCCACGTCTGGCCCGAAGTCAACCCCGGCGAGCGGAACCTCCGCAACGTCGCCATCGTCGTCGACCGCGTACGAGAGCTCTGCCAAAACCGACCCGGCGGCCAGGTCAGCATCTGGCCCGACCTCGACCCGCACGAGTGGAAACACAAGAACTCCGATGGCGGGCGGCGCTACAGCGCCCCGACCCGCGCCGAACTGCGCTTCCAGATCTGGCTCGCCCTCATCCACGGCGCCAACGGCATCTGCTTCTTCCCGATCTCCTTCGACCCGTTCATCTTCGCCACCATCCCCGCCCAGAGCGAACAGGAAATCGCCTCGAACTCGCGACTCATCGAGCGCCTGACCCCGGCCCTCACGGCCCCGCCCTCGACCCTGCCCATCACCGTCACCGGCGACCTGCCCGGCGGCCTTCTCGACCTGGCCACGCGCCAACTCGACGGCCGCCACTACGTCTTCCTTCTCAACGGCCAGGCCCAGGAACAGACCGTCACGCTCAAGGTTCCCGGCCTGGGCCGCACGTGGCAACTGTCCGACGCGATCAACGAGAAGCCGCTCGCCGCCGACGGCGTCTTCACCGAGAAACTCGACGGCCTGGCCCTCCGCATCTGGCGCCTCAGCCCGACGGCGTCCGAGCCGGCCAGATGATCTGCAACTCGTTCTCTGTGTAGACGAAGGTCGCCCGACAAAACCACAAAGCCGACATCATCAAGAAGAGAGCTTGCAGCTGGTTTCCCGGCCGCAAGCTCTCGGATTACAGACCAGTCGAGGGGTCAGGGCTATTTGCCAAAACCTGGCACCTTCAACCCTCCGGTGGCTTTCTTGAGATCCAGGGCCGTTCGAGCGGCCTTGACTTTGTCCTGGAGCGAAGCGGGCATCACACTCGAGTTGGACTCCATACCCGACAGGGCCTTCTCGGCGTCGTCAAGTTTGCCATTCTTGATCATGTCCATGATCTTCTGGAGCATGGTCTCGTTGGCAGCGGTCGCCTTGTCTGCGGCGTCCCTGGCCGCTGTGTCAGCGGCAGCCTTGGCCGCAGCGTCAGCGGCAGCCTTGTCAGCGGCAGCCTTGGCCGCCGCAGCATCCTTGGCCGCAGTGTCAGCGGCAGACTTAGCCGCAGCGTCTTTGGCCGCAGTGTCAGCGGCCGCCTTGGCCGCGGCGTCAGCGGCAGCCTTGTCCGCGGCAGCCTTGGCCGCAACGTCTTTGGCCGCAGCATCAGCGGCCGCCTTAGCCGCAGCGTCCTTGGCCGCAGCATCAGCGGCAGCCTTGGCCGCGGCATCCTTGGCGGCGGCAGCATTAGCGGCCGCCTTGGCCGCCGCGTCCGCAGCATCCTTGACCGCGGCATCGGCGGCAGCCTTGGCGGCGGCGTCTTGAGTTGCGGTGTTGTTGGGTGTCGGTGCTTCCTTCTTGCAGCCCGTCGAACAAACGCCCAGCAGCAACAAGCCAATAATGATGGAAGCGAAAGTAAAGGTCTTCATGTCTGCTCCTTATTTAGAGTCGTTGTCGTAATTAGCCTGAGTCGGCTTGCCGCCGCACCCGACCGGCACGGTCGCCAGCAACGCCTACATCGCAAAACCAGCCAGACACCTCGTCAGTCTCATGGGCTTTCTCCTGAAAGTGGACAAAAGTCAGGCTCGTCCGGGGGACAGGCACGCGCTGCCCTCCATTGGCATACGCATCATAGCGCAACAACCGTTACACCGCAATAGCATTCGTCCTGGGGTTGGACCAGAACTGGCGATGCACCTGGGAAATTCAATTATGGGTCGGACGAGAACCGGGCTATAATCGACTCGACGTACGGAACCTAAGGGCACGTTTTTCAGGAGAACGGGGCAATGTATGAACGAAGAGCAAATCGGTTTCTGATCACCGTGACCGCGGCGATGCTGCTGGCAGGGTTGACGGGCTGCGGCATGATGAACAAACCCAGCGCCGAGATTACCGGTGTCAAGATTCAGAATGCCGGGGTGACCGAGGCGACCATGCTCTTCGACGTCAAGGTCGGCAATCCGTACAGCGTGCCGCTGCCGCTGAGCAACCTCGACTACGCCCTGTCCAGTTCGGGCCAACAGTTTCTGACGGGCCAGGCGACCACGCTGGGCACGGTGCCGGCCAACGCCAGCAAGATGTTGAGCGTGCCGGTGCGGATCAGCTATATGGACCTGATCAAGGCGGTCAAAGGGGTGCGGCCGGGCACGACGATTCCCTACAAGGCCGACCTGGGGCTGTCGGCGGATGTTCCCGTCATGGGGTCGATGCGTGTGCCGATGAGCAAGGAGGGGGAACTGGCCATTCCTTCTATGCCCACCAGCGGTTCCGGGCTGCTGGACCAGATCAAGGGCCTGGCGAAATAGGCTGGACTTCAGAGTCAGGTCTTTGCGAGTTTGAGTTACAGCGCCGATAGGCCCACCATTTTCCCTTCTGCAACTCACTCCCTGCGCAGACGAAGCCCGTGAGGCAATAAAGCGCGGCTCGTTTTCGTCGATACCTCCGTTGGCCGGCGGCGGTTTAAATCTGTGACTCTGTACTCGCGGGTCATAGCCAGGTTCGGAAATTATCTGATTTAGAACAATTCAAAGGAGGAGCAGAATGCGGTACCTGGTGGCGATGACGGTTGCGGCGATGGTTCTAAGCGCGACGGGGCCGCGGCTTCTGGCTCAGGCGGCCGCAACTCCGCCGGCGGGCGCCGTCACCATCTGGACCAGCGACGTCTGCACCGACGACCCGTCAATGGAAGCCGCCCATGAATTAAAACCGATCCTGCTGGTCGCCGCCCGCGGCGGCGCCTTTTCCGGCAAGATCATGGTCGAGTCCGGCAGTCCCATCAAAGGTCTGCGGGCCGCCGCAGGTGCGCTGTCCGGTCCGGGCGGCGCCATTGCCGCCGAGAATGTCCGCGTGCGTTACGGCGTCGACTTCAACGCTAGTTCGGGCCGCTGGAACGCGCTCTTCGACGCCCCTCCGCCGGAGGCGCCAATAACCGACAACGCGGGCCGGCTGACGACGCCCGGCCGCGGCCGGGCCGGAGCTACCGTCTGGGTCTCTGTAAAGGTGCCCAGGACCGCCAAAACGGGAATCTATACCGGCACGGTGACCGTCCAGACCGAGGGCACAACCCCCGTCACCGTGCCCCTGAAACTGGAGGTTCTGGACTGGACGCTGCCTGATTCGCAGAATTTCCGTACCTTTATGGACTTTATGCAGTCTCCCGACACGCTGGCCCTGGAGTACGCGACGCCACTCTGGTCGGATAAGCACTGGTCCCTCATCGACCGCTCGTTCAAGCTGCTCAGCCCCACCGGCGGTCGGGTTGTGTACGTGCCCCTGATCTGCCGGACAAATCTGGGCAACGAGCAGTCGATGGTCCGCTGGATTCCCAAGGGCGACGGCAAATACGATTACGATTTCGCCGTCGTGGACAAGTACCTGGACTCGGCGGAGAAAAACCTGGGCCATCCCAAACTCGTCATCCTCCAGGTCTGGGACATCTGCATGTCGTTGCAATCGCTCCAGCGGGGACTCTGGGGCGGAGAAACTGATACCAAGAAATCGCGGGAGGAACTGCTGGGCAAAGGCCCCCGCGTGACGGCCCTCGACCCCAAGACCGGCCAGGCGACCGTCCTGACCCTGCCGCGCTATGAAGACCCGGCCAGTAAAGCCTTGTGGGGGCCGATGTTCTTGGAGTTGCGCAAACACCTGGCCCAGCGCGGACTGAAGGATCGGAACCTGATGCTCGGCCTCATGCCCGATCTCTGGCCGAACAAGGAGGAAGTGGCCTTCTGGAAAGACGTCTCGGGCGACCTGGCCTGGGTCATCCACGCCCATGCGGGCCAGACCTCCGACGTGGATCTTGACAAGAGGGGACTCTACGGCGTCTCCCCCATCGGCTATGCCGCTTTGGTCAACATCGTTTTCAATGTCAACCCGGCCAAGGGGCGGATGTACGGCTGGCGGAACAAGTCGCTGTTGAGCTGGTTCTGGCGGGGCGGGGATTTGAGCAGTGCCTCCGCCATCGAAGTGCGAGAGTTCCCGGCCTTCAACATTACCGGCGGCCAGAATGGCGGAGGGCGCATCGGTGGCGACTTCTGGTATGTGCTGAAAAATAAGAATGGGGTGCGCGCGGGGTCGGTTTGGGCACGCTACCCGGAGAACAACTGGCGCAACCTGGACATCTATGACAGTTTCCTGGTTCCGGGGCCGGACGGCCCGGTGGCGACGGCGCGGCTGGAATATCTCCTGGAAGGAATCCAGGAATGCGAGGCGAGAATCTTCCTGGAAGACGCCCTCCTGGATGCCCAGAAGAAGGCCAAGCTCGGCGCCGACCTGGCCACGCGTTGCCAGGAGGCCCTCGACGAGCTCCAGCACGCCATGTGGAAGACCGCCTGGACTGACGACGCCGACCTCGAGACGCTTGGCCAGGTCAACATCGGCCGCAACCCCCAGGAATCCGTCTGGAATGCCTTGGTCAAACTCAAAAAACAGCTTCCGGAATTCTGGAGCGGCGAGGCCCGGACGATGCGCCGAGAAGAGTCCCGCAAAGGCCAGGCGTGGTTCAGGCTCGGTTGGCAGGAGCGGGAAAAGAAGCTCTTCGCGCTGGCCGGCGAGGTTGCCGCCAAGCTTACGCTAAAGGAACTCTAACAAAACCCATTGGGTTCCTGCCCATGTGGCACAGCCGCCCTCGGCTGTGCGGTTTTTCCCGGACTTTCCCAGCCGGGGGCGGCTGGGCCACATGTTTTGTTAGAGTTCCTAAGTAGCACGAATGGGAGCGAACCTGGCCAAGCGGGCTTTTCTCTGCGCTATGAACGGGTGATCTACCGGCGTTCAGTTGCTGTCTGGTTGGCCGCGCCGCTGGAGAACCGCCTCTCCACCCAACACACAGAGCCGCACCCCTCGGGCGGCCCCGTCATCGTCACTGCGGTAAAACCTGAGCGGTCACCGGGAGGCAACTTCTCCCCGGATTCCGTTGGAACAGTACATCGGAACCTCGTAAATCTCGGCGTTGTGACGCCGGCATTTGCGGCAGATCCGGTGCGCCGCATCGGTCCAGATGGTGGCCCCGCATCTCAGGCAGTCCAAATGCTTCTTTTCATGTGGCACTTGTCTCAGTCGCATTTTTTGTTTCTCCTGTTGTCCTGTGCCGCCTGGAATAAACGGCCGCACTGTTGGTTTACCGGGGTTTGCCGTGATCGCCCGTTGAAAGCGATACTGATTTCTCCCGGTTACTTCCCCTGCATTTTATCGCCGACCTGTTCGACATCCTGGCCGGCGCCGTGCCAGGTGTTGCAGCCGCTGACGAAAGAGGCGGCCACTAAGAGCAGCAGCAAAGCCCCCACCACAAAGGCCGTTCCTGACTTCATAACGCAGCCTCCCTTTCTATGGCCTCCCTCAAGCGACCGACCGCGGGGGCCGGCGTCCGCGGCAGGCGTCACGCCCGGCCCTCGCGATCTCTCCGGAGCGAAGCCGCCCTACGTCAGCCGCCGGCCTTGAACCAGACGGATGACGATGACGACCAGGGCCACCACCAGCACTAGGTGAATCAGCCCGCCCATCGGGTAGGTAAACATCCCGAGCAACCACAACAGCATCAGCACTAAGGCTATAGTCCACAACATGGCAACCTTCCTTTTCCGGTGTCTCCCGGCCCGCCGCCGGTTCCCGGCGTGCCTTTCACCGCGACCTTCTGGTCGCCCAGCGGGGCGTCCTTGTCCGCCTTGAGGGTCAATTGCACGTCGCCCTTGTCGCCAAGATTCACCGTCGTGCTGCTCGGATCAACATCCAGGCCCTTGGGCGCCGTGACCACCAGTTTGACCGACTGCTTGAACTCTGCGCCGCGGTCCACACTGATGCGCACGATTTGGGTCTCGCCCTGCTTGATGGTCGTGGACATGGCCGGCACGGAGACCTTGAACGTGTCGCTCCCGGACCGTCCGCCTTCGGGGCTCTTCTTGCAACCCACCAGGGCCACTGCGGCCGTCAACGCTACCACTGCTGCGATCACCAGTAACTTCTTCATTCGACGTTCCTCTCAAAAGGGTTTCTTGCTGCTCTGTGCCATAACCGCTGGCCACGTTACTGCTTCTGTTCTTACCAAATGTCAACTACGGCGCGATCACCTTCACGGCGTAGTCCTGGGCCGTTTGCGACCCCTTCTCCGGCGTCGCAGTGACATGGACCATGTACTCGCCCAGGGCGGCGTCACGTGGCGCCTTGATCTGGAACGACACGTCCGGCGACTCGTTGGCCTTGACCAGTTTCGTGATCGGCTCCACCTTGATGCCGCTGGTGGCCGTGGCCCGCAGCGTCACGTCCTGCTTGAAGAACTTGTCTCGCTTCAGTGAAACCGTCACCGTCTGGCGGTCGCCCTGTTTGACCTCCGTGGTGAAGGCCGGCCCGGAAATCTGGAAGCCCTCGTCCGAGGACATGCCCCCGCCCTTGGGACTGTTGCAGCCAAACAGCCCGGCCACCGCCAAAGCCATCACCATCATCCATGCCGTCTTCATACTTGCTTCCTTTCAAAAAAGTGAGCCTCGTTCAGCAACCGCCGGCCGAAAACTTGCGGCGGCGGACGTAAAGCCACGATCTTCCCTACGACCCCTTCCGCGAATCAGCCACGACCAAGGCCACGCCGGCGGCCAGGGCCAACCCGCCCGCGATGGCCGGTATCGGCAGCGTCTTCTCGACTGGCTGGGTAACCTTGAGGTCGCCGATTTGTAACTTCGTCTCGCGGGTCGTGTACGTAACGCCTTGGAAGATCAGCCCCGCCAGACCCAGAACAATCAGTACTATTCCTAGCATTTTCATTGTGTACTCCTTTCCAAACTCGTCAGGGCTTCGCCATGGCGCCGGGCGGCTCGGCCGTGGCCGCAGGTTTGCGGACAGACCCGCCAGCCCTGAGCCCGGCTGCTCTCGTAGCCCAGCTTGACGCTCTGACCTTTGATCCCCAGCACCGTGACCTTTAGCCGGCACTCACTGCCGCTCTGACATCGGACGGTCACGGATTCCTGCACTTTCTTCGATACGGACAACATAAAGTACCTCCGTTCGTAGGCTGACGGACTGCTCCACAAACCTTTTCGCGCTCTTCCGGCTCTCCCGGTCCTCCCCCGAAGACCGCAAAGAGCCTGGAAGTCAGAAGCCGTAGGGCAGATAGCCCACCAGCAGCAGGATCAGCAGGACCAGCAACACCAGGCCCAGACCGCCACTGGGGTAGTAGCCCCAATTGCGGCTGTGCGACCAGCGCGGCAGCGCCCCGAACAGCAGCAGCACGACGATAATCAGTAGCAACAATCCCATGACAAACTCCTTTCGACGTTATTCAAACCACTTCGTTCCGCAACTTCTCCTACTCACCGTATCTGCTTCACGGCCCGGCCTTCTTCAGCCCGTGGCCAAGCCGGCATAGACTTCCCGCGCTTTCTCCAGCAACTGTTCCTCGCTCAGATGCGACTCATCAATCGTGATCGTCCCGACGATGCGCTTCACCAGATCCGCGTGGTGTTGCTTCAATTCGGCCACCAGTTGCATCATGGCGCTGCTGGTCCCCGTGCCGCTGCCGAAGAGCAGAATCTTCTCGGCCTCCCGTAACGTCTTGGCCACCGCCTCGTAGAAACTCTTCCGCTCCGGCTTCCGCTGGCCATTGGAATCGTCCTGGACGTAGTGCAGATGTCGCCCGAAGCCGCCCGGGTTGTATGGCATGATCCGCTGCGGCACGGAGCCTTGCAATTCGGCCCGGTAGACACGGGCTTCGCGGTGGTCAATGACGACCAGCAGATTCAACCCGCCGGCCACCGGCTTCAAAGTGGCCACTTCATTATGATGGTGCGAACCCACGGTACACCTCCTCACGCTTTTCGATCACTCGTAACCCGACGGCTCTTAACGATGGACTTCCACGTGCACGCCTTCGTGTTGGTCGTTGTCCCGGTGTTCATTGTGGCGTTCCTCTATGATGACGGGGCGCTCCTCGCGATAGACGGGACGCTGCTCGATGATGACGGGGCGCTCTTGGTCACGTCGCTCGTACACCGTGCATCCGCCCAGCGACGTCGCCAGGCCCAGGGCCAACAGGCTTCCCAGAACCACTTTTCCTGACTGTTTCGGTTTCATTGCTCTTCTCCTAAAGATACCGGTTACTTAATAGTCGCCGCCTCATCTTGTTTTTCCTTCGCCGCCACGGCCGGACCAGGGCCATGCCAATCTTCCTGGGAGATGTTTTGCGCCAGCAGGAACACCTGCACCATCGTCCCGTTCGTGAAAGCATGCACCACCGTTCCCGTCGTCGGCTCGACTTCTGCGGTGGACTCGCGGACCTCCACCCCGGTGATTCTCGAAATTTCCTTTCGCAGCGCCTCCGAAGACGTGGCGAAAAGCTGGCGGTGGAACTCCTGAATCTGGGCCGCCCCGGCGGGGCTTTGGGCCAGGGCCTTCTCGGCCGGCGTCAAGGCCTCGTGCATCGTGACCACCAGCGTATCCCCGCTCAGAACCACCGTCACCACGTTCGACACGCGGCCCGTCAGGTTCATCTGGAACTCGTTGGCCGCTTTGGCGATTTGCTGGGCCATCGTGGGTTGGAGTTTATCCATCAGCCTGTCCTCGACTGGTGCTCGCCTGGAATAAAAAAAGCCGACGCGGCCGAACACTTCTTCGTGTTCAACCACGTCGGCTTACTCGTCAACGGGCCTCCCGCTGCTCCGGGCTGCCCCTTATCTAGTCATCCGACACCGCACGTCACTTTTTACTCGGAGCCTGCTCACTCGACCTGCCGGCTCCCTCTCACTTCTGTAAGTATCCGCCCAGAACCGTCTGATAGCAAGCTAATTCTAGATAAATATAAATTTCCTGATTCCCAGGCCGCCGGCGCCGCGTGGACCTCCGCCCGCAAGGTCAGCAGAATCGGCCCGGCGTCTTTCACCGCCACCAGCAGCCGGCCCTTGTACGGCCCCGCAGCCTGGGGCGCCCGATAGCCGATCAGCAGCCGCCCCGTGCCCCCGGGCGCAATGACCTGGGTTTCCGGCCGGGCATGCAGACAGGCGCACTCGCTCCGCACCCCGCTCACCCGCAGCGGCTCGGACCCGCGGTTATGCAACTCAAAATAGACCGCATGAACACTCCCGCCGGCCACCTTGCCGAAACTGTGGACACCCAGGCTTCCGGTGATGCCGACCACCGGCACGTCCTTGCCTGGCTGGACACGTGAGAACCAGGAATCGTCGTCCTTCGCCGTCTCGCTGCAATACCAGTACAGGCCGGCGCGACCGATCTCCGTCCCGCCCTGGCCGAGCTTCGGTTCGGTGGCGCTGATCGCGCGTCTGGCCTGCTCGATCGCCTCGAACCCGGCTTTCTGTTCGGCAAAAAGCACGCGGCCGTCACGCAGGGCCACCACCACCGGCGTGTCCACAAACCAGTCATGCGCCGCACTGAGCCGGCCGTTGTGCACACCGGGAATGGCCGCGACCGCCGGAACGCCCCCGTCCTTGACAAAGGGCGGCATCTCGATGGCTGCCAGCGGCGGATCGCCCGCTCCCGGCGGGTGCTGCCGCACCTGGTCGCGCAGCTTCGCCAAGAGCACCTGGCAATGTTCGCAGTCGTGATGGTAGAGCACGGCGATCCAGCAACCCTGCATGACCGGCTGGTCGAGCGTCACATAGGAACTCAGCGGAAACGGCTGGCCGAGCCATTCGTTCGGATTGAGAACCACCAGGCGATCCTGTTGCCCGACGTCGGCATTTTCCAGCACCCCCGCCGGCGCGTCGTTGCGGACGCAGCCCACCGCGGAGAGGGTGCCGACCAGGGCGACGCACAGCCCGGCCGCGACCACCCGCTTCACCCGCCACTGCCCACGGATCTCCGCGATCCAGTGCGGGTGCAGCACTAATAGCAGGGTCAGAATCGTCGCATCGAGGCAGAGCGTGATCCACGGGTTGACCTGGATCCGCCCGAAGCAGCCGCACGACTGGGCGCCGCTCAAGGCCCGGAAAAACGTCACCGCCAGGAACCCGCAGAACGTCCCCGTCACCGCCAGCCAGGCCGCCCGCTTGAAGACATTGCTCAGCAGCCAGGCCGCCAGAACAAACTCCCATTCCACCACCACCAGGATCAGCCAGCGGTTCTGAAACACGTCGCCCGGGGCCAGCGTGTGCGAGGCCAGTTCCTGAGCTTTCAGAAAGGCCGAGGTCAACAGGATCGCCGAAATCGCCAGGGCCAGGCCGCGACGAAGCCACGGCATTCCCGCCCAGTGCTGGTAGAAATCCCAGAGCCCCCGCGACCCGCTTTCGGGAAGTTGCCTGCTGATTGGTTGCATGGCCGGCCTCCTTCGGGTGCTGCAAAACAGTTGTTATTCCGTCCCATCCAGGCTGATCAGGACGAAACGCTCGGTGTCTCCGGCCATGTTGACGGTCTTTGAGGTCGAAAGCTCGCCCAGCTTCACCGTGACGACGTAGTTGCCGCCCGCCAACCCCAGGGCCTTGAAAACGCCGGTGCCATCCGTCAAACCCTGCCGATAGTGCGCCGGGTCCTGCCCGGCCCCCTGGATCGTCACCGTAGCCACTGGAACCGGCTGCCCGGCCCCGTTGGTCACCGAAACCATCATGCTCGACGGCGCCGTTGGCGGCGGCGGATCGCCCCAGACCACCCAGTTGCCGACCAAGAAGGCCGCGACCGCCACCACGGCCAGGCCCAGGAAGTGAACCACCCATTTTTTCTTTCGCAGTTTTTTCACCGGCGTGCCCTCGACTGGTGCGGCCTGGATCAAAAAAAATACCGATGCAGCCGAACACCTCCAGGTGTTCCACCGCATCGGCATACTCGGCAACGGGCCTCCCGGTGCCGCTGGGCTGCCCCTTATCTAGTCATCCGACAACTCACGTCACTTTTTCTCGCGGAGCCGGCTCAACCCCGAGCCTCCCTGCTCCTGATGGTATTATTCGCCCGGAACAGTTCAATAGCAAGAGAATTATTGAATTGTTAAAGTGAATTGTTCCCGACTCTTCCCCGTGGCACGGGCCTCTTGCCCGTGAGTCCCAGGGGCATCTTGCCCCTGGTTTGGCCGTTTTTCTACGGGCGGTTAAGCCGCGCGCGGCTCGCGCCAATGGCGCGAACGCGCAAATTGCAGCAGGCGGTCGAAAAACGGCAGGTCCAGAACCGGGGTTCCGGGCCGCTCCTCGCCCAGCACGGTATCCGTGTTGGTGCGGTCAAACTGCGGTTCACCCAGGCCATACGAAAGGTAGGTCTCGCCCGCCGCCAGGATCAGACGTTCCAGGTCCGTCGCCGGATGCCGGCCAAAATCCCGTTCATCGACCATCCGCAGCCCGTTCAAACCGAACAACTCGGCGAAAATGTCGCGCAGCCGCGCGAACGACATCGGCTCCGGGTTGGTCACGTGGTAGACGCCCCCCTGGCCGCTCTCGATCAGGCGCCAGGCCGTTTGGGCGAAATAATCCACCGGGATAAAGTTCTTGGTCGCCGCAGGATTGACCGGGACCCGCAACTCGCTGCCCTGGACATGGGCGGCAATCAGGTCGAAGGCCCGCATGATCGGGTACAGCGTGTTAAAGCCGACCTTGTGCCCGTTGGTCGAGTCGCCCAGCACGATGCTCGGCCGCAGGATCGTCACCGCTTGCCCGGTCTTTTCCCGCCAGTCCTCGACCAGGGCTTCGCCGTGGGCCTTGCTTTGTTCGTAGGCGTTGTTGAACTCCCGGTGCGGGTCCAGGTCGCCCTCGCGAGCCACGCCGGTACAGCGCCCCGCCACGTAGGCCGTGCTGACGTGAACCACCGCCAGGTCAAGCTCCTCGGCCAACTGGAGGGCGTGGCGCGTGCCCTCGACGTTGATCCGCTGGAGGCGGGCCGGTTCGGCGTCAAACTCCGTGCATCCCGCACAATGAATCAGCCGGTGGGCCGTCCGCAGGGAGGAGCGCTGGCCATTGAGCCCGAAGCCCTCCTGCTCGATGTCGCCCAGGACGATGTCCACCTGAGCGGCCAACTCCGGCAGCCCGACCGTCTCCAGAACGGCTTCCACCCGGCGCCGCGCCACCGCCTGATCGCCGCCGCGCATCAGGGCGGCAATCCGGTGGCCGCGCCGCAACGCCTCGCCGGCCAGCCAGGCGCCGACCGAGCCGGTAATGCCCGTCAGGAGAATGGTCTCATGATCTTGCATGGAAACTCTGATTAACCTGGCTCTCGCCCGATCTTCACTTGCCCGTAAGAATACCCTATGGAGCGTAAATTAGCAACCTCCGGCGAAAAACGAAATATCAAGCTATTCTATATTTTTTTTGGATTCCTCCGGGCTTGAACCGTTACCCGTTACTGGCTAGTATGGCTTCAGGTGCCAGGCCCTGCGGTGTCGCGGCCCGCGTCCGGCAAATCAGACCAGTGTGAGAGCGTCATGAAAACACAGGGCGAAATCGAAGCCGCCGTCTGCGAAGGCATCAGCCGCTTTGAGCAGAACTACATGGGCCGCGGCCCCAAGGACATCCACGCCCATCTGCTCGGCGACCTGCTCGTCGTCCGGCTCCGGGGCGTCCTGACCGCGGCCGAACAGCAACTGGTCAAAGCCCTGGCCGGCGACAAGGGCCGCGATCTGCTCAAACAGGTCCGCACCCATCTGATCGAGACCGCCCGGCCCACCCTGGAAGCCCTGATCCACGAGGCCACCGGCGTCAAGTCCGTCAGCCTCCATCACGACATCAGCACCTCCACCGGCGAAGAGGTCATGGTCTTCACCCTGGCGGTCGCCCCGCTCTTCCGCGAAACCAAAAAGTCCTGATAAACAAGATAAAATGTTTCAATAATTCTCTTGCTTTCGGACGCTTTATGACGCATAATAGCAGAGCAATTGGAGCCGACCGGCAGAGCAGGCTTCAAGAGAACTGTGACGTTCGCTGTCGGATGACTAGATAAGGGGCAGCCCGGACGCTTCGGGAGACCCGTTACAGAGTAAGCCGACGTGGTTGAACACCTGGGGGTGTTCGGCCACGTCGGTTTCTTTTTGTTGAGCGGTACGGGCCGCGAAAGTGGTGTTACCGAAAGGATCGGGCTATGCACGTCAGGGGTCGCCCCATTGCGAAAGTGCCTACCCAGGTTTCCGGTTTGGATGAGGTGTTGGAGGGCGGCCTGCCGCGCGGCCGGACGACCCTGGTCAGTGGCGGGCCAGGCTCCGGGAAGACGGTGCTCGGTCTGCAATTCTTATGTGCCGGGGCGCTGGCGGGTGAGCCGGGCGTCTTCGTGACACTGGAAGAGCGGGCCGAGGTCGTCCGCCAGAACGCCCTGTCCATGGGCTGGAACCTGGCGGCCCTGGAAAAGGCCGGCAGGGTGGCTATCGTCGAGGCCCGGTTGTTTGGGGAAGAAGTCACGGCCGGCGATTTCGACATTCAAGGCCTGCTGGCGATTGTGGGTGGACAGATCAAGAGGATCCGGGCGCGGCGGGTGGTGATGGATGCGCTGGATGTCCTGCTGCGGGTTTTCAACGACCCGCAACGCGAGCGCAACGAATTGTATCGCCTTCACGAGTGGCTGATGAACCGGGGGTTGACGAACCTGGTGACCGCCAAGGCCCAGCGGGGCGGGGAAACGGTTTCGCAATACGAGTTTCTGGACTTCATGGCGGATTGCGTCCTCCGCCTCGACCATCGCGTCATCGGCCAGGTGGCGACGCGCCGCTTGCGGGTGATCAAGTATCGCGGCTCTGGTTTTGGAACCAATGAGTATCCCTACGTCATCGGCACCCACGGCATCGTGCTCTTCCCGCTGACCAGGGCGGGTCTGGCCCACCAACCGCTGGGAGAGAAGGTCTCCTCGGGCTTGACCGGACTCGACATCATGCTCGACGGCGGCTATCGCCGCGCCTCGTGCATCCTGGTGACGGGCACCAGCGGCACCGGCAAGACCACCTTGACGAGTACGTTCGTCCAGGCGGCCTGCCGGCGCGGCGAGAGGGTGCTCTCCCTGAGTTTTGAGGAATCCCGTGAGGCCATCGTCCACGCCATGCTCAGCGCCGGGATTGACCTGCGCCCCGCCCTGCGGGCTCGCCGGCTCATGATCCAAACCGGCCTGCCGGAAGCCATGGGTTCGGATGACCATTTGATCCGGGCCCTGGAGGCCATCGACTCCTTCAAGCCGGACCACGTGACCCTCGACGCCATTTCCGCCTGCGTCCGCATGGGCTCCGAACAGGCCGCCTTCGACTACCTGATGCGGCTGGTCTGTATCCTCAAGGAGCGCGGCATTTCCTGCATCCTGACCAACCAGATCAGCGGCATGGTGGGCACGGATGAGGAACTCAGCGGCATTGGTTTTTCCTCGGTGGTGGACGCGGTCATTCAACTGCGTTTCGTCGAGAAGGACCAGGAGATCACCCGCGAGATCCTCGTCATCAAGTCGAGAGGCTCGGCACACTCCAATCGGCGGCAAACTTTTGTGATTACGGACCATGGCATCGAATTCCCCGACGACCCGCTACCGCCACCGTCTCGGAAGCGGCCTGCCGGTCGCCAGGGCGGTGAATAATGAGCCAGAACCCAAGAACCAAGCTCGGTCGAAAAAAAGGAACGCGCGACCACTACCTGCTCCGGCTTTTTGTGGTCGGCCTGGGGCCGAATTCCAAACTGGCCCTGTCCAACCTGCAGAGCCTTTGCTGCGAACACCTGGAAGGCCGCTACACGATTGAAGTTATTGACGTGGTAAAAAACTACCAGGCCGCGGCCCGGGACAACATCCTGATCACGCCGGCGCTGGTCCTGGTTACGCCACTTCCCAGAGTGGTAGTTCTGGGCAACCTGAGCGATCGGCAGAGGGTTCTCTTTGCCCTGCGGCTGTCGGGAGGCGACCCATGAGCAAACGCCGGCCCACTTATCGGGAACTCGAAGAGCGGTTGGCTGTGGCCGAGCCTATCGTCGAAGCGCTCAAGCACCACGAAGTGGATGCGGTCGTGGGTGAGGGGAAAATCACCTTCCTGCTGCTCCGAAAGGTCGAGGAGGCCCTGGTCAGCAGCGAAGCAGGATTTCGTACGATGTTCGACCTTTCCGGCGTCGGGCTGGTGCAAGCCGATACTCCGGCCCTCCGCTTCACCAGGGTCAACCGGAAGTTCTGCGAGATCATTGGGTATTCGGGCGAAGAATTGCTGGCCAAAACCTACCTGGACCTGACCTCTCCTCTGGATCGCCACCAGGATATGAAAGCGCTGGCGCTAGTGCTCCGTGGCAAGACCGACTCCTGGTCCCTGGAGAAACGTTGCCTCCGCAAAGACGGTAGCGTCGTCTGGGTGGAGGTTAACGGGGCGGTCCTGCGGGATGAAGACGGCCGAGCCGTCAGGATCATGGCGATGTTCATTGACCTCACGGCCCGTAAACAGGCCGAGCAGTTGCTACATGATAAGTCTTCAACAGAACAGGGCCGGCCGATGCGGCGCAAGAAGACGGCCGTCAAGAAAACCCGGTAAGCAGCCGGCTTGAGTTGCCGCTGCGGCGAGGGCCGCGGCCAGAAAAACAGGTCGGTGCGAGAGCGTTATGAAAACACAGGGTGAAATCGAAGCCGCCGTCTGCGAAGGCATCAGCCGCTTTGAGCAGAACTACATGGGCCGCGGCCCCAAGGACATCCACGCCCACCTGCTCGGCGACCTGCTCGTCGTCCGGCTCCGGGGCGTCCTGACCGCGGCCGAACAGCAACTGGTCAAAGCCCTGGCCGGCGACAAGGGTCGCGACCTGCTCAAACAGGTCCGCACCCATCTGATCGAGACCGCCCGGCCCACCCTGGAGGCCCTGATTCACGAGGCCACGGGCGTCAAAGTCGTCAGCCTCCATCACGACATCAGCACCTCCACCGGCGAAGAGGTCATGGTCTTTACCCTGGCCGCCGCCCCGCTCTTCCGCGAAACGAAGAAGTCCTGACCGGCCCCACTCAAGAATATTCTATACAATTAAAATTAAAAAACCATTGATACAAACCCGGCGTCCGCGTATGCTGGCGGCAACCGTCTTTTTTGAGGATTTGCCCATGCCGTCCGGCCTCCCGCACCGTTCTTTCCTGGCCCTGACCAAACGCTGCCTGAGGTGCGACCTCTCGTTCGTTCAGGAATTTCCCCACCAGCACATCTGCCACGTCTGCTCCCTGAAGCCGGGCGCGGCCGGACCCACCAGCGGCCGGATGGTGGGCCGCAGCAGAACCGGCAAGGAGCCGTAAAAACAAGTATCGCGGCCTTTGCTCGCCCTCACGACCGGCTTTGCCCGTATACTCTCGGTTGATCTAAGGGGAGAACTGACATGGCTCGACTTCTCCGCATCGCCGTACTCGCAGGTTTGTCGCTGGCCGCTTTCGTCGCCGGCTGTGCCCAAACCAGGAACATGCTCCCCATCACCCCGCAACGTCTCGCCCACGGCTACGTCTGCTACCTGGACGGGGCCGGCGGTGGCGGCGCGATGCTGAACTGGTCCGGTGGCGTCAAAGACGGGCTGGTGGCGGCCGGGTACCGCGGCGCTGCCGAGATGTACAATTGGGAAACCGGCCTGGGCGATCTGGCCGATCAGGTCGCCGACGTGGCCTACAAGCAGCGCCAGGCCGCCCTCGTCGCCACGCGCCTCGAGAATATTGTCCAACCTTATCCGGCCGCCCCCGTGAGCCTCATCGGCCTCTCGGCCGGCGCCGCCGTGGCCGTCTTCACGCTGGAAGCCTTGCCGGCGGACCGCTCCGTGGACAACGTCGTACTCCTGGGCGCGTCCATCGGCGCCAATTACGATCTCACGAAGGCCTTGCGGCACGTCCGCCACAAACTCTACGTCATTACCTCGGAGCAGGACGTGGTGCTCAGCTTCCTCGTCCCCATGACCGGCACGGCCGACCGCCAGGCCGATGAGGCCGCTGCGGGGCTGAAAGGATTCATTATCCCTCCCGACGCCGACGAAGAAACCGCGCAGCTTTACCGGCAGAAAGTCGTGACCATTCGCTGGACCAAATCTTTCGAGCGCGACCACAACTTCGGCCGCCACCTCGACAACGTGAACCTGGAGTTTGTCCGCGACCACGTCGCGCCGTTGCTTCTCGGACGAAACTAAGCGGCCACAGTCCGGGGCGTCCGTTTTCCCCTCTTTCCCGCCCTTTTCTTCCCTCCCCCGCTGGACTTATTCCCCGGTTTGTGGTGAAATGCCGCCGTGTGAGTTCTGAGTCTGGGCGGTGCGCGACGAGGTCTGCCATGGGCATAAAACGCCAGCCGAAAATTTCCCGCGAACCACCGGGCCTCGCGCCGGCGGCGGCAGCAGCGACAAAGAACGTCCGCTCCGACTTCGCGGCCCTGCTCGCCGAGGTAAAAGGCCGCATTCAGTCGGCCCAGACCCGAGCCGTCCTGGCCGTAAACACCGAACTCGTCCGCCTCTATTGGGACATCGGTCGCCTCATCGACGACCGCCAGCGCCGCGAAGGCTGGGGCGCCGGCGTCATTCCCCGCCTCGCCCTGGAATTGAAGAACGAATTGCCGGACCTGAAAGGCTTCTCCGACCGGAACATCGGCCGGATGATTGCCTTCTATCGGGCGTATCCCGACCCCACCGCAATTGTGCCACAAGCGCTGGCACAATTGCCCGCTACTTCAATTTTGCCACCGCCGGTGGCAAAATTACCTGAGTCCTCAATTTTGCCGCAGGCTGCGGCGAAATTAGACAAGAAAGCAATTTTGCCACAACCTGTGGCAAAATTGGGTGGCGAGCCGTTCTGGGCGTTGCCGTGGGCGCATCATGTGATCCTGATGGACAAGGTTACTGACCGTTCCGCCCGCCGCTGGTACATGGAGCAAACCCTCGCCAACGGCTGGAGCAGGAACATCCTGGCCCTGCAGATCGACGCCCAGGCCCACCGCCGCCACGGCCAGGCTATCTCTAACTTTGCCGCCCTGCTGCCCGCGCCGCAATCCGACCTCGCCCAGCAGTTGCTCAAAGACCCCTACGTCTTCGATTTCCTGACCCTGGCCGAGCCGTTCCAGGAACGCGAACTGGAATCGCAGTTGGTGCGTCACCTGGAAAAGTTCCTGCTCGAACTCGGCCAGGGCTTCGCCTTCGTCGGGCGACAGTATCGCCTCGACGTCGGCCAAGAGGATTTCTATATCGACCTGCTCTTCTACCATCTGCGACTGCGGGCCTTCGTCGTCATCGACCTGAAGAAGGGCAAGTTCAAGCCCGAATACGCCGGCAAGCTTAACTTCTACTGCAACGTCGTCAACGACCGCCTTAAGCACCCCGCGGACCAACCGACCATCGGCCTGATCCTCTGCCAGACCCACGACCGGCTCCTGGCCGAGTACAGCTTTTCCGGCATCGACAAACCTATCGGCATCTCGACCTACGAACTGACGCGGGCGCTGCCGCTGAAACTCCGGTCGTCCCTGCCCTCAGTCGAGGAAATCGAAGCCGAACTCAGTGACGCCGTGAAGCGATCAGAACCGCCTAAGACGAAAAAAACTCGCCGCCGCAACCCCAAGACCAAGGGGGCGGGCCAGAAGTGATCTGCTGACGACCCGCCGGCCCCTTTTGTGGTATACTGCCCATCCGTTTAGAGCATTTCACGTTTGCCTGTACTCTGGCGGCCTTCGGCGAGGCCATAGCCAGGCCGACTGGGCACGGGCAAGCGAGAACTGCTCTAAGCCTTGCCGTCCATCTGTCCGGCCTCCGGCCCATAGGGATAACAATACTGCCATGAGCGAAGTCAGCCTGCTCAACGACGTTCTCGGACCGGTTATGCGCGGCCCCTCCAGCTCGCACACCGCCGGCCCGTTCTTCATCGGCCGCGCCGTCCGCGACATCCTCGGCCGCACCCCCGCCGAGGCCGCCATTTTTTTCGACCCCGCAGGCTCCTTCGCCCGCGTCTATCGCGACCAGCGCAGCGACCTGGGCTTCGCCGCCGGACTGCTCGGCCTGCCCATCACCGACCCCGACTTCGCCGCCGTCCTGACCGTGGCCCCGCGCCAGGGCCTCCGCCTGACCTTCGCCGCGCAACCCATCCCCGGCGCCGATCACCCCAACGCCGTCTTGATCGAGGCCCTCGCCGCCGACGGCCGCCGGCGCCGCATCACGGCCGCCTCCATCGGCGGCGGACAGATCCGACTCGACCGCCTCGACGATACGCCCGTCGCTCACGACGGCCGCCGGCCGCGACTGCTCCTCGTCGCCGCCGCCCCGGCCGATCCACTCGCCGAGGCCGCCCGGTTGCAGCCCGCGCCCCAACTTCGCCTCTTCGCCAACGCCGCCGATCCCTCCGGCCGCACCGCCGTCTGCGAGGGTGACGAGGCCGCCCTCCGCTCTCTGGCCGACCGCGCTCGCGCCGCCGGAACTCTGCAAGCCGACCTCCTCCCGGCCACCGCTCTGCCCGTCCAGCACGCGCCGCCCTGGTCGCTCGATTCCGTCGCTTCCGTTATCGCCGCGGCCGGACCCGGCGGACGCCTTTCACAAGTCGGCCTACGCTACGAAGCCCGGTTGCTCGGGCTGACCGAGGCTCAGGCCGCCGCCGAAATGGGTCGCCGTTGGACCGTCATGGCCGACGCCGTCGCCGACGGCCTGCGCGGAGCCGCGCCGGCCCTGCCCCTGCGTTTCCTCACGCCGACGGCCGCCGGGTTCATGCAGGCCGGTCGCGACGGCCGCCTGCTTTGCGGCGGGCTTCTTGGCGTCGCCTCGGCCGCCGCCCTGGCCGTCATGGAAATTAACTCCACCGGCGGCGTGGTCTGCGCCGCTCCGACGGCCGGCTCGGCCGGCGTCATCCCCGGACTGCTTTACGCCATGCGACAGGAGCGTCACGTCGCCACCGACCGCCTCGTCGACGCCCTCTGGGCCATGGGCGTCGTCGGCGCCATGGTCGCCGAACGGGCCACCTTCGCCGCCGAAGTCTGCGGCTGTGCCGCCGAGGTCGGCGTGGCCGCCGCCATGGCCGCCGCCGGTTTGGCCGAACTGGCCGGCGCCGCCTTGCCGGAATGCCTCGAGGCCGCCACCTTGGCCCTGATGAACAGCCTCGGTCTGGTCTGCGACCCCGTCCAGGGCGCCGTCGAAATCCCCTGCCACGCCCGCAACCTCGGGGCCGTCGCCCAGGCCCTGGTCGCCGCCGAGGCCGTCCGGGGCGGTTTCCGCCCGGGCCTGCCCCTCGATGAAGTGATCGACTGCCTGCGCGACGTCGGCCGCCAGCTCCCCGCCACACTCCGCTGCACCAGCCTCGGCGGCCTGGCCGCCACCCCCACCGCCCGCCGACTCTAAATCCCCCTTCCCCCAGGCTCTGTTACTCATCAAAAGACGGATCGGGTGGCCTGGCGGCCGTCGTTTGCCGCCAGGATCACGCGGCGCATGTCGGCAACTGCGGCCGACCTGGCGCCCCTCACATGAGAAGTAACGAGTACTAGACTTCTCCCCCGGTTTGTGGTGAAATGCCGGCGCGTGGACTGGGCAGGATACATCAATTACCGGAAGGAGACTCATCAGATGGAGTATCGGCGTTACGGGCGGACGGGGGCGGAGGTGTCGGTCCTGGCCATGGGCGGCATGCGCTATGAGAAGCCGCTGGAAATCGAGCGGATGGCGGAGATACCGCTTTATCTATACGACCACGGCGTGACCTATTTCGACACCGCGCCGGGCTACTGCGACGACAAGAGCGAGATCATCCTGGGCACCGCCGTGAAGGAGATGAAGAAGCGGCGCGGGCGGCGGTTCCTGATTTCGACCAAAACCTTTGCGGCCACCGAAGTTGAAATCCGCAAACAGGTGGAGCAGAGCCTGAAGCGGCTGAACGTCGAGGCCATCGACTTTTATCACGTCTGGTGCCTGAAAAGCTGGGCGGAGTGGGAAGAGCGGCAAAAGGCCGGCGTGGCCCTGGCTTTCCGCAAACTGAAGGACGAGGGCCTGGTGCGGCACATCACGACTTCGGTCCACATGGACGCGGCGGACCTGGCCCGGCTGGCGGGCGAGGGCTTTTTCGAGGGCGTGACGTTGGGTTTCAGCGCTGCGAATTTTCAGTACCGCGAGGCCGGTGTTCAGGCGGCAGGGGCGGCAAAATTAGGCGTGATCGTGATGAATCCCCTCGGCGGCGGGGTCTACTGGCAGGCGCCGGATAAGTTCGCGTTTTTGAAGAGCAAGCCGGGCGACGACTTTGTGCGCGGCGGGATGCGGTTCGTGCTGAGTTTCCCCGAAGTTACCGCAGCGCTGGTGGGCGTGCGGAGCATGGCCGACGCCGAGCAGGCCGTGGCCGCGGCGGAGTCGCTGAAACTCTATTCGCCGAAAGAGTTCGAGACGGCGAAAACCCAGGCCCGCCAGGGGCTGGCCGACCTGTGTACCGGCTGCAATTACTGCAAGGAATGTCCGGAGGAGCTGCCGATAGCGCGGCTCATGGACGTCTATAATCAGATTGTCCTGGGCCACCCGGAGTACGTCTGGGGCATGGCCAAGTACGCCTGGGGACTGGGGGATCTGGACAAACTGGTGGCCTGCTGCATCGACTGCGGCAAGTGCGAAGACGCCTGCACGCAACATCTGCCGATCCGGGAACGGATGAAGGCCCTGGTGCCGCTGTGGGCGAAGGCGGAGGCGGAGTTTCAGGCGAAAGAAAAAGAGAAGAAGTAGCGCCGGAGGCCGGGGCAGAATCCTCGGACCGGCCGGCGACCATTAGGCCAGAACTATGACCGCAGCACTGCCGAAGACGAACATTACCTGTGCCCTGACGCCCCAGGGCGCGTTGACCGGCGCCATCTGCCCGTTGTTCTGGCAGCACGGCGAGCCGGACGAAGTGCTGCGCGACGAGTTGCGGGCGATGCACTCGGTCGGGATCCGCCAGTGTATCCTCGAAGCCCGGCCGCATCCGGACTACCTGGGCCCGGGTTGGTGGGCGTCGCTCGACACGATTTTCGACGAGGCCCAGCGTCTCGGGATGCAGATCTGGATCTTCGACGACTCGATGTTTCCCAGCGGTTTTGCCGGGGGGCGCATTCGGGACCGTCATCCGCATTTGCTGCGCGTTTTTCTGGCGGAGCGGCTGATCGACGCCTGCGGTCCGCTGCCCGGAGCGTCGTTTCGCATACAAGCCTGGCTGGCGCCCGACGAGCAACTGGTCGGCGTGGTGGCGGCGCGGCGAAACGATCCCGAGGGCGAAGCCCTGGACGGGGCGACGCTGGTGGACCTGAGCGACCGGGTGGCTGACGGGCGGCTCTATTGGGACGTGCCGGAGGGCTGGTGGCGGGTGTCGGTCCTGGTCCGGACGCGCCACGGGGCCGAGAGCGACTGGACCAACGATTGGCTCAACCCGCTGGTGCCCGAAGCCACCGACGCCTACCTGGCCGAGGTTCACGAGGTCCACTATCGCCGATATGGGAAACTGTTCGGGACGACCATTGCGGGCTTTTTCACCGACGAGCCGCGCTTCGGCAATGTGGCGACGTATGATGCGGTGCTCGGGCATTACGCCATGGTTCTGCCCTGGTGCGACGATCTGCTGGCCGAACTGGATCGCGACTGGCCGGGCGGTTTCCGCCGGGCGCTTCCGGCCCTGTGGCACGACGCGGGCGAGGTCTCGGCCCGCGCCCGCTATCGGTTCATGGACGTGGTCAGCGAACGGTTCAGCCGCAACTTCACCGGCAAGCTCGGCGACTGGTGCCGCGCCCACGGCGTGAGGTCGTTCGGCCACGTGGTCGAGGACAACAACGCCCACGCCCGGCTGGGCCATGGCGCGGGACCCTTCTTCCGGGCGCTGCGCGGCCAGGACATGGGCGGCCTCGACTTGGTCTACCAGGTCTGGCCGGGCCTGACCGAAGGGCGAATGCAGACCTGCTTCGGTCCCTGGGACCTGACCTTCTTCTACTGGGGCCTGGCCAAGATGGCCAGTTCGGCCGGGCACCTGGAACCCCGCAAGGCCGGGCTGACCATGTGCGAAATCTTCGGAGCCTACGGCTGGCAGTTCGGCCTGACGGATATGAAATGGCTGACCGACCACGCCCTGGTGCGCGGCGTCAACTTCCTGATCCCGCACGCTTTTTCGCCGAAATACCCCGACGTCGATTGCCCGCCGCACTTCTACGCACGCGGATTCAATCCGCAGTGGCGGCACTTCGGCGTCTGGTCGGCCTATGCCCAGCGGTTGTGCCATCTGCTTTCCGGGGGCGACCACGTCGCTCCCGTGGCCGTGCTCTACCACGGCGAAGCCGAGTGGGCCGGCGACTGCGAACACTTTCAGCACGCCGTCCGGGCCATGGCCGAGCGGCAGATCGATTGCGACATCGTGCCGATCGACACGCTGCTGGACCACGATCTGACGAAGGCGGCGGACGGCGTGTTGACGATCAACCGCGAGCGCTTCAACTGCCTGGTGGTCCCCTTTGCCCAACGGTTGCCGGTGGCGTGCCTGCGGCGGATGGGGCAACTGCTTCAGGCGGGTGTGCGCGTGATCTTTACCGGCCACCGGCCCGAGGCGGCCGCCGATGCCGTCGAGGCGACCAAAGAACTTGCGGCTTTGCGGTCGCATCCGCTGGCGGCCGTGCGGCCCGTGGCCGAATTGGCCGAGGCCCTGATGTCGTGGCCTCTCGCGGACGACGTGCAGGTCGAACCGAGCGCGCCGCACCTGCGGTTGTACCACTACCGCCGCGCCGGGCTGGACCTGTGGTTCTGTGTGAACGAGGATGTGCGGCAGACCGTCGATGCGGCCGTGCGGTTCCGCGATGGCCGCGAGCCGGTTGGTTACGACGCCCTGTCGGACTCGGTGATACGTCTGGCGAGCACGCGCGCGGGCGGCCACACGACGGTGCAGTTGAAGCTGCCGCCGTATGGCTCGCTGATGGTGGTGTTTGCCGACGGCCCGTTCGGCGGGGCCGCCTTGACCGATCCCTCGCCGCTCGTAACCGAGCTTGACGAACTCGCCGCCGTGACGGGCGACTGGACGGTCTCGACCGCCCTGGCCCAGGATTACCCGACGTTCACCTCGCGGCCCCAGATCACAGCCCTGGGCGATCTGTCTCATCCGGGACTGCTGCGCGGCTTCGGCGGAGTCATCGCTTACGAGACGACTCTTACTGTCCACGGCGGCGACGATAACGACTTGTGGCTCGACCTCGGGGTGCTGCACCAGGTAAGCGAGGTTTTCCTCGACGGGCGGCGCCTGGGCGTGCGCCTCTGTCCGCCGCACCTCTATCATTTAGGGCCGGTGGCGGCCGGCCCGCACCGCCTGCGTCTCGAAGTCACGACGACCCTCGTGGAACCCAATGGCGAAGACAAAGAGCCGCCCAGCAACGACAAGAACATGTTCCCCGCCAACACCTTCGACCGCGGCATGGCGCAAAAACCGCTGGGCTTGCTCGGCCCGGTGCGGCTTCTGCGCCGGAGGTAAGCCGTACGGAAAGTCGGCTGGAGTACGTAACGATTGAATGGTTACTTCCAGGGTGCCACACCTTGGCCCCCGGCTGTATGGGGGCAAGGTGTGTGGGAGGCCGGCATACTTTCCCCGCGAAAACACCCAATTGTTATCTGCTCTGGATTACGGGGTGCCCGGTAGCACTCTTGAAGAAGGATAGAAAGGCATTTTCATCATGGGACAATGCAAACAATGCGGCAAGCGTCGATTTCTTCGCGGGTTTCCGCGGCGGCTCGATCTGCCGGAGATGCGGGCGCTGGTGAGCCACTGGCCGTGGCACAAGGTTCAGATTTGCCCGGAATGCCGACCGGCCTTCGACGCGGAATTCCGGCGGCGCATGGCCCTGATGGGACCGCAGGCCCTGGCCGAGGAAGGCGACGTGACGGCGACGGTCTGCCTGCTCTGCGGCACGCAGGAGGCCGAGGCCGGCTACGAGAAGTCGGCCCGCTGGGTGGACGCCGCAGGAGCGCCGCTGGCGACGCACTTCCTGGTTTGCGGCGCGTGCCGGGGCAAGATTATCGCCAATGGCATCGTTTCGGCGGCGGAGTTGCGGGAGACGAAAGATTTTCAGACGCTCCTGGCGGCGCTGCCGAAGGTGACGGACGACCTGGTGCGCCGCACCGAAGGCTGGTCGCCGGCCGAAGGTCCCGGGCCGGACGGAGCGGCGGAGGTGCAGCGCGGTTTGGACATCATTCAGGCCAGTGTCGAGGCCGACAGGTTCTGGGGCGCGCCGCCGGGGGTATTGGCGAATTTGCCGGGCAAGCCGATTCGCGGCGCGATGCTCCGTCCGGAAAAGAACAACGCCATTCGCATGCACCTGGCACTGGAATGGCGCACGAGCCAGACCGACGCGCCGCAAGCCGTCGCGCTCAGGTTTTATCGGATGGGGAAGGGCTTCGTGGTGGTGCGCGGAGCGGTGAAGCCGGTTTAGACTGAATATTTCTTTTTCTTCTTCCTAGCCGCGTAGCGGCGTTTGATAGTAGCCACGCGGCGCAAGCCCGTGGTAATCGAACGCGAGAATTATTTTTTTTCTTCTTCACCCCTCTCCCTTGAGGGAGAGGGTAGGGTGAGGGTGCACCTGTTGCTCCCAATTCGCTCGTGGCAGTTTCTTCTTTTTCGCCATCTCCCTCAAAAGCTTGGCCTGATTTGTTGCTCTCATCGATCTGCTCATAATACGCTGCATCTCGCGGTGAAATTCGCTGGCACTGACCTCGCCGCAGGTCATTTTCAGCAGGTTGCGATTGAAACCGTTATTGCGTTTGCTGATCCAGTCTCTTCGTTCCGACTTTACGCCGGTACACCCGCCGCACTGAAACCGCCACCGCCCCCACAGATGTCCCGCCTGGGCCATCGGGCCGGCCGGAAGGTAAAGCCACCGGCACAGCGAACCGCACCCCGGGCATACCCACAGCGGCAGCCAAAAAAGGACGCCTCGTCTGCTGCGCTGTTCGGCCAGACGGACGAGGTTCTGGACCTGGATTTCGCGCTCGAAGCGTTCGACGGCCCAGGCCACGTCAGGCTCGCCACTGAAGATGCGCTTCGCCGCCGGATCGGGGTACTCGAAAACGCCCAGTTCGCGCTGCACTATTTTAAGTTTAAGGTGTTGGCGATAGGCCACCGCGATACTCGGGCGGTTGCGCCGGTATGAGAATTTGCGGCCAACGAGAATCCCGCGCTTGATCCAACGGCAGATAACGTTGCGCGTGGCCCCCAGCAACTCTGCTGCCCGATCAATGGAACAGTCTTCCGGCAGAGCGGGCCACGAGCAGACCCGCCGAAGCGTCGCCGCGTCCAGAAGGACAACCTCGGCGGACACCACGGCTTGGCGCCGGTTGGCGGGCAATTTGAACTTTTGCCCGGGAGCGACCCTTTCCAGCCAGTCCTCAAGCAGCCCGTCCTCGGGTTTCCACAACTCTCGGGCGCTTATGCGGCGGTCGCCGGCGCGCAGGGTCAGGCACTCGCCGTGCCAGGGGGCCAGGATCGAGGGGCGCAGCCGACGGGCGGCGAAAAAGAGTTCCATGGCGATCGGGTCTTTGCGGAAACCGTCGATTTGAAGCCATTTCTTACCGGGTAGTACCGTGCGGCCCTTCTTCATTTTTGATCTCCGAGCGGAAAGGTGGTCCCTCTATATATAGGGAAAAGTGTCACACTTTTTCCGGGTCGAAAAGACGTGCGGAGCAGAACGATGGCAAAAAATGGCAAAGATTTGCAAAAAAGTTGTCACATGTTTCAGCCCGCTTTAGCGGGCTTTGCCCCGGCGCTGCCGGGGTTAAGGCCAGGCCTTTTAGGCCTGGTTGAGGTGCTGATCCGCTCTCGCCTCTCTCTTCTTCTTTTTCTTCTTCACCCCTCTCCCTTGAGGGGAGAGGGTAGGGTGAGGGTGTGCTGTTTCTTCTTCTCAGCCGCAGCGCGGCGTCTGATAATAGCCACGCGGCGCAAGCCCGTGGTAACCAAGCGAAAATAATAATTATTTTCTTCTTCTTTTTCTTCTTCACCCCTCTCCCTTGAGGGGAGAGGGTAGGGTGAGGGTGCACCTGTTGCTCTCAAATTACCCTGTTCTTGTCGTTTCTTCTTCTTCTTCTTCTTCTTCTTCTTCTTCTTCTTCACAAAAATAATCGGGGCGGCCTCCGCGGCCGCCCCATTCCACGTTGGCAAGTCGACGGACCGGTCTCTCGCCGAGTATTTCAGACCGTTCTTTTAACCCCGTCTCTCGCCCAAATTTGACTTACCGATGTCCCCGCACTACTTGCACTCGCACTTCGTTGCCGCCTTCCCGCAACCCGAGCACACTCCGTTCTTGATTTCCTTCCCGCACTTCTTGCACGGCGCGCATCCGCATGCCTGGCACATGACTG
>CAIYVX010000007.1 GCA_903929765.1 uncultured Planctomycetia bacterium
TGACCGCCGTGCTGATGGAACAAAGCGAAGAATGGGAAACGGGAAAAGTTTATCTGACCATAACAGAATCGGAGAACGCCTAAGCCACTGTTACGAGAGACGGACCGGAAATGAATTTACAGAAAAAAAGTTGCTTTGCCGAATGGCTCGTAGAATTCGCTTTCCTTGAAAACACGATTGTCCTTTTGGACAACTTCTTCTTTAGATTCACCTATATCATCTTTGTTGGTCGTAACCGGAACGAACAATCCTCTGCTTGGCTTTCCAATCTCCTGCGGGAACTCCCGGTGGAGATCCCAAACCGACCCGTGGATAGTGTTGGTCGGCGTGTCGGGGTTCGAGTTCTTTATTTGATTCACCAAGTCACTGTAATGAATGCCACCTGCATTTTGGGCAACGATCTCGCGAGCCAAGCTTATGATTTGTTTCGTGGTGAGTTTAGCCATTTTGAACTCCTAAATGGATTCCTGAAGGTGCTTCACCGGCAAAAGAAAAGATAACAAATAAGCTTACTTCCCGCAATAATCAATCAGGGCCGCCAGTTCGCTGCGCAGATTCGGGCGTTCGACGATCATGTCGAGAAAGCCGTGTTCCAGGAGGAACTCGGAGGTCTGGAAGCCTTCGGGAAGTTCGCGTTTCATGGTCTGGAAAATGACGCGCGGGCCGGCGAACCCGATCAGGGCCTTCGGCTCGGCAATAATGATGTCGCCCAAAAAGGCAAAGCTCGCCGCCACGCCCGCCGTGCAGGGATTGACGAGCACCGAAATAAACAGGCCCCCCGCGTCGTCCAGCCGGGCCAGGGCGGCACTGGTCTTGGCCATCTGCATCAGGCTGATAATGCCTTCCATCATCCTGGCCCCGCCGGAGGTGCTGACGATCACCAGCGGCAGATGAGTCTCGGCCGCCTTCTCAATCGCCCCGGTCACCTTCTCCCCCACCACCGACCCCATCGACCCCATGATGAAATCCGGATCGAGCGCCCCGAGAATGAGCGGCCGCCCTTTGATAAACGCCTTGCCGACGACGGCGGCATCGAGCATCCCGGTTTTTTTCTGTTCCTCGACCAGCCGCTCGGCGTAAGGTTTGCGGTCGGTGAAGTTGAGCGGGTCGGCCGACCGCAGGTCCGCCAGCATTTCCTCAAACGAACCTTCGTCGGCCAGCAGTGCGATGCGCCGCCGGGCCGTCAGGCGGAAGTGATGCTGGCAATCCGGGCAGAGGCCGAAGCTCTCCTCCACCTGTTTGCGATAGATCATGTTTTCGCAACCCGGGCAGCGCAGCCAAAGGCCTTCGGGGACGCGCTTTTCCTGAGTTGCGGCATGAACAGTAGTTTTAGCCAAGCGAACGGACTCCAAAAGAAACAGCAACGGCAATCGGAAAACGGCATTTGATTATGGCGGCTGCAAACAACGCATCCGCCCTACATGACAGCAACGGCCTCACGCTCCGGCGGCCCTCAAATCCGCTATCGCCTTCGCCGGATCAGCCGCCCGGAAAACAGCCGTCCCGGCCACCAGCACATTCGCCCCGGCCTGGACGACTTGCGGCACTGTTTCCACGCAGATTCCGCCGTCGACTTCGAGCCGCTGCTCACCCTTGAGCCAGTGGCGGGCGACACGAACCTTGTCGAGCATGTCGGGAATAAACTTCTGTCCGCCGAACCCCGCGTAGACGGTCATAATCAGCACCATCTCGACTTCCTCGGCCACCGGCTCGATCAGGTCAATCGGCCCGTCCGGGTTGACCGTAATCCCCGCGTCGCACCCCAGGTCGTGAATCCGCCGGATCAACTCGCCGGGCCGCTTGGCCACCTCGGCATGAAACGTAATTCCGTCGGCCCCGGCTTTGGCGAACGGTTCGATAAACTTTTCCGGCTCCTCGATCATCAGGTGCACGTCGAGATAAAGATCGGTGCAACCGCGTACCGCCTTCACAATCGCCGGCCCGAAAGTCAGGTTCGGCACGAAGTGGCCGTCCATGATGTCCAGGTGAATCAGGTCGGCCCCGCCCTGCTTGGCCCGCAGAACTTCCTCGGCCAAATGCCCGAGGTCCGAGGCGAGGATGCTCGGGGCGATGGCCAGCGGCGGAAAATTTCGCTTCATTCGTTTCGACACAAACTTCACCAAAATCAGCCGATCCGGGTGCCACACCTTGTCCCGGCGGGCTGTTTCGCCGGGCAGGGTGTGTTCTTCTTTGGCACACCCTGCCCCCGAACAGCCGGGGGACAAGGTGTGGCACCCAGTTTTCAAAACTCACTCACGCGTCGTCAATGACCTCAAAGCACGCGAACGGTTTGCCTTCCATGAATTCCAGGCTGGCCCCGCCGCCGGTCGAAATGTGCGACATCTTGTCTTCCATGCCGAACTTCGCCACAGCGGCGGCACTGTCCCCGCCGCCGATCACCGTGGTCGCGCCCTTCAGCGCCGCCAAGGCGTCGCAGATCGACCGCGTGCCCGTGGCCCACGGCTCTTTCTCGAACACGCCCATCGGCCCGTTCCAGACCACCGTCTTGGCGTTGGCCAGTTTCGACTTGTACAGTTCGATGGTTTTCGGCCCGATATCGACGCCGATCCAGCCGTCCTGAATCTCCGGCCCCTGCACGGCCGCGGGCGACGCCTCGTCGAACTTCTGCACCACCAGGTGGTCGATCGGCAGGACGAACTCGGCCTTCGATTCGCCGATGGCCTTGAGGAGTTCCTTGGCCACCTCGATCACCGAAGTTTCTTCGCCGGTCTTCTTGTTCTTGACCGTCTTTTCGACCTTGCTCGCCCCGGTTTTCTGCCCCTTGGCCGCCATGAAGGTGTAGCTCATCGCCCCGCCGATCAGCAGGACGTCGACCTTCTTCGACAGGTTTTTGATGACCTTGATCTTGTCCGAAACCTTCGCCCCGCCGAGGATGGCCACGAACGGCCGCACCGGCTTTTCCAGCGTGTCGCCCAGAAACTTGATTTCCTTCTGGACCAGGAACCCGATGGCCCGCGAACCTTTGGGCAGGAGCGACGGCACGCCGTACATACTGGCGTGCTTGCGGTGACTGGTGCCGAAGGCATCGTTGACATAGACATCGGCCAGCGCCGCCAATTTCTTCGAGAACTCGGCATCGTTGGCCTCTTCGCCGGCGTAGTAGCGGAGGTTTTCCAGGACCAGCACGTCGCCCCCCTTCAAGCCCGCGACGATTTTTTCCACTTCCGGCCCGACGCAATCCGGGGCCAGGGCCACAGGCTTGCCGAGCAGTTCGCCCAGCCGCTTGGCCGCCGGGGCCAGCGAAAATTCCGGCTTCTTCTGCCCGTCCGGCCGGCCGCAATGGCTCATCAGAATCACCTTGCCGCCGGCGGCGATGGCCGCCTTGATCGTCGGCAGCGCCCCGACGATCCGGGCATCGTCGGTCACCCGGTCGCCCTCCAGCGGCACGTTGAAATCGACGCGAATCAGCACCCGCTTGCCCTTGAGGTTTAGCTTATCGACGGTTAATTTGGCCATGTTCTCGCTCCGAAAAAAAGGTTCTTGGTTTTCGACGGCAACGACAAACTGGCGACAGGTTAGTAGCCTCAACCCCTCACCCGGCCGCTGCGCGGCCACCCTCTCCCAAGGGAGAGGGGTTAAAAACGACATCGTGGCCATAATACCAACCCGCCGCGAAAGCGTCCATAGGGATCACTTCCGCGGCGGATCGAGTTTCTTTTTCTTCTTTGCCGTTTCTTAAGCCTTAAGCCTTAGGTCTTAAGCCTGCCGTTACGCCAACTTCTTCATCAAATCCACCATCCGGTTCGAGAAGCCCCACTCGTTGTCGTACCACGACACGATCTGGGCCATGTTGGTGCCCATGACCTGCGTGCAGAGGCTGTCGAAGATGCTGGACCGGTCGTCGGCAATAATGTCGCTCGAAACAATCGGGTCTTCCGTGTAACCCAGAATCCCCTTCAGGCTCCCTTCGCTCGCCTTCTTGATCGCTGCATTGATCGACTCGACCGTCACGTCCTTGTTGAACTCGGCCACCAGGTTCACGCACGACCCGACCGGCGTCGGCACGCGGAGCGAATAGCCGTGCAGCTTGCCCTTCAGTTCCGGCAGGACCAGGCCCACGGCCTTGGCCGCACCGGTGGTCGTCGGAATGATGTTCAGCGCCGCCGCCCGAGCCCGCCGCGGATCCTTGTGCACCAGGTCGAGAATCCGCTGATCGTTGGTGTAGCTGTGCACCGTCACCATCAGCCCGCGCTTGATGCCGAAGGCTTCGTGCAGCACCTTGGCCACCGGGGCCAGGCAGTTGGTCGTGCAGGAGGCGTTGCTGACCAGTGTGGTGTCCTTGGTGATGGTGTCGCAGTTGACGCCGATGACGATGGTGGCGATGGACCCGTCGTCGCTCTTGGCCGGTGCTGACAGAATCACTTTCTTCGCCCCGGCGTCGAGGTGCTTCTGGAGTTTTTCCTTGTCGGTGAAAACGCCGGTGCATTCCAGGACGATGCTGACGCCCTTGGCGCCCCAAGCCAGTGCCGCCGGATCCTTCTCAGCCGTGATGATGATCTTCTGGCCATCGACCACGATGTCGTTGCCGGCCACTTCGACCGTGCCCGGATAGCGGCCGTAAACGCTGTCGTACTTGAGCAGATAGGCCATGGTCTTGGCGTCGGAAAGGTCGTTAATCGCGACCACTTCGATCTGGCCCTTGGCGTTCTTCATAATCGCCCGCAGCGTGTTGCGGCCGATGCGACCGAATCCGTTGATACCGACTTTGATAGCCATTGCGACGACTCCTTTGTTTGAGTGACGGTTGATTGTCCTGGGCCGTCATGGCCCGACTCTTTAAGAGCGGGGAGTATAAGGGCAAATCGTCGGAAGTGTCAAGGGGCTACGGCGTTTTTTGCCCGACAAAGGCCCGCACCGCCTCGTCGAGGGAAGGATAAAGATCGAAGATGTCGTCGAGCCGGGCGAAGTGGATGATGTCCGCCACGTTGCCGTGCAGTTTGGCGAACTTCAGTCCGGCCCCGGCCTTCTTAAAGCGGTTGTGCACGCGGACGAACGTGCCCAGGCTCAGGCTCGAAATGTACGTCAGCCGCGAACAGTCCAGAACCACCTTCTTTTCCCCGGCTTCGAGAATCTTCTGCATCTCGACCAGGAATTCGTCGTGCGTCGTCGCGTCCAGGCCTCCGTCGATGGCCCAGACCGTCACGTCGCCGACACGTTTGCGATCCACGATCTGCATAACCGCCTCTCCTCAAAGGTCCGTACCCTGACACCGCTAATCGTAGCCGCGCCGCCGGCGCAGTGCAATGGCCAAAAGCTGGACACGGCGAGATTCGGGCGTTAGACTGCCTTGAAATAATTGGGCCTTTTGGGAAGAACCGGCCGTGTCTGTTCTGAAAATCCATCTCACCTATCATTGCAGCGCCCAGTGCGAACATTGCCACCTGCGCGGCCGGCTGGCCCCGGCCCCGGTGATCGATCTGGATCTGGCCCTGAGCGTGATTCGCGAATTGCAGCGACTCAACGGTCTTGACTACGTCGTTCTCCTCGGCGGCGAGCCGGGTCTTTACCAAAAGCTCACCCACGCACTTGTCCGTGAGATCAAGACGATGGGCCTGGGCAGCCGGGTCGAGACCAACGCCTCCTGGGCCACCAGTGCCGAGGCGGCGCAGCAGTTTCTCGCGCCGCTCCATCAGGCGGGAACGCAGGTGATGTACAGCTTGGATTGTTTCCACGAGCGGTTTATCCCCCCGGATCGCGTCCTGGCGGCCATTCGTGTTTCCGAGCAACTGAAGGGTGATTACGTCGTCGAGGTTCCCTATTTGAATTTCGAGCTCCGCAACAGCGACCAGGACCGGCGAACCAGCCAAATCCTGGCCGATATTCAGAAACAACTGGGCGACGGGAATCGCCTGCGGACCTACGAGGGGCCGATATTCTTCAAAGGGCGTGCCGCCGACCGCCTGGCGGCCCAGGTCTGCCGGGGACGCGGAGTGCCGAAGGACGTTTGCGATACCGTGCCCTGGTGGAGCAATGGTTCGCAAAGTACGCTTGATTTATTGGCGTTGGACCCCGAAGGGAACCTGAGCAAAGAATGCGGCATCGCCCTCGGCAATGTGCGAAGCAGTTCCGTCTTTCAAATCATCAATTCCTTCCGGCCGGAAACGCATCCGATCATCTCGAAACTGATCGCCCAGGGGCCGGTGGCTCTCGCCCGCGAGGCCGCAGAATTGGGCTATGTGCTCAAGACCGATTACGCCGACAAGTGCCATCTCTGCCAGGAGGCCCGGGACGTGCTGCGCCGGAAGTACCCGGAACTCCTGGCGCCCGCTGAGCAATACCAAACCTAGACCAAAAAGATGGTGGCAAACTCGTCGGCCCGGAGGCTCTTTCTGGAGGCGAGTTCGTTGCGCGAAGCCGAGCAAATCAAAACCCCCTTCGCCTCCCCGGCCCCGGCCCGCCCGTGACTCCCCCGCACCAGCTCCGCATTCAGCGGAATCGACCGCGTCGCCGGATCGAAGAACAGTTCCACCGGATCGTAGCCGGGCTTGCGATGAATATCCACCGTCCGGGCGAAGTCCGGCGCGCGGGCCTCGTCGAGCCAATAATAATAGGAGAACCACGCGTCCGCCTCCGCCACCGCGATCAGGTCGCCGGACCGGGCATGGCGTATCCCCCGCGACGTTTGTTCCTTAGCGTCCAGAACCTCCGCCACGCCAGGCGTGCCCTGGAGTAATTTCTTCACGCGGCCAAGATTCGCCTCGCGGTTTCGCGGCAAATAAACATGGGCAATCTGATGATCCGCCACTGCAAACGCGCCGCAAGCCCCGCAATCCAGATATTCCCGCCCCGCCAGTTCGCGCACCGCCAGCAATCCCGCCTCACGCAGAACCCGATTAATCGCCACCGCCCGCGTCACCGCCGTCAGGCTGTATTCGCTCAGCACCACCACCTCCGCCCCGTCCGCCGCCGCCATCGCCGCCAGCCGCCCCACCAGCGCGTCCACCTCTTTCAAATCCTCCGCCAACCCCGCCGGATCAGGCCCGCGCCGCTGCGTGTTGTAATCCAGGTGCGGCAAATAAGTCAGGCAGAGATCCGGCCGCTGCGTCCGCCAGACCTCCTCCGTCGCCGCCGCAATCCATTTCGACGAATCGATTCCCGCCATCGGCCCCCAATACCGCATCAGCGGAAACTCGCCCAACTTCGCCACGAGCGCCGCATAAAGCCCCTCCGGCCGCGAGTAGCAATCGTTCACGAGACCCGTCTCCGTGTGCAACGGCTTCGGCGTCAACATGCACTCCACGTCCGCGTACAGCGAGTTCTGCCAGAACAGCATGGCCACTTTTTTTCCACCCGGCCGCGCCGCCAATTTCGTCCATGCCGGCGGCGCCCCGACCAGCGTAGCCGGCTGTTCCCAGAACCGCGTCTCGGCCAACTCCGCCTGGTAAAATCCATTCCCGACGATGCCGTGCACCGCCGGCAACTGCCCGGTCGTCAGCGTCGCCTGAACCGAACAGGTCAGCGCCGGAAACGACGGTTCCAGATCAACCATCTGCCCCCGCGCCGCCAGCGCCGCCGTCGCCAGCATCGCCCCCGGCCGCTCGACCATCGCCCGCGACAGCGCCGCACAATTAATTATCAGCCGTCGATTCATGGTTGGCTCCGAAAAACCAGTGGTTCCGGGTGCCACACTTTGAATCCCCGGCGTTTCGCCGGGGCCAAAGTGTGTGCTTTGTCGCACACCTTGCCCACAAACTGACCGGTCGAGTCAAGGTGTGGCAAAAACATTTGAAAAAACTTTCTTCTAAAAAACAAGCGGCCGCCCAAAGGCGGCCCGCGGTGCGTGGTAAAAAATTGGTGGAGACGACCGGGATCGGACCGGCAACCTCTGCATTGCGAACGCAGCGCTCTCCCAATTGAGCTACGTCCCCACCTGCGCCGGGGATTATAGCGTCCCCCGCCCGGCGATTCAACTTCATTTCGCCCGCCGGGTCAAATCGCCGCCGGGGGCGGCGGCGGAACTTCCGAAACAGGCGGCGGCGGCCCGGCCGGGAAAGGTTCATCGGTCGGCGGAAAGTTCGGGGCGACCACCGGTTCCTCGGCGAAAATCCGCCACTGGGGCCCCGCCTGTTCCAGGAAATAAAGCGAATAGCACCGCATGAACACCAAGAGCGGCAACAGAATCACCGTGCTGATGTACGGCAGCAGGGCCAGGCAGCAGGTCAGGCAGCAGGCCACGCAGGTGGCGACGATGGCAATTATCGCCACCACTATCCCCAGTCCGAACTTCACCAGATAGAAAATCACAAAATCACCGACGTGCTCGGGCAGAATCTCCCACCGGAAAATCCGCCAGCCCTCCAGCGTCCGCACGTTCCGCAAATACATGATCGGCGCCACGAAATCCCGCACCACGGCACAGATCAGCACGAGGACTATTAACCACACCACGAACAACCCCGCCCCCGCCACAATGCCCAGGACCGCCCCGACTCCGAAATGACCGGTCTTGATATCGAACCAGGCCAGCGCCAGACCCAGACCCACAATCAGCAACAATATGATCAGAGCGACCAGGCCCAACACCAGATTGAACCAGAACAGGCTGTTGCCGACCTGGCGAAATTGGTGCCACGGTTCGACCACGGCGCCGCGATTGCGGGCCACGCCGTCCAGGAACATGAATTGTCCCCGGGCCTTCAACCAGGAAATCACCAGTCCGAGGACCAGGCAAAAGATAAATAGGGCCGCGCCCAGCACGATCACCAGCGCCAGATGCTCGGCCAGCCAGATCTTGGCCCCGCCGAAGTCCGGCCCGCCGCCCCCCTGCCCCTGGCTCGAAAAACCGTTATTGAAATTGAAGCTGAACCCGCCCTCGCCCAGGTAGGCCAGCCAGGCGCAGAAACCCAGCACGAACCACTTACCCGCGTCGAACGGCCTGAACAGCATCTGCATCGTCCGCTCGAACGACTTGCTGATAGCCTCGCCCACTGAGAAGGCCATAGTTCCTCCGCAAGTTAGAGCCAATGCGAAAAACTTTCGCTCCGTCCTCCGACATCCGCTATTCTGCGCTCCACCGGCCCGGACTGTCAACATTCATCTTTGCGTTTTCCGCCTATCAGAAGCCCCGCCAAGTTTTGAGAAATATCCTGGACACAAAAGAGTTTGGTATAATGGAGTCGCTGCTTGTTGCAGCGGAAATCAGTCGCCCCGAAGTGGGCCATCAGTCTTTCTTTGAAAGGAGCAGGAAAGTATGAATCGCACATTTGCCGTGGTAGCTGTGTTGGCCTTGCTGGCCGTCTCTGGAAGCGTCTTCGCCCAGCAAGTCCCCCCGCCGGCACCCCCGGCGGCGACTCTGGGAGCCCCCGCCGCGAACGTGGCCTCCGGCGCCGTAGCCCCTCGGCCCCCGCGGACCAATCGCTTGGCCGCGCCGATAGCCGAAGCGATCACGGCCATCGATGCCGCCAAGGCCGCCCTGGCCGCCGGCAAGACCGACGAAGCCAAGGCCCAGCTTGACAAGGCCTCCGACACCCTCGAAACCCTCCAGAAGAACATGCAGTCGATGGGCCCGCGCGGTCCTCGCGGACCTGGCGGTCCCGGTGGAGTACAGGGCGGACCCGCCGGACCAGGTGGTCAGGCCCCTCAGGGTGGTGCAAACGTTCCGCCACAAGGCGGACCTGGCGGCCTCCCCAACCCCAATATCGCACCAAACGCAGCGCCGAAAGTTAATCAATAAGTTGATTTCTTACTGCTGAGATGAGGTCAATACGACGGCTCGCCCCTTCCGGGCGGGCCGTTTTTTTGTGGCGAAAGTTATTGCACCAGTCGCGACTCGATGACGTTCAGCCCGAACAGCCCCAGCAGCGGCGCGATCCGCTCCGGCTTGTCGGCAAACTCACAGTTGGCCAGCCGCAGGAGAATGATCTTTTCCTCCACCACCCACCCGATCTTCGGGCCGGGGTGGTGTTCGTAAGCCGCCAGATCCTCCATCAGACGGAAGCCCTGGCATCCGCCCCCGCATTCCCGACAGACCATCTCCGCAAGATCCTGAAAAGCCGCGGAAAGATGCGCTGGCGCCAGCGGCATGCGCCCGTCACAGCCCAGACGAAACGTGGTTTCCATGGCCAACCTCCTGCCCCCGTTCTCTTTTCGTCCAATCTGGCCGCGCGATCGGAAGATAAAATCACCGGCCGCTCCGCCCGACGCCGCGAAAGTCGGCAAAAAAAGCGGCCCCCCATCTTTAGAGGAGCCGCCTGTTCGCCTGCATTGTGCTTCCTTCCCGGCGGCGCCACGCGCCGCTCAGGCGCTGCTACTTGCGCGACATCTCCGGCAGGTAGTTCGCCAGTTCGGCGCTTATGCACTTCAGCATGTCCCGGTTCAGCGTATAAATCACCTGCTTGCCGTTGCGGCGGTTCAGGATCAGCCGACCCATCCGCAAGAGGCCCAGGTGGTGGCTCACCGTCGGCTGGGCCAGATGCAGCGTCTTGCACAGTGTCCCTACGTTCTGCTCGTCCTTGGCCAGGTAGAACACGATCTTCAGCCGCGTCTCGTCCGAGAGCAGCCGGAACGCCTGCGCCAACTCGCCCACTGCTTCCTCTGAAAAAGCCTTCTTTGCCATGATTCTCTCTCTCCCTTAAAAAAGTGTGTAGGAACCCACCCAGCACGTTATCGATTATAGGTCGCCTCGGGAACGGATGTACCTGAAAAATCCCGTCCCCACGGGTATTCTCCCGGACGCGCCTTGATCGCCTGGTTCACGAGGGTCAAACCAAAGGGGCTCAAAACGTGGCTATCGAAGTCATTATCCAAGACCCGAGCGCTTGTCCATCTCACTGCATTGTAATAAGTCAACACTTCACGTCAACAAAAAAATCTGAAAAACATTGTCTCCACGCCACGCCGCGCCGCCGGCGACCTCCTCACCGCATCCGCGGACTGCGGATCAGCGACATGGCCTCGGCCCGCGTCGCCTGGTTCTCCCGGAAAATCCCGCGCACCACGCTCGTCACCGTCAGCGTCCCCGGCTTCTGCACGCCACGGATAGTCATGCACAAATGCTCCGCTTCCAGCACCACCATCACGCCGCGCGGCCGCAAGGTCTCCATGATGTCGTCCGCAATCTGCATGGTCATCCGTTCCTGCACCTGGAGCTTACGCGCCTCCAACTCCACAATCCGCGCCAGCTTCGACAGACCCGTGATCCGGTTCTGCGCCGGCAGATAGGCCACATGCGCCCGACCCAGAAACGGCACCAGGTGATGCTCGCACAGACTGGCAAACGGAATGTCACGCACCAGAACCATCTCGTCGTAGTTCTCCAGCGTCAGCACCTTGAGCACGTCCCGGGCCCGCCGGCCGATCCCCGAACAGGCCTCCTCGTAAAACCGGGCCACCCGCGCCGGCGTCTCCGCCAGACCCGGACGACCGGGATCCTCCCCGATTCCCTCCAGGATCATCCGCACGGCCTGCTCAATCTTTTCCTTGTCCACCACCGGAAGTCGCCTCGCAGATCTGGTGAATTAAAACAAAGGGAAGACGATCACCCGACGGGCGAAACGCTTCCCTGCGCGTGTCCTGCCTGTTTCGGATCAATTTTTACTGATCCTGATTCTGCTTCTTCCGGACGACGACAAAGGCCGCAATCGCGCCGGCCAGCAGGGCGATCATAATCACATAAAACAAGGGACTTCCGATGAATACCCCAAGAGTCAACATGGCACACCTCCTCCGCTTCAATGGGTTAAACGGGACTCAAACCTTACGGGCCACGACGTCAACGCTCCACAATATGCCGGAAGCCTGCGGACCTGTCAACGGTTTTTTTGCCATTGTTTTGCTGCCGTCGCTCAGGGCAAGGGCAGGTTGTTCAGGATCGTGTTGAAAACGGTCAGGTCGTTGTCCGTGACGGCGCCGTCCCCGTCGAGATCGAAGTTGGCGAAAGTCTGGTTCGGCGTGGGCACGCCGTTGAGCCATTTTCTAAGTTGCACGCGGTCGGCGGTGGTAACCGTTCCATCGCCTGACGTGTCGCCGAGACAGCGAACCGTGAGGCTGGCCTGGACGGTGACCACGTTGGCTGCGCCCGACTGGTCGCCGCTGACCTGGAGCATGACCGTGCCGGATCCGGTGCCGCTCACGCCGTCCGCCTGGCGCGGGCCGCCCACCAGGTAGAGCGCCGCCGACGAGCCGGTAAAGACAAAACTCGAAGTCGCCGTAACTGAGCCGGTGCCGTCGGCGGCGACGAAGGTCAGGCTCGGAATCACCACGCCCGACCCGCTGGTCGAAACCTGGACCGTGAAGTTCTGATCGGCCCAGGAATCTTGAGGCACCGTGATAGTCAGGGTGCGGCACTGCCGATTCAAAGTCGTCTCCGGCGTATTCTGATAAACCCAGGTGTCATCGAGCGTGGCCGAGACGGTCAGGGTGGCGGCGCTGAAACTGGCGGTCAAAGTGAAATTGCCGTAGACGGTCAACGAGGTGGTCACGGCCGACGAACTCGTGAGCGCGACCGAGCCGCTCACGCTCCAGCCGGCGAAGATGTAGCCGCCGGCGGCCGACTCGGTGGCCGTGATCACCTGGCCGTAGGTATACGGCCCGGAGTTGGACAGGACGATTGTCCCCCCCACATCGGTTTCGGTGCCGCTGTAACTGTTCTGCGTGAACTGGGCCAGCAGCGTGCAATTTCCGGTGATGGTTAGCGTCGCCGTCTGCGCCGTCGAACTCGAGAGCGTGCCGCCCGTCGCCGTCCAGCAGGCGAAGGTGTAGCCGGGATTGGCCGATTCGCTAATCGAGAGCACCGTGCCGGAGAGGTAGGTCGCCTGGCTGGGCGAGACCGCCACCGTGCCCCCGGCCAACGGACTGGCCGACGCCGCCAGGGTGTAGGTCGGCAGCAGCCGGTAGCTGGCCGTCAGGGTGCAATTGGCGGTGATGGTCAGCGAGGTTACGGCCGCGGCCGAGTTCGAGATCGTTCCGCCCGTCGCCTTCCAGCCGACGAACCCGTAACCCGGATTTGCCGTCTCGCTGATCGACAGTACGCTGCCATAGTAGTAGGACGCCTGGTTGGGCGAGACCGCCACTGTGCCACCCGCCGTCGGGCCGGCAGAGGGCGTGAGAGTGTAGGAATACATGACGTCGGTCATCGTGAAACTCGTGCCATCCGGCGAGAGGGCCGAGGGCACGGCCTGGTTCATGCCGCCGGCGGATTGCATCGTGATCGGGTCGTACTGCCAGGAAGGGTTGCTGATCGACCCGGTCACGCCGTTAATGGTGGCAGAACAGGCGTAAAAACTGGCGCTGCCGAAAAAGGACAAAGCCGCAATGTTGCCGCCAACCGTGGGCGCTTCGAGCACCCATTCGGCCGACGACCGCAGGGCGGTGCTTCCGGACGGCAGCGATCTGGTAATCGAGAAGGTTTGCGACCTGGTCACATTTTTAAGGGATAGCACAAACGAGGTGCCCCCCGTGTAGCTTACCTCCGCAGTGATCACGTCGCCCGGCCTTACCGTAATCGTACTGATCCGGTGTGATCCGGCCGGATACATTTCGTACCAGGCGTAGTAGTTCGGCGTGCCGCCGGACAAATCTGAGTCGGTCCCCAGTTGCTCTACCGTCCCGCTGGAATACCCGTCAATGCCCACCCAGAGCGAACAATAACTGGTTCCCGTCCCGGTGACCGACGGCACCACCCAGGTGCCCTTGACGTCGGTCACAACATTCGATTGCGGGGAGGAAATGGTCGTTTCCGCCGCGTAGCCGCTCCAGTTGGTCGAGGTGCCGTTTTTGTTGCGCAGGCGGTGCCGGGTCTGCTTTTCATGATGCACGGCAGATGACGGCGACGACTCGGTCGTCACCTGTTCCGGCGGCGTAGCGCCGCTGGCGCCCGCCGGCCGGAAAGCGCAGATCAGCGCTAGAGATATAAAGAGGAAGGAACCCAGCGTGGATTTCATAATCCGCGGTCCTGAAACCGTTTACAGGAGTTAGACAAAACACGGGCTGATCCGGCAAAAAAAACCGGACACACGCAGCACGCGCCCGGCGCCCGGCAAAGGTTATAATGCCGCTTGGGTGAAATATAGCGCATAAACGGTCGAAGGGCAAGCTCTGATGCCCAAAAACGCTCGAAAAAACCTTTTCCAGGCGGCAATATATTTCCTTGCCGTGCGTTAACTACTTAAGTAAGCTAACTAATGAACGCTCAGAGAACCGTGCAGGATGGCCCAAAACACGCCGGAAACTTCATCTTCACAACGGGAAACCGCCTTTCGGGCCATGATCCGGGCCTACGGTCTGGCCCGCCGCGTTATGGACCCCTATTTTTCCCGCTACGGCATCAGTGGCTCGCAATGGGGCGTCCTGAGGGTGTTGCACCGGGCCGAAGCGGCGCAGGAACCGGAGTTGCTGCTGTCGGAACTGAGCAAGCGGCTGCTGGTCCGTCCCCCGAGCGTCACGGGCACGGTGGATCGCCTGGAGCGGATGGGCCTGGCGGTCCGCACCGCCTCGACGACCGACCTGCGCTCCAAGACGGTCTGCCTGACCCCGGCCGGGCGGCAGTTGATCGAGCGGTTGCGGGATGGCCACCAGGCGCGGCTGCGGATGATCCTGGCGGGCCTCAGCGACGAGGAGCAGAGCGAGTTGCAACGGCTGCTGGAAAAGTTTTCGGCCCACTTGAAAGATCTGGCCGAACAGGAACCCGGCGACGAGTAAGCGCCGGGCGCCGGAATCACCGTTTATCAGGAAGACAAACATTATGAAAAAATTGATCAAGATAGTCCTGTTGCTGGTCGTTCTGGCCGCCGTCGCGGCGGGCGGGTATTGGGTCTATGGGAAATACTTCGCCGCGGCGCCGCCGAGCTTCCGAACGACGCCGGTGCAGCGCGGCGAAGTGCTGCAAACCATCAACGCCACCGGGACGGTCGAGCCGGAGGAAGCGGTGGACGTGGGAGCCCAGGTGGCCGGGGTAATTCTGTCGTTCGGCAAGGACGCCAACGGCAAGACGGTGGATTTCGACTCGGTGGTCAGCGAGAGTACCACGCTGGCGATGATCGACCCATCGCTCTACCAGGCCGACGTGGACACGGCCAACGCCATGCTGGCCCAGGCCGTGGCCAACGTGGGCAAGGCCAGGGCCGACCTGGACGTGCTCAAGGCCAAGTTGTTCCAGGCTGATCGTGATTGGACCCGGGCCAAGAAGCTTGGTCCCTCCGACGCCCTGGCCCAGTCCAGTTACGACAGCTATGAGGCGGCCTACCTCAGCGCCTCGGCCAGTGTCACCGAGGGCCAGGCGGTGATCAAGCAATCCGATGCGGCGGTTGCGGCGGCCCAGACGTCGCTCGACCGGGCCAAGCGAAACCTCGGTTACTGCACCATCGTTTCCCCGGTCAAGGGCATCGTCATCGCCCGACGCGTGAACGCGGGCCAGACGGTGGTGTCGAGCCTCAACGCTCCCAGCCTGTTTCTGATCGCCAAGGATCTCACCCATATCCAGATCTGGGTCTCCGTGAACGAGGCCGACATCGGCAGTATCTTTCCCGGCCAGACCGTCACCTTCAAGTGCGACGGGGTACTCGGTCGCGAGTTCACCGGCAAAGTCGATAAGATCAGGCTCGACGCGACCATGAGCCAGAACGTGGTAACATACACCGTGGTCGTGGCCGCGGACAACTCCGACGGCAAGCTGATGCCTTACCTGACGGCGAGCGTTTTCTTCGAGGTCGCCCGGCACAAGGACGTCTTGAAAGTCCCCAATGCGGCCCTGCGCTGGGCCCCGCGACCGGAGATGGTCGCTCTGGAATACCGCAGCCAGTTGGCAACGGGCGGACGGCGCGGGATCGTCACGGCGGCGGAGTCGGGCGAAGCAGCCAGCAGCGCCGCGGCCGGGGATAGCGCCAGCGCGGCGCGGAGCAACAAAGCCGCCGGACAGGGCAAACGCCCCAAAGGCGACGGTTCGCAGGCCTCCCATCACGGCACGTTGTGGGTCCAGGACGGCCTGTTGGTCAAGCCCATCAAGGTCCGCGTCGGTCTGACCGACGGGCTGGTGACCGAGGTCGAAAGCCCGGATCTCAAGGAGGACATGGAGATCGTCCTCGACACGCAACGGCCGACCAGCGCTGGGGCGGCGACGACCAATCCGTTCGCACCGACGGCCCCTGGCGGCGGGCGTGGACCCGGTCCCGGTCCCGGCCGCTAGTATGTTAGCGGCTGCTTGCAGCCACGCGATAAAAGAAGAAACTATGCACCTGATTGAAATGAAAAACATCTACAAGACCTACCGTCTCGGCGAACTGGACGTGCCGGTCCTCAAGGGCGTATCGCTCGCGGTGGACAAGGGCGAACTGGTGGCTCTGATGGGCGTTTCGGGCTCGGGCAAGACGACGCTCATGAATCTGCTGGGCTGCCTCGATCATCCCACCAGCGGCAGCTACACGTTGGACGGCGAGGAAATCTCGACCATGTCCAGCGACGAACGGGCTTTGGTCCGCAACCGCAAGATCGGCTTCGTCTTCCAGAGTTTCAACCTGTTGCCGCGCACCAGCGCCCTGGACAATGTGGCCATGCCCCTGACCTATGCCCACCAGCACCTGTCGGATCGGGAGATGAAGCAGCGGGCGACGGAATTGTTGGAGCGGGTCGGCCTCAAGGACCGGATGGACCATGAGCCCTCGCAGCTTTCCGGCGGGCAACAGCAGCGCGTGGCCATCGCCCGCAGCCTCGTCAACCAGCCGCCGCTCATCTTCGCCGACGAACCGACCGGAAACCTGGATTCCAAGACCAGCGAGGAAACGCTCGAAATGTTTCAGAAGCTCAACCGCGAGACGGGCGTGACCATCATCATCGTCACCCACGATCCGGGCGTGGCCCGCCACGCCCAGCGCGTCATCCACATCCTCGACGGGCTGATAGAAAACGATGAGGCGGCGAGCCAGGGAGGTTCGCCCGTGGCCGGCGTGGGTAAGGGAGGCGGGGCATGCTGAGAATCTACCGCACCTTGCAGACCGCCCTGCGAGCACTCATCCGCAACCCCATGCGCGCCTTTCTCACCACCCTCGGCATCATGTTCGGCGTCGCCGCCGTCATCGCCATGGTCGGCATCGGCAAAGGCTCCTCCGCGGCCATCGAGAAGGCCATCGCCAGTCTCGGCTCCAACGTCCTGTTGGTCTTTCCCGGCAACGTCGCCGCCACCGGCATCAGCCAGGGCGTCGGCAGCAGCATGACCCTCAGCCCCCAGGACTGCGAGGCGATTCTCCGGGAATGCAGCGCCGTGCGCAGCGCCGCCCCGGTGGTCTGGTTCGGAGGACAGATCATTTACGGCAATAAAAACTGGCTGCCCGACCAGATCCTCGGCTCGACCACGGCGTTTCTCGACGTCCGGGAATGGACTCTGGCCGAGGGCGATCCGTTCACGGACCAGGACGTGCGCGGGGCCAGAAAAGTCTGCATCCTGGGGCATACCGTGGTCGACAATCTCTTCCCCCCGGGCGTGGAGGCCGTGGGCAAGGATATCCGGCTGGCCAACTCGACGATCCGCGTGGTCGGCGTCCTGAGTCCCAAGGGGGCCAACATGGACGGTCGAGATCAGGACAACTTCGTCCTCCTGCCCTGGACCACGATCAAGTACCGCATCGCCGGGGCGGCGGCGAAAGGAGGCGCGGCGGCTTCGTCGATTTCGACGGCCATGAACTCCATCAGCCAGCTTTATCCGGCGGCCTCGACTACGCTCTATCCGCTACCCTCGGCCACCCAGGCCGCCGATACCCCCCTGCCGGTACGATTTACTAATGTCAACATGATTGTTGCCGCGGCCCAGTCCCCCGACGACATCCCGTTGGCCATCAGTCAAATCACCGGCCTGCTGCGCGAACGCCATCGCGTTCATCCGGAAAACCCCGAGGATTTTACGATTCGCGACCTGACCGAACTCGCCCGCACCCGCTCGGAAACCGTCGAAACCATGAGCGTCCTCCTCTTCATCGTGGCCTGCATCTCCCTGGTGGTCGGCGGTGTCGGTATCATGAACATCATGCTGGTTTCCGTCACCGAGCGAACCCGCGAGATCGGCCTGCGCATGGCCGTCGGCGCCCGCGGCCGCGACATCATGCAACAGTTCCTCACCGAGGCCGTCCTGCTCTGCCTCGTCGGGGGTATCATCGGCATCGGCCTGGGACTGTTCGTTTCCTACCTCGTCACGGTCATTAAACACTGGCCGACCGAAACCTCGCTCTACGCCATCTGCGGCTCGGTCTTCGTCTCGGCCGCCGTCGGCATCGCCTTCGGCTTCTATCCCGCCTGGAAGGCTTCGCGGCTCGACCCGATCGAGGCGCTGCGCTATGAATAAAGCCGGGCGACACTCAACAAGGAGGTTTTCCATGTCGCACCTACTGAAAACTCTCGCGGTTGTCTCACTCCTTTCGACCTTGGCCGGCTGCATGGTCGGGCCGGATTACCGGGCGCCGACACCGACCGTCCCGGCCGCCTGGAGCGCCCCGGCCGCCCCAACCGCCCAGGCCGTCGATCTGGCTCGCTGGTGGAAAACCTTCAATGACCCCGTCCTCAACTCCCTGATCGACCGGGCCATTGCCAACAACCTCACCCTCAAACAGGCCCAGGCCCAACTCCGCCAGTCCCGGGCCCAGCGCGGCGTCGCCTTCGCCACCCTCTTTCCCACCGTCGACCTGACCTCCGCCTTCACCCGCAGCCAGGCCAGCGGAGCCAACAGCGGCAATGACCGACGCGGCCCGCCGCAACGGAACCTGCCCGGCAACCAATACCAGATGGGCCTCGACGCCGCCTGGGAGATCGACATTTTCGGCGGCAACCGCCGCGGGGTGGAAGCCGCAGACGCCGGCGTCCTGGCCAGCGCCGAAGGTCTCAACGCCACTCTGGTCAGCGTCGTCGCCGAAGTCGCCCTCGACTACGTCCAACTGCGCGGCTACCAGCAGCAGATCGCCGTGGCCGAGGAAAACCTCAAGGACCAGCAGAAGACGGCGGACATTACGCGCCGGCGCAAAGCGGCGGGCTTCGTCAGCGCCCTGGACATCGCCAACGCCGATGCCGTCGTGGCCTCGACCCAGGCCGAGATTCCCGTCCTCCAGACCTCCGCCCGCCAGACCATCTACGCCCTGAGCATCCTCTTGGGCCGCGACCCGGCCGCCCTGACCAACGAACTGTCCAAGACCGCCGCCATTCCCGTCGGCCCGCCCGATGTGCCCACGGGCCTCCCCTCGGAACTCCTGCGCCGCCGCCCAGACATCCTCCGGGCCGAAGCCCTGCTCCACGCCGCCAACGCCCAGATCGGCGCAGCCACCGCCGGACTCTTCCCCAAGGTCAACCTGGTCGGCTCCGCCGGCTACCAGAACAGCCTCAGCCAATACCTCACCTCCTGGCACAGCCGCTACTGGTCCCTCGGCCCGTCGGTCGACTGGCAGGTTTTCAACGCCGGCAGCGTCCTGTCGAATATCGAAGTCCAGAAGGCCCTGACCGAACAGGCCATGCTGACCTATGAGCAGACCGTCCTGACCGCCCTCCAGGATGTCGAGAACGCCCTGATCGCCTCGACCAACGAAGAGGCCCACCGCAAGGCCCTCCGCGACGCCGTGGCCGACAACAAAAAAGCCGTCGATCTTTCCTTGCAACTCTACACCGCGGGAGAGATCGAATTCCTGAACCTGCTCGACGCCCAGCGCTCGCTCCTGGCCGCCCAAAATGCCCTGGTCCAGAGCGACACCAACGTCTCGACCGACCTGGTCGCCCTCTACAAGGCCCTCGGCGGCGGCTGGGACGCCCAGACGCCCGCGAAGAACTGAGATTTTACCCCTCTCCCTTGGGAGAGGGTGGCCGCGCAGCGGCCGGGAGAGGGGTTAAGGCCAGATAAGTTTCGATAGGATTTCAAGCCATGAAAATGACGCGACGCTCAACCGCTATCCTGCTTGCCGCCGTGGTCCTGATCGCCGGCGGCACCGGAACGCTCTGGTATGTCCATGCCCATCCCGTCCATCATTTCGGCGTGGTCGATCCCGGCGTCCTCTACCGCAGCGGGCAGCCCGACCAATCCCAACTCACCCTCCTGACCGACCGCTATCATCTGCGCACCATCGTCAACCTGCGCGGCACCGAGGGCAACGCCCCGTGGTACGTCGTCGAGCAAAAATTTTGCTCCGACCATCATCTGAACCTGGTCACGCTCGACCTGATCGACCGCGAGCACATTCGCTCGAATCTCCGCCGCTTCCTCGAAGTGACGGCCGACCCCGCAAATCGCCCCGTGCTGGTGCATTGCGAGTTCGGCAGCGCCCGGACCGGCTTCGCCGTGGCCGCCTACCGCATTGTCTTCCAGAAATGGACCGTCGACCAGGCCCTGGCCGAGGCCGCGAAGTATCGATTTGATCCGGCAAAAAACCTCAATCCCGAGTACGTCAAAATCCTGCGCGACCTCGCCGCCGGGACCGACTGGCACACGTTGGCCGAGTAGTGTTGTTTACCCCTCTCCCTTGGGAGAGGGTGGCACGAAGTGCCGGGTGAGGGTGTTGCTTCTTCTTCACCCCTCTCCCTTGGGAGAGGGTGGCACGAAGTGCCGGGTGAGGGGTTGAGGCCGGAAACTGTTCGCTCCCAGGGAAATCTTTTATTTCATCACCCGAATCGCCAGAATCATCGTTTCCTCGCCGACCTGCGGACCGCCGATCAGAATGAACCGGTCGCGCATCAGGGCGTAGGTCAGCTTGGGCGCGAACGCCCGGTCCACCTTCTTCTTCACCCCTTTGGCGTCGGTCGTTTCCTCGGTCCGGACCAGCTTGAGGCTCAGGTTGACCGCTCCCGCCGGATTACTCTTATTCGCCCCAAGATAAGTCCCCCAGAGCATGTAATCGCTGACCAGTTGAAAGGGCGAAGCCTTGTCCTTTTTGATCTCGGCCTGGCTCGACTTGTGCAGCCGGAAGCGATTGAAGTTGAACTCCGATTTCATCAACTCCGACAGTTCCTTCAGCGCCGCATCCGTGTGCTCCACCTCGCCCTTCGAGGCCATGATCACAAAAACCTGAACCTCGACCGACTTGGGTTCCTTCGGCAATTCCGCCGCCCGGGCCGACACGTTGCTCCGGGCCGGTTCGGCCGACGACGCAGAATTCCCGACAGCGCTCAAGGGCTGAGTCAAAACCAGCGTCAAACCGACCGCCAGGGCGGCGGCCAGGACCGGCCCGAAAAAGTTCCCGCGCTTCGCGTTCATGGCACCGCCTCCTGGCTATCCTCATCCGTCACGCCCGAACTGGTCTCCGTCACCCAGACCAGCGGAATGTTCTCGCCGTCGCTGCTGCGGAGCATCATCACCACCGGCGGATTTCTCCCCGACCCGACTTCCAGTTCCATCTGCCACGCGCTGGCCAGTTGGCTGGTGTGGATCACCGGCTTCACGCTCAGCCAGACCAGCAGCAAAATCAGCGCCGCCACCGCCGGGCCGGCCAAGTGGGCCAGGGCCAGCCGCCGCGACCGACGCATCCGCGTCGGTTTGAATATCGGCTCCTCACGGTCCATGTCCAGCCGCACCGCCTGCCCCGTCTTCGTTTTTTCCCCAGGCCACGCCGCCCCGGCCTGAGCCGCTGGCCGCGCCGCCGGCGCTTCCTCGACGTCGTGCAGAAAATCGCCCGAGAAATCGACCTCGCTCAACGATTCCAGCGAAATCCGCTTCGCCCCCGTCGGCAGCCGCGACCCGACCTTCCGCCACGCCGCCTGCCACTCCGGTTCCGTCGGCTCCTCGACAGGATATTTCGCATAGGCCGCCGCAGCCTGCCGCTGGCCCTCGACCAGCTTCTGGCACGCGCCGCACGAGGCCAAATGAGTTTCCACGGCCCCGCGTTCGTCGGCCGACAACTCGCCATCGACCAAACCGGCCAACAGAACATGTATTTCACTGCACTTCATATTTCTTTTTTCGCCGTGGCTTCTTCTTCCGGGTGCCACACTTTGAAGCCCCGGCTTTGCCGGGGCCAAAGTGTGTTCTTCTTCTTCTTCTTTTTCTTTTTCTTCTTTTGAAGCCCCCAGCACTGCTGGGGGACGCTGTTTCTTCTTCTTTTTCTTTTTCTGCTTCACCCCTCTCCCTTGAGGGGAGAGGGTAGGGTGAGGGTGCTGCTGTTTCTTTTGTTGTTGCTGTTCCTGAAGCCTGAGGTCTAAAGCCCGAAGCCTTTCTTTTAACTTTTTACCTTTTACTTTTTACCTTTTACCTTCCTCTTCGTCCTTCTCTCCCGTCAGCACCGCCTGCATCTTCCTCCGAGCATAAAAAATCCGACTCATCACCGTTCCGTTGCTGATGTTCAGCACCTCGGCGATCTCGCGGTAACTCAACTCTCCGGCGGCGAACAGCACAAACGCCGTCCGATTCTCCTCCGCAATCGCCTCCAGCGCCGTCTCCAGCCGGGCCTTCACATCCTCTGCCGCACCGTCCGACGAACCCGCTAGCCTCACCCCCCGCGAGCGCCGCACATCCAGCGCCCGATTCGTCACCACTCGGAAAAACCAGGTCTTGAATCCCGCCCCGCCGCGAAACGTCCGCAAAGCCCGAAACGCCTTGCCGAACGCATCCTGAACCACGTCCAGCGCCTCCTCGCGCCGCCCCAGAAACCGATACGCGATCTGGTAAGCCGGCCCGCGATATTTCTCAAACAGCCGGGCAAACGCTTCTCTGTCCCCCTCCTGCGCCGCCGCCACGAGCCGCGCATCCTCCGAGGCGACTTCGCCCACGACGCGCGACAACTCGTCCTCCTCGCGCCGGGCCGCCGCCCGTTTCGCCGCCGACTCCGCCCCTGACTCGTTTTCCGCTTTTTCCGTTACCATTCTTTTCGACGGCTCCCTCCGCTGCCCGTATTCACTCAATTATTTTCGCGCCCGACCACAAACCGCCCACGGTCCGCGCCGGAAGCCGCTCCGGGGAACGATTGTACCACCTGCCCTGCCCTACTTCAACCGTCGCTGCCCCAGAGCGTAGGTCGGGTCAACAGACCCGACATCTTAAAGGTGTAGGGTGCGTGCTTGCACGCACCAATCCGCTTTGTCCCGCGCCGGCTCAAACACCCACCCTAAAGCTCAGACTTGCATCTCCCGCAGGCCCTCTTCGTTTGCTTCATAAACTTTCAGCCCCCCGAGCACACCGTCCCAGTCCTTGTCAACGAGGCGGCGGACGATGTCAAAGCTCTCCCAAACGCTGCCCTTAAAGCGTGGATTGCGAACGATGATAACCGGGATAAACCGAAGGTCCGCTTTCGATTCTGGCGGCTGGATATGCTCGGGTAGAAGACCGAGCCGCTGTTTTTGTAGGACAAGTTCTCGCAAGCCCGACAGGGCCTCGTCGGGTTGATCGGCCGCAAACCTACGCCAGATGGTGGTGTAGGCAGCTACCTGTCGCGGGCTTAGATACACGCCGCTCGTAGAATGACCATCCTTGACTTCCGCAACGCCAAATTCCCGGTCTTTGCCGTTCCAGAGCAGAAAGTCCAGCCCGTCGCCGAAAGCCTTCTTTGCGAGACTGGTCCCAAACTTTTTCGGATCCAAAGCCATCAATTTTCTGCCCAGTTCGATAGCTCGACTGCGAATTGGATCCCAGACTTTCTCTTTTTGCCCATCGTCATAAGCGATTCCTATCTCACGGTCCACCACCGTCCACCTGTCGCCGGATTGACCATGCACACCGAAGCGCGACGCGAGTCGGGCCTGGCAATGGCCTTCCTTCTCGTAATGGTGCTTATTGACCACGACGTTATCCAGATAACGTTGAACATCACCGGCCAACTTGGCGTACTCATCTGGAGAGTACCGTTCAGCTACCCCATGTTCTTGGAGTCGATAGAACTTGTCCGCAGAAACCTTCAGTTGTAATGACCGCTTCATGAGCTTCACCGTTAGCAGTCGCGTCAGTCCCAGGTAAAGCATTACCTCGTTTCTTGAACGCAACTGGAGGTCCAGTGGCAGTCCGGTGTCCTTGAAGGTTGACCGGCAAGCCTTGTCCACCAAGAAGCGGAGTGGCTTACCGTGTGAGAGAAGTCCCTCATAGGAACTGTCGATACATCGGTTGAACTGCATTCGCAGCCTCCTTGTTTATGACGTGACGTTCCACCACTGCCCATCATGTTTCAGACAAACATGCTCGAAGTGCTGTGGGTATGCCTCTGTGTGGAATGAATGAATCGGCACCAGCATCTTCGGTGCAAGTGCTTTGGCCAGTCGCTGCAAATCGGCGACAGTTGCATGGCCGGAAGTATGGCAGTGGGTCAGCGGAATGCTGCGGCTTTTGAGCCAGACTAGGAAGGGTTTCTGCTCGTCCCGCCGGAGATAGCCGCCCCAAAGTGAATAAGTGAGGTGCGCGCCTGCGAGACAGTCGGCCTTTTCCAAGTCCTTGACCATCGACGGGCGAAACAGCATCACGGATTTCGGTGCTTCCGCAGCAAGTTGATTCGGGTAGATTCGTGCGGCCTTGAATGAGGCGGACCGGTCGAACAATTCCTTGCGGACGATAGTATTTTTCTGGCCCCACGGCAGAAAAACACGGAATTCGGGAAAACCCGGCTGCGGCAACTTGGGATTGCCGATGGCTCGAAGAACACTCGCGGTGTACATATCGACGATTAACTGTTTGCCAACATGGCGTGCGGCCTTGTAGATGGTGACGAGCCGGTCGATGTTCTGGCCAGAACACCATACGAGCGAAAGGCCGGGCGTATCCCGGAAAAGATTCTCGAATTGCTTCTCAAGTTCCTCTTCCGTCGGGTATTCGTTGTCCCCACCGGTTCGACCGATGGTCGAACCCTCCAGCAACAGCACGTCGATATTTCCTAGCGGCCGCGCCACCATCCGCTCGAACAACTTGCCCTTGCGCCCGTGGGCGCGAAGGTCGCCGGAATAAAATAGCCGCTGCCCGTCCGCCTCCACCAACACGGCGTAGGCGTCGTAGGCGGAATGATCCATGAGAAATGGCGTGACCTTGAACGGCCCCAACTCTATTGGCGTGCGGTCCTTCAGGTGAACCACTTTGTCGAACCGCACCTCTCCGGGGACAAACACGCTGGCGGCCATAAGAATCTTGTGGGCTTCCGGCCCGATGAGAATCGGCGTACCGGAGGGCAACTTGTGAGCCAGGCCGTAATGATCCAAATGGGGATGGGAAATTACCACGCCGAGAAGGGAGGAGTCTGGTACGGCAAATCCGGCGACCGGCGGCAATGGAACCTCGGCCGGATCACCATCCAGCGGCAGGCCCACATCCAGCACAATCCGCCGCCCCTGCGATTCGATTTCCACGCAAGTGCCACCGATTTCGTGAGTGCCACGGTGGATGCAGACTTTCATCGTGTCTTATCTCCCGTTGCATAAGCCACGACAACAAAAGCACCCCCCAGCAGTGCTGGGGGCTTCAAAAGCAACAGCAACAACAAAAGAAGAAACGGCAACACCCTCACCCTACCCTCTCCCGCCAATGGAGAGGGGTGAAAAAACAGCCCCCTACTCTTCTATCTCTTCATCGACTCCCGCGTCGGGCTCCGCCTCGGCGGCGCCGGATTTCATCAGCTCGTCGAGGACGACGGTGGCGTAGCAGCCGGACGGGAGGGAGAAGCTGATCCAAAGGTCCTCGGAGACGGCCTCGAGGGCGGGGGATTCCAGGGGAACGCGGAGCGGCCGGCGGCAACCTTTGAGGTTGTCTTTGCCGCCGCCGCGAAATGCGCCGGAGCCGACGCCGGAGGCGGCTAAAACCGCCTTTTCGATCTCGCCGGGACGGCCGGTCGGTTCGGTCATGCGAAAGCCGAAGAGCGGGCCGGTCGGGCTGATTTCCAGCCGGTCGGCGCGCGGCTGGTCCACCGCCAGATCCTCCACGCGAAAGACGGCCCCGCGATCGTGCAGCCAGGCCAGGTCGCCGGGGAGCAGCAGGCCCAGGTTCGGCAACCGCTGGGCGACCACTTCGTTGAACAGGGCCGATTGCCAGGCCGAGACGAAAAACCGTTTCATCTGTCGCGGCAAGGTCTGGCCGGCCCGCGAAAAGTCGCCCTTAGAGCGCAGCAGCGCGTCGAGAACGGCGGCATGTTCGCGGTGGCCGTGCGGGAGGTTGCGGCGGGCGTCGTGGTACTCTCCGGCGTCGTAGAGCGAGCGGAACTTCCAGGCGGCCGGCGGATCGCTCTGGCGCGGGTGGCCGAGCAGAAGGTCGCAGAGGCGTTTCCACTCGCCGTTCAAAATGGCGGCGCCCATGAGGTGGGTGTCGCCGCGCAGGCCGAACCGCTGGTGGCCGAAGATGTTGGGCACGCCGCCCGTGGTGAGGCGATCCATGATCGCCCTGGCCCGGCCTTCGCCGTCGGCCCCGGTGCCGCGAATCAGGATGCGAAACGAGTTGCCGCGCAGGTGGCCGATTTTCAGTTTGTTTTTGTGGTGGGAAACCTTGAGTACGCGCCAGCCGTCGCCCTTGAGGTTCTCCAGCTTCGCGGGGTCGACGTGCTCGATGCTGATCCATTGCCGCGTCTTGGCCCGGGCGTCCTTGAGGCCGGCCACGCCGAATTCCTGGGCCTTGCGACCCAGCGCCGCCGCCAGGCGGTGAACCAGTTCCATCGTCGGAATGCCGACCTTTTCGACCCAGAGATAGGCGTGCGTGCCCTCGCCGGACGGCTCGTAGGCGGGGAGTTCGGTGACTTCAAAGTCAGCCGGATGTTCGCGAATCCGCCCGCCGACGCCGGGCAGATCGGCCGTCACGCGCGGCATGGGGGGCAGCACACAGTCAACATGGTCCGGCATAATAATTCCTTTACAAAACTTTCAAAATTTCAGTCATGTCTGCGTGTACAGACAATGCCACTCACTATTATTTTCCGTCCTTCATCGCCGGGCCGACGCGGAATTTGGCCACCAGCACGCAAACGTAGAGCAACATGGCGACGTAGAAAACCTGCATCCAGAAGCCGGTGCGGTCGGTGTCGATGATGGCCAGCGGAAAAAGAACCATCAGGGCGGCGAACCAGGCCACGTCCTGAACCACGAGCAGTTTCCGGCCTGCGGCCCGGCAGCGGAACACCAGGACGATGCCCAGAAGCACCACGACGGCGACGGCGAAGGCCGCCGCGAAGCCGGGCACGAGGTCGGCCAGGTTGCCCATGAAAGTATAAAAGAGGTAATAGGCCGCCGCCAGGAGTGTCACGAGGCCCACGGAGACCGTTTCGCCCATGACCAGGCGCGGCAGAATCAGCAGCAACAGGAGCAGGACCAGGCCGATCGGCGCTTCGTTGAGCAGGCTGGCGAAATAATATTCCGGCTGGGCCGCCACCGGCAGCTTCACGCCGATGTCGTAGTTGGTCATGGCGTTGTCGAGCGTCCAGGTGGCCTGGTAGGACGTGCCCTTGAGATCATCCCGTTTTTCGGCCGGCGGCATGGAACCCATCGGCCAATCGAGCTTCGACGACGCAATGCCGTTGACAGTCATGGCCACGCGATAATGGCCGGTCTGAACCATCGGGCGGGGGGTGTAACGCAGATACTCAAGGCCGCGCGATTGGTAGGCGATTTCGACGGTGCATTCCTGGCCGGGTTTCATTTTGACCCGCCAGGCCAGAGCGCCGCCGCCTTCGGACTCGTCACCGGAGTCGGTGGTTTGGGGTTGAGCGGCCTCAGGAATGGTCGCCTCCGCCGGACCGGAATCGGCTGGCTCCTCTCTCTCCGCCATACCGGATTTTTCGTCAGAGTTGTCATTGCTGCTTGTGTCGTCCTGCGTGCCGACATAATAATGCGCCGCCCCGGCTGGCCGCGAGCGCAGGCTGCGTTGACTCACGGCTGATTTACCGGCGACCGGAGCCTTATCATTTTCTCCGACCTCCGCCCCGCTCTGAATCTCCTGGCCGTTGACCTTGATCGAGACCTTGTTAAACAGGCCGGTCGTGGCCGGCAGGGGGAAACTCATGTGCGCCGTCACCGGCTTGTCGTGGGCATTGGTCACGACGTACTTCAGCCGCCAGGCGTCGTCGTAGCCGGCATAGTTGGCGCCGCCGAGTTGGCGCGGCGAATCGGTCACAATGATATCAACGTCGGCCGACTGAATGGCCTTCTGCTTCACCGGAACGTGGCGGACCTGGCGCTCGGTCGAAATCACGGCCGGCATCAGGCCGTCGACGGCTTCCACCGGCTTCTCTTCGTCGGCCCAGAACGATTCCTTGACCACGCGGCCCTTCTCGCCCGGGAGTTTGAGTTGCCGCGTGACCCAGGTGCGCTTTTCGGTGAAGCGGACGGCCAGTTCGCGCTGCTCGTGCGGGCTGCCCCATTTCATCAGCACGGCCGAGCGGTTGGTCTCGGTGATGCGGCCGTGATGCCGCTCGAACTGTTCGGCCTGAAAGACCATGGCCACGATGATGAGCCGGGCCAGGAGCAGCACGGCGGCCAGCTTGAACAGGCCCGCGCCGAGGCCGACCAGGGCGCCGCGCCATCCGCCGCGCTCGCGCAGCCTGCGGTGCCACTCGCGAAACGCCGGCGTCGCCCAACAGAGCAGCGTCAGCACCAGCAGCGTCCCCGCCGCGATCAGAACGTCGCGGAGCATCTCGGAACCAGAAAACTTGCGCAACGTCATCATGAATGTTTCGTACATGGTGCAGCCCCCTTGCGGTCCTGGGTCAGGTGTGATTTTCGTGAGATGTTTGGCGGCGCCTTTCGGATGCCGCTTACGGTGGCTGCAGCATAGTATTCGCCGCCGTCAGGCAATGCAAACAAAATAAGGCGATACTTCTCCACAATCGAAAAAAAACGACCGAGCCTGGAGGAAGGCTCGGCCGTACTCAAAATAGTGCCACCCCGGGTGCGTTCAAATTCCCGGCTTAGCGCCGCAGTCCGTCCCTACGGCGCGCCTTGAAGATCGTTGATCAGAGCGTTCATCGCCGCGTCCATGTTGCCGGGCGTGTCGAGGGTGCCGTTGGCGATCATCGCCTTGGCATTGGCCACCTTTTCGGCCCTGATGTCCGGGAGACGAGAAATCGCATCCTGGAGGCGGGCCACGTCGCTGATTTCGACGCGGTCCCCCGGGGCCGAGCTGGCCGCAACCGGCTGGCTCCCCTGTGACTTGCCCTGCCAGCCGCTCGGAGGTATCCGCTGCGGCCCGCCCACTCCACTGGTTCCACCAATATCCATCCATCACCTCACTTCGGCGAAAACTTTGAACCTTGCAGACGGACTCTCCAGCCCGTCCCAGCCGCTCCACAATGGAGCGAGCCACGCGCCCGCCTTCACCAATGAGCACGTCAGGTTCCGATCCTGCAACTCTACTGCCCGCTGTACGCAACTTTCTTCTTACGCTACTAATATCGGCGATGGCGCGGACAACAATTGGAAAAAGTTATGATGCCGTCGCCAGCCGTAACGCCTTATTATATAACATGTTACGGAAATTACTTACCCAGATTATCACAAAAAAATGCCGCTGAACGTGGTTCATTCAGCGGCAAAAAACGAGCTATGTTGCGTATCTTCTCTATCTTCGCGCCGGAGCGGTTTTCAGTGTCAACGAGCGGGACAGGGCTTCATCGCCGAAAGTGACCTTCCCGCCATTGGCCACCTTCTTCACGCGGCCGTCGGGCAGTTCGAGGCGTGCCGCCACACCGCGCGGCAACGAGACCTTCAGGGCGAACTTCCCGTCGGCCATTTTCCAGGCCACGGCGATTTCGCCGCGGCAGGTCGGCACGGCGCCGGCGGCCTCGGTCACCTGGCCGAACGGCTTGGGGGCGATGACGGCTGAGGCGAAGCCCGGCGCGGCCGGGCGGACGCCGAGGAGGACGCGCTGGAACTCGAACATCGGCCAGGCCGACCAGGCGTGACAATCGCTGCGGGACTGGCCGGGCGTTTCGGGGAAGGTGGAGAAGCCGAGACGGAGGAGTTCGCGCCAGCGGTCGACGCTGCGGTCGAGCGACTCCCAGGCCCCGACTTTGATCAGCGCCTGGAAAAGATAGAATTCATTGATGTATGTGGTTTTGACAAGCTTTGGATCGTCGAGGAGGCGTTTCATGATGCGCCGGGTCTGGGCCGGGGTGGCCGTGTCGGTCAGGATGGCCCAGAGGTTGGAATGCTGGCTGAGGTTCTTGCTGCCGGGGCCGTCGACATAGAGACCTTCCTTCTCGCTCCAGGTGAGGCGGCGCACGGCGCGGCGAATGAAGTCGGCTCGCTTGGCGTAGATGGCGGCGTGGCCTTTTTCGCCCAGGGCGGCAAGCAACCGGGCGACCGCGTCCAGGGCGGCGACGTACAGCAGCGTGATCTGCGTGGAGGAACCGTCGCGGGCCTCTTCAGGCATACCGGCGGCGGAGTTGACGTCGCCGTGGGTCCACTCGGGCGACCAGTCGACAAATTCCCACCAGGGCATGCGAGCCAGGAGGCCGTCGGGGGTGAGGTAGCGTTGGAACCAGCGGAGGACGGAGTGGAGGCCGGGAGCGAGTTCGGCGAGAAATTCCCGGTCGCCGTAGAGTTGGAAATGGTCCTCGACGGTGAGGAGGTAAAAGAGGCTGAACGGCGGAATAATCTGCTCCAAATTCGACGGATAGCGGCTCTGGGTCAGACCGCCATAGAGGCGTGAGCGGTCGAAGGCCCGGAGGGCGGCGCGGGCCAGCGAGTCGTCTCCGGCGACGTAATAGGAAATGAGCATCTGGAGCCGCGTGTCGGAGACGTATTGCATCTGCTCGTAATAGGGACAATCTTCATAATGCTCGTGGGCGCAGCACAGGGCGGTGTGCCAGGCGGTGTCCCAGATTTTTTTCAGTTCGGGATCGTTGGACTCGAAGCGGCCGCGCTGGTCGAAGGGGTAGCTGGTGAAGAAGAAGCGCAAGTCCTTGAGGATAAGCGGCTGGTCGCCGGTGCGGACGCGGAGGCGAAGGAAACGGGCCGAGCGCCAGTTGGAAAAGGGCTGAAAGATTTCCTCTCCGCCGCCGGGCAGATAGAGGTCGGAGGCGGGGTCGCCTTCCATCTTGCCGTATGATAGATCGTCGCGCCGGGCCTTGAGGCCGTTCTCGGTCAGGGCTTCGGCGTAGGCCAGTTCGACTTCAGCGCCACGACCGCCCGAGACGGTCACCGCGGGGTAGCCGGTGAGGAGTTTCTCGAAGAAAATAGTCCACTCGGCGGTGCTGTTGGCGGGAATGGCGATGGCCGGTCCGCCTCCGGATTGAAGCAGGCGGCGCATTTCTTCGCAGCGCGGTCCGCGGCGCACGTCGGCGGCATAGACCTGCTGCTCGCGGAGGTGCTTGATCTGGCGGGGAAAAAGCTTCCAACGTTCGTGAGGAAACTGGATGTAGCGGCCTAAGCCGTGGGCCAGTGGCACGGCGGCGGGCCAGGCGGAATCGTCGAAGCCGACTTCCTGCCAGCCCCAGGGAAATTTGGAGCCGTCGAATTTTTCCATGGGGTTGACGGCGAAATAGGCCTGGCCCAGGGGATTTTCAGGGCCGTAGTAGGCGGAGGGGTGGCTGTGGCGCGGGGCATAAGCGGTGTCGGCCAGAGAACGCCACTCGAGGCCGGAGTCGAGGTTGACCGAGCCGCGCCGCGTCTTGAGCGTGCCCTGAACGATCAGGGCGGCGTCGGGCGAGTGCATTTCGGCCACGGGACCGTAAAGCCCGTAGAAGATGACTTGGACGGCGATGACGTTGCGTCCGGGGCGGAGGCGCGAGGAGACATCGTAGGTCTCGAAGTTGTAGTGGTCAAGATCGCTGCGGGCCGGACCGCGGCCGAAAAACTCGCCGTTGACGGCCAAACTATAGCGGCTGTCGGCGGAGACATGAAGCACGAGTTTGGCGCCGGCCGGGTCGTCAACGTCAAACTCGCGGCGGAAATAGGCGACGGCAAAGCGGGCGTTGTATTCACCCGGCGTCCAGATCCAGCGGGCCGACCAGGAATGAAGGACCAGTTCCGGGTTGGCGAGGCCGGCGGTGTCGGGGTTGGGCAGAGCGAAAACGTTTTTTTTCTTAGCCATGTGCAATGGTTCCTTAATAATGCGTCCGAGAGATCAGATTGGGCCGAGAGTTTAGCAGTCGGGGCGGGCTAATGCAATTGGGAAGCGTGGGAACGTGTGGGCGACGACCTGCCGTATTGACTAATCAGGTTTGGTTGGGGATACTTCTTTCGGCGGCAGGTTCTGGATAACGCCCGGTTTTTCTGGAGATGGCTCATGTTTAGAAAATCAGTGGCGCTGAGCGTCATGTCGCTAATGATGATTTTCGGCCTGGCGTCGGCAACTCTCCAGGCCGGCACTTCGGCCACACCAGCCACGGCGGCGCCGTCCACGGCCACCTCGGCGGTCAAGGCCGCACCGGCCACGGCGGCGGAGTTGAAAGGCCGGTTGCTGGAGCTGGCGAGTCGCGGCCAGTTGACCGACGGGGTGATCACCCTGTTCAAGCAGTACGCCGAGGCGCATGCCCACGAGAAGTTCGCCCAGGAGGTTCCGGCGAAGTTCTGGACGTGGCTCGACACAGACAAGGCCAGCCGCGACGCGCTGCTGGTGGCCCTGCACCCCTATTACGACATCGGAGTGGTGCGGAAGCTGATGGCCCTTCAGGAGAAGTTCCCGGACCAGATCAACGACTACCGGTCGCTGGCCCTGGCCTTTGCGGTGGTCTACGGCCGCCTGGGCGATAAGCCGCTGACGATGAATTATTTAACGCGTTCTCGGCCCAAAACGGCCCTGCCGGCGCCGAGCATGGAAGAATCGTTCGAGTATTACGTGAAGAACGAGCGGGCGATGTATTTTCCGATGAAGCGGACGCCGTGGCCGCTGCTGGCCTTCGTGGCCGACAACGATTTGCCTCTGGCGGACCGGCAGTGGGCTTTGAACCGTTGCGGGAAGCTCGACTATGCTAAGTTCGACAAGGTTTATTACGAGCCGCCCTACGATGGAACGGCCATCAGCGACCGGGTCGGCAAGCTGGCCGGACAAGATTACACGCTGGAGAACATCCGCAACGACGGGGGAATTTGCGGCGACCGGGCCTACTACGCCAGCCGCATCTTCAAGTCGCTGGGCGTGCCGAGCCTGTTCGAAATCGGCAAGGGCGACCGGGGCGGCCATGCCTGGGTAAGCTGGATGAACCCCAAGGGTGGCGAAGTGGATCTGGCCTTCTCCGGCCGTTTCGACTTCGACAAATATTACACCGGCATCGTTTGGGATCCGACGATTCGCCAGCCGTGCCTCGACCGCGACGTGCAACTGATGCTGATCGCCGTGCAGCAATCGTACAACGGCTACCAGGAGGCCCTGATCGGTTCCTACGTCTATCGGCTGTGCGCGGGCGCGGCCCGCAAGCCGGCGGTGGGTTTGCTGAAGGACGCGGTGCGGAATCACAACGCCTACTGCGCGGAACCCTGGCGCGACCTGGCGGCGGCCACGGCCGAACAGCTCATGCCCCGGGCGGAAGGCGAGCAGATGTTCGACGACATGTTCGGGAAGCTGGCGAAGTACCCGGACCTGACGTTCGAGGCCCTGTCGGACGTGCTCAAGCCGCGTCTGGAAGGCTCGGCCGACACCGACCCGGAGACGATCAGCAAGAACCTGCATCTGCTCGACGCGGCGTTCGGACTTTATGAGAAGGCGAAGCGGCCGGACCTGGCCACGGTGCTGCGCGTCATGCAGGGCCAGTATCTGGAGAAAGTCGGCCGTGGCGAGGACGCCCTGAAGCTCTATGTGACCAACAGCGAGAAATACGCCGACCAGCACTACGGCGTGGTCGAACTGTTCGACAGCGCCATGAAGCTGCTGGCGGTTCCGGCCAAGGACGAGTTAAGGATGAAATATCTCGACCTGATGGCGCACAAGGTGCCGCAGTACACGTCGGATTTCAACCGGAAGTACAATCTGCCAAATTCTATCTATACCCACGTGGTAGAAGCGTACGTGGCGGCGCTGAAGACGGCAGGCAAGACGGCGGAAGCCGAGCAGTGGGCGGGGAAGCTCGACGTGAAGTCGAAGAATTAAGCAAACCGTGGCCCGCACGTCGATACATTACTTAGTCTGTGTGAAGAAACAGCAACACCCTCACCCTACCCACTCCCGTCAAGGGAGAGGGGTGATACTATTGAAGGGAGCATAGGATGTGCGGAATCGTGGCGTACATTGGCGCTCGTGAGGCGGAACCGATCCTGGTGGAAGGGCTGAAGCGGTTGGAGTACCGAGGGTACGACTCGGCGGGGGTGGCCATCCTGTGCGGGGACGGCTTGCGCGTGGTGAAAGAGGTGGGGCGAATCTCGCGGCTGGAGACCCTGCTGGTCGAGCGGCGCTGCGCGGAAGGCAAACTGGGCATCGCCCATACGCGCTGGGCGACGCACGGGGCGCCGACGGTGGAGAACGCCCATCCGCACACGGACATGTCGGGCAAACTGGCCGTGGTCCACAACGGCATCATCGACAATCATGTGGCGTTGCGGAAACTGCTGGAGTCCGAGGGCGTGGTCTTCAAGACGCAGACCGACACGGAGGTTTTGCCGCACCTGTTTGCGAAATATTACAAGGGCGACCTGGCCGAGGCGGTGCGGCTGGGGCTGAAGGACGTGCGAGGAACTTACGGGATTGCCGTGGTGCACGCGGACCAGCCGGACGTGCTGGTGGCGGCGCGGAACGGCAGCCCGCTGATCGTGGGCGTGGGCGACGGGGAGTATCTGGTGGCGAGCGACGCGTCGGCGATCATCGCCCATACGACGCGGGTCATCTATCTGGAAGACCGGGAAATGGCCTCGATGTCGCGGGAGGGGTTCCAGACGACGAACATCGAGGCGGTGCCGACGACGAAAGAGATTCAGCAGGTGGAGTGGGACCTGGAGGAGATCGAGAAGAAGGGTTACGCCCACTTCATGCTGAAGGAGATTTGCGAACAGCCGGAGAGCCTGTCGAACACGCTGCGCGGGCGGCTGAATTTCGAGGACGGCCAGGCGGTGCTGGGCGGGTTGACGGCCTGCGCGAAGGAGTTGACGCGGGCGCGACGGATCATCCTGACGGGCTGCGGGACGGCTTGGCACGCCTGCCTGGTGGGCGAGTGCATGCTGGAGGACCTGGCGCGGATTCCCTGCGAGGTGGAATATGCCAGCGAACTGCGGTATCGCAATCCGATCATCGAGGACGGGACGGTGGTGATCGCCATCAGCCAGAGCGGCGAGACGGCCGACACGCTGGCGGCGGTGCGCGAGGTGCGCCGCAAGGGGGCGCTGGTGCTGGGCATCGTAAACGTGGTGGGTTCGAGCATCGCCCGGGAGACGGACATCGGGGTCTATCTGCACGCGGGGCCGGAAATCGGCGTGGCCAGCACCAAGGCTTTCACCAGCCAGTTGATGGTGCTGGTGCTGACGACACTGTTCCTGGGCCGCCGGCGGCACATGGCCCAGCACCAGGCCCTGGAACTGATCAAGGGCGTGTCGGAGGTGCCCAACCAAATCCGGCGGATTCTGGAGCGGGCCGGCGAGGTGGAGGAGATCGCCCGGCGGTACAAGGACCGGGAGAACTGGCTCTATCTGGGGCGCGGGTATAACTTCCCGGTGGCCCTGGAAGGGGCGCTGAAGCTGAAGGAAATCAGCTATGTCCATGCCGAGGGCTTGCCGGCGGCGGAGATGAAGCACGGGCCGATCGCCCTGATCACCAAGGGCATGCCGGTGGTCTTCCTGGCCAACCGGGGCCTGCAATACGAAAAGATCATGAGCAACATCGAAGAGGTGAAGTCGCGCGGCGGGGTGGTCATCGCCATCGCCACCGAGGGCGACGAGGAGATTTCGCAGCGCGCGGACCACGTCATCCGCGTGCCGGACGTGGCGGAACCGCTTCAGCCGCTCCTGAACGTGGTGCCGCTGCAACTGCTGGCCTATCACGTCGCGGTGCTGCGGGGCTGCGCGGTGGACAAGCCACGGAATTTGGCGAAGAGCGTGACGGTGGAGTGAAAAATTAAAAATGCAAAATTAAAAATGCAAAATTGAAAAGCAACAGCAACAGCAAAAAAAGAAAGCCCGGCTCGGTGAGCCGGGCTTTCGCCATATAAGAACCTCCACCTCAAGGCCGTAAGGGACAGTTGAAATCAACCCACTCATAAGGTGGGCTTGGCGCCTCGTGGTCCGGGTTCCCTCCCGAAGGAGGCGTACCCTGCACGAAGCAGCACTCGCCCCGGGTGAGTTTATCGGTTGTTTCAATAAAGCCCGAAGTACGCACCAGGCAGAGGTTATATTCACTTGTCAGGAGCACTTCCTCTTCTCACCACATTATATCCTATCGGCGCAGACGAGGCAAAACTTTAGGAAAGGCAGCAACAGCAGGCTTCAGACCTCAGACTTCAGGAACGGCGAAAGAAGATGAAAAGGCCTCCCCCAGCAGCGATGGGGGGCTTCAAAAGCAAAGGCAACAAAAGAAGAACAAGAAGAAGAAATTGTCAGGACGCGGAGCGGTTTCTATAATGCTCTGCGGCAAACGGCTGGACACTGTTGGTAAAGAGGAGGTACACATGGCCACTGAAGCGCGACCAGCGGAAATATCCAAGACCACGGAGCGCGGCGGGTCACGCCTCAGGCCGTGGCTGGTGCTGGTCCTGCTGGCGGCCATTCTGCTGGTTTTCATAAACAAGGCCATGACCATCGACGACCCGCTGTTCATCTGGACGGCGCAGCACCTCCAGAAACATCCGGGCGATCCGTTCGGCTTCGAGAAGCAATGGTTCGCGATTTCGCAGTCAGGGCTGGAGATTGTGCAGAACCCGCCGCTGACGAGCTACTGGCTGGCCCTGGCCGGCCTGGTGACGTGGAACGAATGGTGGCTGCACCTGGCGATGCTGCCCTTTGCCCTGCTGACGGTCTGGGGAACGATCCGGCTGGCGCGTCTGGTGGGGGCGGATCCGTTCTGGGCGGCGCTGCTGACGGTGGGCACGGCCGGGTTTCTGGTCTCCTCGACCACGGTGATGTGCGACGTGACGATGACCTGCGGCTTTGTCTGGACGATCGTGCTCTGGCTGGAAGGAATGAACCGGCGGAGCATGGGGATCCTCGTGGCGGCGGCGGTGGTGGCCGGGCTGACGATGTTCGCGAAGTATTTCGGTCTGGCCCTGGTGCCGCTCCTGGCGACGTACACGATCATCCGGGAGAGGCAGCCGACGCGGTCGCTCTGGCCGCTGGCGGTGACGATGGCGATGATCCTGGCCTGGCACTCCTGGACGGAGAACCTGTACGGCCTGTCGCACGTGCTGGGGGCCAGCCAGTACGCCACCAAGTTCAAGGAACATTTCGACAGCATGGGGCGGTATTACGCGGGCGTGGCGTTCCTGGGCGGGTGCATCCTCTGGCCGCTGGTGGTGGCCCTGGGTCGCGGCGGGTGGATCGGGCGGTTCGTGCTGCTGTTGGCGATGCCGCTGGGGGCGATTCTGTTCGACGGACTGTATATCGGCAAGGAACAGCATGCGCCGTCGCCGCCGACGACCTCATACCTCCTGGGGGCGATATTTTTCGCGGCCGGCGCAGCGGTGTTCTGGCTGCTGGGCACTTATTGGTGGCGGAATCGGCACAAGCCGGAGGCCTGGCTGTTGGGACTGTGGTCTCTGGGCACAATTATTTTTCTGATCTTCGTCAACTGGACAGTTGCGGCGCGAAGCCTGCTGCCGATGATTCCGGCACTGGCGGTGATGGCGGCGATGCGCGATGGGAACGAGGATGAGAAGTGGCGGCAACCGGCCCGTGACAAGATCAGAGCAGTAAAACCACAACTCGCCTTGCTGTTGCCGGCGGCGGGCGCAATCGGTCTGGTCGTGGCCCTGGCGACGACGTGGGCGGATGCCGACTGGGCGGGAAAAATCCGCGATCAGGCAGCGCGGCTGACGGCCGAGTACAAGGCTCAGGGCAAGGAGATTCGGTTTCAGGGCCATTGGGGCTGGCAGTACTACATGCAACTCTACGGCGGGCGGATTATTGATAGTCGGGCCGTTCAATATGTGCAGTATGCCCAGGAGTATGACCCGGTGCCGGCCAATGGCGTGATGCTCATGCCCGGCAACAACTGCAACGAATGGCCGCCGAACCCGGCCCTCTGGCGGCACGCGGGAACGGTTGAGGATCAGTCGGGGGCGGGGATTTACGTGATGGACTCGGGTTGCAATGCCGGGTATTACAGCCATATTCTGGGCCTGTTGCCGCTGGCCTTCACGACGGAGAAACCGGACAAGTATTACATTTTCGAGGCGGTGGGCGGCGCGCCGCGCGGGGCGACGCCGATTCCTTACCGATAAACACGGAGACACAAGTGAGCGATAAAAAAGTGATCGTGGTCATGCCGGCCTACAACGCCGAGGCGACCGTGGAGAAGACCGTCCGGGACATGCCGGCGGGCAGCTTCGATGAAATCATTCTGGTCGACGATTGCAGCAAGGACCGCACGGCCGAGGTGGCTCGCGGGCTGGGCCTCACCGTAGTGCAGCACCAGAAGAACCGCGGTTACGGCGGCAATCAAAAAACCTGCTACGACACGGCCCTGGCTCACGGCGCCGATTTCATCGTGATGATCCACCCGGATTATCAGTACGATTCGCGGCTGCTGCCTTATGTGGTGGGCTTCCTGAAGACGGGCATCTGCGACGTGCTGCTGGGCAGCCGCATCCGCACGCGGGCCCAGGCCATCGGCTCGGGCATGCCGCCGATCAAATATTACTCGAACCGCTTTCTGAGCCTGGTCGAGAACGTCGTCATGGGACAGAACCTGGCGGAATGGCACTCGGGCTACCGGGCCTACACGCGGAAGGTGCTGGAGACGGTGCCATACAATAACAACAGCGACGATTTCGTCTTCGACGCCCAGTTCCTGGCCCAGGCGGTCCATTTCGGGTTCGAGATCGGCGACGTGCCGGTGCCGTGCCGGTACATGGAAGAGGCTTCGAGCATCAACCTGAGCCGGTCGATCACCTACGGCGTAGGTTGCCTGCGTGTGGCGGGCCGGTACTGGCTGCACGAACATCATCTGCTGAAATACGGGATTATGGCAGCGCCGGCAGGAAAATAGATTGTCGGCAAACCGGCCGGGTTCCACAAACTCACCGGCCCCAGCGTGACCCCCCGTTGGCCTGGCTCTCGACCTTGCGCATTTCCTGCCAGAGCGGCTGCGGCGTGGCCCCTTCGTTGCGGAGCAACTGTTTGGCTTCGGCGAAATTCCCCTTGCTGACCTGCAACTCCGCCAGCCCCAGATTGATCACCGCCTGAATCACGTCCGGTTTGGGATCGGTGACGTTGAAATCCACTACCAGCCGGTTGTAAGTCTGTGAGGCCAGGGCGAGGTCCGCCGGATCGTGATAGCGGCGGACCCAGGCGGTGTAGTCCAGGCCGGCCTGGGCGCGGAATTTCAGGCCGGAATAGGTTTCGTTGATCGCCGGGGTGTTGGGGTCGCCGGTGCTGCTGGGCAGGACGGCTTGCGGAATGGCCGTGGCCAGCGTCTCCGGCGGCAGGGGCGACAGGAAATTGAGGTTGGCCTGAAAGAGTTGCGCCGCCTCGTCGGTGCGGCCCTGCTGGAAGAGCAGCGCGGCAGCGCGGTTACGCAGGACAAGCGTCAGGCCGATGTCCGACGGCGCGAGCGGCAGGGCGCCGGCCTCGGTCAGGTTGCGACCGTGCAGCAAGGCCCGGACTTCTTCCAGGGCCAGGGCCTGGCGATAATCGGCGCTGGCGTCGCCCGGCTTGTCATTTTCGGCGTCGATGACGGCCAGGTAGGCCTCGATGCGGGCGTCGGAGGAATCAAGCTGGCGGGCCTGGGCCAGGGACTCGCGGGCGGTCTTGTATTTGGTGTGCAGAATTTCGTCGCGGGCGACGGTCAGCCACGGCGCCGCCGTGGTTTGAATGGTGTTCATCTCCCCCGCGCGGGCGGCCGCCCATTCCTCCGGCAACTTCAATTCCAGATCCATCCGGGCCAACTGTTCCCAGGCGTCGCGGAACTTCGGATCAAGTTTGACCGCCTGCTCGAAATCGGTCCGGGCCTGCTGGACGTTGTGGTAGGCGTAGTCGATGAAGCCCTGGTAATAAGCGCCCTTGGCCGTGCCCTTGGTCAGCTTGATACACTTGGCCATATCTTCAACAGCCTTCTGGTGGGCCTCGTTGGCTTCGCGTTCCAGTTCGTCGGCGCGGGCCAGGTCGGCGGCGCTGGGATAATGGGTCGTGACCGTTTCCGTCCCGTTGCCGTTGTCGGTTCTGGTGACATGAGTATTTCGCAAGGCTCCGGCGGCCAGTTGGTCCTGCCGGGCGATGGCCTGGAGGGCTTCCGAGCGGTCGTGCAGCAAGGTGGCGTCGTTGGGCTTGATGGACAAGGCTTTGTCGAGAACATCGCGGGCCTGGTCATATTTACCCTGCGAAATGAGAATGGCGCCCTTGACGCCCAGCGCGCGGGCGTGATTGGGATTGGCCTGGAGGGCCTGATCCAGGAGCGCGGAGGCCCGGGCCACTTCGCGGGCGGTTCGCTGCGCCGGCGGGGCGGGCAGAATGTCGCCAGCCCGGCCGAGTTGCGGCACACCTTGCGGCACATAGCGGTAATAGACCGGCCAACTGCGCGGCTCGACCTGCTCGAAGGGCGGAGCGGATTCCTGAAAGAGGAAGTCCGCGAAATCGGCCAGGCGGTCGGGGTTCTTCGAGTCGGCTCGCAAAGCTTCATCGAGTAAGCGGATGTGGTCCTGGTAGAACTCGTCGTAGCGCAGGCGGTGGGCGTTGACGGACTGAACCAGGGCCAGGGTGGTGGAGGAATCCTGTTTCTTTATACCAGCCAGAACGCGATCCACTTCCTGTCGCGTCGCGTCAACGTCCTTGGCCCCGAGCTTTTTGGCAATGCCCAGATCGGCCTCAGCCCGCGCGCCGTCGGCCAGATGCGCAGCGGCCAGCGCCCGGCCGAGATAGGCGCCCGCCCAGGTCGGCTGGTCGGTCAGCACGCGCGTGTAATCGGTGCGGCTGCCGGTGTAGTCGCCCAGGGCCAGGGCGGCATAGGCGTGGAGTTGCAGCAGGTTATCATCCTCCGGCGTGGCGGCCAGCAGCGAATCTAAATCTTTCAGGGCGGCGGCGTATTGACGGTTCTGAATGTTCGCATTGACCCGGTCGAGCATCACACCGGCCAGTTGCGGCGTGGCGGAACCCTGGCGGCGCTGGGCGAACATGGCGGCAGCCCGCGGAAACTCCACGGCGGCAATGTCCCTGGTGGTCATGGACTTGTTGGTTTTGTTGTCCGTGTATTGCCCGTTGGTGAGGGCCTGCCAGTAGTGCTGGGACATGGTTGAGACGAAAATGCTGTAGTCCAGGACGGCCCGGTCCTGCCCGCCGCGACCGTGAGGACCGTAGGTCAGGTATTGCGCCGCCGTGGCCGCATCGCCGCTCATTTTGTAGGCCACCGAGAGCCAAAGTTTGGCCTCCCAGTTGTCGGCCTGCAGCCGCAGCGCACGCTGAAGTTCCTTGATGGCCTCCGGGAACTGCTGCGACATGGTCAGAGCGACGCCGCGCGCGGTGCGATAGTCGGCGTTTTCCTCGTCGGCGGCGACGGCCTTGGTGCAGGCGGCCACGGCCTCGGGCCAGTGGGCGGCCGACAGTGCCTCGAGGCCGGCCAGGTACGACGCCGACGTTCCGCCCCCCTCCCCTGCCAGGCAAGGTGCAACGGTCAACAGCAGGGCGGCCAGCAGAAAAAGTTTCGACATCAGATTCTCCTTTAACAAAATGGATCGGGACAATCCGGTTCAGGCTTTTTCCATGGCGGCGCTGTACTCGCCACGGCGGGCGGCGCGGTTGCACCTGGCGCGATGACCCAGAGCTTTCTGCGCCGCCGAAACGTTGGCGGCATCGCCGCGCCAGATTTCCAGCGCCGGTTGCTGGATGGCGCGGGAATAGGAAAACGCCAGGGGCCAGGGCCGGCGCGATTTGAACCGGACATTCATGGCGTTCAGGCGGGCCGAGGCCAGTTCGCTGGGTTGACCGCCTGACAGGAACGCAATTCCCGCAACGGCCGCAGGAACGGCACGGAGGAGACAAGTCACCGTGGCGTCGGCGACCTCGTCCACCGTTTCCTGTTTGGGGCAGGCCAGGCCCGGCAGCACCATGTTGGGCTTCAGGAGCGTTCCTTCCAGAATGACCCGTTGCGCGTAAAGCCGGTCGTAAACCGTTCGCAGAACTTCCTCGGTCACTTCACCGCAGCGCGTCATGGTATGATCGCCGTCCATGAGCACTTCCGGCTCGACGATGGGGACCAGGCCGGCTTCCTGGCACAGGGCGGCATAGCGGGCCAGGGCCTGCGCATTGGCCTCGATGCAACCCCGGGTCGGCAAGCCGGGGCCCAGGGTAATGACCGCGCGCCACTTGGCGAAGCGGGCGCCCATTTTGGCATATTCGGCCAGGCGGTCGCGTAAGCCGTCGAGGCCTTCGGTAATTTTCTCGCCGGGATGGCCGGCTAATTCTTTCGCCCCGGCGTCGACTTTGATGCCGGGAATGATGCCCGCGGCGACGAGGGCCTGGGCGAAGGGCGTGCCGTCATTTTTCCGCTGGCGGATCGTTTCGTCGTACAAAATCGCGCCGCTGATGGACTCGCCCAGGCCGGGCGTGGCCACGATCCATTCCCGGTAGGCCCGCCGGGCCTCCTCGGTCTGGGGAATCCCCAGCTTGGCGAACCGCTTATGGCAAGTCGGATTGCTCTCGTCCATGGCCAGCAGGCCTTTGTCATCGGCGACCAGGGCCCGGGCGGTGTTGATCAGCTCCTGCGTATTCATTTTGTTCTCCTCCATTACCAGTTATCGAATCATCGTAAGCATCATTTTGAACCGCTTGACGGCCTGGAGAGCATGAGTCCGGTTGGCGGGCAGGAGAATCATCTCGCCGCCCTTCACGCGGTGCGGCTGGCCGGCGATGGTGATTTTCACCTCGCCCTCGAGCACCTGCACCAGGGCATCGAACGGGGCCTGGTGCTCGCTCAGACCCTGGCCCTGGTCGAAGGCGAAGACGGTCACGGTGCCCGTGGGCTTCTTGACAATTTCGCGGCTGACGATGGCGCCGTCCTGGTAAGAGACCAACTCGGCGACCTTCGCCACTTCGGCCCCGGGGAATTTTTTGGGCGGGGCTGGTTTTTTTGTTTTCATTATTTTTCCTTTTCCAGAGGTTAGGACGGATTATCGCTCCACCGGGATTATCATACCAGAATCGCCGGAGGCCGGGGTGCCACACTTTGAAGCCCCGACGAAGTCAGGACCAAAGTGTGTTCTTTGCCTCGCTCGTTGTCCCCGACAAGAATGACAACGTGTCCTGGTCGGATCACGACAGTGCCAACCAAAAAAAAGCAAAGAAGATTCCCGAGCGGAACAATCCGCCGATGAATCTTCCTCGCAAACTTAGGCGGCGAACTTACGTTTACTTCCAGACGCCGCTACGCGGCTAATGAAAAAGCATCGCCCGATTACTTGGCCGCGGGCAATTGTCCGGCGGAGGCGGCGGCGAGACGCTCCTGGTCGGCCCGCTTCTGGTCATGGCGGGCGTCGCAGAGAACCGCCAGGTTGGCATGGGCATCCGCCGGCGAAAGAACCTGTTCGTAGAGCGAATACGACTCGTCATAGCGCCCCAGCATACCCAGGGCCAGGGCCATGTTGCCGCGATAGCGGGAGTTGTTGGGCTGCAACGCACTGGCTTTCGAGAAGGCCTCGAAGGCCTTGTCGTACTCGCCCTTGATCAGCCGGCACATGCCCTGGTCATTGAGCACCACCGGGTCGTTCGCCGAGAGGCGCGAGGCCGCCTCGAGGGTCTGGAGGGCATCGTCCAGACGCCGCTGGCGCACTTGCAGTTCCGCCAGATCGACATAGGCCGGCATGAAAGTGGGATACTTGGTCAGGATTTGCCTGAGCACTTGCTCGCACCGGACATCCTGGCCATCGGCGGCGCACAGCCGGGCCAGGGCATGAAGCGTCTGGGCCGTGGGCGGACGGTCTTTACCTTTGGCAAACTCTTCGTCCGACTGGGGCGAGGTCAGCGACGGTTGTTGCATCATCGCCGACGGCTTCGTCGGCTCACAGCCGGCCAGACCGAGCGCGGCCGCCAGCAGACCGGCGACCAAAGCCGCCGCCACAATCACCTTCAGGAAGAACAGAAACGAAATCGGGGCGTCCGTCGTGGCCACGGCCACCCTGGCGCCGTACCCGCGACGAGTCGATCTGTGCCAGGAGCGGCGGTAGTTCACGGCATCCCCCCTCCGCCCGTCGACCCGCCTCCAGTTGCGCCTCCGGTGGAACTCGCGCTGCCGCCGCTCTTGGACGAGTCCGCATTCTTTTTCTCGCGTTCGAGGACGGTCAGGACGCGATCGGCGGTGGCTCCGTCGCCGCCCACGGCGCCGTCGCCGACGGTGATGCGTTCGGACACCACGCCCGCATCGACCAGCGCCTGCCGCACAAAGGTCAGACGGGCCTCATAGAGCGCTTTGGGCACGTCGCCCTGCCGGACCGTCAGCGGGCCGGGATAATCGCGGTAGTGGCCCGCCAGAATCTTCAGGTCATGGGCGCCCAGTTCGTTCAGCACCGCCCCGTCGGAAACGAAGTGATAGGGGTAGAGCGTGTGCTGCACGATGATCGCGTTGTTGATCGCCATGTCATTGTACGAACTGACCAGGGCGCTGTTAACGTCGCGATCTTTCGGCATACCCAGATCGGTACACCCGGCCGCCGAGACCGCCGTCGCGCCCAGAATCGCCATGAGCCATCGGTTCATACCTGCTCTCCTTGCATAGGGGCCTGCCTTAACAACTTTTGGTTTCCACGTTGTCCGCAGCCTCAGGCCACGGTCTAAAAGTTGTGAAACATATTCATCAGCTTCAGGGCCGCCGGACCCGCCAGCACCACAAACATGGCCGGGAAAATAAAGAGGGCCATGGGAAAGATCATTTTGACGGCGGTCTTCTCGGCCTGTTCCTGGGCATTGGCGATCCTGGCTTCCCGCATCGAAACGGTAAAGGTCCGCAAGGAATCGGCGATGCTGGTGCCGAAACGTTCCGATTGGAGCAACATGCCGGCCAGCGAGCGGACCTCGGCCACGCCGGTTCGTTCCGCCATGTGCTGCATGGCCAGGACGCGTTTTTCGCCGAGGTGGACTTCCAGGTCGGTCAGGGCCATCTCTTCGGCCAGGATGGGATTGAGGTGGATGATCTCCCGACCCACCAGATTCCAGGCCATGTCCAGCCCCATGCCCGACGAAACGCAGACCTCGAGCAAATCCACGGCATCGGGAAAAGCGCGGCGAATGTTCTGTCGCCGTTTTTCACGGCGGAGGCTCAGGACGATATTGGGCACAAAGAACAAGGCCCCGGCGCCCAGAGCCACCAGAATGGCCTTGGTCTGAAACGACCAGTGGGCGGAAAAGACGGCGAAGGTGATGACGGCGGCGCCGGCCAACAACAGGAACATCTTGGCCCCCAGAAAGACGGCCGGGGCCGAGCGGCCAAAGTAACCGGCCTTGGCCAGCCGTTCCGCCAGCTTCCCCGACGGCGTCCGGCCGGAAATGGCCGCGCCCAGCCGACCGAGGGTTCGCAGGCCGACCGGCTCTGCGACCTTCGGCGCCGCCATCGCTCGGCCCCCCGGCCCCGGCTGCCCGAGCCGCGACTGAATGGCCTCGCGGCGCGACGACTTGACGGCCATTACCGCCCCGCCCACGGCGAGTACGGCCACAAAGATCAGGACGGGAATCAGCAGCATCTCGAACATGGCTCGACCTCGTTTCCGTGCTAGTAGTGAACCACGGCCATACGATTCATGACGTAGGCGCCCAGCAGCAGACAGACGCCGCCGGCGGCCAGCAACATGTTGCCCACCGGCTCGTTGTAGAGCGGCTGCATGTAGGTCGGGTTGACGACATTGATCAGGGCAAAAAAGATAAACGGCAACGACAGCAGCACCCGTTTGCTGAGCTGGGTCTGGGCGATCAGCACCCGGACGCGATGCGAGAGCCGCACGCGGTCCCGGATGACCTCGGCCAGCCGGTCCATCATGTCCGCCAGCGGTCCGCCGCTGTGCAAGTGGACGAGCACCGAAGAGGTGAACAGTTGCATGTCGTTACTGCTGGATTCCTCGGCCACCTTGCGGAGGGCCTCTTCCAGGCTCATGCCCAGGGACTGTTGCTGACAGATGTTGCCGAAGAGTTCGCCCACCGGGGCATCGACCTCGTCGGCGATAAAGCGAAAGGCCCCGACCAGGGGATGGCCCGCCCGCAACGAGCGGACGGCAATCTGGAGGGCGTCGAGAAACTGCCGCTCAAAAAGTTCGCCGCGGCGATTGATGCGATAGTTCAAGTAGACGTTGAAGATCAGGGGGACGGTTATGGCCGCGACCACGGCCGGCACCAGGCTGTGAATCAGGAGCAGAGCCAGGAGAAAAGCCGCCAGAGTGACGCCGCCGACGATCGAAACAATCACCAAAAGCGGGACTTCCAGGCCGGCCTGCCGGCAAGCGCGGGTGAATCGATCCCGCCAGGAAAACGCCCGCGTCATCCGGTCAAAGGTCGTGGTCACTTCCTGCCCGTCGTGCCACAAACGAAGCACCCGGCCTTCCGTCGGCGCCGACTTCACGCCCAAGCGGACCCGGAGTTGATCTTCGTGGGCTTTGCGGCTGAGCCGCCAGGCCACAACCACGCCGACCCAGACCGTCGCCACCAGCAGGAAGACCAGCCCGCCGATGATCAGCGTCATCGTGAAGTTACCGGATTCACCCATTGCCGCCGCCCTCACTCGTTCGCCGTTTGGCATTCCAGGACACGACGCCGGAACATCTGCTCGGGGAGCGGCCAGCCTTCGGCTTCCAGGCGCGCCGCCAACATCGGAAATACGCCGCAGGCCTCGAAGTACCCCACGGCATGGCTGTCCGGCCCCACGCCGGTCTGCACGAACTGGAACAGGTCATGGAGGCAGATGACCTCGCCTTCCATGCCGGTAATCTCGCTGATCTTGACCACCTTGCGGCGGCCGCCCGGCATACGGTCCACATGCACCAGAACATTCACGGCCGAAGCGATCTGCTGGCGAATGACGTGTACCGGATAGTTCAGGCCGGCCATGCTGACCATGGTCTCGATGCGCCGCAACGCATCGCGGGGATTGTTCGCGTGCACGGTGGTCATCGATCCGGCGTGGCCGGTGTTCATGGCCTGAAGCATGTCCAGGGCCTCGCCGCCACGGACTTCACCGAGGATGATGCGATCGGGCCTCATGCGGAGACTGTTGCGCACGAGATCGCGCTGCGTCACTTCGCCCTTGCCTTCGATGTTCGGCGGCCGCGTTTCCAGGCGGACGATGTGCTCGTCCTGCAACCGCAACTCTGCGGCATCTTCGATGGTCACCACGCGCTGCCCGTTGGGAATCCACCGCGACAGGACGTTCAGCAGCGTCGTCTTGCCGGCGCCGGTCCCGCCCGAAACCAGGATGTCCATGCGCGACGCCACGCACCGTTCCAGGAACGTCGCCATTTCGCTGGTCAAGGCGCCCAGCCGCAACAGGCGTTCGATGCTGATCGGTTCCGCGCCGAACCGGCGGATGCTCAAGGTGGCTCCGTCCAGGGCCAGCGGGCGAATGATGGCGTTGACGCGCGACCCGTCCAGCAACCGGGCGTCCAACATGGGCGAACTTTCATCCACGCGCCGGCCGACGCGCATGGCGATCCGCTGAATCACCTGCATCAGATGGTCTTCGTCGCGAAAGGTCGCGCCGGTGCGTTCCAACCGCCCCTGACGCTCGACATAGATGATGTGCGGTCCGTTCACCAGGATATCGTCGACCAGCGGGTCGCGCAGAAAGGCCTCCAGCGGCCCCAGGCCGAAAATCTCGTCCATGACCTCGGTCAGCAGCCGCTGCTTTTCCGGCAACGACAGCGGGCACTGCTCTTCGCCCAGCAGCGAGTCCACCTGTTGAGAGCACTCGGCATAAAGCCGATCAAAGGGCATGCTGCGGGCGGCCCGGAAATCCAACCGTTCGAGCAGCCGGGCGTGGACGCTGATCTTGACCTTGCGAAAGACCTCGTCGTCGCCGGAAGCCTGGCCCGGTTTAGGCATTGCTGTTGCGTGTGTGTTCATGCGCCCTCCACATTAACCAATTGAGCCTGGGCCACCTTCAGGCTGGCGGCCAACTGCTTGATGTCTCGCCGCAATAGAGACGTCGGCGCCGTTTCCGACAACGGCCGACCGAAGTTGATGCTGTAGACCGCCGTGCGATAGTCATTGGAAATCAGTTGCAGCGACTGGCCGCCCAGAGCCGTCTGGGCCTCTTCCAGTGTTACCGAACTCCGCTTGTCGTAGCGGTTGGCCAGCAGGACGATCCGTCCTGGGGGAATGCCACGCTCGAGCAGCGCCGCCCGCGCCGACCGGACGACGTGAATATCCTTGACGGTCAGTTGAAACACAATCAGGACGACCGCACTGGCACCCGCCAGAGTGGCCGCCACCTCCCGTGAAACGCGCGGAGCGTCGATGACCGTGTGGGCGTAGGTTTGCTTGCAGGCCAAGAGCACATGATCCATATTCCGGATGGTGACCGAGGCGGTGTTCAGGTCATTGATGCTCACCGGACTGAGCAATACCTGCAGGTTTTTCGAAAATTGCACCGCCGTGCTCCGCACCAGGGTGCCGTCAACGTTACTGTCCCGGGCCAGCAGATCGCCAATGCCGTAGCGTCCCTGGAGCCCCAGGTACGGGGCGATCGCTCCATAATACCAATCCAGGTCAATGAGCAGCGACTCACGCGCCGAGTCCAAGGCCAGTTCATTGGCCAGATTGAAGGCCAGGGTGGTCGCGCCGCAGCCCCCGCTGCCCGACAGCACCGTGATAACCGTCCCTTCGCCGGACAAGTCGCGTGCGCCAGGCGGCAACAGGCGGTCGAGAACCGCCGGCAAGTCTTCTTTGATCGCCGATTTCAGCAACAGGTGCCGCGCTCCTACCTGCATGGCTTCGAGCATCAGGTCGCGGCCGAATTCGCTCGAAAGCAGCAACACGAACCGCGCTTCGCCGAAGCGGGAGACCATCGTGTCTATCTGCTTCAACATCGGTCCAGGACTCGGATCAATGTCCACCAACACGGCCGAGGCATGGCCATCGCGCGTCAGGTGAGCGTGCAAATCGTCCAGGTTCGGACAAAGCTTGGACAGAATAAAACGCCCCTTGCCGTGGAGCGCTTCGGCCACCGCTTCCGCGGTTTCCTTGTGGGTGGTCACCAGAATAACTGTGGTGGGCAAACTCATAACGCCAAACCTCGCCTTAAACTGCCGTTAAAGTGCCGTCTCTCAGTTGGCTGACGCCGGGGCCGCTGGAGCCGCTTCGATCACAGCAATGGGCTTCGCCTGCACGGGCGCCGCAACGGGCGTCGCCTGCACCGGACGTTGGGTGGCCTCGCTCCTGGCCATCCCCTGGTCATACGTCTCCCACGAGCCTGGTCCCTTCAACAGATCGAACCCCAGGTTTTTCAGATAGGCGGCGTCGGTCGGCGAAAGCTTGGGGGGTTGCTTGCCCTCGAGGCGTCCCTCCACGTAGAAATCCCAGTCGCTCGGCGGCGCATGCGCCACACCAGGCACCGGCGGCGGTTTCACCAGGGACATCGGTTCAACCAGCGTAGCCGTGGCAATGACCACCAGTTCGGTCTCCTGCGACTGGTAGCGGATTGAGCGGAACAAGGGTCCCAGCACCGGCAGGTTGCCCAACAGCGGCACCATGGAATTCCGGGAGCTTATGCTCTGATTGAGCAGGCCGGCGATGGCGAAGGTCTGGCCGCTCTTGAGTTCTACCGTGCTTTCCGCCTTGCGGGTCAGCAAGGCGGGAATTGGGCTGCTCCCCGGTAGCGTAACGGCGTTGGAATAGTCCAACTCGCTGACTTCCGGTCCCACATAAAGACGGATCGTGCCGTCGCCCAGCACGGTCGGCCGGAACTTCAACTGGATGCCATAGGGCTGGTACTGAATCGTAATCGTGGTGCCACCGCCGCCCCCCGAATTCTGCGGCACCGGAATCGGAACCTCGCCGCCGGCCAGGAAAGACGCTTCCTCGCCGCTGAGGGCGACCAGGTTCGGCTCCGCCAACAGCCGCAGATATTGGTTTTCCGTCAAGGCCTGGATGAACATCTCCAGGTCCGCGTTCTCGAGTCCGCCGAAGAGCGTCATCGCCGGACTGACCGTGGCCGCTCCCGTGAAACTGAAGGGCAGAGACGGCGTGCCAGGTGCGGCGTTTAGGCCCGTGTTGTTAGCCACACCAATGGAGATCGGATTAAGCGCCCCGCCTTTGTCCGGCCCGATTGCTGAGCCGCCAAAGAAACGGTCATTGGCCTGGAACATGTTGATCCCCAGTTCCCGAATCACCGTCCGGTCAACTTCTGCCAAGCGGACGCGCAACAGCACTTGCTGCACCCCGCCGACGCGAGTCATGTTAACGTACTTCACGTTCATCCCATCCAGGTAGCGCGTCAACTCGGCCACCGCTTCGACGCGGTTGAGCGTTCCCCGGACCACCAGAACGTTTCCCGACTGGCTGGCCTCCAGAGCCGCGCCAGGAAAGATGTGCCGCAACTCCGCTTGCAGATAGGCCAGGTCCACGGACACGACAATGCGCATTTGCACGGCTTCTTCCTTGGCGTTCCAGAGTAGCAGATCCGTGGTGCCCACGGCCTTGCCCAGCACCAGGACCTTCTGGGGCGACAAAAGTTGAACGTCCGCAATCGCAGGATCCGTCACCGACACCCGTTTAATATTCCAGGCGGCATCAACGCCGACCGACTGGCGGGCGTGGACCTGGATGGTTTTCCCGGATTCGGCCTTGATCGCCGCCCCGGCCCCACCAGACCCGGAGTTGCCGTCGTTCGGCGCGCCCCAGACCCCGGCGCCCAGAACTGCCACTTGCCACACCACCCAGACACAAGCCGCCCGTCGCATCAGCTTCATGACGTTGCTCCCTTCGGGTTTTGTGTTCATGTGCCGCCTCCCTAGACGCTCATATCCGGAAAATAATCAATTTATTTGCCTGTCGAACGAGATTTGATCGGCGGCAGGTCAAAACTTCGTGTTTCGCTCACTCCGCCGCGCAGAATAGTCACGTCCCAGTGCGGCTTCTCCGGCGGCGGTTCCACCTTCGCCCCCGGCATTTCTCCAGTCTTCATCGCCGACGGTTCCGCCTTCGCCCCCGGCTCGCTCATGAACACCGGCGAGACCGCCGGCATCGAAGTCGTTTGCGTTGTCGGCTCGGACCCGATCGGTCCCAGCAAGTCGCCGATCAGCGTCACCTTGGCCTCCGGCACCGTCTGGTCCGTCGGGTTGCGCATGGCCAGCGAGACCGTGCCATGCTGCATCGCCAGGCGCAGGGCCTGGGCCTGCGTCGGGTCTACCAGCAAGGTCACCAGTTCAAGTTGGTGTTCCTGACGCTGCATGGGTGCGGGGGCGTTTCCTAAGATTCCCCCGATTCCCCCAGAGTTCGCCGGAGCCTCCGGCGGAGTGAAGACCGTCTTTTCCTCCACGGCCAGCACCTCGACGTTCTGCACCATCACCTTGGACACCTGCGCCCGTCCACCCGGCATCTTATCCGCCGGCACGTCGAACGAGGCCACCACGTCCACCAGGCTGCCGGGATAGAGCAAGCCTTTCATGCTGCTGTCCCCAGGCAAAGACAGCGTCACGGCCCGCTTGCCGGAGGGAATGTTCGCGGCCATCTGCTGACTCGAGCCGTTGGGCACGAAGCAACTCTGTGTCAGTGGTTGTCCTTCGACCAGGGGAATCGCCAGGACCTTGCCGAGCACCTGCGCGGAGTTGGAAATATAGGCTTCCGGCGCCTGCTTGGCCGTAACGGTGCGCGTGGCCAGCGACTCGCTTTCCAGGCGGGTCATCGCCGGCAGAGCCTTGGCCGCGCACACGTAGGTAATGTCCGGGATGACCACCGGCTTTTTGTTGCGGCTTTCCGACCGCACCAGGAACACCAGGGCCGCCGCACACAGCGCGGCGACGAAGCCTGCGACCACCAAGCCGACAATTGACCATCTCCATTGCGCCATAATGGCCGACCTCCTGTAGAAAATGTTGACCTGGCACCACTCTCGAACGATGAATCACGCGGACCGGCAGCTATGGTCCTTCTTTCGCCATGGTCACCGATGCGCTCAGATTTGTCGGCACCGGGATGAACGGCGTGTTGAGCAAGCCGATGTTGGCGTAAGGCACTGAAATCGTCACGCTGACCGGCTGACCCGTAGCCACTCCCGCCACGTTGCCCGGATTCGTCGTCACCGTATAGCCGCTGCCGTTGAGGTTGTCGGAAGTCATCGCCGTGGCGACATTCGCCGTCACGATCCCGTTGGTCGCGCTGGGCAGCGCCGCTTGTCGGGCGGCATAGCGGGTGACGTCGCTGATCTGACTTTGCTTGATGACCATCCACCCGTATTCAATCAGGCCCAGGGTCAAGAGCAGCAGCAACGGCAGGACGATCGCCATTTCGATGATCGCCGCGCCACGACTTTTGGTACTAATGGCTCTTATTGACGCCATAGGTGAACTCCTAAAGCCGCGATACTGACACCGAGAAAAATAGCCGGGCCGTAGGGCATGGTCGAAGTCTTGCTCGGACGCGGCAGCGCGGCGGCGATCTCGCCCCGGCCACGCCGCAGCAGGACGCCCGTACACAAGCAGTTGGTCGTGGTCCAAATGGTTCCCAGCACTGAGCCGAGCCGCTTCTGATATGCCGCCACGCCAACCGCCAAAACGACGCCCGCCAAAGCCACACCGACCAGCGCCGCCGTTCCGTTATATACGCCCAGCCAGAAACCTAATGCACCCATCAATTTCGCATCGCCGGCGCCACCGCCGCCGAAGACGAACAGAACCACAAACGGCGCGGCCAGCAGCACCGCCGCCGCCAATCCGTCGACCGCGCCAGGCCACCCCTTGCGCGACACCGCCCAAACCAGGCCGCCGACCAGCGTCAGGACGACCAGCAGATTAGGGACGCGCCGCGTGCGAAGGTCGATTACGGCTCCCACGAGCGCGGCCACAAGCACGGCCGCCCATTGCTCCAACGCCAGTCGGGGATCCCATAACGTTTCGCTCAACACGGCGCGCCCCCTGAAAAGCCCGGCAACGATGCTACAGCTTTTTTCGTCAAAACGGACCTAGTGTAGTGCTTCAATCAGATTGCGCTTTATTCAGGACGGCCCTGGCGCGACGGACTTTTTCCAGGATGTCCTCGGCTTTGGCCGTCCAGACTAACGTTTCCGGGTTTTGGTTATGATGCTCGATGTATTCCATAA
>CAIYVX010000008.1 GCA_903929765.1 uncultured Planctomycetia bacterium
AGTGTCAGACCGAATCTCGTAGACCAGATCTTGATGGGCTGCTCGTCCACTCGGGGATTGATGACGTTGACGAAGCCGCTGCACTTGGGGCAGTTGACGGCATAGGCTGTTTGAATAGTCATCGTCGCTGCTTCCTTCTCCTTTCATCCGTTACGGGTTAGAGGAAACAGATGGCGAACCAGATCAACAGGTAGCGCAGGAAGATTGCGACGCCGATAGTAATGGCCCAGGGCACCCAACCAGGAGGCTCCAACCCTTTCTTGTGCTTGACCAGCCACTGCCGAATCATCGTGGGTATCCCGTCGGTCACCGGCTGGAGCCCTTGGCTCAAGCGAAACGCGGTCGGGCCAGACATCCGGGCGGCAATCAGGCGAACGCCGGCCAGCACCAGGTAGATATCGATGGCCCAGACGACCAGCAGCAGAGGGCCAGCCAGAAAGCTCGTAGTGTGAATAATCACGGCATTACACTCCTTTCAAGAAGTCCAGGGGGCATCAGGCAGAGTGACCGGCACCGGCTGAACTGTCGGTGTGGAGATCGTGACCCGGGGCAGATCAATCAGGGCTGGTGCCGGCCGGGGAGGGACCGTGGCTCCGCGTCGCGCCATGTGTTGGCGGAACCGGTCGAATTTGACGGGTTCCAGTTCGCTCAGCCGCGGGACATGGTGGTTGCCTTCAGTTACATGGGTGGCAGTCTGAAGGACTTCTTCGACCGGGCCTTCTATCCCACCCAGGGCCAGGTCACGGATAAACCTTACGTGGCCTTCCTGACCCACGGAGGCGGTGGCAAGGCCATTGGGAGTATCGAGTCCGTGGCCCAGAGTTTCAAGCTACGGAAAGCCGCCGACTCGGTTCTGGTCAAAGGCCCACCAGAGGGTCCGGCGATTGCGGCCCTGAAAGATCTGGGGAGCAAGCTCGCCGCCAGCATCGAGAAGTCGTAATCCTGGGGCGTGCGGCCCGTGGGGACTCAAGAAAACTTGCCCCAGGACAGAGGCGCCATCGGTGACATGGGATAAGGAGTGATGCGATGCTTGTTCTGGCCAGCGACCTTCATCTGACGGATGGCTCTTCGGGAACCACGATCAACGCTTCGGCTTTCGGGGAATTCGCTAATTCCGTGACGCAGATGGTGGAAAAGGCCCAGGCCAAACGCCTGGAAATTGTCTTCCTGGGGGACGTCATTGACATGATTCGCTCCGCTGTATGGCTCGGGACATCTAGGTTCGCCCTGCGGCTCAGTGAACGCCTCCCTCTGGGTACGCTTGCAAGAGTGCTGGAAAACCCACTTCTGACGGCCTTTCAAGGGCAGTCGACGTTGATTGACCGAGCTTCCCAGGAGAAGGTCTTCCAGGAAGGCCAGACGGACTTCGTCGTCTAGGCAAACAACCGATGCAGAATCTCACGGATGTTGTTGGCGGTTTTGGCCGCCCAGTGGCTTCGCTTGGTCCGGGACTCAAAAAACTGGTTGAGGATTTCAGGTGTCACGTCCTCAAGGAACTTCGCGTTGACATGATCCCCGGCGTACTTGTCCGGCTGTACCCGCTCGCATCCACCGCTGGGGCGTCCAGGTGGTCGGATCTTGAGGGCCGTGCAGACCTCTCCGAAAACGTTCCTCAGACGACTCACGTCCTTGCGGAAGGACTTGTAAGTCTGTCGGGTTTTGAGGTGGTCGCAGAACGCCGTGAGAAAAGTGGGCAGGAGGAGTCGGCTCTCTCGCGACGAGTCTCTGGGGCGAACTTCGTCATCAATTTTTGAGAGCGTGTCGCGGGCAGGCTGGGGACCACCGTCATGGAGTGGCGTCCCGACCTCGGGGTCGTTCAGGTAGCAACGATCATCGGGCCTGTTGCGGCGTTTGTGCGTGCCGGCCAAGGCAGCATCCTCCGTGGCATCGTCTCTGCCAAGCACAGAGTCTAACGGAGGCAAGCACACGAACGCTGACGAGTGGCTGACAAGTGCATTATCTGCGGATAGCGTCGGAGTGATTTGGGCAAATAGGAGCCTATGGCGAGACGGGAGAAATGGCCACTACCATCCGATATGGTCTGAAACGAGAAGAATCACGGCCGTGCCGCGGCACGGGTGGACTGTGAATTTCACTGTCCCAAGAAAGCGGCCTATGTGCCGGCCTGAACTTGGCATGAGAATGGAGTACCAAGCCGCGCCGTAATCAAACACCTACGGGTGCATCCGAAGCCGGGCTGCACCATTTATAAAGATGATCGTGCGGATATGCGATAATACAGTTTATCATGAGCAGTCGTGGGCCGGGCTGCTCACAAAGCCACAGATTCGACCTGACGCCGGAGCCGATGGCTAGTGCAAGCGACGGACGCCCCCGCGTTCAATGGGCCTTGGCAAAACGCTCGATCTGTTCCAGGTACTGTTGCACGCTGTCGCGGGGCTTGACTTGCTGAGCGCGGCGGAGGAGCGGCAGAGCGTCGGTGTACTTGGCCTGGCCGACCAGCAGTTGGGCGTGGCGGACTTTGGCGTCGGCCTCGTACTTTTCGATGCTCTCGGCCCGTTCGTAATAGAGAACCGCCTTTTCGGGCTGACCGACACGATTGCAATGCTGACCGAGTTGGATGAGAGCTTCGCCGTCGAGCGGATCGACGGAGACGATCTCTTCGAGGACGCGGGCCTCCTCGTCGCCGGAGCCTTCGGCCAGGGCCAGGCGGGCTCGCAGTTTGAGCAGGTCTTTGCGCTGGGCGATCTCGAGTTGGTTGCCCTTGACCTTTTCGATGTGCTCGATGAGTTGCTTCGTTTCGACGACCAGGCCGCGGGCGGCCAGCACCTTGGCGGCGGTGATGGCCCGGTCGCACTTGCCTTCGGGGTTTTTATCCAGGGCCCGCATGTAGGCTCCGGCGGCCAGCTCCAGAACACCCGCGTTAATGTAGAGGTCGCCGAGCATGTAGAGATTGTCGGCGGTGGCCTGGCCGAGATGGTCGACCAGTTCGTAGTTCTCGGCGGCGCGGAGCGGTTGGGCCAGGCCGATGAAGGCGTTGGCCTGGATGAGCCAGAGTTCGCCACGGTGGGGCTGTTCGGAGATCAGTTGCCCGCAGAGGGCTGCGGCATCGGCATAGCGGGCCTGCTTGAACAGGCAACTGGCCAGACCGCGCTTCCAGTCGATGGTCCCAGGGTCAAGCAAGATGGCCTGGCGATAGGCCGACTCGGCGGCCAGGCTGTTGTCCAGCGAAAGGTAGCCGAAACCCATGATGCCATAGATGGAGGCATCGCCACCACCCAAAGTGACGACTTTGGTCAAAACCGGCAGGGCCTTGGCGAAGTCATGTTGGCGGACGTAGATCATGGCCATGTTGCGCCAGGCCCGCAGGTAGCTGGGATGCTTGGTCACGGCAATCTGGTAGGCGGCAATGGCCTTGTCGGGTTGTTCTTTCTGGATATAGAGGTTGCCGAGGGTGTAATCGAAGACCGCGGTGGCAGAGCCGTTGTTCTGTTTCTGGAGCAGGTCCACGGCGGCGTCGATTTTGTCAGAACCCATGAACGAGATAACCTGCTGCATGGTCTCGCGTTCCTCGGGGGCGACCTTCGGCTCGACCGGTGTTTCGGCGAGGTAGCTTTGGGTGAACTGCCGGCGGAAAACCGGGTCGTTCCACAGTTGGAGGTCAGCTTCGCCCAGGTGGGCGACCCAGCCGGCGGCGGCCGGATCGAGCGGACGCGGCGCGGGCAGCGGCTCAGGCGCGGCCGGCCGCTCCGCGGGGCCGAACAAATGCTCACAGCCGGCGGCAGTCACCGTCAGGAACACCAGGGACAGACACATGAGCAGCCGCGCGGGCCGCCAGGATCTTCTTCCGATCATCACGCTCAACTCCCTTCAAAACGAATCGAGATTCGCATTTTGCAGGCCACAGGTTTGCCGCCCTTGGTGCCCGGCTCGAATTTCCACTGCCGCACGGCGTCAAGGGCCGGCTTCTCAAAGTCGGTGTGCGAGGACTTCTCGACCTTCTGGTTTGAAACCCGCCCCGAGGCGTCAACCACGAAAACGATACTGACCGCACCCGACACTTTTTTGCCGCGCAGCGAGGCCGGGTAGACGGGCGTGGCCTGGTAAATGACGCGCGGCTTCTGGTCGATCTCGGTCAGGGGCAGGCTGTCGGCGAATTCATCTTCCTTCGTCGCCCCGGGCCGGCCGGTGCCGCCGATGCGTCCGCCGGAGCCGAAGCCGAAGCCGCCGGCGAAGTCGCCGCTGCCGGCCTGCCCGTTCAGAGCGGCCTCGATGGCGCCGAGGCTCGAAGCGTCCAGGGCCGGGGCGTCGAGCGGCTGGTCCAACTGCTTGACCATGTCGTTCAGCTTGGCCACCTCCTCGGCTACGTCCGGGGGTTTTTCATCTTTCACCTCCGGCGGCTTTTCCTCGAGCTTTTCCTTCGGCTTCTCCTTTTCCTTCTCCTGGGTCAACAGGGCCACTTCCACCTTCTTGGGCGCCTGTTCGTCCGACCGGAGGTTGACGAACAGGAGCCCGCCGAAGAGGAGGACCGCGGCGTGCAGCAGCACGGCAACGAAGATGCCGAGAAACCTTCTCATTTCTTATCCGTGTTGATCCCGACCTTGGCGATGCCGATCTTGCGGACCTCATCGAGGACGGCCACGACGTTCTTGAAGTCGGCCTTGGCGTCGCCGTTAATGATAACCTTGGGATCCTTGGTCCCGGACTTGAGGGCCTGGAGCTTCATGGGCAGTTGGGCGATGGTGATCTTTTCCTTGTTGTAGAAGATGTCGCCCTTGTCGTTGACGCTGAGGGTGACGGTCTTGTCGCGGTCCTCCTGAGCGACCAGCGAAGCCGCGGCCCCGGCGGTCGGCAGGGCCACGTTGATACCCTGGTTTTTGGTCATCGAGAGCGAGACCATGATGAAGGTGGCCAGGAGGAAGAAGATGATGTCGATGAGCGGGATGATCTCGATCCGGGCCCGTTTGCGAATTCCGCCGCGCAGGCTGCGCATGGTTATTTCTCCTTGGCCGGCTTTTTGGCCGGTTGGGCCCCGGCCGCAACCGTGGCCGCCTGGGCCTGTTGCGCGACCACCAGCGACACGGCCGTCGGGTGAACCATCAACTCCAGTTGCGAGGAGGCCGACTCGATTTCGTGGCGGGCATGTTCCACCCGGGCGTTGAGGGTATTAAAGGGAATCAGCGAGGTGATGGCGATACCCAGACCGAAGGCCGTGGCGGTAAGGGCCTCGGCGATACCGCCGGTGATTTCGCCGGGGGCGCCGAGTTCGCCGCTGATGAGCGAGAAGGAGCCCATCATGCCGGTCACGGTGCCCAGCAGCCCCAGCAGCGGGGCCAGGGTGATCACCGTGTCCAGCACCGACAGGCCGCGCTCGAAACGCTTCAGTTCATTGCCGCCAGCGTACAGCAGGGCGCTTTCGAGCGACACGTCCTTGTGTTCCAGCGCGTAGGTAAGCACCTTGACGACGAAGAACTTGGTTTTCTTGCCGATCGCAATGGCCCCCTTGGTGTCGCCCTTGGCCACGGCAGCGAAGAAGTTGTCCATGGCCCGCTGATTGCGACGGAAACGTTCGATCAACAGAAAGAGAACGCGTTCCAGCACCGTGCCGATGGACAGAATCGAAGCGATCAGGAGCGGCCACATCACCGGGCCGCCCTTCTTGAAGATGTGGATCAGGTTGGTCTTCTGGACCAGGGCCTTCAGCGCCGCCCCGCGCGAGGGGTCCAGCGGCAGCGTGCCTTCACCGGTATTGACCAATGTGGCTATCCCGGCTTGCATCGGGCCTTCCAGGGAACGAATCAGCGGCTTGTCCGAACCGGTTTGCGGCAGGGCCAGTCCGGCGGTGGCGCCGGTCTTGTCGCTGAACAAGGCCACCGGGCCGATCATGGCGAACTGGCCGTCGACCACGCGGCTCTGAGCATCGACGCCGACGCCGGCGAAGCGCAGGCCGCCGACCAGATCGAAGGCCCGCTTGCCGGTAAAGGCCACAAAGCCGACCTGGCGGGCCAGCTTTTCCGACTGCGACAGGTCGTTGTTGGTCGGGGCGCCTTTGGCCGCGTCGATCGGCTCACGGCAATACTGCATCTCACAGACGTTGACTTTGGTCTCGAAGGTCCGGACGTACTCGTCGAGGAGGTTGGCGACGTAGGACAGTTCGTCCTGCCGAGCCTTGATCTCGCCTTTGATGGCGCTCATGCCGAGGTTGCTGGTGTCCACCGAACGGACCAGGTCGGCGTGCTTGCGGCGCAACGCGGCCAGCTTGTCTTCCTGGGCGGTCAACTCCTGGGCCAGCGGCAGCCGCTCATTGGCGATCTGGTCGCGCAGGTGGTTGAGTGCATCGGTGCTCTTGGACAGTTCCTGCTCGGCAGAGCCGAACAGTTGTTTGGTGGTTTCGCTGGGCAGCGGCGGCGCGAGTGCGCCGCTGGCGGTCAGAGAGGCGCTGACCGCCGACGCGGCCGGCGTAGCGCTACCGACCGGGGTGTCGGCCAGGGCGACCGCCGCGAGGCAGAAGATGGACAACAGAATCGTTAGTGTTTTCATTGGTTTTTCACTTTCACCGGTAGTGGAACAAAGGCCGCGGTTTGTTTGCCTTGAATGATTTCCAGGGTATTCAACACGTCACGGGCGATGCCGTTGGACGACGTCCATTTCCAGCCGTCCGCGGTGGGAGAAATCGTCCCCGCTTCCCCGGTGGCACTGAGGTAATAAGCCTCGGCCAGGCCGATGTAGACCGACTTGACCTCGGCCGGCTTGCCGTCGGCCAGGTTGTGTACCTCGTAACCGACGGAGATCTCGTTGTTGCTCTTATTGACTTCGTTGAGAATGCCGAGGACGTTCTGAAACCGTTCGGCCACCGAAACTTTTGTCTTCGCCGGGTCGGCGGGCATCCGCTGAAAGAGCGGCTGCACCTTGGTCATAACCGGATCGGGCAGCACCTTGGCCAACTTGCGTAGTTGTTCCTCCAGGGCCGTCGCCGAACCGGTCAACTGCGTGCCGACGGCTTTGAGTTGCTCGTTCTCGGCGGCCTGTTCGTCACGTTTGCGTTTGGCCTCGTCGACGCCGGTCTCAGCCTGCTTGATCTTCTCCTCCAGGGCAGCAATCTCCTTTTTGACCACGTCGAGGCGGCTGACGAGCATTTCCTTGCCCTGCTGCCAGTCCTTGCGTTCTTTGGAGATGATCTGCTGGGTCTCGATCCACTTGCCCATGGTCAGGCGGGCCTCGTCCAGCGTCGGCGGCGGAGGCACCGCCGGTGGCTTGGCGTCGCCCTGGTCGGTCGCCCAGGCCCCGGCCGAGAACAGGCCGATGGCGGCGCCGAGCGTCAGCACCCGCAGCGCGGCGTGCAGCCCCCCGGCCCGCCATCGGCCCGCGGCATGTTCGTGGCAATCTCGAAAAACCGGCTTTTGTTGCATACTTGGTCTCCTCCTCCTGCCCACCCTGGTTAAGAGCTTATCGCCCTCGTGTTTTCAAAATGTGAATTCGGCGCAAAGACCGATCACCAATTCGATGCCGTTGCGGTGCGAAGTCTTGATGACATCCGGGCCGATGTAGCGCGAGCGGTAGACCTCCTGAATCTGGGGATCGGTCAGGTTCTTGGCCTGGAATTTGAGCTTGAGCGGTCCCCAGATTTTTTGGGTCGCCGTGAAATTGAGTGTGGCATACGACCGGGCGTAGAGGTTCGGGACATAGTGTCCGTTGTTGTCACCGGCCCCGGCCTCCAGGGTGTCGCCGCGAATGTTGTAGAAGACGCCGAGGTCGGTGCCGGTCTTCACGTTCTGGTAGGTGGTGTAGAAGTTAAAGAGGTATTCCGGGCAGTTGGTCATGTCGCGCGAAGACATGGGGGCATGGTCATTGTAGATGAGCGCCTTGTTTTCGTCTTCCGGCAGGATGACCTTCGACCTGATGAACGTGGCATTGGTTCCGACGGCGAAACCATCGAGGAATTTCGCCAGGGGGCCCAGCTTTTGCCGCGCTTCCACCTCAAACCCTCGCAAGGTGCCCGCGGGATAGTTGGTGGCGGTGGTGTAGTCGAAACCGTCGGAGGTGCCGCCCTGAGTGTATTCGATGGGTTTGGTCACATCTTTCTTGAACCAGGAACCTGACAGCAGCGTCCCTTCCGCCGGGGTGTAATCGGTGCGAAAGTCGTAATTTTTGAGGTGGCTCTCCTCCAGTTGCGGGTTGCCGATGAAGATGGGGCCGCCCAAGTACTCGGTCTGGAAAATGGGCGAGAGTTCCTTGAAGGTCTGGCGGGCGATCGTTTCGCTGTACGCAAACTCCATCTTGACCGGTTTGACCGGCGTCACCACCAGGGCGATCGCCGGCAGGTTGTCGTTCTTCAGGTATTTGACATCCGCGTCGCCGGGATTCAGTTTCACCAGGCTGGTGCTGTCCGGCGGCAGCCAGGTCGAAAACGGTTCGGGATGATTGGTCATGTAGAGTTGCGTTTCCTCGTGGCGCATGCCGCCAATGACCCGGACGTATTGGCAGAGGGGAAAATCGACCATGTAATAGCAGGCCGTGATGATCTGCTTGCCGAAGTAGGGGTCGTCGATGCCGCCGCCGCTGATGGGATGACCTTCCTGGATGAAGTACTTGCTCCAGTAATCCTGGTCGGACCCCGGAAAGCCCGCGTAGGCGGCCGCGTCCCCGAAGTTGCTGAAGGAGGCCTGGTTGTAGTTACGACGCAACTCGTCGTCGAAGACGCCGAGCTTAAGGTAGCCGGTATCGCCGCTCCACTGCTTGAACGGGAACTTGCCGTTGATCGACCACTCATTGCTCCGCTCCAGGACGTCTTTCCAGACTTCCTGCACGTTGCCGAGGGTGAAGTTCTGCGCGGGCTTCCAGGGTATCCACATGGCCGGCGACGTGGAGGGCGGAACCCAGGGCGGAAAGCCCGGGCTGTACGACGGCCCCAGCCACGAGGAACCAAACTGGCGGTGGTCCGGGTCGTAGTACTCGGCGGAACTCTTGGCGATGGTCCAGTCCAGTTCCGGGGGCAGAATGTAGAAGTATTTTGTGATGCACACATCCTCCATCGGAACCTTATTCCGGCCCTGGAGTTGGAGGGTTTCTGTGGTACGTTCGGCGTAGTCGAGCGTCTCCGACCGCAGATATGGCGCCATGAAGCGGGAGCCGAATGAATTGCCGGGGTCCTTGGGGTCGGTGGGGTTATAGCCGGGGAAGTAGTAGGACTTGCCGCGTGTGTCGTCGGCCTCGGTGACCGTGTTGGCCGCGGCGTGGGTATACATGTCGAGCAGGGTGATCGACTGCCCGTTCATTTCGGCGCCCACGGCGTTCAGCCAGCCCCAGCGAATCTGTTCGGTGGATTTTATGATGTCGAACAGCGCCGTGTTGAATTGACCCGTCCCCGGCGTGCCTTGCAGGTACTGCGGGGTCATTTTCTCACCAGGGGACTCGACCCATTGGGAGTCGTCTTTCCCCTTCCACATCGAAGCTTCCCGCTTGTAGTAATAGTCGGTCAGCCCGCCGACCTTCAAGCCGGTGTCGAAGTCGTGCTTGCCGCCCAGTTCCAACTCGTAGTTGTAGGCCGGCGGAGTGTGCTCCTTGGACACGCCGACCGGCGAGAAGAACTCTCCCGAGGGCGGAATGTCTTGCCGGTTGTAGCCGAGGTAGTGCAAATTGCTGTCCTTGTAGCTTAGAAAGTCACTTCGGCCGGTGACCTGCGTGTTGCCCACACCGAGGCCTTCGATCTTGGCGATATTGTGGTCGGGGATGCCTTTGAGGATGATGTTCACGGCGCCGCCCGAGGCATCGCCCTGCTGGTCGGGGGTAAAAGTCTTGGTTACGCGGATGCTGTCGATCAGCGCCGCCGGGAACTGGTCGAGTTGCACGGCACGTTTGTCCATGTCGGCCGTCGGCAACCGCACCCCGTTCATCTGCGTCGTCACATAGCGGTCGGGCAGCCCGCGGACGACGGCGTACTTATTGTCCTGGACCGAGACGCCGGTCACCAGTTTAACGGCTTGGGCGGCGTCAGAAACCCCGGCCATCTTCATGTACTCGGCACTGACGGAGTCGATCAGAGCCGGGCTCGTGGCACGCAGGGCCAACTGGCCCGACTCGCTCGCGCCGCCAAGCTGGATGTCCTTGACCACCATTTCTTCCATTTCGGTAAACTCGCCGAGCAAGGCAATGTCCAAGTCGGCCATCTGTCCGGTGGCGACCCGCACGTCGGCCTTGACCTGCCGCAAATAGCCGTCTTTGGCAAAAACCAGGGTGTAGGCGCCCGGAGCGACCTGGGAGAAGACGAAGTTGCCCTCGCCGGTGGAAATCGTCTTGGCCCCGGTCTCGGCAATGGAGACTTGGACGCCGGGTAGAGGAACGTCAAATTCCTTGTCGTGGATCGAGCCGCGAATGGCCCCAGCTTCCTGGGCCGCCGCGGCAGCGGTCAGGACCAGCAACAAGGCCAGGCTGGCGATCCAGTTGCAGGCCGACTTAATCACCATGGTGGAGCCAGTCCGTCTGTGATCTGGCGCATCCGTGCCCAAAGGTTAGAGTCCGGCTCCACTCCGTGCTGAGCCAGGGACAGACAAGTGGCACAGAGATCTTGTGCTCGCGGCCGGGAGTTCGGGTTGCCCAGGCCTTCCTCGACCACTCGTTTGTAGAGCCTGAGGGCGACCTCGCGGTCGCCCATGGTCTGGTAGGCCTCGGCCAATGGGCGCAAGGCCCCGGCCCGGTAGATATCAAAGATTTCTTTTTGCTTGGCGTCAAACACGGCCTCTGCCGCTTCGGCCTGCTTGCGGGCCTCCACCGCGTCGCCGGCCCGGAAGCGGTAGGTGGCCAGCCGGGCCAGGTGTGGTACCTGGTACTCGGGCCGCCAGATCGCACCCTCACCCACGGCCTGGGCATCTTTGACCAGGACCTGGGCCTTGACCTGGTCGTGGTTCTTGAGGGCCGCGTCGGCCAATTTCAGCAGGAGATCGATCTGCACAAAAACCGGGAGCTTCTTCCACGAGGCACGCATCTTGTTCTCAATTTGCTCCCGCCGGTCGGTATCCGAGTAGAAGCTGTCGAAAAACAAGACGCAGGATTCCAGGTTGCTCCTGATGCCGTCAAAATTTTTGGCGGCCACCATCTGATCCAGGGCCGCGATTTCTTCATCACAGGCCTTCGGATCCTTCTTCATGGCCGCCACCCGCATCACCCCGCCGGTGTCGAAGGGGTCGACGTTCTCCTCCACCTTTTGGGCTTCTTTCTTCTGACCCAGCCAAGCCTGCGTTCTGGCCATGGTGACGTGGATTTTGTCTCGGCGCCAGTCCTCGGCCTCATCGGCGGCCTTGCCGGCGAGATTCAGATAATGCTGCACGTTGTCCGTGTCGCCGTGCCGCACGCAGTAAAAGGCCAGTTCGGCGTACTCCAGGCCGCGCATCCAGTCGTCGATTTTTTCAATGTAGACTACAGCCCGCTTCGGCTGGTTGAGGTCCAGGCAGGCCGTGACCACCGAACCCTGAGCCCGCGAGCGGTCCCGCAGGTGCGGATTGACCGGAATCTTGGTGGCGATGCGCATGGCCAGGTCGAGCAGGTCATCCTGGGTCGTATGTGGCGGCCCGGCTCGGACCGCGCTGGCTACGGACGTGGCCGATGACGGTGGTTTTGTCCCCGCCGGCTTGTCCACCGACCGCGTGCAGCCGATACTGATGAAAATGCAGCTCAGAGATATAACGGCGAGACGAATGCAACCTGATTGGCGACCCATGACTCGACTCCCAGCCCCCCGGCAGGTTTCAGATAGACCCAGTGGCGGGACCCGAAGGCCCCGCCACCAGATCGTTAGGATTGCAACCATGTTTCATCAATAAACTATTGACGAATAACACGGTAGAACTTCGAAGCGTCGAACGAGGCCAGGTCGGTCACGGACATCGTGCCGCCCGTGCCGGTCACAACGGTCACCGGCGACCACTTGATCATGTCGCTGGACACTTCGACGGTGTAGAGTACCCCGGCGACGGTCGGGAAGGTCGTCGTGACGGTCATCTTGATGGCGGCTTCCGGATCGGCCTGGTAGGTGTTCGTGGTGGTCAGGCCGTAGAAGTAGGCCGAGGTCCAGCCTTCGAGCCAGTTGTTGTCCTTGCTGAAGGCGCCGCGGTACGGGGCCGGCGTGAAGAAGCCGTCGGCCGGGGCCGTGGCGTAGCTGGTCAGGGCGTCATTGGCGGCGCGGGGATCCAGGAAGGTCACCGCGAGCAGGGTGTACTGTCCGCCGGTGGACGTAAACGTGGTGCGGCTCTCGCCCTGAATCGGGGACAATGTGGCCACGACGTTGTGCATGGTCGGGCTGCTGCCGCCGCCGACCGTCACGCCGAGCAGGTCGGAGGTGAGATAAGCATGACCCGTGTTAGGCGCGGCGATGGTGAGACCCTGATTGTTGTAGAACACGCAGTCGGTCATTTCGCAGAGCGAGCCGGAGGTCTGAGCGTCGTACATTACGGCCGGGTCGAGCTGGCTGCCATCCGACGGGCCGGCGTTGAGGGCCTGGCGATAGGTGTAGGGCGTGGTCCAGCGGGCCGTGAATCCCAGCGTGCCGTTGAAGCCGTAGCCGTTGGCATGGTCGCCGTCGCTGTTGTCGTTGTGAATCAGTTCGCCGCCACCTTCCATGAAGATGCAGTTACGGAACTGGGCGTTGTTGTTGTCGCGCCACGCGGTAATGCTGTGGCCGGACAGGGGCTGGCCGATGAAGGTGCAGTTGTAGAACACACTGCTGGAGCAAGGCTGGGCGTCGGAGTCTTCGGCGCCGTCCATTTCGAAGCCGTTGTCACTGATGCCGCCGCCACGGTAGGTCGGGATGCTGAAGCCCTGGACGATGAGCAGGAACTGGACCTTGCCGCGCCAGCCCTGGTCGTAGTCGAAGCCGTCATCGCCGCCGTTCCACAGACTCAGGTACTTGTAGCACACTTTGCCACCCCAGGTTTCGATGAAGTCGTCAACCGAATTCATGGAATCCAGGTGATCAACCTGGGTGCCGCGACCGATGCCGCCCATCGAGAAAGCGTTCAACTCGTTGCCGAGGCCGATGACCTTGCCGGCGTAACGGCTGGCCACGTAGGACAGGGTACCGCTGTCATCTTCATCGTCGCCGCCGCCGTAATAGCCCCGCATGTCACTGCCGTTGCTGGGCGTGATGCCTTCCATCAAGGCCTGGTTTAAGGCGTTGGGCGTCTTGGTGTTGGTTCGGCCATTGACCACCACCGGGATGTTGGTCGGATTGTCGGTCGCCGAAATGAGGCCGTTGCCGCAGAGGGTCAGGTTGCCCCACTCGTTGGTGACATGGCGCCAGGTGTGCATGTCATCGGCGTCGGAGGTGAAGATGATCGGGTGCGTCCGGTCGCCGACGGCGTAAATCTTGGCCCCGCGGCAGACCAGGAGGCTGCCCTGGTCGCCAACGTGGTTTTTGATCAGGGTGCCGGCCTGGATAGTCAGCGTGGCGCCGGGGAGAACATAGTGCTGGCCGACGATGTTGTAAACGTTGTCCGCCGTCCAGGTCGTGGAGGTGGCGATGTCCGCGGTGACGGCCACATTGGCCGCTTGAGCCGTGCCGGCCGCCGCCAGCAGCGTCAGAAGACCAATTACCGCAAAGTGCTTCAGAGAATTCATTGTTTAGACTCCTTTTAAGGTTGTGATACAGGTTTCGGTTTTAGCACAACAGCCTGTTGCCTGACTTCTCCGGACATACACTTGTCTTACTTGCTGCCCTTGCGACGCCGCACGAACAAACCGAACAGGCCGAGGCCCAGCAGGCTCATCGTGGCCGGCTCGGGAGTAGCCTGAGTCAGCAGGTCGGTCCGGCCCACCGGGCCGCCGTTCTCGCTGATCTGCGAGGCATCGATGGTGAGGGTATAGGTGCCATCCGTCGTGGGCACAGCGCCGCAGTCGTAGGCGTCGTAGTAGACACCGACACCCGGGCCGGTCGCCCCGGCGCTGTACGGTGTGGCAAACCACAAAAAGTACCAATGGTCGTCCGCGCTGTAGGTCGGGTCTGGGTTGGAAGTCAGGGAGAATACGATAGACGGCGAAGAATTGCCGGGGACAATGGAACTGTTGATGGCGCCCCGACCCTCGACGTAGTCGCCGGTGCCCCACGCCCACGAACTCGAGTTGTCCGTCCCGGTGGCGGCCTGAGCCGTATAGTTGACGCCTTGCCAGCCGTTATTGCCGTCGTCGATGAGTAACACATAGGTGCCGACATTGGTGTTTCTCAGCAGGTTGCCGATCTGGTCCTTGGCGCTATTCAGCGTCGGATGCAGCGTCACGCTTGCCTGAGCCGATACGACCAGCAGAGCAGCCAGCAGAGTTGAAAATGCTACAGTCTTCAGATTCATCGTTTACTCCTCCTTAAGTTACTGTTTCTTGTAATCAGTTAGTTGCTGGGATAAGGTTTGGGAATAGTCACCTTGACGGTCGGGCTGTTATTGTCCAGACGCAGGGTGAACGACTGCGGCGCGGCCAGCTTCTGGCCGAAATCCCAACCATCGCAATACCAGCCCGTGTAGTCGGGAGTGTCGTAGTAATCGGCCACGATGGACGCGGACTTGTTGTACCCGGACCCGGTGTTGTCGTACAGCAGTAGCGAGCGGCCCGTGCCGCCCAAGCCGGCCGCACTGGCCAGCACCGGCACCGGATAGCCCGTGCCGATGTTCAGGTCGCCGCCCGGAGCCACGATCAGACTGACGTTGTAGTCCGGCACCTGGCCGGTCATGTACACGGTCAACGTCTGGGACGAACTGTTACGGAGAACAAACTGCGTCTCGGGGCAGAGCGGCGTCGTGTTATCAACACCGTCTGCGTACCAGCCCTGGTAGCCGCCGGGGATGTTGTAATAATCCGCCACGGCCGAGGCCGAGCGGTTCTGCTGCATGGCCGTCCGGTCGTTGCTGAAAATCAGGATGTGCGAGTCCATGTTGAACGACACGCCGAGCAAGCCGTTCGGAAAAATGCTGCCGAGCGTCTGGTGCGCGTAAATCCGGAAGGTGTCGCCCGACTTGGCATAGGCGACCACCGCCGGGTCGGCCAGCGTCACGCTGCCGGCCCCGTTGGTGCTGATGGTGCTCCAGAGGCCATTGGCGCCGCCGGAGATGAACCGCACATAGTACCCGCCGCCGTCAAAGGCATCGGCCACTATGGTGCTGCTGATCGTGACCAACCCGCCGCCGCCGGTGGAGGTCACACTGAACGTGCCCACGGAACTGTTGGTGAACGGAACGGTGAGCAGGACATCCGCATTGGCCGGAATGGCGACCTGGCTCAGGCCCACCACGTTTCCGGCGTTTGCAGCTTGCGCGGCCAGTGCCAGCAGCATGGTCGCCAAAATCACACTTGCTGTGCTTTTCATGCAAAGTTCCTCCTTCTTTCTTCTTTAGAGAGTTGCTGTGTTGTGGACGCACCCGGTAGTCCCTGCTGCATCACCTTCCAGAGACATGCTGGACACTATAGCCCACAATTGTGTGCCGATTGCCAACGCTGCGCTAATTTCTCGTTTTTCCCCGCAACCCCCTTTCACCTTCCCCGTTCAACATCATTTTTTCGCAACCTTTCCCTTTTTCCCCTGCACACTCTTAATTCCGTAACGGCGCCAGCAAACGACTGTGGCCGGACAAACTGTTCCCCCCTTGAGTTCTTCCGGCCCAGCCTCTTGCCGGCGACCGATTACCTGCGGCGCCCTGGTCGATCTGCGGATCAATCGCCAAGGCGCTTCCCCTCTTCTGGCTGAGGCCGGCACAGCGGGAAGCGTCCGATCCCCTCCAGGCGACCGGCCCATCTTCCGCCCAAGCCGCGCGATGCCGAGTTAGGCGAGATGGCGCTACTGAGTAGGCCCATCTCTGATGTGAGCGACGGTTCTCCGGCACTCCGAGCCAGCACACGCAGTCTAGTCCATCAACGTTAGGGGAACGTCGGGGGACTACGAGATGCACAAAAAGTTTTGGTTAATCTCTCCGCGATTCGCTTCAAGATTCTGTTAGGGCGGGACAGTAAAGGTGTCGTCACCAAGCCGAATTCCTTGTAACGGCGTCGTCATTACCAGTTTTTCACAGTTGGTAGACGCAATCTGAACACTCCGCAGTCATGCTTGTGGGCCGGGCTGACCGCCGCAGTCTTCAGGGGATGGCCGCATGATTAAAAAAATAATTCTGATGACTGACGATGACCAGGATTTGCTGGGCCAGATGGAACACAGCCTGGCTCGCCACGGCTATTCGTTAACCAGAGTCGCGTCCGGCCAGCAACTGCTGGCCCAGGCCCGGCTGCTGCAGCCCCAGGCCATCCTGCTTAGCCTGATGCTGTCCGATATGGATGGTATGACTGTATGTGAAAAACTCAGAAAAGACTCCGCCACGGCGGGAATTCCGATCCTCCTGCTTGGACTCAGCCACCAGGAGTCGGATGTCGTCAGCGGCTTTGATAGCGGGGCCGATGATTATCTGCCCAAGCCGGTCAGCCCCCGCGTCGTCGTCGCCCGGATCAAGGCCGTGATTCGCCGCTACGCCCGAGCCGAGAATGAAACGGCGTCCATCGACTTCGGCAAGATGAACATCGACCCCAAACGGCACGTGGTGCTGATCGACGGCCAACCGGTGGACCTGACCCTGACCCAGTTGCGGATTCTGCACGCTCTGGCCCGCCAGCCGGGCATCGTCCTCAACCGCGACCAGATCATCCGCGCCGCCCTGGGCCCAAACGCCCCGGTGACTGACCGTGTCATCGACGCCCACATGGCCAACTTGCGGCAGAAGCTCGGCCCCGCGGCCAAATGCATTCAGACTATCCGCGGCGTCGGTTATGTCATGCGGTCGGCGCAGTGACCTTTCCCGGAAGACTGGTCCTGGTTGAATATAAGTCCTGACGACCGTCGCACCTTTTTCCAGCTACTTACCTTTCACCCCAACGACCAGGACGCCGAACGTTTGCTTCCCCTCCTCGCCCGGCAACAGGCACGGCAGGTAAAAGCGGTGGGTCAGCAGATCGACGGCGATGGTCCGTGCACCCTTGGCTGTGGGCAGCACCTGGATGACATTGAACTTCTTCCCGGCGTGCTTCTCGCGGACGACGGTGACGGTGACCAAACTTCCCTGGCCGTCATCAACCGGCTTTACCATTACGAGTCGACGCTACGCGGCCTGTGCGGCCTGTTCAATGCGTGCGGGGACGTGACATCAGAGCAGTGGCGCTCCTACGTCGATGGCTTGAACCTTCAGCGCAACTATCCGGCGGTCAAAAACCTGATGTTCGTTGCCTGCGAGGGCTCCGGGGCCACCCGCGACCGGGGACCGTGGTCCATTACTTATCGCGATCCTCAGACAAGTCGAGCCGGGGTTAAAGACTTCAACGCCGCCGCCAGTCCCGAAATCAGCAGCGTCCTGACTTATGCCCGCGACAGCGACCTCTCGGCCCTCAGCGGCGGCCTCCACTCCGCGCCCCTGGCGGCTAGCGACAATACCTGTGTTTTTCTCTCTCTGCCGGTCTACCAACAGGCCACCCTGAAAGGGAGTCTGAACGTGGACGACCGCCGCGCCGCCTGTTGCGGCTGGGTGGCATGCACGCTGGACGTTCACGACCTGGCCAACGACATCATCGGCAAAAGCGTCGACCGGATCGACTTCCGCATCTATGATGGGGCCGAGCTTTCGACCGGCAATCTGCTTTATGACAGCAACGCCCGGGCGGCGCGCAGCGAGGCCACCTGGCTGGCTCAGAGCGTGCCGTTTGATTTCGGGGGCCGTACCTAATGGCACTTCCTTAAGGCGCTGAGGCGTGTTGGAGCCTCCAATCGCGGCGGGATATTTTGAGTCGTTCGTAATGTCTGGGTTCGCGGCGGATGGCCCGCGGTTCGACGCGACCGGGACGATAGGGTACGATGGACCG
>CAIYVX010000009.1 GCA_903929765.1 uncultured Planctomycetia bacterium
AGTGTCAGACCGAATCTCGTAGACCAGATCTTGATGGGCTGCTCGTCCACTCGGGGATTGATGACGTTGACGAAGCCGCTGCACTTGGGGCAGTTGACGGCATAGGCTGTTTGAATAGTCATCGTCGCTGCTTCCTTCTCCGTTCATTCGTTACGGGTTAAAGGAAACAGATGGCGAACCAGATCAACAGGTAGCGAAGGAAGATTCCGCCACCGACGGTGATGGCCCAGGGCACCCAACCAGGAGGCTCTAACCCTTTCTTGTGCTTGACCAGCCACTGCCGAATCATCGTGGGTACCCCGTCCGTCACCGGCTGGAGTCCCTGGCTCAAGCGAAATGCGGTCGGGCCCGACATCCGGGCGGCAATCAGGCGAACGCCGGCCAGAACCAGGTAGATATCGATGGCCCAGACGACCAGCAGCAGAGGGCCAGCCAGAAAGCTCGTAGCGTGAATAATCACGGCATTGCACTCCTTTCAAGAAGTCCAGGGATCATCGGGGATGGTCACCGGGACAGGCTGAATTCTCGGCGTATTGAGTACGATCTTGGGCATATCTATCAGACGAGGTGTCGGCCAGGGAGGGGCCGCGACTTTGCGTCGCGCCATGTATTGGCGGAACCAGTCGAATTTGACGGGTTCCAGTTCGCTCAGCCGCGGGACATGGTGGTTGGGCACAACGTATCCCAGCCGATTCAACCAGGCCTCGGGCGACGGACAAGTCTCGTAGCTCGTGCTCTGTAGTGCGGCTTCAAAGAGCTGGAGCGTTTCGGGCAGTTGGGCCTTCAGGATGTCGCGAGCACGCGACAGTGAAGGTCCGGAGCGACGAAGAAGGTCATCCTGGTCGAAGGCCCCGCCGTCCGAAATCGACGGAGCGCCCTGGTCGATGGTCAGGAACTCGACGCACAGAACGGCCAGCGAAAAACGGTCGGCGTGAGGACACCAAGAGACGGAAGGTTCGAATCTGTCCCCTCGCCAAACAAAGGGTGCGATGTAGCCACTGGTTCCGCAGGTCGTTTCGGCGGGCATCTGGACATTCGGATGATAAAGGCTGTCGAAATCGATCAGAAAGACCGTCAGACTGCTGAGATCGATCAGAATGTTACCGGCCGAGAGGTCGCGATGGGAGCAACCGCGCTCTTCCAACAGGCGGACCAGCTCGGTCAGGTTCCGGCAAAGGAGCAGACGCCGGCCTTTCGGCAGGCTTAGGGTGCCGTCGCGGAGGTCGTCCGCCACGGCGGCCCAGTCCTTGCCTGCCACACAAGGCATCAAGACCGACCCGTCCAGCCAAGCCGCCAACGTCTTGGAGTAGTGACACCCCTGAGCTTTTGCCAGATCGGACGGCTGAAGGACTTTTCGCTCTGTTCCCGCTAAGAACCCGCTCTGGCTGGGCAGCAGTTTGCTCACGGCGTCGAGGTAGCGCCGGTCCAAATTCCTGCCGGCCCTGAATTTCTTCAGGATCCAGCGTCTGCCGTCCGCGGCCTCAAGCACGTAGGCGTGGGCCTGGCCCCGTTGCATGACGATCGGTATGTCGGGAAGCAGGGGATTCTCCAGGGGACGAACCGAGAGGTCGCAAATCCGGGCTGGTTTGCGGGCACGCAGCAGAGTTTCCATGACCTCAACGGACATAGGTGGACGTCCTTTCGGAAAGGGCCTTCTCCTGGTCCGGCCTGGCCGTGGGAACCGGTCGCACCCAAATCAAGGAAACGTCGTCATCACCTGCTCCTGCCGCCAGGCGCCGATGCACGTCGTCGAGCGCCTGGGCCCGCCGGGCGTCATCACTGAGAGCATCTTGATGGGCCTGTAACCAAGCCCACATTTCCCGGGAATTGTGAAAGCTGCTGTAGAAACCGTCGCTGGCCAGTACAAAATGGACGTCGGGCTCGAACCGTTCTGTAAAGAGCGTCCAGCGGCCATTCTCGAAATGGTCCGGAAAGACGGCCGTGACCGAGCTCTTGCCGTCAAAGGACGCCTCCGGGGTGAGACCGGGACCACCAACCGTCGTCTTGATGTTCCGGGAGTAGAGAAAACGGCAGTATTGCCGTGCCTTCGGGTCAGTGGAGAAGTCGGCGAGGTAATAAGGGACGAGCAGCAGATTGTCAGTCCCAAGGGCGATCTGTTGTGAAGACTTGGAGCGGGCCTTAGCTGTGTTAGGACTCTTGGAACAAAGGTCCAGGGGCAGACAGATGAGCCAGTGCCCGGCGTTTTCGGGACTAAGTCCGGCTTGGCGGGCCAGGGCAGGCCTGGTGGACGCGTCGCCAAGCACCTTGGCCAGGAGCTCATCTCCGGGCTCGAACGTGAGTCCGCAGGATCGTTTAAGGGGCAGGTTGTCTTCCGGAGCGTTCGCGTTCGCAGGAAAACTGAGGGAGGAAGCCAACAAACGCCCATCGGGGGTAAAGGCACCGAAAAAGGAATCACCGCAGGAGATGCCCTTGACTTGCACGGCCCCATTGGACGGACACAGGCGAATGGCCACCAGCGTAGTCTGGAAGCCCTTAGCCAGCTTCTTCCTCAGGATTTCCTGCAACAGCCGGCCCATGACGGGATTGGCGGCGGTGCTGGTGTCGATCTCGGCCTGCTGGGCCGCGGCTCGACAGGAGAACAACGTTTCGCACAGGCCGGCCAGCCGTTCGTGGGTGTTGCCCTTCAGCAGGCCGGGGCTGGCCTTAACCGCAAGGTCAGCGGCTATGGCGGAGTGCAGAGAACGAGTAGTCCCGTCGGCCACGGCGCCAACCAGCTCGGTGTCGTACCAGGCAGCGCGGTCCTGATCCTTGTCCTCGCCGCTCAAACAGGCGGGCGAGACGGCCGTGACGACTGAGTATAAACCGTTGGTATGCGGTGCCGCTGGCGGTCCAAGGTCATGGTCATTTCCGGCGCATAAGTCGGCCCGGTGATAAGGAATCCTTTCGCCACATGAGCCGAGCCGTTGAGCAGCATGGTGAACTGGTGTTACGAATCCTCGAATCCGCAGAGGGACCGTGTAATCCAGACGTACTACTGGCAACGATTGACGTACGACATCTCGCGGTCCAGCAGACGCAGCGACTGCTGCGGTGTTTGGAGCGGCGCAAACGGTGGGGATGGTTTGTATATTCTGCACTTAAGGAGTGGCAGAATGTGGGCATCCTGCCGCAGTACTGCGATCATGCACTGCACGCGTGACAATCAGGTCAGGCGGCCCTCTTCCCATTCCATGAGAAAGAGGCCCGTCACGAAAAGGATGGTGGGTCCAAGGTGAAACAGAATGGTAGGACAGAAGCCAATTGCCAAGGTAAATGGCCCCCAAGGAGTGAGTGCCGCTCTTTGGGAGAACGAGATCAGCGTCGGCGGACGTAGCAAGACGATTGTGAAGGTCTCCGTCAGCAAGAGATACAAAGACAGTTCAGGACAGTTTAGGTCAGCGGCCAGCTTCTCAGTGTCTGAGGTTCCCGCAGTGATTTTTTGCCTTTTCCAGGCATACCAGAAGATGGTCGGAGAGGAGAGTGGCCAGGAACCAGAGGCCACAGCTGTCGAGGAAGAAGTGGTGATGTAAGAGGTTTCAGTTGCTTTAAGGCGGCTCTCGTTTTTTGGAGAGCCGCCCTTGGCTTTTTCGGTGATTAAGATGAATCTTACAGCTATCTTGGGAAACGACGCTTTGGCGAAGGACATGGCATCCAGACTCGAGCGAGAATGGAAGAAGGAGGTCGAGCGGGCTGTCGACAAGGTCAAATTCGGGATTCATGGCCAAAGAACGCGAGACCAGATGGACAAGTGGATCAGGCACCTGTGGTACAAGGCGGGTGCGATTCGAAACAAACAGTGTGTGGGGCCGACGATTACGAAGGATTGAACGTTTTGACGGACAGCGGCATTTACATCGTGGTCTTCCGGTTGCCGGAGCGTCAGCGAATCCAGGTCGGCAAGCTTGGCCGGTTCGTATTCGAACCGGGCTTCTACTTCTACGTAGGGAGCGCCCAGAGAAACCTTTCGGCTCGCGTTGACCGTCACGCCCGACGACGAAAACCGCTGCGCTGGCACATCGACTATCTTTCGACCAAGGCGGCCATGGTCGGCGCCCTAATGATGCCCGGACCACGGTCGCGGGAATGCCAAGTGGCCAAAGCCCTCGCGGCCAGGTTCGATCTGGCAGTCCCGCGTTTTGGCGCCTCGGACTGTCGCTGTGTGGGGCATTTGTTCTATACGAAGCGGTTGGCGTGATGAAGTGGGGCATCGCTTGATGTAATCGAGCCTCTCATCCACCCTGGTTGCCTTCCGCCTGTACTGGCCTGAGTCTCTCCAGCGGCACGTAGAACTTGCTGTACCGCAAACCGTCCGAGTATTTCCGGCCGTCAGCACTCTGGACCAGAACCGTGGCTCGCCGGTGAATGCGGTTGACCCGGCCGACCAGGTGTTGCCCTTCGAAGTCGAATTCGACCATGCCGCCGACGCAGACCCCGTGCTGCACGGCGGCTCGCTCGTGGACGGTCACCAGGGCGTGTCGCGCATCGGTATGGCCGAAGATGTTCGCCGCCAGGGACTTGAAACGACGGGCCGAGCAACTGGAACGCTGCCAAACCAGCAGTTCCGCCAGGTGGATGATCTCGTGCTCCATAATCCGCTGCAGGGTCTCGAGCCGGTCCTGGCAGGTTAACCCGCAGACAGTCACCGGCCGCGACACGTCACCGAAGTTCATGAACAGCATCTGGCTGGCGATAGCGATCTCGAAGCGACAGCCGCCACCGGGGCAGCGGCTCCTGTATCTGATGGTTTTGCCCCCGGCACGGGTCATCGTCGACGAGAGTCGGAACAACAGGGGGCTGTCCGCCTGGGCCTTGACGGTCTGGCCGAGCCAGCCCTCAAAGAATTGCAAGTCGTAGAGAGCAAACATGCTCGCCAGGTCTTCGGTGCCAATCTGCTCAAAGTTCGGCCGGTGGATGTGCCGTGATTCGCCCAGAATAGCATTGCGAATGGCCGCGGTCTGGGCGGCGACCACGTCGGGAGGGAAGCGTCTTGACTGAAGATCCATCGACCGTGCCGACCCTACTCTACAACCTGGCCATGCAGGACATTCGGCGCGGCGAAGGTGTTTGCCTCATTGACCCGCACGGCGATCTGTACCACCAGGTATGCGAGTCCATCCCCGAACACCGCGCAAATGATGTAGTTCTCCTGGACCCCTGTGATCGTGAACGGGCAGTGGGGATCAATCTGCTCGAGTGCATGGGGCCTTACCGGGAGATGCAGATCAGCTTCGTCATCAACGAGGTTCTGGCCATTCTGGCGAAACTGTACAACATGGAAACCTGTGGTGGCCCCATGTTCGAGCAGTACTTCCGCGGGGCACTCCAACTAATCATGGCTGAGCCGCAGCCGAGCATCACGATGCAGGAGTTCGCCCGGGAGCACGCCGTCGTCATGAAGGGCCAGGTTGCTCCGGGCAGTTTGTACGACCAGAGGCGAGCCTTAAGGATGTTTCTGGCTCATGTGGGTGGCAACCGAAAACTCCAGGACGTCAAGCCCTGGGACGCGGAGGCGTTTGTAGCAAAACGACTGCAAGAAGGAGTGAGTGTGGCGACCGTCAACAAGGACATCCGGACACTGAAGCGGATCTTCAACTTGGCCATCGAGCCGCGGGGCTACCTCCTGGAGGGACGTAATCCATTCGCCATGGTTAAACAACGCCGTTATTGCCCGAAGCCGATTCGCTACGTCACTCCGGCCGAATTCCAGGCCTTGACCGATGCGGCTGCCAGCCTGTGGTGGAAGGCACTCCTGACGGTGGCCTACACGACCGGCGCCCGCCTCGGTGAGATTCTGCACCTGACCTGGGCGGATGTTGATTTCGAGACCAGCAGGATTCGCATCTGCCGCAAGGTGCCCACGCACGGTGCAGCGGCCTGGGAGCCCAAGGACCGGGCGGAGCGTTTGCTGCCCGTGCCCTCTCGGGCGATGCAATTCCTCGTCGACCTACAGGCCGTATCGGAGGTGGGGAATTCCAACGTGTTCATCTCGCTGGCCAGAGGACAACATCTCCAACGACGTCGGACGAAGGGCCAGTGGGACGAGCGTCAGTGCCCGGTGAATAATTTCACCCGGGACTTCAAGTCGTTCGTACGCAGGGCCGGCGTGGGGCAGTGCAGCTTCCACGACCTGCGGCGTTCCTGCATCACCAACTGGGCGCGGGCTTTGCCGATTCACGTGGTCCGGCAACTGGCCGGTCACAGCGACATGAAGACGACGCAGACTTACTACTTGTCGGTGCAGGAAGATGATCTGGAAAGGGCCCGTGGCATTCAGTCGCAGATCCTGGAAACGAGTGCGACTGACCCATTACTGACCCACTCGGCCCAAAAACGGTCGATTAACGGACCTGCGGGACACGGCGAGAAATCGCAACTCTCGCCGGAATAAGAGGTTAGAAAAGTGGGCCCTCTCGGACTCGAACCGAGGACACGCGGATTATGAGTCCGCTGCTCTAACCGACTGAGCTAAGGGCCCAGCTATTATGTTATCAAGCACTTACGACATTTTGGGATAAGGCCATTTTTTGATGGACGACAATCCGAGAACAGATCGCATCGCCACAGGAGAATTATTCTGGCCCGCGACCCACGACCACGGCCGCCGCGGGAGCTGACGGTGGCGGTGGAGCGCTTCACAAACAGACTATACCGAGACAGTGGACCGCGGTCAAGAACGTCAAACCCTGAGTCTGGACCGGCCAGGGAACATCGTATCCCTCTGGCGAGGATAGCCCGCTCGCCAGGACCACCCAGCCGCAACTCCGCTCAGGTAGAGCTCGGCCCAAGCGACCGTGGCGTTCGTTGGCGGACGCCGCGAAAAACTTTTCGCCGAGCGGCCGGGGTCTTTAAAAATTACTGTTGGGTATATTACAACAATACAATCAAGTGCATATCATCGCGTATCCCGCAAATCTGCATTCGATCCCGGGGCGGACCTCGACGACCCAGGCTTACCAACTGTGCCGCCCGGCGGAACTGGTCTGAAGCGTCTGACGTTTCCAGTCGGCCCGTTCTGCAGCGGACGTGAAAATACCCAGCCAGGCCATCCTTTGGATGGCTGACCAGTCGAAGTTGGCGATAAGCGAGCCAGCGTATTGCGTGATTTATGGTCTTTGTCAAATTCCTGGTGGAAACCGCCTTGACAAGGGGCCAATAACAGCTTAAATTTCGCTTGTAGTGTCTGAGAACAGCGTGCAACAGAGGGGAAGTTTGTGGTAAGAACTGGGCAATATGTGATCGCTGCGCTGTGGCTGCTCGCCAGCGTGTCCGTCAGTCAGGCGGACATGGGCAGCGCGGACACGGCTCTCACGATTCCTGCCGCCAGTCCCACTGTGGCCACCGCATCTCCAAGTCCATCATTGCCTTTGGATCAGCAAACCAATTTCCTCGTCAGTTTCGAGGGGCTGGTTCAGCCTGAGGCGGCTGTCGGAAAAAACCTTCCGTCAACGCCGCTGATGGGTTCGGGGCAACAGGAAACGATTAATCTGACGTCCGAGCCGGACAGCGTCGGACTGTTTTTGTCGGCCCTCGGCACTCTGGGCGCATGGCAACTGGGGCGCTCGTCAAAGAAACTCCACCTCGGCCACCTGCCGGACTGGTATCACGCGGAAGGACCGAGGCAGATCGGACATGTCTTGGCGCTGGAGTTGGGCCTCGACGGGACGATACTGTGGGACAGCGGCAAGGGCACCTTTCTGCCGGATCGCCCGGCTTTCAGTTACCGATGGGACGAAGGTCCACCGCGGCTGTCGGCGCAGGGTTGTCAGAGTTCGGCCCAGCCCCGCGGTCCGCCCTGGGCCGTCTGAGGCGTGAGCGTCGGCAAAACCGTTATCATTACTGTTAACCATTAACTTGATTGGAGACGATTATGAAGATTACCAGATGGACAGTTGCGGGACTTTTGATTCTGAGCCTGGCCCTGCCGGCTTGGGCGGATATCGGCAGCCAGCTAGGTTGGTACGAAGGCCCCCTGACCATGAAGTTTACGAACTGGGACGTGGGAACGATTTACACCGTGGCAGACGGCACGTATGGCGGCTCGGTGGCCGCCATGGATGCGATCTCCGGCCAGACGCCGCCGCCGAACAGGATCGGAAGCGAAGATAGTTGGGGTATTGCCCAACTGACCTCGATCAGAGGTTTGGTCGGCGGAAACCCGAACACCCAGTTGTGGAACAACTCGGCGGGCACGCCGCAGGTCACGGCCATATTCTGGGGCGAAAAAGACACCTACCTGAAACAGACTAACGGTGGCTCCGTTCAGGACATCCACGGCGTCGGGTATCACATTGCCTTCTTTGAGAACCCCGCGAATACGAATCCAAATAATGTCAATCCGATCGGGACCACCACCGCTGGCCGAACGGGTGCGGACGTGTTCACGGGCCTCGCCCAAGCCGGCTATACGTGCCTCTGGACGCTGAACTCGGTGCCGGGCTTCGACTCCAACTTCCCCAACGACGAGTTCTTCGGCACCTATAATCCGAGCGCTGGTTTCTCCAACGCGAACGCCACGGGCGGCATGTTTGCCAACACGGGAACAATCTTTGATCCGAATCTTCCTGGCGGCCAAGTGACGGGCGTCCTGAATGGCATGTTCCTCCCGGATCCGGCGTTAGGCGGCGCCAATTGGCGCGTAGCCTTCACGGGCATATCGCTGGTCGGCGGCGGCAGCGGGTTTGATGTACTCAGCGACGACCCGATTATGGCTGAGGCGGTTCCCGCTCCGGCGGCGGTCGTCCTGGGCCTGATGGGTCTGGGTCTGGTCGGCTGGTACCGGAAGCGGGCGGCTTGAGTTTGTAAAGCAGAGCAGTAACGGAAGTTAAAACAGGCGGCGAGGGGCACTCGGACCAAGGGTCCGCGGGTCTCTCGCCCCTGTCTTTTTTTGTAGCTGCTCATTTAGCTCAAGTCTCCGAAAAGGTCCGGTCGATGGATAGTCTATAGCGTGCATAGTGTATATGGCGCGCCCAAAGTCCGCAGGTTCCACGGCTCGACCTTCCTCCTCCAGGCTTCCCGCTTGAGGGTCTCTGACATGCCTTTCGACCTTCAACGTCGGTTGTCGTTGCTTCGCGGTTGTCGGCGTGCCCGCCGGGAAGCCGCCGAGGCCCGCGACCGGTTGCTGAAGATGGGGCAAGACCTTGAGCATTCGAAGAAGCGCGCCCGGGAATTGGTTCTTCTGGCCAAGAGCGCCAAGGCCGTTCGGAACGAGTTTTTGTCCAACATCAGCCACGAGGTCCGCACGCCGATGAATACGATCGTCGGCATGACGGAGTTGGCGCTGGAGACGGAACTGTCGGCCAAGCAGCGCCGCTACCTGGAGCGTGTTCGTGAGGCGTCTGATTCTCTGCTGAGCCTGCTGAACGACCTGCTCGATCTTTCCAAGATTCACATCCGGCAATTGCACCTGACCACCACGGAGTTTCGCTTACGGGAGTGCCTGGAATACCTGATTGGCAAGTTCCGCCCCCGGGCCGAAAAGAAGGGTCTGGCGTTGCGTTGCACGATTGCGCCGGCGGTCCCGGACCGCCTCTATGGCGATCCCGGCCGGCTGAGCGAAGCGCTGGGGGCCTTGCTCAGCAACGCCGTCAAGTTCACCGAGCGGGGCGCGATCGACGTCAGTGTCGAGGTCGAATCGGCCGGCGCCGGCGAAGCCTGTCTGCACCTCACCGTGTCGGACACCGGCATCGGCATTCCGCCGGACCAGCGGGAGGTGATCTTCGAGGAATTCCGGCAGGCGGACGGTTCCGAGACGCGCCGGTATGGCGGTTGCGGCATCGGGCTGACCATTGCTTCTCAGGTGGCCCTGCTCATGGGCGGGCGCATCTGGGTCGAGAGCGAGGCCGGTCAAGGCAGCCGCTTTCACATGACCGCGCATTTCACGCTGAAAGAAGCCCCGGCGGTTGTGCCGCCTGGTCCGGCTCAAAGACCGGATCTGCGAGGCTTGAAGGTTCTTCTGGTGACCAGCCAGAACGAAATCCGCGAGGCTCGGGAGGCGATGTTGCGGGGCCTGGTCATGGACCCGACCTCCGTGGCCGATCCGGCGGCAGCGTTGGCCGCCTTGCAGCAGGCCGGCCACGACGGTCGTCCCTTCCAACTGGTCTTGCTCGACACCCTCGACCCCCGAGTTGACGGTTTCGCTCTGGCAAAAAAGATTCAGCAGGCGGCCCCGTCCGGCCGGCAGAAGATTATCATGATCACCTCGGCGGGCGAGCGCGGCGATGCTGCCCGCTGCCGCCAGGTGGGCCTCTCGGGCTATCTGACGTTGCCGCTCAGATCCGCCGAGTTGGACGAAGCGGTCTCAGCGGTCCTGGCCGTGGAACCGGAACCCGGCGGCCAGGCGCCGCTGGTGACCCGGCACTGGCTGCGCGAACGCCGAGTTTCCACACAACCGAAAGGAAGTGCCCCATGCGAATTGTGAACGCCCACGTCCATATGATCGAGCAAGACCGGATGATGCCGCCCGGTGCGGGGGTCGCCATTCCCGACGGCATCGCCGTGCTCAAGGAAGCGGAAGCCAGCCTGCCGCTGCTGCAACCGGAACGGTTGATCGCCCAGATGGACGAAGCCGGCATTGCCGTGACCATTATCTATGCCGTTGACGCCCCCATCGTCTACGCTTCGAACGAGTACGTGCATCGGCTGTGCCAGGCTTATCCTGACCGGCTGATCGGGTTTGCCTCGGTCAACCCGACCCGCCCCGGGGCGGCCGAGGCTCTGGAGCGAGCGGTACAAGACTACGGTCTGCGCGGCCTGAAGCTTCATCCGGCCCTTCAGCAGTTCGCCCCCGACGACCGCCGGGCCTGGCCGGTCTACGAGAAGGCCCTGGAGTTGAACATTCCGGTGGTGCTGCACGTGGGAACGACGCCGTTTGGGCGCCTGTGCCGGTTGGCCCACGCCAATCCGATTCTGGTCGACGAGGTGGCGGTGGCCTTTCCCGAATTGCGGCTGATGCTGACCCACCTGGGCACCTTGTGGCACAACGAGGCCTTCATGGTGGTCGAAAAGAACCCCAACGTTTTCATCGACACGGCGGCCTACCTCTACGAGATACCGACGGTTTTGACGCGCGACATCGTGGACCGGATCGGCCCCGAAAAGATCATTTTCGGCACCGACTATCCGATGCCCTACGCCGGCCGCATCCATCGGATGAAAGACTTCGTCGATTGCATCAACAGTCTGGAGCTTACGGAGGTCGAGCGCCGCCAGATTTTCTCGGAGAACGTCGAGGCGCTGCTCAGCGGGCAAAGACAGCGGAGTCGCTAAGTGGACCGGAGTGCCGGCTTATGGCCTGGTGGAGCGACATAAAGGACCGAGCCGTTGGCCGCGCCTATGCCCGGTATCGCCGCGCCTTGGAGAACCTGTCGCCGGACGAGCTTGGCCGCGAGGCGGAGGCCGGGCTCTTGGCGGCATTCCACCGGGCGGCCCGGGACGTTCCGGCCTATGGTCAGATTCTGGGCGCGGCCGGCGTCGCGCCGCAGACGGTCGCCACCGTCGAACAATTTCGTGACCGCGTCCCCATTCTCGACAAACGGAGCATCTTTGAGGGCCATCGCCTCCGCGACCTGTGCGTCGGCGGCACGTTGAAGGACGTTGGCTTGTTCTATACGAGTTCGGGGCACTCGGGGGTCTTTTCGTTCGGCGTCGAGCGTCGCGGCGCCGAGCGGCGCACTGCGCTGGGCCTGGAGTTTCTCTTCGACAGCTTGTTCGACATCCGCCGGCGGCGCACCGTCCTGGTGAACTGCCTGCCGATGGGCGTGCGAATTCCCACGCGCACCCTCGCTCAGGCCGAAGCCGGCGTCCGCGCGGATGCCGTCCTCTCGCTCGTCAGGAAGTTGGCCGGAGAGTTCGAGCAATTCGTCCTGGTGGGAGAAAGCCTGTTCCTGAAACAGGTGGTTGACGAGGGCGCCGACGCCGGAGTCCGCTGGGAGGACCTTCGGGTCAATGTCGTCACGGGCGGCGAGTTCATCCCCGAGACCTACCGCTCCTATCTCGCCGACGCGCTGAAGTTAAGTCCCGACCGAGCCGCCGGCGGCCGGATTTTTCTGAATATGGGGCTTTCCGAACTTTCGATCAGCATCTTTCACGAGGAGCAGGAGACGGTCGAGATCCGCCGCGCGGCCCTGGCGGACGCGCGCTTCCGCGAAGCCCTGGCCGGCGGGCCGACGGCGGTCTGTCCCGAGATCATGCAGTATGATCCGCGCCAGAACTATGTCGAGTGCCGTGCGGGTGAAGCCGGTCCGCCGGAGTTGATCGTTTCGACCCTGGGCGATGATCGCGAGTTGCCTTTGCTGCGCTATTGCACCGGGGACCGCGGGCGCACGCTGAGCCATCCGGCCCTGGTGGACCTGCTTCGCCAGTTCGGCTACGAGCGTCTGGCGCCACGGCTGCGGCTGCCGGTGGCGGTTTTGTGGGGGCGCGAGAGCGAAGTGCGGCTGGCCTCGGGCCAGGCCGTCTCCGTCTCCGAGGTCAAGGAAGCCTTGTACGAAGACGCCACGACCGCCCGGCAGTTGACGGGCCGCTTCCACCTCAGTCCGGGCAGCCAGGCCGTCCGGGTGGACCTCCAGCTCCGGGCCTCGGCCTCGGCTTCCGAGGCGGCCGTTCGGCGGCTGGCCGAGGCCGTCGGCCGGCGGACCGCCTGCCCGGTCGAGGTGCGCTTGCTGGAGTACCACGGTTTTGAGTATGATCGGACGTATGATTATCAGAGGAAGCCGCAATACGTTACCCGGACAGCCGAGTAGGGCTTGAGTCCCTAAAAAGGAGTACCACACATGGCCGATCAGACTAAAATGTGGCCCGACTCGTATCGGCAGATGGTTGATCGCAACATCGGCCTGCTGACTGTGGAGGAGCAGCAGCGTTTGCGGGAGTCGAAGGTCTGCGTCCTCGGACTCGGCGGCCTGGGCGGCGTGGCCTTCGAGGTCCTGGTGCGGTGCGGTATCGGCACGTTCAGCGTGGTCGACAAGGACACCTTCGAGGCCAGCAACCTGAACCGCCAGCTCCTGGCCGTGAACGAGACGCTCGGCCGGAGGAAGATCGACGTGGCGGTCGAGCGGGCCAAAGCGATCAATCCGGACGTGGTCGTCGAGACGGCCGAGACGGTGACCCGGCAAAACGTGGATCACCTGCTCGCCGGCGCCGCTGCCGCCGTCATGGCGATTGATCAGTTGCCGCCGTGCCTCCTGGTCTCCCGCGCCGCCCGGCGGCTCGGCGTGCCCCTGGTCGAGGGCTGGGCCATCCCCTTCGCCAACGTTCGGACATTCACCGGCGAGACGCCGACCCTGGAGGAATGCTACGGACTGCCCACGATCGGCCGCGAGTTGGAGACGATCACGGTCGACGAGCTGAAACAGTGCCAAATGAAGGTACTCTTCGGCCTGGGGCGTTTTGATGGGGTGAACGATTACTATGATGAGGCGGCGGTCGAACAGATCAAGCAGGGACGACTGACCTCATTTGCTCCTATGGTCTGGTTGACGGCCGTCCTGATGGCAGTGGAAACGACCAAGGTTCTGTTGGGTTGGGGCGACTTGGCTCTGGCCCCTGAGGTGGCGCTATACGATCCGTTTCGCAACCTGATTCCGGCTCTAAAAACACGGGGCGGCTGAAGCACATCTGCGGGTTTCAGGCACTGGCGCTACAGAGAAGTCCATTCCGCTTGGAATCTTCCTGCTGGAGGCCCTCGTCGTCGGCCGGCCCGAAGACGCAGGCAAACAACTCCCGGCCCCAACGGCTTTCGATCACCTTGCGGACCTGAGGCGTACACCAGTCGAGCAACCGTGACCGCTCGACAAAAAGTTCGTGAAGAAGTTTGGCGTCGAGGAAGGCCTTTGCCGCCTGAAGCGTCCACTCTTCCACACAGTTGTGGTAGGGGTTGTTCTGGTAGTAATAGTCCGAAAGGAAAGCCTGGTCGCCCAAGTGGCGATCGACGTCGCTCCAGAGTTCCTTGACCGTCCGCAGGTTAAGCCGTTTGCCTTCGACGATGTCCATCTTCTGGGCGGAATAACTGCGGCGGCCGCCCAGAGCGTCGAACTGCAGAACCTCTTCGAAGAACAGGGCGTGGCCCGGGCTGATGGCGATGAAGATGTCGTCACACTTCCAGGCCAAGGCCTGGGCAAAACAGGCGCGGGTCAGTTCGGTAAACGCATTGCTCCGCCGGTAGGCCCCGAGGACGGCCAGGTTGGTGATTTCACAGAGTTTTCGCCCGGCACTTCGCAGGACCCCCAATTCCTCGGAGAACGCCTGGTCGCTCGGCAAGCCGATCCCTTCCAGATCGGGAACGATGCTCATCACCCCCACAGTTTCGCCATTGACGGAGGCCACAAACGTCGCCATTTCGGGCAGGCCCTCGAAGGCTCTGATTCGTAACCCGTTCGGCGTCGGAGGGATGAAGCCCTTCTCGACGAACACCCGGTGAACCAGGCCGTAGGCGGCGGCCAGGTCCGCACAAGACATGGCCCGCCTGACAACGATATTGCTGGTATCGTCGAATAGGCCAGTTCTTTTAAGCAGCATAATTCGCCTGTCGTTCAACGCAACCATTTCCGCGCTCCAAAATACCCATTTTTCTCATGCGACTCAAATTATCACGTACCGCTGCAATAGAAGTTACGCATTTTCAAGGTCAAGTCAAAAAGCGGTAGTCGATGAGGCTGGGTGAAGGATTTTGCAACGCAAGAGAACGCAACTTAACTCGTTAATAGAACACGAGTTATGAAAAAAGATAGTCTTGGTGGATAGAAGCGAGATTTTTTTATAATCAGCACTTCTCGCGACGGCAACACAGAAAAAACACGATGTTTTTCACTCTCCTTCCTAAAATTTTCAAGGTCTCCTTACCTGCCGTGGGACACGCAACGAGTTTCTGCTGACAACGGAAAACCACGGTCGAACAGGGTGTTTTCCTATGTTTCGGGACATAATTACGACCCCTCAAACAGAGCTATCCTCGGTTTCAAGGGCAAACCGCAGTAGCGATGGCGTGGAGAAGATCTGGCGGGGATTTAAGTTTTATGTTGAGTCGGTCGGGGAGCAGGCTTCCGGCGATCCAAAGGCTGCTGGCGGATTGGCCGAAGTGATTATACACCAAATACTTAGGAATGCAAATCGGCGGGCAAGAATTGTGAAAAAATTAGAAAAAAAACATCCGATGGCACCAGGCGCCGGAAATATCAGTCCCTCCAAGTACTTGACTCCCGGTTCCTTACGAGTATTATCACGCGACAAGAAGCCTTGCGGCCAGGTCTTGGGGGTGTTTTTCGTGGCCCAAAGTGATCGTAAGCGACCTGTGACAGGAAGGAGCCGCATGAAGATCATTAACGTGGTCGGGGCCCGACCGAATTTTATGAAGATCGCGCCGCTGATGGCGGCCTATGCGGCGTGGCCCCAAGTCACCCCCATGCTAGTCCACACGGGCCAGCATTACGACCAACAGATGAGCCAGTTGTTCTTTCGCCAGCTTGGTATCCCAGAGCCGGACCTTAACCTCGGCATCGGGTCCGGCACGGCGGTGGCCCAGACGGCCGAAATCATGCGGGCCTTCGAGCCGGTGGTCCGGGACCAGGCACCGGTCGCCGTGTTGGTCGTCGGCGATGTCAACAGCACGCTGGCCTGCGGTCTGGTGGCCGTCAAGCTGGGCGTCCCTCTGGTGCATGTGGAGGCCGGGCTGCGCAGTTTTGATCGGACCATGCCCGAGGAGGTGAACCGGGTGTTGACCGATGCCGTCAGCGATCTGCTCTTCTGCACCGAGCAGAGCGGCGTCGACAATCTGGCCCATGAGGGCGTTTCCGACCAGAAAGTTTTTCTGGTCGGCAACGTCATGGTCGATACGTTGCTGAAGAACCGGCAGAAGGCCGAAGCATCGACCATTCTCGAAGATCTGTCGCTCTGCCCGCAGGGTTACGCCGTGCTGACCCTGCATCGGCCGTCAAACGTGGACGATCCGCTGGTACTCGGCCGCCTGCTCGACGCTATCGACGTAGTGCAGCGCGACCGGCCCGTGGTCTTTCCGGTTCATCCACGGACGCGCCGGCAATTGTCCGACTCGACGATGAGCCGCCGCATCGCCGCGCAGACCAACCTCAAGCTGATCGACCCGGCGGGCTACCTCGACTTCCTCAAACTTATAGCCCATGCCAGTTGCGTCCTGACCGACTCCGGCGGCATCCAGGAGGAGACGACCATTCTCAAGGTGCCCTGTCTGACGTTGCGCGACAACACGGAACGGCCGGTCACGGTCGACATCGGCTCTAATCGCCTGGTGGGAACCGATCCGGGGCGAATCGTGGCCGCCTACCGCGACGTTCTGGCGGGCTCGTGTGAAGCTGGCGTTCCGCCCCTGTGGGACGGCCACGCCGCCGAGCGGATCGTCGGCATTCTACGTGCGCAACTCTGAGCGGAGTTTCTGACCAACCCCATCTGCCAACAACGCGAGCGACCGAGGGGAATCACCCCCGGTCGCTCGCAAGTTTCAGTGACGGCCGCGCCACCGCCTCAAACAACGGGTCGAAGAAGTCGCTTGGCGCGTCCTTACCTGCCTGAAAGCATGTTATAAGGGTTGGCCACCGAGGCCGGCGTACTGGCCATTTCGGCAGCCGGGCGAACCGGCAACAACAACTGCTGCACGGCCAGGCCAATCGCCGCCAGCGGCGTCGGCTCGACGTAGATCACATCATTGGGCAGCAGCAGGATGTTCTGATCCAGGTCGCCCTTTACGATCATATCCTTCAGGTTGAGCAACAGGATATGGGGTTTTCCGTCCTGGTCGGCCTTTTTGTCGGCCGCGGGTGTCGGCGGGAGGTGCTTGCCGTTCTTGTCGAACGGGCACCCGCCGGTTTGCGGATGGCTGCCGCGGACGACACGAATGCGTTCGATCCAGGCCAAGTCATTGGGAGTAGACTTAGCCAGGACATTCAGGACGGTATCGGCGCCGGTGTAGGGAGTGGGTCCCTGATGCGCCACCTGGCCGAAGACGTAAATCCATTGCGAGTTGTAACCGACGATCTGAACGGTGGCGTCGACATCACCCTGGTAATAGGTGCGAGCGGATTCCTTGATCGACTCTTCGATTTCCTTGGGCGTCTTGTCGGCCACCATAATCTCACCCAGCAACGGCAGATCGATTCGGCCGTCCGGCCGGACCTGCTGCATGACATTGTCGACCTCGGACATGTGATGGGAAGTTACCTTCAAGACATCCGGGGGCAGGACGCGGTACTCTGTCGTCGAAACCACGAGGGGCGGATTGTTGAGGAAAGGCCGCAGCGCCGCCAGGTCTTTCTGGGCCTCGCAACCGGCCAGGCTGAACCCCGAAACCGCCAACAGCGCCGTGCAAGCCAAACGAATGTAGATGTTCATAGTTATTTATTCCTAAAAAAGTGTGGCGAATTCGGCACCCCCGAACTCCAACAAGTATATCGACCAAAAACAAGCAGTCTAAGAAAAAATCCTAAAAAAACAGCAAAAAACATCCGTGAAAGTTGGGCAATTTGGGTTGGCGCGAATTGTTGGAGCCTCGCGCCTTTCATACAAGTAATGGTAGGAATCCAAAACCTCTACTAGGACCGATAATATTCAACATATTATCCACAAGAGCGTCCACACAGAATAATTTGCTTATACCCCAAATCTGTGTTAAACTGGCCTGTATTCAGTCCATAAATGACAGGGCTAGGCTGTGGCGATACTAGGAAAAACCAAACGCTGATACGTAGCCAGCGAACGGATGTAACGAAATGGGTTTTATAATATTGAAAACCCGGTCTCATGTCTGCCCGGCCGGCCTACCGTTTCGGCGATTTTTGTCGGGCTGGTAGCCGGGGACGACCACAAAAGCAACGAAGGCGTAGCAGGGGGGCGTGGAATGTCGCGGAAGTTCTGTCTATTGAGGTCTCTCGTCGTACCAAAACCTTGCGGCGCAGGTCGCTACTCGCCAGAGGGACAGCGTAGCCGGCGCCGAAAGCCGGGGAGTAGTCTCGGACCGGCCCGTAGCCAGCCGGAGGGCGTTCCCACCGCAGTCTTACCTTCGAACTCAGCGGCTCGGCCCAGTCCCGGTCAGAGTCCCGTCTCCAGACGGAAACGAGTCCAGGGTAAGGCGACACGGTTCCCCAAAACGACAAGTGGATTTCAGCCGGTCGTTGCCGGCCCCCTCTCTGGCGCAACCTTCACCCAGCGCCAATTCGTCTTTGCCCCAGTCGCACAACGCAGGGGGGCCGCGCGGCGAAGACTGGTGGCTCAAAAACAGGTCATGACCCCAGCCACCCACAGGGGCGGCCGGGCGGTGGAATCGCCGGACGCCCTTCAAGCGGTGGTGTCCGCCAGCCTCGCGCCAATGGCCGTCTGTCAGTTGAATGGCCGGCTGGCCGCCGTGAATTCCGCGTGTCTGCAATTGTGGGGCTACAGTCGGGCGTCGGAAATGGTCGGCCGCCCGGCGGAGAAATTCTGGCAAAGTGCCGCAACGATCCGGCGGCTGCTCGGCGCGTCACCGGCCTGCGGGGTCTGGGTCGGCGAGGCGACCGCCCGGCGTAAGGACGGAAAGGCGCTGGAGATCCACCTGTCGGCGGTCCTGTTCTGTGATGAATACGGAACACCAGCGGGCTTCGTCCTTTCGTGTTTCGACCTGAGCGGCCGCAAAAGAGCGGAAGCGGCGGCGGCACACCAGAAACAATTGCGGCGTCTGGCCGGCGAGTTGTCGCTGGCCGAGGAACATGAACGGCAGCGCATCGCCGGTGATCTGCACGACGAAGTCGGTCAACTTCTGGCCCTGGCCAAGATGAAGATGGACCTGTTGGATCCTCATAGCCTCAGGGAAGGCGGCTCGAGCGATTCTCTGCGGGAGGCCCACGAGCTGGTCCGGTTGGCCGCCGACAAGCTGCCGTCGGTGATTTTCGACCTGAATTCCCCGGTTCTTTATCGGGAAGACCTCGAGGCGGCCCTTAAGCGGCTGACCGGCGAGATGGAGACCCGCCACGGACTGCGGATCGCCTTCCGTGACGGCCATCCGGGCCTGATCCTGGCCAGCGACTTGCGGGTCTTCCTGTTCCGGGCGGTGCGCGAGTTGCTGTTCAACGTGGTCAAGCACGCCCGGGCCAAGAATGTTAAGGTGTCGGTACACAGTACCGGCGAGGAGTTGCGGATCGCCGTGGAGGACGACGGCGTGGGCTGCGCTCCAGTTCGCCTCGCCGGCGGCGTGACGACCAGGAACGGTTTCGGCCTGAGCAATATTCGTGAGCGTCTGGCTTTGCTTGGCGGTCGCATGAAAACCCGGTCAAGTCCCGGGCAGGGTACACTGGTAACTTTGTCTGTGTCGCTGGGAACCCAACAGTCGGAAGCCCGTGGTGAAGCGCTCTCGTCGGCGGCGCCCGGGGTTTCAGCCGTAGTTTGAAGCATCGAGTTTTTTGCTGCAAGGGGGGCACGAGCCTTGAGATTACTGCTGGCGGACGACCACAACCTAATGCGTGAAGGCATCCGCGCGTTATTGTCGAAGTCGTCGGACCTGGAGATTGTCGGCGAAACGGACAACGGGCGGACGGCCGTGCAGATGGCCCAGAAGTTGAGTCCGGACATGGTGATCCTCGACATCACCATGCCCGGGTTGAACGGCATCGAAGCCACGCGGCAAATTAAATACCATCTTCCCAAGTGCAAGGTCATCGTGCTTTCCATGCACGCCAGCAGCGACATGGTCGGCGACGCTCTGCGGGCCGGCGCCAACGGCTACTTGACGAAGAGTTGCCTCGGCCAGGAACTAGTCCAGGCCGTTCATACGGTGGCCGGGAACCAGACGCACCTGAGTCCCCAGGTGGCCGGCGTAGTGGCGGAGGGGTATCTGGAACAGATGGCGCCTTCGGCGGGCAAAAGAACCAAGGCCCTGACGCCGCGGCAGCGCGAGATTCTCCAACTGCTGGCCGACGGCTACTCGACCAAACAGATAGCGAAGCAACTCAGCCGCAGCATCAAGACGATCGAAATGCACCGGTTGCATATTATGGGACAGATGGGTTTTGACAGCATAGCCGATCTGACCAAGTATGCCATCCGCAAGGGCCTGGCGTCGCTCGAGGCGAAGTGACGGCGTCCGGTAAAATAGCCCGCCCGGTTGGTTTTGGCGGGGACCGTTAAGCAGGTCGTCAAGCCCCGTCGGGACACCGACAGGGACGGAGTGCGCCCGGATCTTTTGGGAGGCCAGGAAGCCAAAGATGCTGAAAGCAACGGAAAATCCTCCCCGCCTGCTGCCCGGACCCCGGGGAGTGGCGGACCTTTCCGGGCAGTGGTGGGTCGGGCACACGCGGGCCCGGAATGAGAAAGCGTTTGCCTGGGACCTGTTGAGCAAAGGCATCGGCTATTACCTCCCGTTGGTTGAGCGAGTTACCGTGTCGTCCGGAAAGAAGCGACGTGCCCTGATGCCGTTGTTTCCGTCCTACGTTTTCTTTTGTGGCAGCGAGGAAGATCGCTACAAGGCCTTGACGACCAACCGCCTCTGCCAGACCATCGAGGTGAATAATCAGTCGCGTCTGATCAACGAGTTGGCCACGATTGAGCGGGCTTTGACCGGCAACGCTGAGTTGGATCTTTACCCGCACGTGGCGACGGGCAAACGTTGCCGCATAACCCAGGGCCCGTTCCGGGGTCTGGAAGGCGTCGTGGTCGAGCGGCGATCCACCGCTCGCTTCGTTCTGGAAATCAGTTTCATCAGTCAGGGAGCCGCGCTCGAGATTGACGCAGATTTGCTCGAGGCGGCCGAATAAGTAAGCCCAGCCGTTCGCCGACGGCGCAGAGTAGGATATTTCCCGAAAGAACACCGATGAGAACCTATTCAGTCATATACTTCGGCGCAGCCCTGATTGCGATTCTTGGGATGCCCCTGTTGACCCGCGCCGCCAAGGCCCTCGGCCTGGTGGACCAGCCCGGTCTGCGCAAAGTGCATACGGCTCCGGTGCCGCGCATCGGGGGCGTCGTGGTGGTGTTCGCGGCGCTGGCCCTGATTTTGCCCGTCCTGACTCTGGACAATATCATCGGCGAGGCCTTCCGCAAGAACGTTCCGCAAATAGTGACTCTGCTGGCCGGCGCCACTCTGGTTTTCTTCATCGGTCTGATTGACGACATTCGCGGGTTGCGGGCCACTGTGAAGCTGGTCGCCCTGGTCGTGGCGGCTCTGGCGGTCTGTTGGACCGGCGCCCGGATTGAGACCATCAGCATTGATCCCTGGTTTACCATCAATTTCGGTTGGGCCTCCTGGCCCATCACGGTGCTCTGGATCGTGGGCATCACGGTGGGGATCAATTTCATCGACGGCCTTGACGGTCTGGCCGCCGGCATCTCGGCGATTGTTTGCGGGACCATAGCGGTCCTGGCTTATACCAGCGACCAGTTGGTCATGCTGGTCTTCATGCTGGCCTTGCTCGGCAGCTTGACGGGCTTCCTGTTTTTTAACTTCAACCCGGCCAAAGTATTTCTGGGCGATTGCGGCAGCATGTTCCTAGGCTTCCTGATCGGCGCCGGGAGCGTGGTCTGTGTGGCCAAGACCTCGGCCTTCGTGGGCATCATGGCTTCGGCCTGTGCCCTGGGCGTGCCGATCCTGGACACCACCTTCACCCTGATTCGGCGCGGCGTACTGGACCGGCGTTCAATTTTTGCCGGGGAACGCGGGCATATCCATCACCGTCTGCTGGACCTGGGCCTCCGCCATCGCCAGGTGGTGATTATCATCCATTGCCTGAGCCTCGTGGCGGCACTGTTGGGGCTGCTCGTTATCGGGACCCGGCAAGCCGTGCCGTTTCTGATCTTCCTGGGCGTGCTGGTGATGCTCCTTTTCTTTTTTCATTTCGTCGGCGCCGCCCGGATCGGCGAAACGGTAGTCGCCATAAAGCGGATGCGTTCTGCGGCGCAGCAAGTCAAAAAGGAGAAAAACTCGTTCGAAGACGCCCAGCTCCGCATGCGCGACAAACGTTCGTTCGAGGGTTGGTGGGAGGCCGTCTGCCAACTGGCCCAGGAGTTGGACTTTGTCTGGATGGAGCTTTCGTTGCGAAACAACGAGGGTTCGTCCTGGACGACCGTCTGGCGTCGGCCGGGCGAGGCCTCGTCGCGGGACAACATGGTGACACTGGCTATGTCGGCCCGTCGTGACCAGTCCGGGTTTCAGATGCAGATAAAAATCGGCCTTGAGGCCGGCAGTTCCCTGGAAACGACCGGACGCCGTGCCAGACTGGTTGGCCGACTCCTCGATGCGCAGGAGTTTGCCGCCCTTCCGTCGCAGGCGACCGAGCGAGAGCCGTCCTTCTCCGTCGGTTTCGACCTCTCCGAACCGGTCGGGGTCCAGGCCGGCGGGCGTTATTTTGTGGAGAACGACTGGTCCACGATGCCACTTTCGAGCTATGTCCCTCAGACCACGGCAACACTTTTCCACGATGACGACGAACCGTCGCTCTTTGATACACTGAACGAGGAGCAGGAAAGCCTGGTTTCCGGGGCGGACGAACCGGCGGGATCGGACGGGCACGGTTCGCCGCCGACCCAGGGAACAAAAGTCCCGCGACCGCCTTCTTCGGCGGAGCCGCCCGAGCCGGTTTGGATCATGGGGGCGCGGGTCGTGCCGTTCGAATCCTATGAGCAGGCGGTCGATTGCGCGGAGGCGAGAATAACGGCTCGCCGCAAGACCTTTGGAGCAGCTATTAACCCGGAGAAGGTCTACCGGGCCGGGCGCGACCCGGCGCTAATGGCGGTACTCCGCGACGCGGAGTTTGGCCTTTGCGACGGCGTGGGCATCTCGATTGCCGCCCGACTTCTGCACCGGCGCAAGATCAGTCGCTGCACGGGCTGCGACTTTTTCTTCCATCTGATCGAGAGGGCGGCCCACAAAGGTTGGGGCGTGTTTCTCCTGGGCGCAGCCCCGGAGTCAAACGAAAAGGCGGCGGCGAAACTAAGCGCCGACTATCCCGGGCTGCGGATTGTCGGGCGGCAGGACGGCTACTTCGAGGATTCGGAGGCCGTAGTGCGGCAGATCAATGCCAGCGGCGCTGAGGTTCTTTTTGTGGCCATGGGTTCGCCGAAGCAGGAACTGTGGATTTCTCAGCACCGTGAGGCGATTGCCGCTCCGTTTTGTTTGGGCGTGGGCGGCTCATTCGATATTGCCAGCGGCTTAGCCCGCCGCGCGCCGCGAATTTTCCAGTTGACCGGCCTGGAGTATCTGTTCCAGTTGGTCATGCGGCCGGGGTGGAGTGCGGCGGTAAAATGGGATCGTACTCTGGCCCGGTTGCGGTTCATGGCCAACGTGGTCAAGGCGGCCGTGTCCGGCCAAGTTGACACGAAGTTGCCGCCTAGGTTGAGCGACCGCGACAGCCGGCTGGAGCGTCTCGAGAAACCGGCGGCAGAGTCCGGATTTACCAGCAATCAACAACAAATGCAGACGCCGAATCTTGGGAGACGAGACCTATGAATGGACGTGATGAAGACCGAGGGCGGCTGAGCGACCCAGGTGGCGAGAGCATCGCCCGGGCCGGTCAGATGTTCCCGGTTCCCTATGACCCAGTCAACCACTCCGAGGGGTTGCTGGCGCCCTACAATCCAACGGAACCGAAAACACCCCTGCGTCCGTGGAGCCTCGAGCGGCTCCTGCGGTTCAAGTGGACGGTCCTGGCCGTCGCCTTGCTGGTCGCCGCACCGGCCCTGGCGGCCATCTGGACCTTCAGTGTGCCCAAGTATACGGCGAAAGCCGAAGTTCGCGTGCGACCGATCATTCCTCGTTTGGTCTTCAACACGGAAGAAAACGGCATGATTCCGCTCTACCAGTCCTATATGAACACCCAGGTATCGATTATGCGCACGCCCTCGGTTCTGGAGCGGACGCTGGACCAGGCCGTTGTCCAAAACACAGGGTGGTACAAGACCGCCCCGAGGTCGATTCTGCGTCTGGGTTCGGCGCCCTCGCCGCTGGAACGGCTGCGGGACGACCTGTCGGTCAGCCCGCGCGGACAGACCGAAATTATCGACGTTTCGATGACTGCCCTGCGGGGCGAAGAGGCGGCGATCATCGTCAATGCGGTTTTGGATCAGTATATCAAGTACACCCGCGAGCAGTCAGACGCGACCGGCGACCTGCTGTATCGGAAGTTGACCGACGAACAGGAGTCGCTGGGCGCCGAGATTCAGGGCCGCGAAAAAACGGTGGCCATGCTGGCCAAGACGCTGGGGACCTCCACCCCCGACCAGCTTGTTTCACAGATGCGGCTGCGTCTGGACGACTCGGAAAGAAAGCTCGAAACCTTGCAGCAAGGACTGGCGGTGGCCCAGTGGCAGGAAAAGGAACTGACGGCCATGCTCCCCAAGGAGAACCCCAAGGAGAAGCCGGCGAATGACCCCTCGTCCGCCGTCCCGATCCAGAGGACTTCTCCGGCGCCCAGCCAGCCGCCATACGAAAGCGACGAACTCTGGCGCCAGTTCTACCATGATCTGGCGATGGTCAAGGTTCAAGCCCAGATTGAAGGCCAGAAACTCAAGGACACTCATCCCCGGAAGATCGAACTTCAGGAGCACGTTGCTGCGTCCGAGAAGATGTTGCGCAGCCGCGAACAGGAATTGGATGCACAATGGAAGGCGCACCCCAAGGTATTAATGTCCTCCGGATTACCGACCATGACCGGCTCCAGTGTCAAGACCGGATCTGACGTCGGCAAGGAACTGGAGGCGGTTCGCCAACAGATCAAGCTGCTGAAGTTCCAGGAACAATTGCAGACCGAGGACACCCAGGCGCAGCGCGTGGCTTTCGAGCGGGTTTTTGAAAGCGCTCAGTTGCTCAACAAGGAAAATGAAGCGATCCATTACAAGCGCGGGCTGTACGAAGCCGTTCGCACCCGCGTCGATCAGAAAGAAATGGAACGTAACGTGCCCGGCGCCATCGAGGTGCTGACCCGGGCCACGCCGCCTTCGGAAGCCTCCAACGATCGCCGCCTGCTGATGTCCCAGTTGGCGTTGATCGGGGGCCTCGGCGCGGGGGTCGGCGTAGCCTTCCTGCGGGGCAGCACGACGCAGACGATTCACCAACTCGACGATCTCCACCAGGTGTCGACGAGTCCGTTTCTCGGACGACTGCCGTATATCCGGAGCAAGCCGCAGTCGCCGCTGGAGGGTGAGGAGCAGTTGCAGGAAGCGATTCGCATGCTGCGCACGGCGTTATTGCAACGAATCGACAGCCAGAAAGGCTGTATCGTCCAGGTCACCAGCGCCGAGCCGGGAGCCGGCAAGTCAACCATCGCGGCCATGCTGGCCAGCAGCCTGGCCCACTGCGGCAAGAAGGTTCTGCTGGTTGACGCGGATTTGCGCAGCCCCACGTTTGCCAAGCGTTTCGGTGTTCCCCAGGATCCCGGTCTGCTTGGCGCCCTGATGGGCAAAAAGGACAGCGAGACTATTCTCGGCACCGATACGCCGCGGCTGAGCATTCTGCCGGCAGGTTGCATGCACCATGTGGCCGATGCGGAACTGATGACCAATGGCGTCCTGACGGCCTGCTTCGAGCGGTGGCAGCAGCAATACGATCTCGTGCTGCTCGACAGTCCGCCCCTGCTGCCGGTGGCAGACGCCCGGATTCTGGCCTCAAAGGCTTATGGTTCGATCATGGTGGTGCGCGAGCGCCGCAGCCGGCGAGACAGCGTTTTCGAGGCTCTGAACTATCTCCAGACCGCCGGCGGCAATTTGCTTGGCGTGGTCTTCATCGGCTCCAAGGGACATGGAGGATACCCGTATTACTCCTATCGGTACGACTACGGCTCGGGAGCCAACAAATCATCAGACGGACACCATGAATCCCATGTCTGAGTCAGGCCACTTAGAGATACGACCACTGGTCGAGCATCTGCGGGCCCTGGCCGTGCCGGCTCTGGGCCGGATGTATCGGTCGGAAGAGCGTCTGTTTGCCTTCCGCCTCCGGCGGACTCCGACCGGCGACGCGCTCGAGGGAATCAGCCGCCGCTACACGGCGATCAGCCTGATCGGGTTGGCGACGGAAGACGACCGGGCCGTAGCCGAAGCCTTGCACGGGCAAAGCCTCGACGACGTGTGTGAGCATCTTATCCGTTCCGTCAACGGCACGAGCGAGTTGGGCGAGGCCGCCCTGGCGCTCTGGGCCGCCCGCCTGCTGCACCACTCGGCCGCGCGCGACGCCCTGCGTCACGTCCAGGAGCTCAAGCCTGTCCAGAGTCCCTGCACGACAGTCGAACTCTGCTGGTGCCTGACGGCCCTGTCGGTCGCGGGCAGCGCGGACCGCGACGACGGACTGGCCGAGGCCTTAGCGGCGCGCCTGTTGAGTCTCTACTCCTCGTCGTCGTCCTTCTTCGCCCACTGGCCGACCGACGCGACCCCTTCCCGGCTGCGCGCCCACGTGGCCTGCTTCGCCGACCTGGTTTATCCGATTCAGGCCCTGTCTTATTACTATCGCGCGACACGGCACGAGGCCGCACTGAGCGCGGCCCGTCACTGTGCGGCCCGGACCTGCGCTTTGCAGGGTCCAGAGGGCCAATGGTGGTGGCACTACGACATCCGAACGGGTCGCGTGATCGAAGGCTATCCGGTCTACTCGGTCCATCAAAACGCCATGGCGCCGATGGCCCTCTTCGCCCTCGAAGAGGCCGGCGGCGACGACTTCGCGGCCGCCGTCAGTCGCGGCTTGCAATGGCTCGCCTGCGCCCCGGAGATTCGCGGGTCTCTGATCGACGACCGCGCGGGCATTATCTGGCGTAAAGTCGCCCGCCATGAATGCGGCAAGGCGGTTCGGACCGCCCAAGCCCTGGCCAGTCGTCTGCACCCGAGCCTGCGAGTCCCAGGTTTGAACTGGATCGCCCGTCCCGGCTGGATCGACTTCGAGAGTCGCCCCTACTGCATGGGCTGGCTTCTTCACGCCTGGCCGGCCGAGCGGGTCGCCCGGCTCGGTTCGCGCCCGGTCGCGCTCGGCCGTCCCACGGGAACGGGAACCTGACATGCGTGTCTATGCCCTATATACAGTCGTGGCCGCCCTGTGCGTCTACGCCTGGCGCAACTGGTTCTACTCCCTCTGCGGCCTGATCGTCCTGATGGCCTTCATTCAGCATGAGGACATGCCCAAGAGCATCGGCGATGTCCAGGGCCTGAACCCCTGGAACATCCTGCTGGTATTCGTCATCCTCTCCTGGGCCGTCCATCGTCGCCACGAGGGCCTGGTCTGGGATCTGCCGCGTCCGGTGACGGTCCTGTTGCTGCTCTACCTGGGAGTGGTGCTGGTCGGGTTCGGGCGAATGATGGTCGACCTGAAGCATATGGGGTCGGATTCGATCTCCACGCTTATCAGTGAACAGCTCATCAATACGGTCAAGTGGGTCATCCCGGGGCTGCTCCTTTTCGATGGTTGCCGCACTCGCCGCCGGCTGGTAGTCGCCCTGCTGGCTCTGACGGTACTCTACAGCGCCGTGGCTCTTCAACTGGCCTATCGCCTGCCGACCAGTTGCGCCATTGGCGGAGGCGAGGAGACGCAGCACATACGCCTTAAGATCACCAGCGAACTGGGGTACAGCACCTGCGACATGTCCACCATGCTGGCCGGGGCCTCGTGGGCCTTCCTGGCTTTTTTGCCCCTGGCCCGCAAGAACTGGCAGAAGGCTCTGATTATCGGCGGAGTTCTTCTGGTGACCTACGGCCAGGCCCTCACGGGAGGCCGAGCGGGTTACCTGGCCTGGGGCGCCGTGGGTCTGATCATGTGCCTGGTCAAGTGGCGCAAGTACCTGTTCCTGGCCCCCATCGTTCCCTTATTGCTCTATGTCGTCTTCCCGGCGTCGGCCGAGCGCATGCTGGAAGGCTTTTCCAGCCAGAACGTGGCCGGGGAAACGACCACCGACGATTACGCGGTCACGTCCGGGCGTTCCCTGGCCTGGCCTTTCGTGATCGATAAGATCGGCGAGTCCCCCGGCTTCGGCTATGGGCGGGAGGCCATGGTCCGCACGGGCCTGATGGGATTGATTCAGACCCAATACCCGGGCGAGAACTTTCCGCATCCCCACAACGCCTATCTCGAGTGGTTGCTCGACAACGGTATCGTGGGCCTGCTCCCGCTAATCGGGTTTTTCGGTTTCGCCATTTATTGCTCGGCGCGTCTGTTCCGCGACGGCAATCCGTATCTCGCGGCCGCCGGGGGGATGGCTCTGGCGCTCCTGTTGGCCCAACTTCTTGGGGGCATTGGCGCCCAACATTTCTATCCCAGGGAGAGCGCCCTGGGAATGTGGGCGGCGCTCTTTCTGATGTTTCGGGCGTATGTGGAGCGGACCCGCTCCACGAAACTCGCGGGGAAGCAGTTCCTTCCGGCCAGGCGCAGCTATCCTGTCTCCCGCCTTTTCGTGACCCGGTGAAACAAGAAACCCAATGCCGACGTTAGCCTACATCCTGTCCGCCAGCCATTCGGGTTCAACCCTGCTGGCCATGCTTCTCAACAGCCATCCTGGCGCCTGTAGTGTCGGCGAGCTGAAACTGACCAGCCTGGGGGATGTGGATCGTTACCCCTGTTCCTGCGGCGACCTGCTCCGGTCCTGCCCTTTCTGGCGTCAGGTGAGCGCGGCCATGAGCCGCCGCGGCGTTTCGCTGGACCTGGCGGACGCCCACACCAGCCTCAACGCCGGAGGAACTCCATACACTCGGCGGCTGCTCCGGCCGCTTCTGCGTCCGCCCTTTCTGGAAAAGGTCCGCGACCTGGCTTTGGGCTTGTCGCCGCAATGGTCGAGGCAAATCCAGTCGTTCCGCCAAAGAAATCTGGCCCTCATTGAAAGTCTCAGCGAGATTTCGGGGGCCCGGGTAATTGTCGACTCGTCAAAATTAGGCCTGCGTCTGAAATATCTGCTGACCATTGCGCAACTGGAGGTCAAAGTCATCCGGCTGATCCGCGACGGCCGCGGGGTGGCCCTGACCTACACCGATCCCGCGCAGTACGCCGACACGACGAACCCGGCCTTGCGTGGCGGCGGCACCGGGGGTGGCCGGGAGCGCGAACGGCTCTCCATCGCGGCGGCGGCTCGGGAATGGCGGCGCAGCAACGAAGAGGCCGAGAATGCGATTCGCACCCTGAAGCCGCAGCAATGGATCGAGGTGCGTTACGAAGAACTGTGTGCGGCGCCTGGGACCGTTTTGTCGCGAGTCTTCGGGCACCTTAATTTGGAGCCGCAACAGGCCGCCGCCGATTTCCGCTCCGTGGCGCACCACGTGGTCGGCAATGGGATGAGGCTTGACACCACGTCGGAGGTGCGGCTGGACGAGCGCTGGCGGTCGAGCCTGTCGTCGGGCGATTTGCGGCAGTTTGAAACCGAGGCGGGAAACCTGAATCGATACTATGGATACATCTGATACCGTGTCATCGAGCGCGAAAACCGGGCCAGTTCCCGGCCCCGCACCCGGCGCAAGCCCCGCCGCGTCCGGGGCCGACTTGACCGGCCGCAGCCGCATGATGCGCAACGTGCTGACCAGTTGGGCGGCCTACCTGGTCTACATTGTGGCCGGGTTCGTCATGCCGCACCTGATCGACCGCCACATCGGCCAGGAGTCGCTGGGCGTCTGGGACTTCGGCTGGTCGCTGGTCGGCTACTTCGGCCTGGTGTCCGGCGGCGTAACGTCGGCGATCAGCCGCTATGTGGCCCACTACCGCGCCATCGGCGAAACCGAGTTGCTGAACACCACGGTGAGTACCGGCTGGGCGATGTACCTTTGCACGTCCATGCTGGTTCTGGGCTTGACGGTGCTGACCGTGGCCTTGATTCCGGTTATGTTTGCCACACGCCTTGGGGACCATGTCCAGGACGCTCAGTGGGTGGTTTTTCTGCTCGGCATCAGCCTGGTAATCCAGTTTCTGTTCTCCGTCTTCACGGGAGTTATCACCGGCTGCCACCGCTGGGGCATCCACAACGCCATCAGCGCCGGATCGTATGCCGTGGCAGTTGTGGGGATGATTATCGCCGTGCTGGCCGGAGGCGGGCTTCGCTGGCTGGCGGTCATGTCGCTGTTGGGCGAAGTCATCGCGGCGCTGGCCCGCTTTGTGGCGGCGCGCCGGGTCTGCCCGGAACTGCATATCTCGTCACGCCGGATGCGTCTCAAGCACGCCGGGGAGATGCTTCGTTTCGGCGGCAAGTCTCTGCTGGGGTCCGTCGGGGAACTGCTCTTGTATAAGACCACCAACCTGATCATCCTGGGGTACCTTGGTCCTGCGGCCATCGCCCTCTACGCCCGACCGGCCTCGCTGGTCTCCCAAGCCGCGACGATGGTAAACAAGTTCGCCTATGTTCTGACGCCCACGGCCAGCGCCCTTCATTCGAAGAACGACCCGGCGGCGCTGCGGGAAATGTGGATCAAAGCGGGAACCTATAGTCTTTACATCGCCCTGCCGATGGTCCTGGTGATCGCCATTGCCGGCGGCACGCTGCTGGAGCTCTGGATGGGCAAGGGCTATCGCAACAGCAGCCTGATCGCGGTTCTGGCCCTGGGACATCTGGCGTATATTCAGCAGCGGACCTCCTACCAGGTCTTGATGGGCATCGGTCGTCACGGTTTTCCGGCCGTGGTGATGGTGGTCGTAGCCCTGTGTGCGGCCGGCCTCTCTCTGTTGTTCCTTGGCCCGCTGCATCTGGGGCTGGTCAGCGTGGCGTTTGCCGTCACCATCCCGTTGACGGCGGCCAACCTGTTCGTGGTGCCGCTGTACGCCTGCCGGATCATGCAGATGTCCTACCTCCAGTATGTTCGTCAGACCATGACGAAGCCCGTTCTGGCAACGGCGCCGCTGGGCGCCTGCTTGTTCGGCGCCCAGTACTTGTTTCCTGAGAACGGCATAGCCGCCTTGCTCCTGGGGCTGGCTTGCGGCGGCGCCATTACCGCCGTCATCTACTGGAAATATGTGCTGCCCGAGGCCTTGCGGCAAAGCGTGATTCGCTTTCTGCCGTGGGGACGTCAGCCGTCCGGCGCCGGCGCCACAGAGCCACTGCTGATCGCGCCGCCGGCGTCAGATGGCCGAAGGGAGGCGCCGTGAGCCACGCGCCTGCCCAGGAACTGAAGTCTGGCAGAATCAAGACGCTTGGTGTTTTGGCGGTTCTGATCATACTGGCTGGTGTTCCGCGGTTGGCGGACCTGGGACACGAGATCGGCTGCGACGAATCAGCCTGGCTTCACCGCTCGATCAATTTTGTGACGGCCGTGAAGTCCGGACATTTCGAAGACACCTGCCAAGGACCTCATCCGGGGGTGACGGTGATGGCGCTGTCCGGTCTGAGCGAGGCCGCCTACGTGGGCGCAGTATTGTCATCGGAGGGGAAGAAGCTCGACGATATGCCGGCCGAAGACAGAACCTATGTGGGGTTCACGCGGCATTTCCCGCGGGCATATTTTTTCGCCAAATTGCCGGTGGCCGTTCTGTCTGTGGCGTGTGTTCTGGCGGCGTTCTTTTTTCTGCGCGTGCTTGTCGGCGGGCTAGCAGCCGCCGTGGCGGCCGGTCTATTGGCCCTTGAACCGTTCCTGATCGCCCACGCCAGAATCGCGTGCATCGACTCGACCTTCGCCATGCTGATGACGTGCGCCCTGCTTTCGTTTGTCTGCTTCGTGAAATTAAGGCGGCGCCGATACCTGATCGCATCGGCCGTGCTGGCGGGTTTGACCGTGCTGACCCGTTCCGCCGGCGTTGTTTTGTTCCCGGTATGCGCCGTGCTATATGTCATAGCCACCTGGACGGACCAGGGCTACTCGTGGCGAGTCTGGGCCAAGGCGCTACCTGGAATGGTCCGCGAGGGCCTTCAGTATCTGGCGATTTCGGCGGTGGTTTTCGTGGCGCTGTTTCCCGCCATGTGGGTAGCGCCGCTGAAGACCATCGGGCGGATCGGTGGCGCGGTTTCCACGAATATCACGGCGGACAACCCGAAAGGGAATCCCGAGTTCTACGTCGCTCAAAAATTCTACTTTAAAGGCGAGACCGTCAACGATCCCGGTCCGAGCTACTACGGTTGGGTCTTGCTTTATCGGACCAGCCCCCTAGTCCTGTTGTTGGCCTGCGCCGCAGCAGTTCATTTACTGGCCTTCGGCCGAAGGATGGAGCCGGGAGCCAGACTGGTGCAAGGAGCAATGCTCATTTATGGCATTGTTTATATTGTGGGCATGTCGCTGATTTCCTATAAACAGGACCGCTGGTTCCTTCCGGCCCTGGCGGCCCTGGTGATCATGGCGGGGGTCGAGCTGGCCGTCCTGCTGAGTATGCCGGCCCAGCGTCTGCGGGGCGCGTTGCGCGGCGCTCCGGCCCTGGTGACATCGGCGGCGCTGCTGGTCACGGGCGTGGTGACGTGTTACCCGTTGGTTCAATTACAGCCCAATTACCTGAGCTACTTCAACCCCGTCTTCTACGGGCCAGAGAAAGTCTGGCACGATCACGTGGTGGGCTTCGGCGAAGGCCTGCATGAAGCCGCGCAGTATTTGAACGGCAAACCAGGGGCGGAGAATTTGACAGTTGCCTCATCCACGGACACCGCCTTCTCGCCCTTCTTCGTCGGCAGGACCATCGAGCTTGAAGACTTGCAGCAAGGGCGCCGCGCCGACTACCTGGTGCTTTACGCGCACTACGTTCAACAGCAGTTGGTTCCAACGATTACCAATGCTTATTATCCGAGTCGGACCCCGGAATGCACCATTACTATCAACGGGATAGAGTACGCGTGGATCTACAAGATCGCACCGTAGAGAAACGCACCAGCGGTGTTTGACCGCCGAAAGGAAGCGTCGTGAGCCAAACCCCTTGTTTAGTGCAGTATTGGGGCGGCTGTCCGCAAGTGCCCAACTCGAAGTGGCGCAGATTTCTGCACCTCATCTCCAGTTGTGCGGCGCGCGGCTGGCGAACTTGTCTGGTCTGGTCCGAGCGGCCGCAGGACGCACAATTGGTTCGGCCCTTCGAGGACGCGGGCTGCGAAATCGTGCTGGCGCCTCGCCCGTCAGGGAACTTTGACCTCGGGTGCGTGCGGCGGACCTATCGCCTGGTGCGCCGGGTGAACTGCGACATTTTTCATTGCCATAACATTCACACCAGTCCGCTGCTCGGCGCCGCCCTGGCCGGCGTGCCGGTCCGCATCTGGTCAAAGTTATCCATGTCGCCATACTATGAGCAGGGCCTTCGTCCCCGCGGCCTTCACCGCCTGTCGCTGAGTACGCGGGTTTCCTGTGCTCTGGCCCATCGCATCCTGGCGATTTCGGCCGCCGTGCGGGAGGAACTGCTGTGTGACGGCGCGCCGCCCCACAAGACGGTCGTGGTTCACGAGCCGATCGATTACGAACTTTACGCTACGGCCTCACCAGACGGCGTTCGAGCCGGACTGGGGCTGGAGGAAAGCGACTTCGTCGTGACCACGGTCGGTCACGCGGTCCCCGTCAAAGGCTGGGACATTCTGATCTCCGCCTTTGCGACCGTCAGTTCCCGCTATCCCCAGGCGCGGCTCCTGTTGGTTGGCAGTACGGGGAACGGCGAGGAAGTCGAGACCGCTCGAACTCTCCAGGCCCAGGTGGCGCGGCTCGGCTTGGGCGAGAAAGTGGTTTTTGCCGGACAGCGCCGCGACGTTCCACAACTTCTGGCCGCCAGCAACCTGTTCGTGCTGCCCTCGCGTTCCGAGGGTCTGCCTTTCACCCTGAGCGAGGCCATGGCCGCGGGGTTGCCGTGCGTTGCGACGCGGACCGGCGGCATTCCGGAATTGATTACATCGGGTTCGGACGGCCTGCTCTTCGAACGGGAATCCGCCGACCAGCTTGCCGCGGCGCTGTTGAACCTCTGTGACAAGGAGTCCTTACGGCAGCGTCTGGCCACGGCCGCGCAACTTTCGGCAGCACGTCTGTCCCTGGCCGCTGCCGATACCGTACTCATGGACTTGTATCTGGACTTGCTAACAATCAACCGACCAGGGACGGCGCAGCCGGCTTGAGGCCGGGCCCCTTGGGATCGCCAAAAAAATGGAAAAGTCAGAAAACTACGAAAGCTCATCTCCCCTGTCCGGCGGGCGCATCGCGTCGTTGGACGGCCTGCGGGCCTTGTCGATTGCCCTGGTGCTGTTTTGCCACCTCTGCGGGACGAGGTCGTTTCCCGTCAGCACATATTTCCTCCGTGGGATCGCGGACACGGGGAACCTGGGGGTCAGGATATTTTTTGTCATTTCCGGGTTTCTGATTACTTCGCTGCTGCTGGAGGAACGGGCGATCACCGGGCGCATCTCGCTGAAGAACTTCTACCTCCGGCGCGTCTTCCGTATCTTCCCGGCCGGTTATACTTACATAGCGATCATCGGCCTCCTCGGCCTGCTGGGCTTCTGCCAAGTCACCAGGGCGGATTACCTGGCCGCCTGCACCTACACCCTGGATTTCGTCCAGCGCCACGACTGGAACCTGGGCCACCTGTGGTCGCTGGCGGTGGAGGAACAGTTCTACCTGCTCTGGCCCTTCGCTCTTTGTGTCGCGGGGAAGAAGCACGGGCTGCTCGTGGCGGGGATTTTCTTCCTGATTGGTCCGCTCAGTCGCCTGGCCGGCCACTTGGCGCCGGACAGCCTCGCCTTCAGCAGCTTTTCTTTCTTTTGCAATGCCGACGCCCTGGCCAGCGGGTGCCTGTTGGCCGGCTTGTGGGGACGTCTGGGCCGGTCCGTACGCTATGGGAGGTTCAGACAGTCCTGGGCGTTTCTGGCTATTCCGTTGCTCGCCGTAATCTGCGTTGTCTGGGAGGAGCGCTGGCCCGGAGGGTCGCTGGCCGACTTGTTGCTCAACGTCTGTATTGCCCTGGGCATTGAGTGGTGCGTGCGACGTCGCACCACCATTATCGGCCGCGTGCTGAACTGGCGGCCCATCGCCTTTGTCGGCACACTGAGTTACTCCCTGTACTTGTGGCAACAGTTATTCATAGACCGACATTTGTTTGATGCGGTCCATTCTTTCCCACTTAACGTAATGCTCGCCTTTGCCCTGGCCGCACTATCCTTCTTCTGCATCGAGCGGCCGTTCCTGCGACTTCGGAAGCGGTTTTCCTCGGTCCCAAGTCCGGTTTGTGACCGCCCCGTGGCGTCAGACCCAACAAGCTGACGAGGCCGGAGTTCAACCAATATATGAGTGCCAAAACATCCATCTGCCTGATCGCTCATAACGCCTACGGCGCCATCGCCGGCGGTTCGTCCGGTTTCATTGGCGGAGTGGAGCGGCAGACCAGCCTGATGGCCAAGTGGCTGGCGCAACGAGGCCACCAGGTCAGCCTCCTGACCTGGGATGAAGGGCAGGACGACGATCTTGTGATTGATGGCGTTCGGGTCATTAAGATTTGTCGCGCCCGGGCCGGCCTGCCCGGCCTGCGGTTCTTTCATCCCCGGTGGACCGGTCTGGTCGCGGCCATGCGCCAGGCCGACGCGGAGGTTTACTACCAGAATTGCGGCGAGGAAGTCACCGGACAGGCGGCCCTGTGGTGCCGCAGGCATGACCGCAGGTTTATCTACTCGGTCGCCTTTGACCCCGACTGTGACGTCCGACTGCCCGCGATGCCCAATCGTCGCGAGCGGATCCTGTATCGGTACGGCCTGACCCATGCCGACCGGGTGATTGTCCAGACTCGAAAACAGCAAGCCATGCTGCGGGAGGGGTTCGGCCTTGATTCGCAGATCCTGCCGATGCCTTGCCCCGGACCGCAGGATGAAGAGTATGTGAAGCGCACCCTGCCGCCGGCCGGCCGGCAACGTGTGTTGTGGGCTGGGCGCATCGTGGAACAGAAACGGCCCGACCGGCTTCTGGATCTGGCCGAGGCGTGCCCGGACCTCGCGTTCGATGTGGTGGGGCCTTGGTACGACCGAGCCACCAACCCATATTCCTACGCGATCCAGGAGCGGGCCAGGGGCCTGGCGAACGTGACCGTCCACGGGGCGATCCCTCGCCAACAAATGTCCGAGTTCTATCGGACGGCAAGTTGTCTATTATGCACGTCCGATGCCGAAGGGTTTCCCAACACGTTTCTGGAGGCGTGGAGCTTCGGCCTGCCGCTGGTCTCCACCTTTGATCCGGACAATCTTATTGCCTCCCGCGGGTTCGGCCGCATCGAACGTGACACAGAAGGGCTCGGTCGGGCGATTCGAGCTCTTTTTGGTTCGCCCCAGGCGTGGCAGCGGGCCTCCGTGGACGCACGAGACTATTATCGCGAGAACCACGCGGTCGATGTAGCGATGTCCCGATTCGAAGCCGTTTTCCTGGAACAAGTACGCCATCTGACAGAAACCCGATGACGATGAAACGAATGTTGTTTTTCTATCAAGGCCGGTTTTCCTACACCAACACCACCGTACAGGCCGGGCTTCAGGCCCAGTTTCCAGGCAGCGAAATACGCGGCATAAATATCAACGATCTGCTTAAGAAACGCCCGCTGGTTTTAATGGCCAACGCCCTGGCCGCCGGCCGGCAGTATGGCTGGGATTTGGTGCGCCGAAAACGGGATCTGGACGACAGCTTCTTCGGCACGAGCTACATTTTTGAGCAGGTTCGCCGCCTGGCCCTGGAGGTCCACAGAAATTGGCCGGTCGACTGCTCCTTTCAGACTCAATCGATCTTCGATTGCAGCGCCCCGGGTGTTCCGCACTATGTTTACACGGACCACACCTATGAATCCTGCAAGGAGTACCCGATTTATGGGCGTGCCCTGTGTACTCCGGTGCGTCCCGAGTGGCTGATCGACCTCGAACGTGGCATTTACGAACATGCCACATGTGTGTTTACGATGAGCCACAACGTGAGTCAAACCTTGATCGCTGCATACGGTCTTTCCGCCGACAAAGTCCAATGTGTTCGTGCCGGGTGCAATGCTTTACACGAGCAGCTCAAGGCCATCCCGCTCGACTTGAGTCGTTATCAGGCGAAAAACATACTCTTCATCGGGAAAGAATGGGAACGCAAGGGCGGCCCGGAGCTCGTGGCGGCCTTTCAACGGGTCCGCCAAGTCCAGGCCGAGGCAACTTTAACGATAGCCGGCTGCCGGCCGAAGCTCAGCGAGCCGGGCGTCCGTGTCGTCGGCCTCATTCCCCTTGACGCCGTGGCCGCACTCTACGCGTCCGCAGCGGTGTTCTGCATGCCGAGCAAGACCGAGCCCGTTGGCATCGTCTTCCTCGAAGCCATGGCGGCAGGTTTGCCGGTGATCGCCCTGCGGCTCGGCGCCGCTCCAGACTTCGTCCTGGACGGCCTTACAGGCCTGACCCTGAAGCCGGACGATATTCCGGCTCTCGCCGAGGCGCTGGTCAAACTACTTAGTGCGCCAGAGTTGTGCCGCAAGATGGGCCAGGAAGGACGCACTCTGGTGTCCAGCAACTATACCTGGGCGGGCACCTGTGCGGCCCTGGCGGGCCGAATCCGGGGGGATCTCGGACTGGGAGAGACGCTCCCTGGACAAGCCAGGGAGTAACGAGAGCCACATGTTGGCAAGAAAGGGGTCGTTTGTGCAACTGACGGACTTATGCCTGGACAAGATATCACGCCTAACGGCAAACCCTGATTTCGCGCATTTTCCCCTCAGGTGTTTTCAGCGGGGACTCCAGGTGCTGCATACCGTGGGCCTTTTCCGGTTGCCCCGCAATCCGGTGTGCCGGAGTTTTGACGGTAATATGGTAATTAATCTGGCGCCCTGCGACACCCTGACGAAACGCGTGTGGTTTGGGGGCTATTTTCAGTACGATGAGGAATGGTTTCTTCGCGATTTTCTCCGGTCGGACATGGTGGTGATCGACGCCGGGGCAAATGTAGGGTACATGACGCTCATCGTGGCGCGCCGAGTGCAGCCTCAGGGTGCGGTACACAGTTTCGAGCCGGTAGGCAGCACCTTCGACCTGTTGTCCCGCAACATCCAGGAAAATGGACTTGAGAAAATCGCCAACCCAAACAAACGGGCTTTGGGTGATACCACGGGCGATTCCGTGTTCTTCGACCGTTGCGAACGTCACTCCGACCTGAACAGGCGGAGCGCCAGAGACGAAGTCCATCGCCCGGGTGATGGGTGGCAATCGACGGAGGAAGTCCTCACGATAACTCTTGACGACTATGTCCGCGAGAAGGCTCTGCCGAGGGTTGATCTGCTGAAAATGGATGTCGAGGGCTCGGAGATGCTGCTGGTCAAGGGCGCCGGCCAGGTGCTAAGTCGCTTTCACCCCACTTTGGTCTGCGAGTTCAATAATCCGGCCCTGACCCGGCTCGGTTCCTCCAGCGGGCAACTCTGGTCGGCCTTGACCGGGTTCGGCTACACCTTCTGGCGATATAATCACCGCTCCAGAACCCTGAGGGCCGTAAGCGACCAGTGTTTGGATTCAGACGACACGTTTGTGGGCACGACCGACGTCGACGGGTTGGCCCGCCACGTCGGCGCACGGATCTGCTAACGCTAATGGACCGATACAAACTCTGCGTAGCAACCTCCTTTCCTGAGCGACCCCAGGCCCCCCACGGCGGGGTCGAGGCGGTCAGTGTCAACCTGGTGCGGGCCCTGGCCAGACTGGACGGCCTGGAGGTGCATGTGGTTACGACCGACCGGGCGGATCGCGCCGCCGGCGAGGTCGCGTGGGACGGGGCGATCATCCACCGGCTCCCCTGGGCGGGCGGCAAGACGCTGACGCATGCCACCGGACCGGGTCGGCGGCAGATGGCGGACTTTCTGAAACGGCTCCAACCGGATCTGGTCCATGCCCACGACACCTACGGCCTGATGGTCAAGGGGGTGGCGTTGCCGCGGGTCTTCACGATTCACGGATTTATCCACGAGGACACGCGCCTTCAGAGCGGCGGGCTGGTGTGGCTCAGGTGGCGACTCTGGCGGCGGGTGGAACTGGCCGGCTGGGCCGACCAGCCGCACATCATCTCGATCAGCCCCTATGTTCGTGAGCGGCTCTGCGGCCTGACCGGCGCGACCATACACGATATTGACAATCCGGTGGACGAGGAGGTTTTTGGTGTCAACCGCGCCGACGGCGGCGGCGTGATCTTCAGCGCCGCCCTGATCTGTCCGCGGAAGAACACGCTCGGTCTCTTGCGGGCGTTTGCGAAGCTGACGGCCGGCGGCGTGGAGGCCAGACTAAGATTGGCCGGCACGGCGAGCGACTCCGCCTACGAGCGCCAGGTGAGGGACTTTATTAAGACCTCGGGGCTGACGGCGCGCATCGCCCTGCTGGGCGCGATCAGCCGGAACCAGATTCACGAGGAACTGTCGCGGGCCGGCGTCTTTGCCCTGGTCTCGTTCGAGGAAGGCGCCCCAATGGGCGTCGCCGAGGCGATGGCGGCTGGAGTGCCCGTGGTGACCTCCAACCGGTGCGGCATGCCTTACATGGTTCGTGACGGCGAATCCGGTTTTCTGGTCGATCCGAATAATCCGGATGACACTGCGCGGCGTTTGCGAGAGTTGCTGGAGAATGGCCCGTTGCGAAAACAAATGGGCGACAAGGGCCGCGAAATCGCGCTCGACCGGTTTCATCCCGACCGTGTGGCACAAAAAACCTATGAAGTCTATTCCAGGGTTATTCGAGACGGGCAGGGAAGAGGACAGCATGGCTGCTCATGACCTTGAGTTGCGGCGCATGCCGTATCCTTTCCGGGCCGTTCTGGCCATTTGCAGCGATCTGGACGAGACCCCGGACGGGCCCGCCTACCTGGAGATCATGCGGTTTCTCAACACCACGGCGGAGACCAGCATGGGGCCGGGCGTGGGACTGGAGGTGGGCAACAGCCTCTACTTCGACATGCCGCCGGGACAATTCTCCTACCGTAACACGGACGAGGCGGGGCGCGAGATGGTTCGGGCACTGATACGCAGCGGCCACATCGATTGTCTGCATTCGTATGGCGACCTGGCCACTACGCGCGACGACGCCCGCCGGGCGCTGGATGAGTTGGCGGGTCACGATTGCCGCCTGGGGGTCTGGGTGGATCACGGCACGGCGGCGAGCAATTTCGGCTCGGATATCATGCAGGGACACGGTGACGAGCCGGGCCACGCCGCGTACCACGCGGATCTGGCCGTCGGTTACGGCATCCAATATGTGTGGCGCGGCCGCGTTACCAGCGTCATCGGGCAGGACGCGGCCCCGCGTCTGAGCGGCATTTTCTCGCCCCGTCGTCCGCTGCGGTCAGCTAAGACCGTGGCCAAGGAACTGGCCAAGCAGACCCTGGCCCGGCGCGGCCACGAGAAGTATGCTATGCACGCGACCAATGACGTGCTGCGTCCCGTTCAACTGCGAGATGGCTCGGCGGTCTACGAGTTTCTACGGTCCAATCCGCACTGGGGCGGCGTCAGCGCAGGCGACACCGCGCGGGGGATCGGTGCGGTCCTGAGCGATTCATTCCTGAAGCACCTGGTCGAGCGGCAGGGGGTGTGCGTTCTTTATACGCATCTGGGCAAAACCGGCGACCCGCGCGTCCCCTTTGACCCCGCGGCCAGAGCCGGATTCCGCCGCCTAGCCGAAGCTTCACGACGCGGCGAAGTCCTGGTTGCCACGACCCGGCGGCTGCTGGGGTACTGCCGGGCCAGACGTGAGATCGATTTTATCGCGTCAGCCGGAAACGAAAACCGGCACATCGCCCTGAACACCGCGCCGAGCGGAGGCGCGATTGGTCGCCCGCTTGCGGTTAGTGATCTCGCCGGCCTGACTTTCTATACGGCCAAACCAGAGGTCACTCGCATAACGGTTGACGGACGTGACGTGGCGAACCTCGTCTGCAATCCGCCCGACCAGACCGGCCGGCGCAGTGTCTCTCTGCCGTGGACAAGATTGGAGTTCCCTGGCCTGTGAGTGCGAAATCGACATCTTCTGCGGACACGCCCCGGGTAACTTTCGGGCGGCGGGTGCGGCGCTGGTATTGCCATCGCGTCGTGCGTCTGCTCATGTTGACCCATAGCCTTGCCCTGGCTGTGGCCAAGAGAATCGGCCGCTCGCCGCGCGTTCCGGCTCCAGGCGCCGGGTATGAAATTCTGCTTACCGGGCGGTTCGAGTCCGAAAATTGGTTGGTGGCTCATCTTCGTCCTCTGGCGGCGTCAAAGCACTGCGCACGCCTGATTGTCGTCTCGACTTACACCGTGCCGCCCATTCCCAAAGTTGAGACGATTTACCCGCCCCGATGGCTGGTGCGTCTCGGCGGGGCAACGCCGGCGCGGCTCCTGGTCTTCATCTGGACCGCCTGGCGAATTCGACCGCACCTCGTCGGCGGGTTCCACATCACGGTCAACGCCCTCGTAGCGGTGGTCCTGGCTCCCCTGATTCGAGCGCGGTCCCTTTACTTCTGCGTGGGCGGCCCCACCGAGATCGTCGGGGGCGGCGTGCAGTTGGAAAGCAACATTTTCAGGAACATGGAGACGGCCGACCCGGTCGTGGAGCGGCGCCTGCTGCGGGCCATAGCGGCCTGCGATCTGATTATCACCATGGGCACCACGGCGGTCGAGTACTTCCGGGCGCGCGGGATTAAGACCGCGATTCACGTGGTTTCGGGGGGCCTGGATCCGGCCCAATTTCAGCCCTCGGGAGAACCGCCCGTCACGGACCTCCTGCTCGTTGGTCGGCTGACCGAAATCAAACGCATCGACCTTTTTCTGCGGGCGTTCAAACAGGTGCATGAGGCCGTGCCCGGCGCCACGGCAACCATCGTCGGGGACGGCCCGTTGCGGGGGGAACTAGAGCAACTGGCGCAGGACCTGGGCATCGGCCCACGGGTGAACTTTGCCGGGTTCCAACCGAAGGTCAGTGATTGGCTGAAACGGGCCAGGATCTTCGTGCTGACCTCTCGTTCGGAAGGCCTTTCTCTGGCCATGATGGAGGCCATGATGTCCGGGTTGCCGGTGGTGGTCGCGAACGTGGGCGACCTGGGAAACCTGGTCGAAGACGGCGTTAATGGCTACCTGGTCAATCAGCGCACGCCGGAAGGGTTTGCATCGCCACTGATCGCGCTGCTGGCGGACCAACAACGGTACCAGGCGTTCTCCCTGGCCGCCCGCCGCGCCGCCCTGCGTTATGATGTCAAGACCACCACGGCCCGCTGGGATGCGATTATCGGCCAGTTGGACGGCCGCCCAGAGGCCGCCCTGCATTCTGCCGGGGCCGAGGCGGTAACCGACCAGATCCAGAGTTCGATGGACCCCTTGTCAGCAACTTCCGCCAGGCCGACGGAGGCCGTTGCGGTGGCCTGCGGTCCAGACCACTATGAGGCATCGCCGCCGTTTTCGCCGGCGGTGGCCTGGCCGGAGTATCCCTTCGGAGACTCCCGCCTGACCGGCGCAAACGGTGTCTATGAAACGGTCCGGGAGAGTTTGCGGCTGCTGGGATTGGACCAGGATCATTTTGGCACCCCGCAGTGGAATCCGCTGGGCGAGATCATTGCTCCGGGCCAGACAGTTGTCTTGAAGCCGAACTTCGTTCGTGACTTCCGCGAGACACAACCGGGCAACGACAATTGCCTGGTCACGCACGGGTCCGTTATCCGGGCGGTGCTGGACTATGTGTACCTGGCCCTGGGCGGCCGAGGGCGAATCGTCGTTGCCGACGCCCCGCAGAATGACGCCGACTTCGAGGCCCTGCGGCGGCTGGCGGGCTTGGACGAAATACTGGCCTTCTACCAGGAACACGCGAACTTCAAGGTGGAGGTCTATGACCTGCGGCCCGAACGGGCGGAGAAAAGGAACGGCGTCATTGTCGGCCATGCGCCGCTGTCCGGCGACCCGGCCGGCTACGTCAAGGTCAACCTCGGGGCTTTATCCGCCTTTACCGAGATCGGGCCCCTGTGTCAGCGGCTGTATGGCGCAGAGTACGACACGCGTGAACTGCGCAGCCACCATCACGACCAGGTGCATGAGTACTTGATCTCGAAAACCGTCCTGGGCGCCGACTGCATCATCAACCTGCCGAAACTCAAGACCCACAAGAAGACCTGTATTACGGTCAGCCTGAAGAACCTGGTCGGCATCAACGGCAACAAAAATTGGTTGCCGCACCATCGCGAGGGCACCCCCGCGCAGGGCGGCGATCAGTTTGCTGATGATGGCTTCGTGCATCGCGTGGAACGTCTGGCGACCGCCGGGTTCAAGCGGGTGTTTCCTTTCCTAGGTCCGCTGCGCCGCAGCCTGGGAGCGCCGGCCAAAAGCGTGGGCAAACGAATGTTCGGCGATACCAATACCGACGCCATTCGTTCGGGCAACTGGCACGGCAACGACACGACCTGGCGCATGGCCCACGATCTGAATCGGATTCTACGGTATGCCGACGTCGAGGGCCGGTTGCATGATCGGCCGACGCACCGGGTTCTCAACATTGTCGACGGCATCGTCGGAGGGGAGGGGAACGGTCCTCTCGACCCGACGCCCAAGCCGGCCGGACTGATCGTGGCGGGTTTCAACCCGGTGGCCGTTGACCTCGTGGCGGCGCGGCTGATGGGCTTCGATTATCGGCGGCTGCCGCTCGTGAGCCGCGCGTTTGAGGAACACAAACTGCCTCTGGTTTTCTGCTCGCCGGAGGACATCGTGCTGTCCTCGAACAACGAACGGTACAATCAGGGCCTGGCCGCAACCTGGACGTCCGGGTTGAATTTCCGGCCGCACTTCGGCTGGCGGGATTGTGATGGCCTGCGGTCCGAGCTCGGCGGCACAGTAGCGGCGCCTTCCCCCGTTTCAACCTGTGCCAACAGCAACAGGGGGTGTTCGTGAAGAGAGCACTGTCGCGTAAGAATCTTTGGGACCAGCTACCCCGGACCGTCAAGGCGCCGCTGGGCTGGTTCCTGGGAAAGATTCCGCCCCGGTTTCTGTTGGGTGCCCAGTTTCGTCGGAAGGCCGCCTTTGTTCGGCAGGCGCAGTGGTGGCCGAGTGAGCAATTGCGAGCGTACCAACTGGCCGCCCTGAAACAGATCTGCACGCTGGCCTACGATAAGACCGGGTACTACCGACGACAATTCGATGGCGTGGGATTCAAGCCCGAAGACCTGACGTCTCTCGACGCGATGTCGGCCTTGCCGACCATGGACAAGAATACCGTTCGGCAGCACTTGCAGGAGATGCTGGCGAGGCCGGCAACCGGCCCCGGGATCGACTACTGTTCAACCGGCGGCACAAGCGGCACGCCGCTGGCCTTCTACATGGGGAAAGAACGATCCGCCACCGAATATGCCTACCTGACCGTCTCCTGGGAGCGTCTGGGATATCAGTTGGGCGAGACTCTGGCCGTTCTTCGCGGCCGTGTCGTGCGGCCTGACCGCCAGGGTCTGTATCACGAATATGACCCCTTGCTGCGGCACCATTACTATAGCAACTTCCACATGACCGATGAGAACATGGGCCGCTATCTCAAGCACATCGCCACACTCGGCCCGTGCTTCCTGCATGTGTATCCGTCGTCGGTGGCCGCCCTGGCGCAGTTTATCCTCCGCCGCGGGGGCCGGGCGCCTGAGAACATCCGCGGCATCATCGCGGAATCGGAAATGGTCTACCCGGAGCAGCGGAAGATGGCCGAGGAAGTGTTCGGCTGCCGGTATTTTTCCTGCTACGGCCATTCCGAAAAATTGGTCCAGGCGTCGGAGTGTGAGCATTCGACCGATTATCACGTCTGGCCGACCTACGGTTACTTCGAGCTTCTGGACGACCACGGGAATCCGGTGACGACGCCCGGCCAGCGCGGCGAGATCGTCGGCACTGGTTTCATCAACACGGTCATGCCTTTCATCCGCTATCGCACGGGCGACTACGCGGTGTTCGGGGGGAATCGTTGCGAAGCTTGTGGTCGCGAGCATACCGTTATCCGCAGCTTAGAGGGACGATGGCCTTCGGGCGGGTTATTCGCCACCGACGGCGCCTTCATCTCGATGACGGCGATTAACCTCCACGATGATAGTTTCTCTCGAGTCAAACAATTCCAGTTCTACCAGGACACGCCGGGAAAAGCCGTTCTGAAGATCATCCCGACCGACGGCTTCGGAGAGACCGACGGCCGGAATATTCAGCGCAGCCTCGGCCGCAAGTTCGAGGAGCGGCTTTTGTTCACGATCCAAACCGTGGAGAGCATTCCGCTCACGCCCAGCGGCAAAACTGTTTATGTCGACCAGCGAATCGGCCGCAAAGCCTCGGGCGGCCAGCCTTCCGAGGATGTGCAGAATCGAGCGGCGCCGTAATCGTCAACCGCGGAACCCGCAGTCGGATTCTCGTCGAGAGCTAACGTTATTATGCAAACACTGACCTGGTATATTCGCCGTTTGTCCACCATGTCGCCGCGCGAGGTGGTGTGGCGGGGGAAGGCCGCATTGACCAATGTCGCCGACCGCTGTCTGCTACCCTGGCGGCAACGGCCGCGACCTCTCTCGGCCATCATGGCCGGGCCCGACGACCTTCAGGACACGGGAGGGCCTAGTCCGACCTTGACGGAGTCCGACGCCGGAACCTGGTCTCCGGGGGCAGGGGATCTGGCCCGGATCTGGAGCGAGAAGCTGATCGCCCAAGCCGACCAGTTGGCAGATCATCGGTTCAGTTTTTTCGATTTTGAGGCTCGGCATCTGGGAAATCCGATTGACTGGAACCGGGACCACAAGAGCGGGCAGGCCGCGCCGCTGCGGTTTGCGCCCTGGATTGATTACCGCGACACCGAGGTCACGGGCGACTGCAAATTCGTCTGGGAACCGAACCGTCATCATCAATTGGTGGTGCTGGGGCGGGCTTACCGGGCGACCGGCGACAGAAAATATGCGGCGGCCGTGGTGGAACAGTTGGACAGTTGGCTGGACCAGTGCCCCTACGGCGTCGGCATGAACTGGCGTAGTCCGCTGGAGTTGGGCGTGCGGCTGATCAACTGGGTTTGGGCGCTGGACCTGATTCGGGACTCGGGACAGGTGCGGCGCGAATTGCGCGAACGGCTGCTCCGCTCGGTGCATCTCCACCTCTGGGAGATCACGCGTAAATACTCGCGGGGTTCTTCGGCCAATAATCATCTGATCGGTGAAGCGGCCGGGGTCTTCATGGCGACCAGTTACTTCCCGAATCTCAAGCAGGCCGCCAGGTGGCGCGACCAGAGCCGCGAAATCCTCAGCGAAGAAATATTGAGACAGACCTGGCCGGACGGTGGCACCCGCGAGCAGGCGGTCGGCTATCAACTGTTCGTACTCCAGTTTTTCCTGATCGCCGGGTTCGCGGCCCGCAAAACGGGACAGGACTTCTCGCCGGCCTATTGGTCTCGGCTGGAACAAATGTTTGCTTTCCTTGGGGCCTTGGGTGAAGGCGGGGAGAACCTTCCGCTGTTCGGCGACAGCGACGATGGTTATGTGCTCGATCTGGGCGGGGCGCGCGGGGACGTGCGACCGTGGCTGGCGGTGGGGGCAGTTCTGTTCGCGCGGCCGGATTTCAAGGCTTGGGCCGGATCGTACAGCGAGACGGCCTATTGGCTGCTCGGGGCGGAAGGGCGGCGTCAGTGGGAGGCCATTCCGGGGGCCAGCGGAACTCGCACGGTCGGACAAGCCGACCGTGGCACTGGCACAGAGCTTTTCACGCCCGGGCTGGCCTCGCGGGCGTTTCCGGAGACGGGCTATTATCTGCTCCAGTGGAGCGCTGTCAACCAGCCGCAAAAGTCCATCAGCGTGGTTTTCGATTGTGGCGACCTGGGTCAGGGGTCTCTGGCGGCGCATGGCCATGCGGATGCCCTGAGTTTTACGTTGCGGGTGGGCGGCCAGGACATCCTGGTTGATCCGGGGACTTATGACTACTTCACCTACCCCGAGTGGCGAAGCCATTTTCGCAGCACCCCGGCCCACAACACGGTGGTCATCGATGGCGTCAACCAGTCGGAGATGCACGGTCCGTTCATGTGGAGTACGAAGGCCCAAGCCCGCTGCCTCGCCTGGCAGCCCACCCCCGAGGGCGGAACCATCTGCGGGACGCACGACGGCTACCGCCGCCTGAAAGACCCGGTGACCCATCAGCGAACCGTGACCCTGGACGGCCCGACCGGCGCGCTGACCATCCGCGACGACCTTGCCGCGCGCGGACGGCATACCGTCGCCGTCTGCTTCCAGGTCGCCGGAGGCCTCAGCGTGGAACGAAAAACCACGAACGGTTTCGAGATTGTGGCCGGCTCCTGCTCCGTTTTACTGGAGTTCGATCCCGGGTTGACAGTAGAAGCGCTGTGCGGCAGCGAAAAACCTATGGCCGGTTGGGTCAGCCAGGGGTACCACCGGAAGGCGGCGGCGTACATCCTGGTCGGCCGCGGCACCTCGGACGGCCCCGTGTCGCTGGCCTGCCGGGCGCAGATACGTCGGAACGATACCGCCACCTACCCACAGACAACGGAGTCTCAAACTTATGCCACCTGAAAGACGGAAGATGGTCATCGCGGCAACAATCGCGGTCACGCTGTTGGTCGCCGGCGGTCTGGCGGTCCGGATTCTGGCCGAGCACCTCGGGCGCACCGGCGATCATGTCGCCTTGCCCCGAGGGACATTGGCGCAACTGCCGCTGAACCTCGGGGATTGGACCGGCCGCGAATCGCCGCTCGACGAAGCCATCGTGAAGGCCACGTCAGCGGATGATTACCTCAATCGCCTCTACTTTCGACAGCCGGCGGGACCAACCGTGGGCTTGTACATCGCCTACGGCGTTCGAGCCCGAGACCTGATGCCTCACCGGCCGGAGGTCTGTTACCCCGGCAACGGCTGGACGCTCGACGACACCGAGTCGCGCGAACTGCCCCTGGCCGAGGGCGAAAAGCTGCCCTGTCGCATTTACCGGTTCTCGCGGGGAACTCTCGACCGCCAGACCATCACGGTGCTGAACTATTACATTGTCGACGGCCAGTACGCCCCTGATGTCTCACTCCTGCGTTCCAAGGCCTGGCAGGGTTCGGGCGCCATCCAGTACATGGTGCAGGTCCAGGTTACCTGTTCAGAGCAGTCCGCCCCGGATCCGGACGTTTCAGCAAGAGCCGTGGACGCCCTGGCCACCCTGTCCGCCAAGCCGATTCGTTCACTGCTGCCAGACGCTGCGGCAGAGGCCGGCCGCTCAAATGACGTGCCTCGAAGCAGCGTTCAATCCAGGACACCCACGGAGAAGAACGAGTGAAAAATAAACATCCCCAGACGCCGTCCGCTGCCGCAGCAGTCTCACGGGCGCTGCTCGGACTGCCCATAGTCATCGCTGTGGTTGTTATCGCTGCCGGCCTGTGGGCCTATTGGCCGACGGCGGTCGCCCTGTTCAAGGAATGGCAGACGAACGACGACTACTCTGTGGGCCAACTGGTGCCGCTGGTGGCCCTCTACCTGGTCTGGCGGGAACGTCAGAGCCTGAAGACCTGTCAGGTCGCCCCCTGCTGGTGGGGCCTCGGCTTGATCCTTTTCGCCCTGGCGGTCAACACCACGGCCTTCCTGTTCATGTACGAGTCGGGCCAACGTTACGCTCTGGTCCTGACTATCGTCGGTCTGGTGCTGACGATTGCCGGCGGGCAGGTTTTTCGCCGGCTGTTGTGGGTGATGCTTTTCCTGTTTCTGATGGTTCCTCTGCCGGGCCGGATTCATAATGCCATCAGCGGGCCGCTCCAAGCCTGGGCGACCAGCGGCGCCGTCTTCCTGCTGGAACTGTCCGGCATAACCGTTGGCCGTGAAGGCAACACCATTTTGCTCAACCACAGTATTCCACTGGCCGTAGCCGAGGCCTGCTCCGGCCTGCGCATGCTGACCGCCTTCGTGGTGGTGGCCGCCACCATGGTCTATGTCGTCAAGCGGCCGCCGTGGCAGAAGGCGGTCCTGCTGGCCTCCTGCATTCCCGTGGCCATCGCCTGCAACCTCGCTCGTCTCTGGACCACCGCCATGCTCTATCTCCTGGTGGACAGCAAGACCGCGGAATGGTTTTTCCACGATGCGGCCGGGCTGGCCATGATGCCCCTGGCCGTGGTCATCATGGCGGGAGAATTGTGGCTTATGAAAAAACTGGTAATCGCTGACGACCCACCTCAAACCCAGCACCGCTGATCACGGCGTCGCCGGCCATCCAAAGGATGGTTTTCAAGTAGCCTCTGGCGGTCTGCAGCATGGACTTTCTCGGTATTTGTCAAGTAAACTTGAATTTATGGTAAGGCGGTGTTGACAATTGGCCAAGTTCGGATTATGTATCAGCATATGGTTTTCGTATGCACGTCGCCAAGACCGCAGTCGGAGTTAATTGGTGGGGCTGCGGAACAAAATAAATTGAGGGGGTGTCCTGTGAAACGTGTAATTAAACTCTCTGTCATGCTGACTCTGACTCTGGGTCTGCTGGGAGGCCAGCCCGCCAGGGCCGACCTCAGCAGCCAGTTCTCCGGGTTCGACGACGTGGTGAGCGAGATCGGCGTCAGCGGGTTGCAGTCGTCGTACAATGCGCCGACCAGTACCGGCAACCTCTGCCCCAACACGATGCCGATCCTGGGTTCGTCGCGCGTGGTCTATCCCAATGGCGTCGGCGCCGTACCGAGTCCCGGCAACTATGCGCCGGCCACCGCCGCACTCTTTGACGAAGGCATGTTGGGCATAAAGGTCCAGGGTGGCAACCTGGTTGTGCGGCTCGCCACGGGGATCAACCCCACGACGGGGTACAAATACGGCTCAAACTGGTACGACCAAGGCGATGTCTTTATCACCGTGGGAGACACCAGCGGCGTGCGCCAGTTTGCCTTGCTCAACGATTGGGGCGCGGTCAGCGGCAACTCCTTTACTGCGGCTCAGACTTTCCACACCGGGCGTCAGGGAGATCTCGTGCAGATCCTCAATAGTGGCCAAGTCACCGCCACCGGCGGAACAGCCGGCTACCCGCCGGGCGGTAGTTCGCCGCCCACGGGCCTGGACTATCGTTGTTTTGCCAATGGCGGAACGGATCTGGGCAATGCCGGCCTGACGATCAGCACCGTTGCGGGCACCGGGTTCAATGGCACGAGCCTGACCTGGTATGTGGAAACCTGGACGCTCCCGGTCAGTCAGCTTTCTTCAAACAATAGCTTCGACATCAGCCTGCACAGCGCCTTCAGTTGCGGCAATGATCAGATCGGCTTGACGTCGGATGTGAATATTACACATCCGCCGAACAATCCCACGCCCACGCCGGCCGCCGTGGTCCTCGGCCTGCTCGGACTTTCCGCGCTCGGCGTCTGGATGCGGCGTTTTGCCTAGGCAGCGCCGTGGCTGTCTCAACCTTATCCGCCGGTGTCACGCTGGTCGTTCGCCGGCACCCCTGCTGTTCCATATCGTTCTCGCGACGGTTGGCCCACCGATCCGTGGGCCGACCTCTTTCCAGGCCAAAGGCTCGAAGGCTTCCCTCGCGCGCCTCCTCTAGCCAATCAATGATTATTGTGCTACACTGTCGTTACGTGCCTGAGACAGTTTTCTGTTATCGTGGAGGATGTCGATATGATTCGCTCGCCTGCCAAGCTCAACATCAAACTCCTCGTCATTATCCTGACGGTCGCGGTTGTTCTCGTGGCCGGGGCCGTGGTCGGACGTGAAGCCTGGCGGCGCGTCCTTTCGGCCAGAGAACTGCGAGAGGGACAGGCCGCTTTTGAGAAGAAGGACTGGAAAGCCGCCAGCGAGTACCTGCTGGATTATCTGGTCCGGCACCCGGGCGACTCCGCCGTTCTGGACAAGTACGCGCAGAGCCAGTTGAGGATCCGGCCACTGACTTCCGGCAATGTCACCGCGGCCATCGCCGTTTACCAGCGTCTGCTCCGGCTCGAACCCGGCAACGCCGCCGCCTATGAACGCCTGGCAAATATTTACAGAACCCTGCGCCTTTACAACGACCTGGCGTACCTGGCCCGAAAACGGCTGGAGGCCGTTCCAGGCGACATTAAGGCGACCCTCTGGCTGGCCCAGGCCCTGGTCGGCCAAAACAAGAGCCAGGAAGCCCGGGAACTGGTGGAGTCGCTCATAAAGACGCCCGATCCCACGAAAAAATTTACCGCGGAGTACGTCGAAGCCTACGCTATGCTCGGGTATGCGACCATGACGGCGACCGGCAAGGAAAACATCGACCAGGCCAGGAAATGGCTGGACCAGGCCGTCAGTTATGCGCCTGATTCCCCGGAAGCCTGGCTCCAGCGGTCACGTTTCATTCGGATGGTGGCGGCCCGTTCCGACCGGAACCAGGAAGCTGATTTCGCTGCGGCTCGTGCTGATCTCGAGCGGGCCGATGCCCTTAACCCCGGCGATTTGCGGACCCGGCTGATCTTGTGCGAAGAGTGGATCGCCCAGAGCAAGTTCGAGCAGGCCGCGGCCGAACTATCCGCCGTCAGTACAGCCTCCGATGACACGGTCAGCCAATATTTCCTCGACCCGATTGACTGGGAGGTGGCCCGGTTCCTCCAGGCCGGGGAACTCGTCCTTCGCCAGGGGCAGATGGAAAAAGGCCCGCCGCTGGCGGACAAGGCGCTGGCGACTTTTGGGGAGGCCCCTCAGCAATTGCAGGCGCTGCCCCTGGCCATCCAGCTCTATGTGGCCGGGCATCGCCCCGCTGACGGTCGTCGTTGCCTGGACAAGTATCTGGACCTCCTGCGCACCACGAAGAAAATTCCAGAATCCCGCGAAAGGATCGCTTACCTTCAGGTGCTGGTGCTCCGCGCCGAAAACCAGTCCTACGCAGTCATAGATCTACTTGAGCCGGTCACCGCCGTTGACGCTCCCGACCCATCGTTGCTTAAGCTTCTGGCCGAGGCCTATAGCCGCACCGAACAAAACCGCAGGGCCATCCGGGTTCTGGAGCGTTATCTCCGCCTGCGGCCCCGCGATCCCAACATGCTCTTACAACTGGCTCGTGAGTATATGGGGCAGCGGGACTGGACCCGGGCCATCGAGATCGCCCGCCAGGCCGAGGCTCTGGATCCCGCCGAAATAGCGACAAAACTAATGCGCATCGAGTCCGGTATATATACGGTCATGGAAAAACCCCAGGCCGGCAAGGATGCCTACGCGCCACTCTCAACGGAACTGGCCGCCTTGCGTCGGTCGCACCCGGTGCAGGCGGAGGTCAGGGTGCTCCAAGCCATCATCGCCAACAATGAAAGTCGGAGTACCGAGGCCGAGAAGGAACTCGCGGCCACGATCAAGGAGTGCCCCGACAGTGAGCGCGCCGAATTGTACTTGGCCCGGCTCTATGTCCAACAAAAGCGTTTTCCCGAAGCGATCCAGATCTGCCAGTCGTCGTGCGCGCGGCATGCGGAGACGGCGGCCCCGTGGGAGTGCCTGGCCGAAGTTTACTCCGCTGACCAGAAGAACGAGGAAGCCCAGGCGGCTCTGCAGAAAGGCCGACAGGTTGTGACTGACCCTGCGGCCAGGAAAACCCTCGGCCTGCGGCTGGTCTTCCTGCAGTTGCTCCACGGCAATCGAGCGGGCGGCATCGCCCTGCTGAAGGAAATGGCGCGGCAGGATCCTCGGGAAGTCCAAATCCACTCCGTCCTGCTGAGCCTTCCCGAAGTAGTGGGCGACCCGGCGACCGCGGCCAAGCTGCTCGGGGAGATGCGCAAGGCCGAGGGCGAAAGCGGCTTGTTCTGGCGGCTGCACCAGGCCGCGCTCTGGCTGGCGGACGACCAGTGGCGCACTCATCAACAAGACGTCGTTGAGTTGCTGACCCGGTGCATAACCGCCGACCCGGCGTGGGCGACCCCGACCCTGTTCCTGGCCCGGATGTACGAGGCCCTCGGTCGTCCGGATCAAGCCGAGACCACTTACCGCCACTGCCTTGCGGCAAATCCCACGGCGGTTGACGTGGCCGACCGACTGGGCCTGTTGCTGGAAGCCCAGCGCCGCTTCCCCGAGGCCATTGAGGTGCTCAACCAATTGGAGGCGGACCCGCGGATCATCAATGCCCACCGCATCCGAATTGCCATTGGCGCCGGCGATTTCAGCCGGGCCATAGATGGATTGAAGATTTTGGCGGCCGGCAATGTCCGCGATGCCGATGCCCGCATCGCCCTGGCCCGGCTGACCTACCAGGAAACCAAGAACGCCAAGCTGGCCATGAAGTACCTGGACGAGGCCCAGAAAATCACTCCTGAATCTGTGGCCCTGGTCGCCGTCAAGGTTTCGATCATGAAGGCGGAGAAGCGCTTGGACGACGCCCGGCGGATCATCGACACCTATGTGAACCACTGTGATGAGGCCTGGCAAAAAGTCGAGCCCCAGGCGAACCACGGTGCGGACGCTCTGCGTCTTCGCGATAACGCGTTCATGGCCCACCTCCTGCGCGGCGTCTATTTTGACGGTCTGGGCAACCGGTCCCTGGCAGAAAAGGACTACGTTTCCCTGACCACCTTGCCGGACAACCCGGGAGGTTTCGTGTTGCTGAGCCGATTCTACCTCGACGGCAACCAGTTGGACAAGGCGGTGGACGCGCTGACCAAAGGCGTCGCGGCCTATCCCGACGATCTGGATTTGAAACGCCAACTCATGAGTGTGCTGTTTGCCCGTGGCGGTCAGGCTGACCAGGCCCAGGCCGAGAAGATTCTGACAGAACTTGAAACGCGTAAACCGAACGATCCCGACTTGCTTTGGACCCGCGGCCGCCTGCTGTTGGCTAAGTCCGATCCGGAATCGACGGCTCAGGCGAAGAAATGTTTCGAGCGGGCCGTGCAACTGCAGCCGGCCCTGGTTGAGGGCCACCTGGCCTTGGCCGCGCTGGCGATGCAGCGCCGGGACTACCAGGGCGCCCGCGACCTGACCGTCAAGGCCCTGGCCGTCAATCCACATAGTTTGCGGCTGCTGCTGGCTCGCGCTATGGCCGAAAACGCCCTGAACAACCGCGCCCTGGCCCAGGAGTTGGTGCGCTCGGTATTGAAAGATGAGCCGGACAACCTCGAGGCCTGCGAATTTGTGACCGCCTCCGCGTTGAGCGCCCACGATCCAAGTTTGTACAATTATGCCCACGAGGCCCTGAAAGCCGCCCTGGCCAAAAAACCCGACAGTGATCGGCTGATCGTGGCCTTCGCCGGCGTGCTCAATGCCCAGGACAAGACGCCTCAGGCGATAGCCAAGCTGGAAACCTACACTCAGACCGAGGTCGGTCGCCGCAGCGTGCTGGCCAGCCTGACCCTGGCCGAACTATACCGTATCAGCGCCGACTACAGCAAGGCCGACCGGCAGATTGATCTGGCCGCGACCCTGGCCCCGGACAGTCCGGTCGTGGCCGAGGCGAGAATCCGCTGTCTGGCCAGTCAGAAAAAATTTGATGAGATCTTGGCCCTGGTTTCCGCTCTGGCGAAGAAGAAGATTGAGAGTCCAGACCTTTTTTCGACCTGCGCCGGTATTCTGGCCTCCGCGGACTCCGACCAGTACCAACGCGCCGCCCTGGGCCTTTACGAAAAAGCGATCGCCCTGTCACCCCGTTCGTCGGCGCCTCGTCTGCAACTGGCCCTTCTGCATTACCGCCGCGGCGAAGTGGATCAGGCCGAGAAAACTTACCGGGAACTGCTAATCGTCGACCCCAACAACAGTCAAGCCCTCAACGATCTGGCCTGGATTCTGGCGCAGGACCGCCGGGACTATAAAGCCGCCCTCGAGTTGTCTGATCGCGGCCTGACCCTGGACTCCGACAACGTCCATCTGAGGGATACCCGCGGCGTCATCCTCCGCCACCTGAACCGTCCCAAGGACGCCCTGCGCGACTTCGAACAATTGCTGATCCTGGCCAAACCGCCGGACGGGCGGGCCAAGGCCCTCCTGCAATTGGCCCGCACCTGTGCCGAACTGAACAAAGGCGCTGAGACCAAACGGTATCTTGATGAAGCCCTCCAGATTGACCACCAATCCCAGGTCTTCAGTCCCAAGGAACGGGCGGAAATCGATCAACTCCTGCAAGTGGCAGCCAAGAATGGATAGCGGAACCACCCCGCCCCGGTTACGGGTTCAGGAACTTCGCGCCCGGATGGGCCACGGGCGGGAGTGGCTGGGACCACTCTGCCTGATTTGCGCCTTGGCCATCCTCTACGGCAGCCTGATCCCCTTTGATTTCACCTGGAATTGGCCGGCGCTGGTCCGCAATTTCCGGGAGGCCTGGCAGTACTGGCCCCTCGGCTCGCTGCCGATGGGCCGCCGGGACATTCTTGTTAATGTGGTGTTTTATATGCCGCTGGGCCTGCTCCTGGCGAGCTACGCCCTAGTTCGGCGCCAGCGGTCCCCTGGCCGGGCGCTCCTCTGGGCGATTCTGTTTTCTGCCGCCGTGAGCACCTTCGTCGAGAGCGCCCAGCTTTTCCTGCCTAGTCGCATCTCGCAGGTCACCGACGTCCTGTCCAACACGACCGGCGGCGTCCTGGGAGGATTCGCGGGCCTGCTCCTGGCCCGGTTTTTCTCCCGACGGAGGAACTGGACCTTCCCCGTGGCCGTCCAGAGCCGTCCGGCGGTTCTGGGCGCAGCGGCCATCCTGGTTTTCCTGACCCTGGACGGGCTGAGCCCCTTGCAGCCCATACTGAGCTTATCCGACCTGCGGGGCAACCTCGCCGGTTCCCATCTGACTCTGGCGGACGGCGCGGCCCAGCACCTCTGGCATCACTGGTTGGTCTGCCGCATGGGTGTCTATGCGATCCTGACCATTCTGCTGGGGGCCGCCAGTACCCACGAAGGCTGGCGCCGGTGGGTCCGGGCCGCCGTGTGGGCCGGCGCCTTCGCCATCGTCATCGAGTCCGGCAAACCATTGGTCGATGATTGCCAGGCAAATATCTTCAACGTTGTCACGTCCGTCGCGGGCACGGCTGTAGGCCTGGTCGTGGGGCCAGCCCTGTGGCAGCGCTTGTCTTACCGGGCCACCGTCATTGGGGCGGCCCTGCTGCTCGTAGCCTATATTGCCTATGTGGAGTGGACACCCTTTGCCTTTGTGTGGACCAGGGAAAGCATCACGGCTCAACTGCCCAAGGGGCTGGGCTGGATACCACTTGCGAATTACGCCTTGGGTGTACGGCGCTTTGAAACGGTTCAGAAATTTCTGAATATGGGGGCCTTGACCGCGGCGCTGGTCTATGTGCTGTGCATTAGAAGCCGGTGGTTAAGGCGAGGTTCGATCACCGTCTGCCTCCTGAAGGCGGCGGCCCTGGCCACAGCTCTGGGACTGTTTATGGAGGGGGTCCAGTTCTTCCTGCCGGATCGTGGTCCGACCACCACCGACGTGCTGTCCTTTACCTGTGGCGGCGCCGCCGGGGTGAGCATTTATCTGCTGGTTAACTGGCAGCGTCGGCACGCCCGATGCGCTAAGCTTTTGCCGTTGCCAGCCTGAGCCAGAATCTACCGGACGGATCACGGGAAAAATACGCCGGCCACGGGTAGAACTGAAAGGCCCCGGCCGAGCAAAGTTACGGCGGCACCGTGTTGCAGGGTGTCCTGATCCACCACGGTTCACCATCCGACCAGGCCTTCTCTCTCGGTGACAGTGTTGTCGCAGCCGCTCTGACCGGTTTCTCCGGCTGGGGCGGCTTTATTTTTATCCGGATTGTGACGGCGCGGCGCGGTCAAGGTGCGGCCAGAAGAAAGGGTTCGCCCGGCTTGAGCAGCAGGGGTGTGGTCTCAGGACACAAGGATCGACAGGCCTGGATGAAGCTCCAGGGGTCGCCCGCGCCCCCCTCGGCGAAGGTCCAGAAATGGCAGGGCAGGGCGGACCTGGGCCGGACGGCCTGAACCAGCCGGGCCGCGTCGAGGTGCCCCATGTTGCCGTATCCGCCGTTAATGCACGCGACGAGAAGATCGATCCGGCGGCCGAGCAATGGCTTGAGCAGATCGGGGCGGAGCGAAGTGTCGCCCGTGAACAGCAGGCGCAGGCCTTGAACTTCCAGCAGCAGCGACAGGGCGGATGGTGCGGAGGCGCCGTGATCGGCCGGGACGGTCTCCACGGAAAAGCCGGGGAAATCGTGCTTCGCATTTGCCGCCAGAAGGGTGAACCGCTCCGGCGCTATTCCTAACGCCGCCAGCGGTTCGCAGCAGCCGGCCGGCCCGGCCAGGCGGCAATTCGGACAATTGCCCGCGACGGGCGCCACCGTGTCGGGATCAAGATGGTCGGTGTGCTCGTGTGTGAAGAGGAGCCAGTCGGCGCGGGCCTCGTCCGGCCCAAAGGGCGGCAGCGACAAGCGTTTCAGGCCATGCACACGCTGGCAGGAATCGCTCAGGTAGGGATCGACCAGCACCACCTCGCCGGTCGGCGTCTTCATCGCAAAGCCGGCCTGTCCCAGCCACCAGAGCGCGACGCTGCGGGGCGAGACCTGTGAGCGGGAGATATTTTCCGCCAGACCTGCGGCCATAAGCACCTCCTCCGGCGGCGCAGCAACATTATCTGCGCCGCGACGGGCCAAGTGCTCGAAAGTGTAACATGGCGCGGTCAGGAGGCAAGCGGCAACTTGGCCAGAACCCAACGGACGCCTCTTGAAAAGCCGTGGTCCGGTTGCTAGCGTAGTTCTTCGCGGAAGCGTAGCGGAACCCGTGTGAGGAGGAACGAGCATGGCGGGTCGGTATGCCATAGGAATTGATTTCGGGACGGAGTCGGGGCGGGCGGTACTGGTGGACGTGGCCAACGGCCGCGAACTGGCCGACAGCGTGTACCAATATGCCAACGGCGTGATCACGGAGAAGTTGCCGGGGACGAGCGTCAAACTCGGCCACGATTGGGCGCTTCAGGATCCGGCGGATTATCTGCGCGTGCTGGAGAAGACGGTGCCGGCGGTGTTGCGGGCGGCGAAGGTCAAGCCGGAGCAGGTCATCGGGCTGGGGATCGATTTCACGGCCTGTACGATGCTGCCGGTGGACGGGGCCGGGCGGCCGCTCTGTTTCGACAAGCGGTGGCGGATGAATCCGCACGCCTGGGTCAAGCTGTGGAAACACCACGCAGCGCAGCCGGAGGCCGACCGCGTGAATCGGGTGGCCCGGGAGATGGGGCAGAAGTGGCTCGACCGATATGGCGGGCGGATTTCGTCGGAGTGGTTTTTCCCGAAGGCCCTCCAGATTCTCGACGAGGCGCCGGAGGTTTATGCGGCAGCGGCGCGGTTGATGGAGGCGGGCGATTGGGTGGTCCTCCAGATGACCGGGGCGGAGCGGCGCAACAGTTGCACGGCGGGGTACAAGGCGATGTGGTCGAAGCAGGAGGGCTATCCGCCGCGGGAATATTTCCGGGCGCTCGATCCGCGGTTCGAGAACGTGGTGGAGGAAAAATTGAGCCGCGATATTTATCCGCTGGGGGCGCGGGCCGGCGGCCTGACGGCGGAAATGGCGGCGCGGATGAAGCTGGTGGCGGGGACGGCGGTGGCGGTGGCGAACGTGGATGCTCACGTGGCGGTGCCGGCCTGCACGGTGACGAAGACGGGCCAGATGGTGATGATCATGGGCACGAGTGTTTGCCACATGGTCTGCGGCTCCGAGACGAAGAACGTGCCGGGGCAGTGCGGCATGGTGGAGGACGGGATTCTGCCGGGTCTGTTCGGGTTCGAGGCGGGTCAGACGGCGGTGGGGGACATTTTCGCGTGGTTCGTGAAAAACTGCGTGCCGGGAGCCTATGAGAAGGAGGCTCGGGCGGCGGGTTTGTCGATTCACGAGTTGCTGGCGAAAAAGGCGGCGCGGCTGCGGCCGGGCGAGAGCGGCGTGCTGGCCATCGATTGGTGGAACGGGAACCGCAGCGTGCTGGTGGACGCGGACCTGACGGGCGTTTTTCTGGGGCTGACGCTGGCGACGCCGCCGGAGGCGATGTACCGGGCGCTGCTGGAGGCGACGGCTTTCGGAACTTACAAAATTATTCGGAACTTTGAGCAGCACGGCGTGCCGGTGGAGGAGATTTATTGTTGCGGCGGGCTGCCGGAACGGAATCCGCTGTTGATGCAGATTTGGAGCGACGTGACGAATCGGACGTTCAAGATCGCCCGCAGCGTGCAGACCTGTGCCGTGGGTGCGGCCATGCACGGGGCGGTGGCGGCGGGGTCGCAGGCCGGCGGATATGATGGGATTCACGACGCGGCGGCGCGGATGGCCGGGGTGAAGAAGAAAGTTTACCGGCCGAATGCCCAGGCCCATGTGGTGTACGAGAAGATTTTCTCCGAGTACGACAAGTTGCATGACTATTTCGGGCGGGGCGAGAACGACGTGATGAAGAGGTTGAAGGCGATTCGGCTGGCGGCGGTGGAAGATTAGCGAACTTGCGGGAGGTCGCCGGCCTTCGCACGGCGGGCAAGACCCGCCGTGGCACATCCGCATGATATGGTTAATGGAGAGTGAATATGCTGGAAGAATTGCGGCGCGAAGTGTGTGAGGCGAACCAGGAGTTGCCGCGCCAGGGTTTGGTGACGATGACCTCGGGGAACGTTTCGGGCCGCGATCCGAAGACGGGGTTGGTGGCGATCAAGCCGTCGGGCGTGTCGTTCGATGATCTTACGCCGGATGATATCGTGATCGTCGATCCGGCGGGGAAGGTGGTGGAAGGGCGACTCAAACCGAGCGTGGACACGGCGACGCATCTGGTGATTTTCGGCGGGCTGGCGGAAGTGAATTCGGTGATTCACACGCACTCGAATTACGCCACGGCGTTCGCGGCCTGCGGGAAACCGATTCCGGTTTACCTGACGGCGATGGCGGACGAGCTGGGTGGTCCGATTCCGTGCGGCGCGTTTGCGAGAATCGGCGGAGAAGAAATCGGGCGGGTGGTGGTGGAGACGATCGGTTCGAGCCGGGCCTGTTTGCTTCAGAATCACGGCGTCTTTGCGGTTGGCCCGAGTGTTTCGGCGGCGCTGAAGACGGCGGTCATGGTCGAGGATCTGGCTAAGACGACGTGGCTGGCGCTCCAGTTGGGCCAGCCGATTCCAATTCCCGAATCCGAGATTCGCCAACTCTACGACCGCTATCATACGAAATATGGCCAGAGCGGGTAGGGTGGCGGCTCACCGGCGCGCAGCACGCGCTCGTTTTCACTTTCCCCCGAAGGCCTGATCTAGCGAGCGGCGGCGCGAACCTGTGTTTCCCGTTCGCGCCAGTACCGGGCGCTCGTCAGCACCAGATCGTCCAGTAGTTCGGTCGGCGTGTGGCCGTGCATGGCCCGGTAGACGTCGCCGCCCGGCCCCAGCGGCTCACAGGTGCAGAAACAACTCTCGTTGTTGTAGCCCACCGCGTACAAGGCGGCGATGATCGAATCAAGGTCATAGATACCTGAGCCCAGCGTGCCGCGATTGGTGTCGGCCATGTGAAGATTGACCATGTGTTTGCCGTGCGCGAGGATGGTCAGCGCCGGATCGTCCTCGTGATGGATCATGTGGTACAGGTCGCCGTTGATGTGTTGCACTCCGGGATGGTTGACGGCCGCGATGTAGCGCCGGGCGTCGTCAAAGGTGTGACAGAAGCTGACTTCATCGGCCCGGATCGGTTCAATTGCCGCCCGGACGCCGGCCTTGACGAACTCATCGGCCGCCAGGCGCAGCGTATCGACCGAGCGGTCGAACTCGAAGGCCGCCGGCTTCGTCCGCCCGCACTCGCCCGGGACGACCAGCATGTACTGGCAGCCCAGGGCGTGGGCCAGGTCGAGTTGCCGGCGAATGTAGTCGAGGGCCCCCTGACGACTCACCGCGCTGCTGCTCGACAAGTCGTTCTCGCGTCCGAACATGCCGCAAATCCCCGCCGCCCGGATGCCGAAATCGTCCAGGAGCGCCGCCGTTTCTCGCGGCCGGTAGCCCAGGTCGGCCGTGTACCGGTTGCCGTGCAACTCGACGTATTCGATCTTCGCCTTCTGGAGCCGCGCGAGCGAAGTCGTGAGCGGTTCGCGGCCAAAACCCCAGTTACTCCACGACAGGTTCAGCTTCGGCGATGACGCCTTAAATGTTTTCTTCATCGCCGCCAGGACTTTCGCGGCGCGCTTCTCACAATTCTGCGGAGTTTTCGCCATAACCGTCTCCTTCCGTTTTGTGGACGACCGAAAACCCAACCATCACCACGCGACCATTATGGCCGCGATCTTTTACTAACGCAATAAGGTTCCTTCCGCGTCTTGAAAAGCCGTTGGTCGGCTGGTAGCGCAGGGGCTCGTCAAAGGCGCCGGGGCGGGCGATTTGTCTGGCGGAGGCGGTGATCGCGTTCGAGATTCCGACGGAGCAGCGGCGGAAGACCGTGGCGGCGCAGGTGAGATGGTGGCGAAAAGAACGAAACGGGCGGTTCCGAGTGGATCGGAACCGCCCGTGATTATCTCCATGCCGCGGTGTCATCGCGGCACAGAGCCCTCGCAGTTATTGTCGGCGGCGTAAGAGCAGAGCGGCGAGGCCGCAACCGAGCAGACTCAGGGTGGTTGGTTCCGGAATGGCGCTGAATTCGCTGTTGTGGTCGACTACGGCCCAGACCGCGTTGTTCGAGATATCCGACCCAAAAGTGCCCAGATAGTCGGTCAGGTTGAAGTCGGGGTGGACGGAAACAAACTGGTCGAAGGAGCCTTTGTAGAAGGCGACCGCTTTAGCGCCGGTGGTTGAGTTGCCATCGACGGCGTTGACCCAGGTGTCGTAACC
>CAIYVX010000010.1 GCA_903929765.1 uncultured Planctomycetia bacterium
CGACATCAATGTCAAGGTGACCATCAATTGGACTGAATATACACCTCTGAGCAAGGCACAAGAGCAAGGCCATACGCAGATAATTCAGCTTCTCAAAGAAGCCGGCGCAAAGAAATAACGCAAGAAGTGACGGCGGCGTGGGTCCTGACCTATGATGACTGTCCAGAGATCCGTAGCATGTACTCCGACTGGGCCAACATTCGCCCGTTTTCCCTCCGGTATGCTGCGTCGGAACGACGTAGCGGTAAGGAAATCCTGATTACTCCACGGTGGATGCAACTTCCAGAAGAACAGGAATCTGCTGCCATCGAGTGGTGAAGTCCCAGTGCGAGCTGACTACATGTGCGTCGCCGTGAGAGCTAAACTGATGGAATTCCGTATTGCCGACACATTCACCGACAGCCTCGCTCGCCTGACCGGCGACGAACAGAAGGCCGTCAAGACGACGGCGTTCGACTTGCAGCTCAACCCGGCCAATCCGGGCATGGGCTTTCACAAGCTCGACAAGGCGAAGGACAAGAACTTCTGGTCCGTGCGGGTGAGCAGTGACCTCCGGTTGATCGTCCACAAGAGCGCGGCGAGTCTCTTGCTCTGTTACGTCGGCCACCACAAACAGGCTTATGACTGGGCGGAGCGGCGCAAGCTGGAAACGCATCCCACAACCGGCGCCGCGCAGTTGGTCGAGATACGCGAGACGGTGAAAGAGGTCGTCGTCCCGGTCTACGTGCAGGCGGAACTTGCCCCGGTCCCGAAACCGGCTGCCGAACAGACGCCCGTGTTCGCCGAGGCATCCGATGACGAACTACTCGGCTACGGCGTGCCCGCCGAGTGGCTCAAAGATGTCCGGGAAGCAACCGAGAGTACATTGCTGGCCTTGACCGACCATCTGCCTGCCGAGGCTGCGGAGGCGTTGCTGGAACTGGCGACTGGCGGCAAGCCCCGCGTGGCCCAGCCCGCCGTGGCAGTGGCGAATCCCTTCGATCATCCCGACGCCCAACGCCGCTTCCGGGTGATGACCAACGTGGAGGAGTTGCAGCGTGCCCTCGATTTCCCGTGGGAGAAGTGGACCGTCTTCCTGCACCCCGAGCAACGGCAATGGGTGGACCACGATTACACCGGCCCGGCTCGCGTCTCCGGTTCAGCAGGGACCGGCAAGACCATTGTCGCCTTGCACCGGGCCGCCCATCTGGCGCGGACGCATTCCGACGCCCGCGTCCTGTTGACGACCTTCTCCGACACGCTGGCGAATGCGCTGCAAACCAAACTGAAGCGGCTGTTGAGCAGCGAACCGCGTCTCGCGGAGCGGATTGATGTTCACTCACTTGACGCCATCGGCCTGCGGCTCTACAAAACGCACGTCGGGCCGGCGACGATTGCCAGCCGGGAAGTGCTGCGCGATCTGGTGCAAGAGGCCGCGAGTGCCGTGGACGGTCACAAGTTCAGCCTGCATTTCCTACTCACCGAATGGGAGCAGGTGGTGGATGCGTGGCAGTTGGAGAACTGGGAGGCGTACCGCGATGTCGCCCGCCTCGGCCGGAAGACTCGGCTCCCGGAGTCGCAGCGCACCGTCTTGTGGTCCATCTTTGACCACGTTCGCGCCGGGTTGAAGGCCCGCAAACTGATTACCCACGCGGGGCTTTTCAGTTCGTTGGCAGCGATGCTCTCGAAGAACAAGAAGGTGGTTTTCGATTTCGCAGTCGTGGACGAGGCCCAGGACATCAGCGTCGCCCATCTTCGCTTCTTTGCCGCTCTGGGCGGAAGTCGGCCCAACGCGCTCTTTTTCGCCGGCGACCTGGGCCAGCGCATCTTCCAGCAACCCTTCTCTTGGAAGTCCCTCGGCGTGGACATCCGGGGCCGCTCCCGCACATTGCGGGTCAATTACCGCACTTCCCATCAAATCCGCACGCAGGCGGATCGCCTGCTTGGCCCGGTCGTGACTGACGTGGATGACAACAGGGAGGACCGGAGCGATACGGTTTCCGTGTTCAACGGCCCGCCGCCGGTTATTCACTCGCTCAAGAGCGAAAGCGAGGAGATCAAGACCGTCGGCCACTGGCTGGCGGAACAGGCCAAAGCGGGTGTGCTGCCCCACGAATTCGGCGTTTTCGTCCGTTCCGCGGCGCAACTGGACCGGGCGCGAGCCGCCGTCAAGGAAGCGGGCCTGGCTTTCAGGGTTCTCGACGAGCACGTCGAAACCGCCAGCGGTCACGTCTCAATCAGCACCATGCACCTCGCTAAGGGCCTGGAATTTCGCGCCGTGGTCGTGATGGCCTGCGATGACGAGATCATCCCGCTCCAGGAGCGGATCGAAACGGTTGGCGACAACGCCGATCTGCAAGAGGTGTACGACACCGAGCGTCACCTGCTCTATGTGGCCTGCACGCGGGCACGCGACCACCTGCTTGTGACGAGCGTCGTGCCGGCGTCGGAGTTTCTTGACGACCTACGGCTGTCGTGAACTAGCACACGGGTACGGACAAGGACTGAGATACTGATCCGAGCAAACAGAATGAAAACACCCCAGATCAAGCAAATCAGCATTCGCAGATTGCACAGGCATTTGTCCGACCACATCTTTGCCATTCCGAAGCTTCAGCGTGAGTTCGTGTGGAATGGCGCGAAAGCGGCTGCGCTGCTTGACAGCATCTATAAATCCATGCCAATTGGGTCAATCTTGGTCTGGCACACAAAACCGAAGCACTATGACCTACTACGGCAGGCTCTGCACATTCTCCCTCCGTTTGCGCCGGAAAGCCTTTATGGATGGTTTCTCATTGACGGACAGCAGCGACTCTCTGTGCTGCATGAGGCGTTTGCCGGTGAGCAAAAGGAGAACTCCAGCGGGCGGTTGATCGACTTCAGCCGCCTTTGCTTTGTTCCCAATTCGGACAGTGACGACGACGATCCCGCTCGCTTCGTCTATCGCAAGCCCGTACATCGGGAATACGTGCCGGTGCGGGACATTCTCTCCCACAACTGGCGGCGTCAGCACAAAGGGTATACCAAGCCTTTGCTCAAGAAGATTGAAGACTGTCGACGCCGCTTACTGGAGTACAAGGTACCTGTTGTTGTGATTCACTCAGACAATCTTGAGGAAGTTCGTGAAGTCTTCATCCGCATCAATTCACAGGGGATGAAGATCAGCTCGGCAGACCGCGCCTTCGCTCGCGCATCGACAGTTGACCTCCGCGACCTTGCTCATGTGCTCCGCGATGGAATAAACCCTGAATTCCACGACATTGACTTCACTGTTATTCTGCAAGGTTTTGCCTTCGTTACACCTGAGCGAGAGATCGATGTCGGCGAGCGGGCACTGGAAGCCACTGTCCGGTGGTGGGAGAAGCGTATCAGTAGCGATGGGCATGAGAGCCAGTTCTACCGGCGGTGGGGAAACTACAAAACGGCCTTTGGCAAGGCCGTTGATTACCTGTATCACAACTTCAGCGCCCTGCACAGTGGCTTTCTTCCGTCCCTCAATATGTTGGCCACCCTCAGTGTATTCTTCTTTCATCATCCGGCGGCGCCCAACCCGCGACAACGGCGCGAAATCCGCAAGTGGTTTTGGGCGACGGGTGTAGCAAAACGGTATAGCGGGCGCGGCTATCGTGAGAACATAATCGCCGACGTGAGATTCTTTTCGCGGTTAGCAAGGCAGGGTAAAGCGCGGTTTAGTTTTTCCGATCTGGTAGACCGCCTGGATGTAAGTAGGGCCGAGTACAATTTGCATTCGTCGCTGGCCAACGCCTTCTTCTGCCTGCTTGCTCGCCACAAGCCCTGCTACATCGCAAATGGCGAGCCAATCCCCTCGCCCCAATATGCGAGTAGAGCCAATCGAAGTGACCTTCACCATATCTTCGCCCGGCAACTTCTCGCCAACAACGGCTTTTCCCATGGCGACTACAACAGCCTGTGCAATATCTGTTTCATCGCTGCGGAAGCCATGCTACGATACTACCATCGGGGGCTGCGTAGCTCACGAATGAGTTCTGGAGCCATACGCTAAGAAGAAGGCGACTACTAACGACTAAATCATGGAGGATCGTTTATGGCCACGTTATCAGCAAAGGGGCGCAAGGCCCTGCCGTCTTCGGCGTTCGTATTTCCGGCGCAACGGAAGTATCCGATCCACGACCAGGCGTACGCCCGAGACGCATTGGCGCGGGTGTCAGCCAACGGCTCGTCCTCAGAGAAGGCGAAGGTCCGCGCGGCCGTGCATCGTCGCTATCCGAACATCGGTATGGAATAGGACCCGTTCAGGCCGCTTTCCGGTAATAGTGCCTGAGTAATCCGCCCAGCCGCTCCTGGCAGACGATCTCTCCCTCCACCGGCGGCGGTTCCCATGCTCGCCTCAGTCTTTTCGCCTCTTGGTCCCTGCCGTCTTGAGGTGACCGATGTGACCGACAACAATAAGTCTGGAATTTTCTTGGCGCATAGGACAGAAGTAAATTCGAGTGGTATCCCTGTCCAGTTTCACATGCGGCGTAATGTCGATTTCGGCTCCTTCGAACGTGTCTTTTCGGAGTTTCATTAGTTGCGAATTGTCCTTCGTCAATTCCCCTTCAGTCATGGCCAAGCGGAAACCACTGGTCCCTAAAAAAGCGGTTTCGATGTTATTGGTCTCTCGCACCCCGGAGAAAAACAGATCATGCAACGTGGTGGCCATAGCCCACAGGCATTTCCACGCATCGTGGACATCATCAAAATCCGATTCGGACGCAGACTTTAGTCCTTGATCCGTAAACGCGATGCGGTTGCCATGAACAAGCCGGACGATGTCCACTACCTCCCGCATCGAGTCGGGGAGCTCCGTCAAGGATAATATTGCGTCGGCACGTGAACGCATCGCCGTAAACGTTTTCTCGCTTTCAACCGTCTTGGCGATGATGGTCTTCTTTTCATACTCCAACCGAGAGATGTTGTCCTCCGCGTCAGCAATGGTGGTTTGGAGTTGGCCGATTTGCACATCTTTCTGCGTGTTGGTAGCTTCGAGTTCGACATTGGTTTGCTCAAGCAGGCTAACCCATTCCGCGCGGTCCTGATCCGTGACTGCATTCTTCAGCTCGGTGATTCGTCGCTCACGTTCGATGGCCGCGATGTCCTCGATGGAAATGGCTACGCCTGCCAGTCTCTGCGGTGCCCTTCGAGCAACACCTCGAACGAGCATCTCTATGGCCGCATCAGCTCCCATCTGGGTTATCTGTGAGCAACTGAAGTATCGTTGTCGCTTAGCATCTCCCGTGCTATCGAATCGCATGCCCGGCTGGTAAACCCGAACCATGCCGTTCCAACAACTGAATCGTCGGCCAAGGCACCACTCCATCTCTTTGTCGAGAGCCGTTGATTCTGACTCATAGACAGAGGCGGAACCAGCGAGAAGTCGAGCCAGCTTTGCCGCGTCAAGAGGCGACTGGCCCGTGTTAAACTCTTTGGACACCACCACAATGGGACATCCACGCAGGGGGTCCGCGAGTCGGCGACGGAACGCCTCGCCCTCTCCTTGCCGGAGAGACTGCGGCACAGCGCGGAGTCGCTCGGAGCCAGCGTAACCTTCCCACCCATTGGTGTTTAGAAGCCATCCCACCAAGCGCGGAGCGGTTGGCAGCGGAGGATCGGGTTCTTTTCCGATAAAGCCGGATCGCAAGAAGTGACTCGCGATTATCGACATCCGGTATGCTCGCTCCGGGCCGCGCGTCACGCCCAAATCAATGTGCCATACTCGTCCTGGGGTCGTGCAATTATGCTCATAGCGAAGTGCCCAGTACTGTGGCTCACGGTCTGAGCCGTCCCCAACGAGACAAGCCGTCCTCACATAATGGTGTGAACGAGGTGTCCGCCATTCGCCGCCATTGAAGAACCACGCCGAATAGAAGGCGGGGTTGGTTTCAGGCGGACAATCACGCGGGGCTCCTTCTATCCAGTGGCGAATCGATTTCGCCAGCGTGGTCCAAGGATCGGCGATGCCCGGAACGTGTCGCAACTCAAAGGCGCACTGGAAATGTAACTGGGTGCCATACGCTATCACGTTGCACCACCTCCCAGGTCAGAGGGCATAATGGGATAAGACGGCGGTACAGAATGTAACCAACGACAACGATGCGGTCCAGATCTGCCACTGGGATTCTCCCCAAGGTGCCCGCATTTGTCAACCACGAACTACGTCCTCAAAGCTGAACACTTCGCGATTCGCTCCGGTACATAGTGAAAGGGGAAATGGGCGACAGCAAGTATACCGAAAGCTGCCCGACAAAACCAAAAGGGGGTTGTAAAACAGAGGTGCCGGTGACATACTTGGCCGCCACAAAAAGGTGGACTTGCCCAGACGGCGTTCATTTAGCCGCCAGAAAGAAGGATGACATGGTTGTCAAACGAAATAAAGTTGCCTCAAAGAGAAAGCCTCGCCGTTGCCAGCCGACAGAACCCAGCAATGCCGAGTTGCTGTTACTCGAGGCCGTGGTTGACTTCCACGAGAAGCACGTCAAGGCACTACAGGAACTGACCAAACAGACCAAGCAGATCCTCAAGGCCAAGAAACACCAGGAACAGCTCTTAACAGCCCCTGTCGGACGCCAGATCGGCGAGCACGTCCTGGCAGTGATTCATCTCACGCGGGATATGACTAAGATGGCGCCGGGACTGATGCACCAGTTTTACGAGAAATACCGAATCCCAGCCTCCGTTCGCAGATCCATGATCCGAATGGAAAAGGCAGCAGCGGCCATAATCACTGACGCGGCGAGGAAAGCGAACTGAAGGGACGCCGGTGGCCATGCGATTGCCCATCTGGCCAAAAATTGAGGCCGCATGGAAAAAAGGGTGCCTGACCTAGAAGATGGCGTCGCACGCCGGTACAGCGCGACAATCACATGCTCTACCATGCCACGAGAAACTGTCGAAGGTACGCTGTAGTGCTAGGGTGGCGTGGTATTTCCTTCTCAATGAGGTCGTGGGGGAGTTATCTTGTGAACCGTCCTTTCGGGAACTTTCGGGAGATATTCGAGATGCCACAGCTTTTTGACCAACGACCATTCGAGTACTGGGCGGCGCAGCTACAGGGTGCCGATTATATAACTCAGTTCGACCAGATACTGTCGGCGCTGCGCGTCTTTCCTGCTGATCGCGTCGCCGCCCTGACGCCTAGGTTATCCGAGCTCTGCCTTAAGCACTTTAGGGAGACCGACCGGGCCTCGCGGATTATGGGGCTTTTTGATGAACCTACGAAGTGCGAGGTTGCGAAACTGTGTATTCAAGGAATAGCGGCACAAACCGAAGGCGCACCGGATTGGCTGCTCAATATTGCAGACCCGCAAGCGTTTCTTAAATCGCGCGCCGACCGCTTGTGGAAATCCATACAACTCCAGTCGTACGACGATGAGGCTGCGAACGTTCTCAAAACCCAATCTCAACCGCGGTATATTTCCATTCTATCTGCCGCCTTGAAGTACCCACATCCACGGATGCGAGGGTTTATATACGAGCTTGAACAATTTGGCACAGATTGGCAGTCGTTGACACGCGGATACCCGTATGTTAATGCCACCCGAGAACAGTGGCGGGCTGCGGCGCACGCTGCATTGCCTGAATTGGCAAGATTGTCGCGTGATTTGTCGCCTGAACTCGCGCACGCGGCAAGTAAGGCCTACGTCAAAATTGCGGGAACTTACTTTGAGTACACGCGCTGCCCAAAATGTCCTTCGGATGTCGTAGCTGTGACCGAGGGAATCGTTGGCGCGTTTGTGAGGCGAACGATGGAGCCCAATCAGGTTTCCGTTCGGTGCACTTGGTGCGGACATCGTTTCAAGGGGCACTTCTCATGTGACTGATAGTAGTGGATTGGAGGATGAGATGCCTGGCGCTTCATCCAGCAACTCAAAATGCCCCTGTCCTCGTGATGCCGCTTCATCCCACGCTCCGCATGGGCACTGCCGGGTATCACTAAAGGTTGTCACCGGCGTTGACGATGGCGTAGTCGAGGCCGCCATACCTGCCGTGGCCTTCTAGCCAGCTACTCCTTGCAGACTGCCTAGCAATCGCAGTCTTGTGCGGGCATATAGCCAGCAGCATAATGCGGCAGACGCACTGGGGAGTTCTCCGAAAACTGGCCGGGAATGGCAGAGAAATCTGTTAACCGGCGTGGCTTTTCTCGCGGATCATGGCAGAGCCGTTTTCCGAATGCAGCCAACGTTTGAAACTCGTTCGGAGTGGGAGTTCTGGCTCCCAAACTTATCACAGACTCACATCGACAACCTGTTGTGGAATTGCGGCTGCGTCCACGACCGTAACCTTAGGCTGTAACAGGTGTTAACACAAAACCAAGAATATTACAGCGGCCCCTTGACAAAACATTAACCTTAGACTATTATCCCACCTTCCAGCGTAAACCCGCCCGCATGGGTAGAGGGCCGACTGGCTTTTAGCGAGGAAGCACCCAGACAGGTCGTGGGTAGCCAAGCCGTGAGAGCCGGACGCTCCGTTGCCCCCGCCTGAAGTAGTGTCATCAACACAATTCCGACGAGCACGTGTTCATTGTGCGGCAGCGAGCCCGCTCGCCGCTATACGGTATTTTGCGTTCAGTTTGGGAGAAAATGTCATGATCAACACTACGGCGACCAACGGCAGATTCCACCGCCTACGGTCGCTTAATGTCGTCGGCGGATTCCTGGATGGGCTGACTCTCGACTTCTCCAGCGGCCTGAACTGCCTGATCGGTCACCGCGGTACAGGCAAGACCACGGTGCTGGAGTTCGTCCGCTACGCCTTGGACGAGTTTCCGCAGGGCGAGGTCGGGCAGGTCGCCCGCCGGCGGGTGGAGGGCCTGGTCAAGAGCAACCTCGGCGATGGCCGCATCCGCCTGACAATCCAGACCAAGGACGGGCTTGAATACATCGTTGACCGCACGGCCAGCGGCGACCCCCTGGTGCTGGCGCCGGACGGCCAGCCGACCGACATCACCATTAGTTCGGGCGGCATCTTCAGCGCCGACGTCTTCAGCCAGAATGAGATTGAGAACATTGCTGACAGCCCGGCGTCGCAGCTGATCCTGATCGACACCTTCGTGGCGGAGCAGATGGGAACGGTCCAGGCGACAATTGCTGACGTCCGCGCCAAGCTGGAGGCCAATGCCAATGCCATCATCCCGGCCCAGGAGCAGATCGCGAAGCTTGCTGATGAGTTGAGCACCCTGGGGACCGTCAACGCCAAGATCGAAGGCCTGGCGACTGTGGGTGGTCAGAACGCCGACGAGATCAACTTCGCCCAGACCAACAAGGCTTACCGGCAGCGCGAACAGCAGGCCATGAGCGACGCGGACGAGCTGCTCCAGAAGTACGTCGCCTGGTTCGACGAGGGCGTGGGCCAGTTCACGGCCGGGGCCGAGCGACTCTTCGCCAAGGAAATCCTCGAAGGGCCTAACGGCGCGGTTCTCCAGCGGGCCCTCGGCCGGCTCCGCGACCTTGGAACCGAACTCGACCAACTCTTGTCTCATGGTCGCGGGATGTTCGTAGTCGAGCAGACCCGACTGGCGGACGATGTCGCACAGCTCCAGTCTTTGCACCAGGGCCAGGAACTCCAGTTTCGCGACCTGATCACGAAGGACAAGGAGGCCCAGGGCCAGGCCACCGAGCGGGCCGAGTGGGAAACGAAGCGGAACGACCTGCTACTGAAGGCGCGGCAACAGGCCGAACTCCAGGAGAAGTTGGAAACGCTGAGGAAGCAGCGACAGGAACTCGCCGACAGGTTGTCCGAGTTGCGCGACCAGCGTTTCGTCCTCCGGCAGCAAGTGGCCGAGCGGATCAACCAGACGGTTTCGTCGCCGGTGCGCGTGCGGATCGAGCAGGACGGCAATCGTGACCCCTACTCCGAGCTGCTGGCCGAGGCTCTGAAATACTCCAGTCTCCAGCACAAGAACGTTGCCAAGAGGATCGCCGATGTCCTGTCGCCGGCGGAACTGGCCGACGTGGTCCGGCGCGAAGACGATGATGTCCTGAAGAAGCATGTGGGGCTGAACGACAGCCAGGCGTCGAAGGTGATCTCGACCCTACACGACCAGCGGGTGCTCATGCGAATCGAGACAGTCGAACTCATCGACCAGCCGCGGATTGAGCTGAAGGTCGGAGACGGCTGGCGGGACTCGCTGTCGCTCTCGACCGGCCAGAAGTGCACAACCATCCTGCCGATTCTGCTCATGGAGAGCGAGAATCCGCTGCTGGTAGACCAGCTTGAGGACAACCTCGACAACCGGTTTATCTACGACACCGTGGTGGACAGCATCCGCCGGGTGAAACCGCACCGCCAGATCGTCCTCATAACGCACAACCCGAATATCCCGGTTCTGGGCGACGCCGAAGGTGTCTTTGTCCTGACCTCGGACGGTAACCAGGCGTGTCTTCAGAACAGCGGCAGCGTTGATGACTGCCGGATGGAGATCATCGACCTCCTCGAGGGCGGCGAGGAAGCCTTCGTCAAGCGGAAGGAAAGGTACAACTACTGATGCCCAACGACTGGGACGATATGCTGGTCCGGCTCAAGGCCGGTCAGGCCGACCATTGGCGGCGGCGGCTGGCCATAGCCGAAGAGGTCATGGAGGCCTTCCAGACCGGCCGGCTCGTCGAGTGTCCGCCTTCGGTGCGGGAACTCCTCGAGACGCTGGCCGGCGACGAGAAGTGGGAGGTCCGCAAGGTCATCGCCAACGGGCTGAGCCTGGTCGAGGACGAGACGTTTGACGGCCTTGCGGCGAAACTGGTCAAGGATCCGAATGCCTTCGTCTGCAGCGCCGCCGAACGCAGCTACGCGCAGCGCCGCAAGCGGCGGCGAGAGGCGGGCAAGCAGGACTCTGCTGAAAAACGGCTCACTGTCCGCCTGGCTAAAGTCCGCGAGAAATATGGCGACGAAGGGGTGCAGGAGGTTATCGAGGCCAGCGAAGAGCGGTTCAACGTTCTGGCCGGCTCGATCAGCCATGATCTGCGCAGCATACTGACGCATCTGCGGCCGGCAACTAAGTCCTTGCTGGACGACGTCGACTCGGACCGGGCCGCGCTGAAGCGGAAAGCGGAGCGTGTGACCGAGAGCCTGTCGATCATGGAACGGTGCATCGCGGACATGGAGCTTTACACGGAGCCGCTGCCCATCGAGCGGCTGCCGGAGGACCTGGACGAGGTGCTTAAGGTTGCCTGCGAGGTGGCCCGTAAGAACATCGAGGATCTGGGCTTCGACCCTCAGACCGTGGTTTTCTGCCTGCGGGTGCCCGACGGCCTGCGTCTGCAACTGTCGCGTCATCTGGTGATCCTGGCCGTCTCGAACCTCATCAAGAACGCCTATGAATCGTTCATGGCGCGGCACAATGACCTGCGCCGCGACGAGATATTCGTGGACGCGATAGCCCAGCCGGACGCCGTGGAGATCGTCATCCGCGACACCGGCATGGGCATGTCGGCGGACAACCTGGCGGAACTGCGAGCCCGGGTGCCGCGCCGTCGCAACAAGGCGAAGCGGAAAAGCACCGGGTTCGGGGTGCCCATCGCCCACCGGTATGTGGAAGCCCATGGAGGGCGGGTCATTTTTGAGAGCCAGGAGGACGTGGGCACCACCGTGCGCGTCCTGCTGCCCAGGACGGAGGTCCTGGAGGAGGCCGTACAATGAGCGAAACGATCCGGGCGCTGGTTATTGAGGACGACCCGAACATCCGCGAGGAAATCGAAGATGTTCTGGCCGCCATGAACCACCAGCACGACTGGGCGGAAAGCCAGCAGGAAGCCCGCGAGCTGGTCGAGAAGAACAGCTACCACTACGTCCTGGCCGACCTGGAGATTCCCGCTCGACCGGGCCGGGGCTTCGCCAAGATCGACTACGGCCGTCAGCTCATCGAGCAGATCCAGCAGATCAATGGCCGCGGCGTGGTGCCCGTCGTCATCATGACCGGCCATCACAAGGAGGGGCTGGACCTGACAATGGAACTGCTCGGCAACGGCGCCATGGACTTTATCTCCAAGCCCTTCGGCGACGGCACGTCCGACCGAAGCCTGTCACAGGTCATCCAGGGTGTCCTTGCGAAGCACCGGAAGGTGTTCCCGGCGGGCAGTCTACCCGGCGACCCGCCCACGCCGTTCCGTGGCGGCGTCTTGGCCTATTACGAGGACCACATCGAGTTGCTCGGGGAGACCATCCTGGAAGCTGGCGGCGCGGGCCACTCGTGGGAAGTGATGCAGGCCTTCCGCAAGCGTCGGCCCACCGGCAAGCTGCCCAGGTACAGCGCGCCGAAGCTGGCCGACGCCGTGGATTCCACGGGCCAGGTGACCGAGGGCGCAGTCGCCTCGTGCGTGCATGACTTGCGGGTCCGCGTCTGCAACGTGATGTTGGAGAAGGCAAACGTCGTTGTCGGCCGCGAAGACGTCATCACCAACAAAGGCGCCGGCTACCACTTGGCCGAGTGGCTAACCGTGGAGGACGGCGTCTCCACCGCAAAGGGCGTCACGGAGAGTTCGCAGGGACATGACGTGGGGACATTGGCGGCGCCGCGTGGGGACGCCAGCCCAAAGGCTGCCGCACCGACCGGCGGCGAACCCCTGACCGACCGCCAGCACTGGATTCTCGGCCAACTCCGCGATGGTGTGAAACTGACCCGCGCCATGGTCCAAGCCCAGTTCGGCATCCGCGAGAAGCAGGCCAAGCGGGCCCTCGCCGATCTGTCCAACCGCAGCCTGACCGACTTTATTCGAAAGCCCCGGCCCGGTTACTACGTGCTCCGAAGTAAGCCAACTCAACGGGCCTCGACGATATCCTGAAGCGGCGAATCCACAGCCAGCTCTCTGACCTCAGTGGCCAGAGAACAATCGCCAGAAAAGCCTTGATGTGGACGGCAATCCGCGGCTTCATGTGCTTGAACGGGAGTCCAGAACGGTCTGAACTCCAGCACATGCAAGCCAACCGGAAAGGAGCCGTCCCATGATCAACGACAAGGCGAAGCGGATGCTGAAGAGAAAGTGCCAGCGGGTCCGGGAGGACATCATGTTCATCCTCGACTGGCTCGAAGGCGAACTTGATAAAGAGGAGTTCGGCCAGGCGACGTCAGAGCCGCTCACGGATCGCCACCACTGGATTCTGGACCAGTTACGGGATGGCGTTAAGCTGACCCGCGAGATGGTCCAGACCCAGTTCCAACTCGGCGAGAAACAGGCCAAACGCACCCTCATACTCCTGACCAGCCGCCGGATGATCGATTTCGTCCGCAAGCCGAGGCCGGGCTACTACATCCTACACAGCAAAACGACGCATCCACGCCCGCGACGACCGGCAGCGCTCCCCGGCCAGGCCACGTCAGCCCCTCTCGACGCCCCACGTGCTGAATCGGTGCTGACCATTCCATTTCCGGGTACGCGGACTTGATGCGGGGACATTTGCAGGGACACTTGCGGGGACATCGGCCAAGTTGCCCTGCGTCGAGCGGAGACGACCTTGTGACATACTCGTTGCATGGTCGGCCATTTGGCGCGGCAAGAGTGCCTCCCCTGTGGCTGCAATGGCGGCCTCAGAGTGATGAAGAACTGCCCTCAGATGCCACCAAACCATCCTCTGATGGCGCTCAAGCGAGCACCTCGACGAGAACATCTTGCTCTTCGACTTCGAGCGCCGAGTCGATAAGTCCCTGTAGCATCTTGTTTTGCAGCGTAGGTACCAGGAATTCACCGAGGAACGTCTGGGCGGTTTGTTCCAACTCTTGAGATACTGGCCGACCAGCAACAAAAAAGCCGACGAAGGTCGGCTTTTTTTATTGCTGGTAGAGCAGGAGAGCAGTAGAAAAGAGAAAGTAGAGAAAACAGAAACAACCACAGAAACAGCAGCAAAAGGATAATAGCCCTTGAGGTGCCGAGTGCAAACTCTCGAACGAATCACTGCAAGCAATGCTCTAGTCTTTAAGACCGTCCGCCTCGCGGCCCTGCGGGATTCGCCGAGCGCCTTCGGCAGCACCTATGCCCACGAGTCGCAACTTTCCGACGCCGACTGGCTCCAGCGTGCCGCCGCCCGGTGCAGTGACAGGTCCACCGGCTATCTCGCCATGGATTCGGCGGCCGCTTGCGGCCTGATCTCTGGGTTTCTGGATAAGCAGGATCCGCACAAGGCCCACCTGGTTTCGATGTGGGTGGCGCCGTCGCACAGACGCACCGGAATCGGCCGATCATTGATCGACGCCGTGGTGACCTGGGCGCGTGACCGCGGAGTGAACAGCCTCTATTTGACGGTCACCAGCAACAACCAGGCGGCCATCGAGTTCTACCGGCGAAACGGCTTTTCCATGACCGGCGAAACCGTGCCGTATCCGAATGATCCGCTGCTCTTCGAATACGAGATGTCGCGGCACATTGTCTCAGAATAGGCGTTTGATCCGGCTCCGTTCTGTCGCCCCGACCAGAATTCCAAGAAGCCGTGCGGCGGAAACGTCGCGCGGCTTTCTTCTTGTGACACCAACACTGACTTAGGTATCCTGTTTGTGTGCGGTTTGAACTTCTCGTGCCAAGCAACTTAATTTGAACCGCGTGCGACTGATGGCGCAGGGCCACGCCAGCGTGGACCTTGTCCGTGTGACCGCGGGAAGAAGTTCAAACGCTGTTATATGCAGGCCGATTAGACCTTGCAGAATAGGCCGCCGTGAGTCTGGTCGAATAACCCGTCTTCTTTCCGAAAGGAAAGCACCCCATGAAGCCGCCACTTCTCCTTGCCGCCCTGTCCGCCGCTCTGATCCTCTCCGGTCTGTTCCCGGCCCAGCCGGCCCTGGCAGACGAAATCAGCGCCACCTCGGCCGCTTCCGCCGCCCCAGCCAAACCGGCCCCAAACGCCAATTCCGCCGGTAAGCCACCCGAAATTGAGACAATCATGCAGATGCCGGAAGGGGAAGAACGGAAAAAGGCGCTGTCTTCCCTCGCGCCTTTGCTTAAAGAGTGGGCGCAACGAGAGCCGCTTGCCGCCCTCCTCTGGCTTCAGCAGGTAAAAACGCCGACCGTCGGCCCCTGGAGTACGGTCCTGGTAACCTGCGGACAAACACACGGAAAAGTCTCCGCGGATTGGTCGCTACAAACCAACGGGCATCCGTTCATCCACCCGCTCCTGTTTGTTTGGGCTTCCAATGATCCTGCGACGGCGGCGCAGTGGTGTTTGCAAGCCCAGAAACCTGATGAAATCCGGTATTTGATCTTCTTTTCCATCGGGGACGGGGCGGCCATGAAAGACCCGGCGTTTGCGACCGCGTGGACGGAAAAGCTGGAATTAGAGGCGGACCGTCTTGCGGCCATCCGGGGCATCATGCTGCGCTGGCCGGCAAGCAATTTTCAGGCGGCGACGGCCTGGATCAAACAGCAGAAAGGGGAGGCGCTCAAGGTGGCCGCCATGTCCCTGTTGGAGTACCATAGCAACAAGTTTAAAACCAAGGATGGGACGAAGGATGTTCCCGGCATGAAAGCCTGGCTCGATCAGTTTCCCCTGAGCGATGCGGAGAAGGAAGCCGCTCTCAATGGCCCGGGATTCAGTGTGTATACCGGTCCCAAGAAGAAATGATCCCGAGAAACGCGGTTTGGTTCGAACTCCGTACTGTCGCCCCGACCAACAAAATAGCCGCCTAAAGGCGGCTATTTTGTTGGTAGATCAGGAGAGAGTAAAAAACTGCAAGAGAACGGCGGTAAACCCGTTTACGCGACCGCCGACGGCCGCCCGGTTATTAATCAGGCTGCCGCAGCTATGATCTTGGGCAGGACTTCGTCCATCAAGTCGTGGAGTGCACGTGTCAACTCATTTATCATGTTGTCATCACGGCCGCCCGAGACGCCGCGCATAACCGTGGCTGTAAGGGTGTCGTCAAATATTGTCGCTCCCTTCTTTTGGATCATCAGCCGCAAGTGAATCGTCGTGCTGTAGCTCCCAGCCCAGTAAACCCCCTTCTGGGCGAGCAGGATCTTGGTCACCTCGCCGCGGACCACCAGGGGCGAATCATTCCCGGTCGCAGACTTTTTGTTGACCACCTCGAAACCGGCGTGTGTCAACTCCGCCGCCAGGGCCTGGCCGACCCAGGCGACGGGATCGTCCTTGCTGAACACCTTGGCGCTGATGTTGCCTAAGACCCCGCGGAGTTCGCCGACCTGCAGACCAACGGCGTCACCGGCCTCTCGTTTGTCGGCCAGATCAACCAGAACAACTTTGGGGTGTCCCGCAACGCTCAAAGTTTTCTCCGGCTGATAGTTCAGAGCAATGGTATGATCGCTGCTGCAGCCAGTGGTCAAGCCACAGACCGCACCCACCAGCAACACCATAAGTCGCCCAATGATCTTACGGTTACTCATCGAGTTTCTCCTAAAAAAGACGATTAACCTTTCGACACTTTCCTTTCACCATCTTTGCCTGCTGCCGCTCTAGTTTCGCCAGTCCCAGGAGTTTCTGCAAGTTTTTTTTCCACCCGTTCCGCCTTTTTGTGTCCGCAGGGCGCGATCAGAGAGGCTTCCATCAGATCGTCTTGCCGCTATCACTTTTTTTTTGACAGTCGCTTTTGAAGTTGGGAGAGTGTTGCTCCGCGTCTGGATTTTCAGGTTGAGGTTTTTGGGCGGCGCGGGTTGAGATGGATTCATGTCTTTTTTCGTTTAAGGTGATCGACACTCAGTACGCCGGAGGTGGCGGCGGCACCAACTATTCTCCCCGCGAGCTGGGTATCTTCGCCGCCTCGGCCCGGCCACACTGACGATCAGGCGCAGACCTGGTTGAGCAACAAATGACGAGGGCCCCGGAAATCGTTCCGGGGCCCTTTCTTCTTTTACCGGCCAACAACTGGCGAGCGCTGGCCACTTTTCCCAAACTGGCTTTACAGGACCACGGAATTTGCTACTATAATACCCCTCATGCCGCAACTGTTTCGGTTCTTGCTGTTTCTGTTGTTGCCGTCGTTGTTTCAACCACATCCTTGCCGGTGGGTGGCATGGTCCGGCGAAGACGGGCCATGAAAGAATGACGTGTGGATGATGGCCGTTGCTGTTTCTTCTGTCGCTGTTTCTTCTGTTGCTGCGCCTGAAGTCTGAGGACTGAAGACTGTAGACTGCCGTTCATGAAAGGACTCTTCGCTCATGGTTCCTCGCTCTACCCTTCTTCCCGCCCTGGCCCTCCTGGCCCTGGCCCTCTCGTCCTGCTCTTCCACCGAAGTTTATCGCACCGAGGACTACCTCGGTACGCTCCAGGCCCGCGCCGCCACCAACAACCCCTCTCCCTCGGCAGTGGGCGGCACTTCAGTGCCGGCTGAGGGGTTAAGGCCTAATACCGTAACCCCGAAAGTTGACACCGCCGGCCCGCTCCAACTCACCATCAACGACTCCGTCCTCATCACTCTCCAAAACAACCGCGCCCTGGTCGTCGACCGTTACAACACCCCCATCTTCCGCACCGCCGAAAACTTCCAGTGGGCCGCCTTTGATCCCGACTTCACCGCCGGTTACACCTTCAACCGCACCCGCGCTACGCAGCAAGTCGCCTCGCAGCCGTTCATCGGCGACTTCACCAGCAACGCTTTCCAGGTCGGCCTCACCCAGTTCCTCCCCACCGGCACCACCCTCGGCGCCCACCTCACCCCCATGGTCGTCGAACCGCCCGTCCTCGCCGGCGGCCCCACCTCCGCCACCACCGGACAACTCTCCATCACCCAGGCCCTTCTGCGCGGCTACGGCACCGACGTCAACCTCGCCAACGTCCGCGAAGCCAAAATCGACACCCTCTCCTCCCAGTACAACCTGCGCGGCTTCACCGAAGCCCTCGTCGCCCAGGTCGAGGTTGCCTATTGGAACTATTGTCTCGATCAGCGCCAGATCGAAATCTTCCAGCAGTCCCTCAAAATCGCCGAGCAGCAACTTCACGAAACCCAGAGGAGAATCGATGTCGGCGTCCTCGCCCCCACCGAACTCGCCGCCGCCCAGGCCGAAGTCGCCTCGCGCCACGAAGGCCTGATCAACGCCACGGCCGCCCTCGAAACCGCTCGCGTCAACCTGCTCCAACTCCTCAACCCTCCCGGCACGCACCCCCTCGACCGCGACCTCGTCCTCCTCGACCAGCCCACCGTCCCCGAGGTCGCCCTCGACAACGTCGCCGATCACGTCGCCGCCGCCCAAAAGTTCCGCGCCGACCTCAACCAGGCTCGCCTCCAGGCCAACCGCGGCGACCTCGAAGTCGTCAAAACCAAAAACGGTCTCCTCCCCAAGCTCGACGTTTTCGCCAGCCTCGGCGCCACCGGCTATTCCCGCGTTTTCGCCCAATCCTTCGGTCGCATGAACGAGCAAAACTATAACTTCTCCGTCGGACTCCTCTACGAAGAGCCTATCGGCAACCGCGCTGCCAAAGCCACTTACGAACACGCCGTCCTCTCGCGCGACCAGGCCATCGAGTCCGTCGGCAACCTCGCCCTCCTCGTCGAGCAGGACGCCCGCAACGCCTACATCGAACTCCACCGCGCCAAGGAAGAGGTCGCCGCCGCCGAAGTCACCCTCAAGTACCGCCAGGAATCCCTCCGCGCCGAAAAGGCCAAGTTCGACAACGGCAAATCCACCTCCCTCCTCGTCGCCCAGGCCCAGCGCGACCTCCTCCAGGCCCAGATCACCCAGGTCCAGGCCCAGGTAATATATCTGAACGACTTCGTCGAACTCTACCGCCTCACCGGCACCCTCCTCACGCGCCGCGGCATCGTCGCCCCCGGCGCCGAAACCGTCAACATGAACACCCTCCGCCCCGCCTCGATCTCACGCTGACCGTCGCCGTTGTTGTTTCTTTTTCTGTTCGTAGGGACAGGGCTCTGCCCTGTCCGGCTGTTTCTGTTGCCGTTGTTTCTTCACCCCTCCCCCTTGGGGGAGGGTAGGGTGAGGGTGTTGTTGTTTCTTCTCCAATTACCATTAACCTTGGGTGGCATGGTCCACGCGAAGCGTGGCCATGAAAAATAAACCGCCCGACTGGAGGTCGTTGTTGCTGTTTTTGTGGTTGCTGTTTTTGTTGTCGCCGTTGTTACCGTTAGCCGCGTAGCGGCGTTTGATAATAGCCACGCGGCGCAAGCCCGTGGAATCCAATCGCGCAGACATTTTTCTTCTTCTTCTTTTTCTTCTTCTTTTTCTCTAAAATACCCGTGAACCTTTGTCCGCCTCGCGCCTCTAACTGTTCTGAAAGGATCCTCCACATGAAATCCTCTCTCCCCCTCTTTCTGCTTCTTCTCCTCGCCGCCCCCTCTTTCGCCGCCTCTCCCTCCGACGATGCAAAAAAGCTCGTCCTCGACAACAACCGTTTCGCCTGCGACCTTTACGCCAAGCTTCAGGGCACCGACAGCGATAACCTCTTTTTCTCGCCATATAGCATCTCGACCGCCCTCGGCATGACCTTGGCGGGGGCCAGCGGCGAGACCAAAAAGCAGATGGCCACGGTTCTGCACTTTGACCTGTCGCAAGAGCGACTTCATCCGGCGCTCAAGGCCCTGGCCGAGAGCCTGAAGGCCGGAGTGGGGAAGCAGGCGTACGAACTGAGGATTGCCAACGCCCTCTGGGGCCAGAAAGGTTACGAGTTCAAGAAACCGTTTCTGGACCTGACGGTGGCCAATTACGGCGCAGACCTGAAGCTGGTGGATTTCAAGAAAGGGGCCGAAGACGCCCGCAAAACCATCAACGCCTGGGTCGAGAAAGAGACCCAGGACAGAATCAAGGAACTGCTCAAGCCGGGGATTCTGGACGATCAGACTCGGCTGGTTCTGACCAACGCCATCTATTTCAAGGGCACCTGGCGGTATCAGTTCAAGGTGGCGGACACGCGTGATGAATCTTTTTACCTGTCGGACAAGCCCAGGAAGAATGAAGCCTTGAGACCGGAGGTTAAGGTGCCGTTTATGTCACAGACGGGCCGTTTCCGCTACCTGGAAAGCAACGCGGTTAAGATTTTGGAATTGCCTTATGGCGCTCATGCTAAGGATAGCGATCAGCAGTTGTCGATGTTGGTGCTGCTGCCGAGACAGGAAACTTCGGCAGATCTATCGGCGGTTGAAAAATCGCTGACGGCGGATGCCATACAGAAGTGGGCCGGGGAGATGAAAACCGTTGAGGTGCATGTCTCGATACCGAAGTTCCAGATGACCTGCTATTTTTCTCTGGTGGACACGCTCAAGGCGATGGGCATGAAGGATGCCTTCGGGGACAAGGCAGATTTTTCGGGGATGTCTTCGGCGAAGCCTCCACTGTACATTTCGGCCGTGGTGCATAAGGCTTTCGTGGACGTAAATGAGGAAGGAACCGAAGCGGCTGCAGCCACGGGGGTGGCTGTCAAAACGCTTGCCGACTACGGTGAGTGGTTCCGCGCCGACCACCCCTTCCTCTTCCTCATCCGCGACAACGCCACCGGCAGCATCCTCTTCCTTGGCCGCTGCCTGAATCCGACGAAGTAGCAGCCGCCGTTTTTGTTTTCTCCGGGTGCCACACTTTGAAGCCCCGGCTCCGCCGGGGCCAAAGTGTGTTCTTTGTCGCGCCCAAATGTATCCGATCACCAACAACTCTTCGCCGCTTCCGCTGTTCTCTAAAATAGGGACAGTCACCTATTTTCCTCTGTTTTTCCCCAACGGAATCCGTCCTTCATGATTGGATATTGAGTGTTGGATATTCGATATTCGCCGTTTCTGTCTCTTCTTCACCCCTCTCCCTTAAAATAGGGACAGCCACCTATTTTCCTCTGTTTTCCCCAACGGAATCCGTCCTTCATGATTGGATATTGAGTGTTGGATATTGGATATTCGCCGTTGCTGTTGGCAAATCTGGCCCGCACTTCCGCGAGAACTGTTCCCTCCCCCCGTCTCCGCCTGCTATAATTACTGCGTATGCCAAAAGACCTCTTCGAAGACTCTTTCCGCGCCCGCGTCGCCCAGGCCGCTCCCCTGCCCGTCCGCATGCGCCCGCGCACCTTCGACGAATTCGTCGGCCAGGAACATTTCCTCGCCCCCGGCAAACTCCTGCGCCGCACCATCGAGGCCGACCGCCTCCAGAGCGTCATCTTCTTCGGCCCGCCCGGCGTCGGCAAAACCGCCCTCGCCCAGATCATCGCCGGCCAGACCAAGGCCGAGTTCGTCGAATTCGACGCCACCTCCTCCGGCGTCAAGGAAGTCCGCCAGGCCCTCGACCAGGCCCGCTCGCGCCTGGAAACCTCCTCGCGCCGCACCGTCCTCTTCATCGACGAAATCCACCGCTTCAACCGCGCCCAGCAGGACGTCCTCCTCGGCGACGTCGAGCGCGGCATCGTCATCCTCATCGGCGCCACCACCGAAAATCCCTATTTCTCCGTCAACTCCCCGCTCCTCAGCCGCAGCACCGTCTTCCATTTTCAGCCCCTCGCCGAGGAGCACATCATCACCCTCCTCCGCCGCGCCCTCGCCGACAAGGAGCGCGGCTTCGGCAAGTTCGACGTCCGACCCGCCGAAGAAGCCCTCGCCCACCTCGCCACCACCTGCGACGGCGACGCCCGCCGCGCCCTCGCCGCCCTCGAAATCGCCGTCCTCAGCCAGATGAAAGCCGGCGGCCTCAAGCGCGGCAAACCCATCCCCATCAGCCTCGCCGTCGTCGAGGAATCGATCCAGCAAAAGCAAATCGTCTACGACGGCACCGGCGACGAACATTACGACTCCGTCAGCGCCTTCATCAAAAGCATGCGCGGCTCCGACCCCGACGCCGCCCTTTACTGGATGGCCCGCATGCTCGAAGGCGGCGAAGACCCGCGCTTCATCGCCCGCCGCATCGTCATCTGCGCCGCCGAAGACGTCGGCAACGCCGACCCCATGGCCCTCGTCGTCGCCAACTCCGCCCTTCAGATTTCCGAATTCGTCGGCCTGCCCGAAGCCCAGTTGCCCCTGGCCCAGGCCGCCGTCTATATTGCTTGTGCCCCCAAGTCCAATGCGGTAACATCGGCCATCTACGCCGCCCGCGACGATGTCAAGGAGAACCGCACCATTCCCGTGCCGGTCCACCTCCGCGACGCCAGCTACCACGGCGCCGCCAAGCTCGGCCACGGCCTCGGCTACGAATATTCGCACAAGGTCGCCGGTGCCGTCTCGGCCCAGGACTACCTCGGCGTCTCAAAAATCTATTACGAGCCGACCGACCGCGGCTACGAACAGAAAATCTCCGCCCGGCTCATCGAAATCCGCAAAGTTCTCGAACAAGGCAAACGCGACGCCGCCGCCGAACGAGCAAAAAAGGACGAAACGCCCGAAGAGTAGCGGGTGTTGTTATGTAGGGCGGATGCGCTGTTTGCAGCCGCCATAATAAAATGCCGTTTTCCGCCTGGCTTTGCTGTTGTTGCTTCTGAATTTTTAATTTTTAATTTTGCATTTTTAATTTTTTGAATTCTTATGACCAACTCTTTCCAGGAATTTCATTGCCGCCGTTGCGGCCGCCTCGCCGCTAATCCCGGCCTCCCGCTCCACCTCTGCCCCAGCGCCCCGGCCCGCAAGGCCGAACTCCGCCGCGCCGTCTCCGAAAGCCTCGCCTGCATGTCCCCCCTCGTCCGCCGCCAGAAAAGCCGCCTCATCGCCCGCCACGTCCTCGCTCTCGACGCCTTCCAAAAGGCCTCCGTCATCATGGCCTACGTCGGCCTCGAAATGGAAGTCGATCCCTGGCCCATCGTCCGCGCCGCCTGGGCCGCTGGCAAAACCGTCGCCCTCCCCCGCATCGACCCCCCGCTCGAAGATCGCCGCATCCACCGCATGCACGACCGTCACATCTTGCCCTTTGTCCTCGAACCGCAATCCATAGAAAACCCCGCCGACCATCCCGGCCTCCGGCCCGACCTCTGCGGCATCCTCGAACCCGGCCCCGGCGCCGCCCAAATCTCCGCCGCCGATATCGACCTCATCTTCGTCCCCTGCATCGCCTTCGACCGCCTCGGTTTCCGCATGGGCAAGGGCGGCGGTTTCTACGACCGCTTTCTCACCCGGCCCGACGTCGCCGCCGTCCCCGTCGGCCTGGCCTTCAGCGAACAGGTCTTCTCCGCCTTGCCGCGCTGCCCCTACGACCGGCCCGTCTCCCTCCTCGTCACCGAATCAGGCCTCGCCGATTTCCGTAAAACATGACCCTTCCGCCCCAAAATCCTCCCCCCGATCTCCCCGGACTCTCGCGCCGCCAGTTCCTCCGCTGGGGCCTCTACACCGCCGCCGCCTGTGCCGCCGCCGGCTGCACTGCTTGGTACGTCGGACCCCCGACCACTTCGCTACCACCCAATTCCAAGCCTCGCCCCTTCTCCGGCGGCACCGACGTCACCTTCCTCCTCGCCGCCGACACCCACCTCGGTTTCGAGGACAGCGAGGCCGACAACGAAAAACAGATCGAAGCCCTCAACGCCATCGCCGGAAAACCCTGGCCCCAGGCCCTCGGCGGTCTCATCGCCCAACCGTCCGCCGTCATCATCGCCGGCGACCTTACCGACCACGGCCTCCCCTCCGAATGGGCTTCTTTCCTCCGACTCTACGGCGCCAAAGGCGGCGACGCCAAACTCAAACTGCCCCTCTGGCTCGCCACCGGAAACCACGACCGCATCGACCTCGCCGGCCAACCCGTCGTCAAGGCCGTCGCCGCCCTCAACGGCGGTTCGCTCGTCTGGACTCGCGACCTCGGCGACCTCCACCTCATCTGCCTCGACGAGCACCCCGGCCAAGAAACCCACCCCTGGCTCGCCGCCGAACTCGCCGCCGTCGGCCGCCAAAGGCCCGTCATCATCGTCACGCACTACGGCCTCGCCGGTCCCTTCTCCGACTTCTGGGCCCCCGAGGAAAAGGACGATTTCGCCCGCATCATCAAGGGCTACAACATCATCGCCCTCATCCACGGCCACTGGCACTCCTCCGCCCAATATTGCTGGCGCGGCTACAACTGTTACTGCATCGGCGCCGTCAAAAACGGACAGGACGCCTTCCTCGTCGTCCGCGTCACCGACTACCAACTCACCGTCGCCTCCTGGCACTGGAATCGCTCCGCCTGGCTCTGGTGGCACGAAAAACCCATCAACGCCCTGGCCGGCAAAGCCCCCGAACGCTCCTCAGATATAATTCCCGATTGGTGATTTGCTGCTTTTGTTGCCTTCCGCCCCAAAGGGGCGAGAGGTTCCTAGCCGGGGGTGAAACCCCCGGTATGGAACGACAAATAATATTTTTTTTCTTCTTCTTCACCCCTCTCCCTTGAGGGGAGAGGGTAGGGTGAGGGTGCACCTGTTTCAACCCATACGCTCTCTGCTGTTTTACTGTTTTTTTCTAATTTTTCATTTTTAATTTCTAATTTTTAATTATTTACCGCATCGCCCCCCGTATCGCCATCAACTCCTCCAGCAACTCCGGCAACTCCGCCAGCGCGATCATATTCGGCCCGTCGCTCAACGCCGCTTCCGGCCGCGGATGCACCTCCAGAAACAATCCGTCGCACCCCGCCGCCACCGCCGCCCGCGCCAGCGTCGGAACCATCGCCCGATTCCCGCCCGAAGCATTTCCCAACCCGCCCGGCTGCTGCACCGAATGCGTTGCGTCGAACACCACCGGATACCCGAACTCCCGCATCGTCGGTATCGCCGTCATGTCGCTCACCAACCGGTTATACCCGAACGTCGTCCCGCGCTCCGTCAGCAACAGGTTCCGATTATTCCCCTCCTCTTTCCCCGCCACCTTCTCCACCACGTTCTTCATGTCCCACGGCGCCAGGAACTGACCCTTCTTCACGTTCACCGCCTTGCCCGTCGCCGCCGCCGCCAAAAGCAAATCCGTCTGCCGGCACAGGAACGCCGGAATCTGCAAACAATCCAGCACCGCCCCCGCCCGCGCCGCCTGGCCCGCCTCATGCACGTCCGACAGCACCGGGCACCCGAACTCGCGCCGCACCCCCTCCAGCAGCGCCAGCCCCTCTTCCATCTCCACGCCTCGATAACTCTTCCCCGACGACCGGTTCGCCTTGTCGTACGAGGCCTTGAACACAAACGGCATCTTCAACTCCGCCGCCAGCGGCACCAGCGTCCCCGCCACGCGCCGCAACAGTTCCGCCGACTCGATCACGCACGGTCCCGCGATCAGAAACAGCGGCGCCCCGGTCCCGCCCAGCGTCACTCCGCCCACCTTCACGCTCTTCACCGTCATCGCGCCGCTCCTTTTACTGTTTCACCGTGGCACGGGCGTCTCGCCCGTGAGTCGCAGGGGCATCTTGCCCCTGTGCCTTTGTTGTTTCCGTTATTTCTTCTTTTAAAACCCCCAGCATTGCTGGGAGACACTACTTCTTCTTTAATTTTTAATTTTTAATTTTTAATTTTTAATTCTTTCTCTTCACGTCCCCGCCGGCCGCGGCACAAACATCCTCATCGCCGCCATTCGCACCGTATATTCCACCGGCGCCTCGCCCGCCGCATCCCCGTCCACCTGATACTTCACCCCCGCCCGCGCCGCCCGAACCGTGATGCGCCGCCCCTGCCGGTAGACCACGTCGCTCCGACCCAGGTGCCGGCCCAGACGCACCGACAGAAAATAACTGAACAGCCGCAGGCTGTCGCAATTCGTAAACACGCACACGTCCAGCAAGCCGTCGTCCGGCTCGGCCCGGAGGCAAAGGTTTATGTGGTCCGCGTACCGCGCCACATTCCCCACCAGCACAAATCCCCCCGTCGAAGTAATCAGCTCTCCGTCCACCTCCACCTCAAGGTGCGGCCAATCATAAGTGTACAGCAGTTTCACCAATGGCCAGTAATAATACCATCTCTTGATCGGACCCGAGCGCCGCCGGTGCACCTCGCCGGTCACCGCCGCGTCGAACCCCACCCCGCTCATCGCCGCAAAGGCCCGCCCGTTGGCCATCCCCACGTCAATGTTCCGCGTGTAACCCGCCTCCAGCATCCCCCGGATCGCCGCCGGTTCGCCCGGAATCCCCAGCGCCTTGCACAGCACGTTCTCCGTCCCCGCCGGCACCGCCATCAGCGGCACCCCGCGACCCGCCAGACCGTTCACCAGCGTGTTCAGCGTCCCGTCGCCGCCCACCCCGATCACCCCGTCGTAACTCGCGTCCACACTCCGCGCCGCCCGGACCCCCGCCTCCCGGTCCGCCGGACAACAATCCTCCACCGTGTGCCCGTGCCCCCGCAACTCCGCCGTGATGCCCTGGACGAAGAACCTCGCCCGCCCCGCACCTGATATCGGATTATGATATATTATATATCTTCCCACATCACCGCCATTATCGTGCCATTTTTGTTGTTCGTAGGGACAGGGCTCTGTCCTGTCGTTTCTTTTGCTTCTTCTTTTGAAGCCCCCATCATTGCTGGAGGACGCTGTTTCTTCTTCTGTTTCTTCTTCTGTTTCTTTTACATTTTTAATTTTTAACTTTTAACTTTTAATTTTTAATTCCACCTCACCGCCGATTATACCCGCCCTCCCCTCCCCTCGCCACTTTCCTCGCTCACCTCCACCCCCGGCCCTTCCGCCTCCAGCGCCGCTCCCGCCCGCCTCCCCGGTTCACGAAACCGCAGATACAGCACGATGGCCACCCCGACCAGCGCCGCATTGGCCGCATATATCGCCGTCGGCCACGCCGGCCACGCACGCAACTCATGCGCCCGCACCAACTTCCCCGCAATCCCCGCCAGGTACCCGATATTCACGATCACCAGGAACCACAGGCTCATCCCATGCACCTTGCGCGACCGCAGCAGCTTAGCAATCGCAATCGGCCACGAAATGCCGAAACAAACCATCATCGCCGCGTCCAGCACGTCCGCCCACTCCATCTTCGTCTCCCTTTCCTACCAATGAATCTGCATCATACCGCTTTCCATTTCCGGGTGCCACACTTTGAAGTTATGTAGGGTGCGTGCTTGCGCGCACCATTGTAAGGTGGCTGCTTGCAGTCACGCGGCAATAAAATGCCGTTTTCCGCTTGGCGTTGCTGTTACTTCTTCACCCCTCCCCCTTGGGGGAGGGTGGCACGAAGTGCCGGGTGAGGGGTTCGCTCTCGCCCACCCAAAAATCAAAACTCGATTCCGCACCACTTTCTCTCAACAGGAGTCCGTCCTTCACGATTGGATATTGGGTGTTGGTTATTGGATATTCGCCGTTTTTAGCCTGCTCTTCACCCCTCAAAAAAGTGTCACATTTTCACTTTCCAAAAATCCCCAAAAAAATCCTGTCAAACCCGCC
>CAIYVX010000011.1 GCA_903929765.1 uncultured Planctomycetia bacterium
CCCGCAGAGGATCCCACTGCTTTGCCAGACTGTCCGTCGCGGCGATCAAGCGGCGGAGTTCCTCGTGGCTGAAGATATGGGGCCTGAAGGCCGAGGGCGGGCATCGGACCGATGCGGGCAACGGCGAGGAGGTGACGAACCCCCTCGCCAGGAGGAACCGGTATAGGCCTCTCAGCGTCGAGAGAAGGTTGACTCCGCTGGCCTTGATGGGTGCCTGCCCGGCCAGATGCGCCCAGACGGCGTCGGGATTGATCCGGTCGAGGTCGGCGTCCCCTATGTTCCGAAGGAAGCTTCTCAGACGCGTCTCGCCGGCCAGGAACTGGACGCCCAATGATCGTTGATAGGCAACGTAATCGGAGATGGCCGATGACAGTTTCATTGCACACCTCCCAAGTCGAGCATCGCCACCTGACGCAGCATCGGCAGGTCGACCTTGGCGTAGATGCTGGTCGAGTCGGGATCGGAGTGTCCCAGGTGGTCGCCGATGATCTTGAAGGACACTCCCCGGCTGGCCAGGTGAGTGGCGCAGGCATGTCGCAGCGCGTAGGCACCGTACCTGGGCGACCGAATGCCCACGGCTCGCAGCCGGTTGCTGACGGTATGAGTCAGGATCCCGACAGTCACCGGTCGTGTGGGTGCCCCCCACGCCAGAAAGACCTCGCGGCACGCGCTTCGCGGACGGGCTTCCTTCAAGTACCGCAGGAGGGCATTGCCTACCTGGGGAATCAGCGGGTAGACCTGGGCCTTGTTCACCTTGCGGCGCCGTATCAGAATCTGGTCGTACTCCCAATCCAGATCCTCCAGGCGGAGCCGGGCGACCTCGCTGGGCCGCAGGCCGTAGATGGCCAAAAGCATCAGCATCGGCAGGTCACGGACATGGCGAGGATCGTCTGTGCTCAGGCTGGAGAAGCGTCACCTACGATCCCAAGACAAAACGCGGGATGATACAGTTCAACGGGACTAACGGTAAGCGGCACTCCATTCGTCTGGGGCGAGTGAACAGGAAACAGGCCGAGACGGCCGGGCGTCTGGTCGAAGAGCTTGTGGCGTGGCGGACAGGCGGGTCAGGTCTTTCCAACTCCACCGCTGAATGGGTGAATTCTCTTCCGGCGGTGATTCACAAGCGGCTTGCACGAGCCGGTCTCGTCGAGCCCCGGGCCTACTCGGAGTATCCGACAATTACCGCCTGGGTTCGGAAGTACATCGCCGGCCGGACGGACGTGAAGAAACGAACCAAAATCAATCTTGAGCAGGCCGAGAAGGACCTCAATAAGTTCTTCGGAGAATCGCGTCGGCTCGACGAAGTTACGCCGGGAGACGCCGAGGAGTTCAGGACGTTTTTGAAGACGACGCGGCAACTGGGGGAAGGAACGGTCCGTCGCCACGTGAAACGAGCGAGGCAATTCTTTGCTGCGGCCATCAAGAAGAAGATTATCACGGAGAATCCTTTCGCGGGCATCAAGTGCGGCAACTATTCCGACACGACTCGCTTTCATTACATCAGCCGGGAAGAGGCCCAGGTGGTCATCGATGGCTGTCCGGATCCCGAGTGGCGGCTGATCTTTGCCCTGTGCCGCTTTGGAGGACTGCGGTGCCCATCGGAAGTGCTGGCGCTCAAGTGGGGAGACGTTGACTGGGCACGGATGCGGCTGGCGGTCCACGCCAGCAAGACCGAGCACCATGATGGCGGCACGCGGCACATTCCCATTTTTCCGGAGCTCTATCCGAACCTTCGGGAGTGTTTTGAGCAGGCCGAGTTGGGCCAGGAATACGTAGTGGCTCACTACCGAGGCGGCAGTGAGAACCTGCGAACGCGGCTGACGAGTATCATCAAGAAAGCAGGCTTGGAGCCTTGGCCGAAGCTCTTCCAGAACTGTCGGAGCACGCGGGAGACGGAATTGGCGGAGCAGTTTCCGCTGCACGTGGTTTGCCAATGGATTGGCAACAGCGAGGCCGTGGCGGCGAAGCACTACTTGCAGGTGACCGAAGATCATTTCCGCGCTGCGGTCGGAGGAGGGGGGTCGAACCAGACTGCTGGCGCGCTGCAAAAACTGACGCAGCAAGAGGCTGCCGGCGAGCGCACGGAGTCGCCGAGCGAAAAACCGGCGGAGTTGGAAGGCGACGATAAGAGCTTATCCGGCGAGAGCTTACAAAAGGACGCGGCTCCGTGCGAGAACACGGAGCCGCAGTCCATTTCAGTTATGGTACCCCTAAGGGGACTCGAACCCCTGTCATCTGGCTGAGAACCAGACATCCTAGGCCTCTAGACGATAGGGGCACCTATCGGGTACAATCCGTCCGGCTCAAGCGGCCTGACCCGAACTCCGGACGCGACGGATCATACCAAACCCCGCCCCGGATTTCAACCTCTTCTTCGTCGTTTCCGGGTGCCACACTTTGAAGCCCCGGCCTTGCCGGGGCCAAAGTGTGTTCTTTGTCGCGTCCAGAACCCCTCACAGCATCAACTGCAGATACGCCACGTCCAGCCACTGTCCCTGCTTGAAGCCCAGTTCACGCAGCCGTCCCGCCTCCACAAACCCCAGCCCCAGGTGCAGCGCCACGCTCGCCGTCTGCTCCGCCGAAATCACCCCCACAATCGAGTGGTGCCCCGCCGCCCGCCCCAGCCGGATCAACTCCGCCAGGATGGCTCGCCCGATGCCCCGATGCAAATATTCGTGATGCACGTAGACGGAATTCTCGACCGTGCGCCGGTAGGCCGAGCGGTTCCGCCAGAGCGACAGCGAACCCCAGGCCACCACCCGGCCGCCCACTTCCCCTACGATCACCGGATGCTTTTCCCCATGCGCCGCCCACCACGTCGCCCGCTCTGCCGCGGTTTCCGGCTCTTCCTGGTAGGTGCAGGTGGAGTTTAATACATAATAGTTATATATCTCTCTGATGGCTTCCAAATCGCCCGTCGTCGCCGCCCGAATCTTCAACCCGTTCACCGCCTGCTTCTCCTTGTGACAGTAGCACGGGCGTCCCGCCCGTGAGTGGCAGGGGCATCTTGCCCCTGTGCCGTTGCTGTTTCTTCTTTTTCTTCTTCACCCCTCCCCCTTGACGGGGGAGGGTGGCCCTTTAGGGCCGGGTGAGGGTGCACCTGTTTCCTCCACACCGCTGCGCGTTGCTGTTTCTTCTTCTTTTTCTTCTTCACCCCTCTCCCTCGAGGGAGAGGGTAGGGTGAGGGTGTACCTGTTGCTCTCACTTCGCTCGCCGCTTTTGTTGCCGTTCCTTTTTTACCTTTTACCTTTTACTTTTTCCCTTTTACCTTTTTACCTCGTATCGGATCTTCCACTCCCGCCTCCGCAAATGCCTTCCGCCGCAACTCGCAACTCAGGCAATCCCCGCATGGCACCTCTTCCTGCCGATAGCACGACCACGTCAACTCGAACGGCGCCCCCAGTTCCGCCCCGCGCCGCACAATCTCCGTCTTCGTCATCCCCACCAGCGGCGCTTCCACCTCGATCTCCGTCTCCGGCCGCGTCCCCAGTCGCACCACCTCGTTCATCGCCGCCAGGTAACTCCGCCGGCAATCCGGGTACCCCGCCGCATCTTCCTCCACAATCCCGATCAGAATCTTCGTCGCCCCGATCACCTCCGCCCACGACACCGCGATGGCAATCAGGTGCGTATTGCGAAACGGCACGTACGTCGGCTGCACGCCTTCCGTCCGCTCGGCCACCGTCGGAATCTTGATCCCCGCGTCCGTCAGCGCGCTCCCGCCGATGGCCGCCAGATACCGCACGTCCGCGATCAGCCGCTCTTTCACCGCGTAAAAATCCGCCAGCCGCTTGAAGCTCGCCAGCTCTCTCGCCTCCGTCCGTTGCCCGTAATTTACATGCACCAGCGCCAGTTCCCCGCCGCGCGCCGCCGCAATCGCCGCCGTCACGCACGAATCCATACCCCCCGACACCAGCACAATCGTCTTGCCCGAATCTTTTTTCTCTTTTGCCATGTGACTTTCCATTTCAGAATGTGCCACGGTCGGCTTGTCCGACCGTGTTCTTCTGTTACTTCTTCACCCCTCTCCCTTGAGGGGAGAGGGTAGGGTGAGGGTGCATCTGTTGCACTAAAATCACCGGTTGCTGCCTTTGTTGCTTTTTCTTCTTCTTTTCAATTTTGCATTTTTAATTTCTAATTTTTCATTCTCCGCTACCGCCCCGCCCTCAATCTTACCCCCATCGCCTGCCGCCCCGCCCGCGCCCCGTCGCGCCGATAACTGTGAAACTGTCCCACGCCACACATCGTACACGCAAACGCGCCGCTAATCCGTTCCCGCTCCACCCCCGAGTCGATCAACTGTTTTTTCACCGCCGCGCCCAGGTCCAGATACACCCGCCCCTCGCGCCGCAAAAAATCCTCTTCCCTCGCCGCCCCTGCCGACGTCATCGCCTCCACGAGATCGCTCTGAACCTCGTAGCAGCACGGCCCGATCGCCGGCGACAGCGCCGCCCGAATCCGCTCCGCCCGCGCCCCCAGCCTCACCATCGCCTCCACCGTCTGCCGCACGATTCCCGCCGTCGTGCTCCGCCAGCCCGCGTGCGCCACCGCGCACACCGCGCCGTCCGAGTCCCACAGCGCCACCAGCGGACAATCCGCTGACAGCCCCACCAGGGCCAGTTCCCCGCACGCCGTCACCAGCGCATCCGCCCCGCGCACCGCCGTCGCCCGCGACTCCACCCCCGCTCCCGCCGCCGATTCGTCCACCGCTGTCGCCATCCCGCCGTGCACCTGTTCCATGAACACCAGCCGCGACCCGTCCAGCCCCAGCGCCGCCGCCAGCAACTCTCGCTCCCGCGGCGACGCCGCCCGACCGTCCGCGTCGTAACCCAACTCCGGCTTCCGCCGCCCGTCGCCCGTCGTCACGAACACCGCCACCCCGTCCGCGTACGGCCCCCGCGCCTCCAGCCCCGGCAGCGGCTCGCCATGTTGTAACCATTGCATTTCCATGTTTTTTACCGTGGCACAGGCGTCCCGCCCGTGAGTGGCAGGGGCATCTTGCCCCTGTGCCGTTTCTTTTTCTTCTTTTTCTTCTTCACCCCTCCCCCTTGACGGGGGAGGGTGGCCGCTTTAGCGGCCGGGTGAGGGTGCACCTGTTTCACTCATCACGCCAATCCCGCCGTTGTTTCTTCTTCATTTTCTTCAAATTTTTAATTTTGCACTTTTAATTTATAATTCTCTTTCAGCACCGGATCAGCACCTTCAGCGCCTCCGCCCGTTCCGCCGCCGCCATCGCCTGCACCCCTTCCGCCAGACCAAACTCCGCCGTCACCAATCCATCCAAATTAATCGTCCCTTGACCGAGCGCCGCCAGCGCCTCGCCGAACGGCCCGCACCGCGATCCCAGCACCGTCACCTCGTCCACCACCAGGGGACTGAGGTTCAGCCCCCCCGGCGCTGCTATCGTACTCTTCAGCACAATCGTCCCGCGCGGCCGGACAAATTCCATCGCCATCTTCAGCCCTTCCGCGCTCCCGCTCGCCTCCACCACCACGTGCGCATCGTGCCGCGGCCGGGCCTCCGTCGCCGCCAGGCAACTGATCCCCATTCGTTCCAGCCGCCGCAATTTCGCCTCGTTCTGCCCGATCACCAGCGGCCGCACGCCCCGGCTCGCAAACACCTGGGCCACCAACTGTCCCAGCCGCCCGTCACCGATCACCACCACCCGTTCCTTCGGATTCGCCGGCAACTGCTGAATTACCTGAAACGCCGCCGCCAGCGGTTCCGTAAACACCGCCTGGCTGTCCGCCACCCCGTCCGGCACCGCATGCAGATTCGCCATCGGCACCGCGATCCGCTCCGCGAAACACCCGTCGTGCCCCGCAATGCCAATCGTCGTCCGCCGCAGGCAATGGGCCTTCAGTCCCGCCAGACACATCTCGCACTTCTCGCACACGCAGTTGATCTCCGCCACCACGCGCCGACCCTTCCACTTGTCGCTCGCCCGGCCCGCCCCGCCCAGCACCGTCCCCACAAACTCATGCCCCATCACGCCACGATAATTCATATATCCGTGCGTAATTTCCAGGTCCGTCCGGCAGATCCCCGCCAGACTCACCTTGACCACCACCTCATCCGGCCCCGCCTTCGGTTCCGGATAATCCGCCACGAGTTTAAGTTGTCCGTCGTAAACAAGTGCTTTCATCCTGTCTCCTGATTGGTCTGCAAGCCTCCGACTCCAACTTTCCGGCCGCCTCCGGAACTCTCAAGCACCAATCTCAATGCCCCAAAGGGGCAAAAGTTCTTAGCCGGGGGTGAAACCCCCGGTATGATTCCAACTATAAATAAATTTTTCTTCTTCTTCTTCTTCTTCTTTTGTCTCTAATTTTCTAATGGTGTCCGATCACCCGCGCCGCCTGCCAGCCCAGCAACAACCCCGTCGCCACGGCCAGCCCGATCCACCACCACTGCCGCTGCCGTTGTTTCGTAGGGACAGGGCTCTGCCCTGTCCGGTTGTTGTTGTTTCTGTTGCCGTTGTCGTTCTGTTGCTCAGTCAAACGGCCCCTCCTTGTTCTCCAACGGGAACATGTCTTTGAATATCTGTTTCACGCCTTCCTTCTGGCCCTCATGCGTGTCAATCTGTTTCGTGACCGCCGTCTGGCGCTTCGGCTGATGCCCGTATCCCGCCAGCGGCTCCTTCGACTCCGCCAGGAACTGGCTCCACGCCGCCGGCTCGCCGCCCAGGTCCCGACCCGTCAGATACCCCAGGCTCTCCCGCGACGACTCCGCCACCGCCACGTCCCCGTCCGCCAGGCCCGGCACCAACCCGTTGGCCGCGCTCACGCTTCGATGTTCCTTCAGCGCCTGCGCCGCCGCCGTCCGCACGTCAGCCTCCGGATCGAACCGCAACGCGTCCACCAGCGGCTTCACCGCCGCCTCCGCCGCTATTTCCCCCAACGCCCGCGCACAATCCGTCCGCACCAGCCGGTTCGTATCCGCCATCCGCACCTGCGGCGTCACCACCGGCTGCCCCGACCCCGTTACCGTCGCCGCCCCCATCTCCCCGGTCAGACCCTTCGACAAATACGTCACTCCGCCCGCCGCCTTCCACGCCCCCAGCGTCCGCGCCGCCTGCGACCGCACCAGCGGCTCCCCGTCGCCCAGCAGCGTCAGACCCACCAACTCAATCAGCTTATTATCTGGATTCTTCCATTTCGCCATCTCCCCCAGCGACGTCCGCCGCGCATCCGCGTCCGGCGACGTCACCGCATCCTTCAGCACCTCCGCCCCCGGCCGCGGCAGCGCCTTGCTGACGAACGTCTGCAACTGGAACCCCTGATTCTCCTCGCTGTCGTCCTTCTGGCATCCCGCTGCCATTACCGCCGCGCACAATGCGAGGACCAGCAACGCCACGAACCTTGTGCCGTTTCCGTCCTTCATGATTCGATATTCGATATTCGATATTCTGCGGTTCGCTGTTCCGTTGTTCATGTGATTCTTCCAAAAAACGTTACCGTCCCGCCGCCTGTTCCTGAACAAAAAAATCTTCCGGTTCCACCAGCGTCACCTCGCGCAGCGGCTGGCCCAGAAACCGTTCGCCCACCGACCGGAACCGCTCCGGATTGTCCGTCACGTAACATTGTATTCCCCCGTCGCCGTCCCGCGCCGCCAATCCGTCGCGCTCCAACACCCCCGCCACTTCCCCCGCCACTTCTTCCGCCGAATCCACCAGCGCCACCTCCGGCCCCATGTACGCCGCCAGAGCCGACTTCAGCAGCGGATAGTGCGTGCAGCCCAGCACCAGCGATCCCACCCGACCGCGAATCGGCGCCAAATATTCCTCCACCGCCGCCCGAACCAGCGGGTCTTCCCCCGTCCGCCCTTCCTCCACCATCGGCACCAGCAGCGGGCAGGCCCGTTCCCACATCTCCGCTCGCGGCTCCAAAGCCCGGATCGCCCGGTAATAGCTCCGCGACGCAATCGTCGATTCCGTCGCAATAATTCCAATCGGCTTGCCCCCGCTCGCCGCCACCGCCCGCCGCGCCCCCGGCTCGATCACCCCCACCACCGGCGTCCCCGCCTCTTCCGCCACCACCTCCAGCCCCAGCGCCGTCGCCGTGTTGCACGCCACCACAATCAGCTTCGGCTCGAACCGCCGCAAAAACGCCGTATCCTGCCGGCAATACCGCTGCACCGTCGCCGCACTTTTGCTCCCATACGGCACCCGCGCCGTATCCCCGAAATAGACGAACCGTTCCCCCGCCAGCCGTCGCCGCAGCGCCGCCAGAACCGTCAACCCCCCCAGCCCGCTATCAAAAACCCCGATTGGTCGTTCCATCTTCTTTGCCGTTCGTAGGGGCGCCCCATGGGTCGCCCGTGTTGTTGTTCCTTCTGCTTCTTTTTCACCCCTCCCCCTTGAGGGGGGAGGGTAGGGTGAGGGTGCACCTGTTTCACCCAATTCACCCTTGCCGCTGTTTCTTCTGCCTTTGTTGTTTCTTCGCTGTTACTGTCCACTGAACACTGTCCACTGACCACTGCATCTTAGACCTCTCACCCCCATTTTTCAAGGATTTAGACCCCGCTTCGCGCGCAATGCTTGACACGCCCCTCCTCCGGGCGTATATTATGGGGCTTGAAGGTGTTGGTTTGGCCTAACTACACAGCCATGAAGGAGTGGTCTGGTGCGTAAAGACGAACTCGACCGGTTTCGCAAGATTCTCACCCTCAAGCGGCAACTCTTGTCTGGCGACATGACCACGCTCCAGGCCGAGGCCCTCCGCAAAAATCGCCAGGACGCCTCCGGCGACCTCTCCAACATGCCCATCCACATGGCCGACATCGGCTCCGACAATTACGAACAGGAGTTCGCCCTCGGCCTCATCGAAGGCGAGGAAGTCACTCTCCGCGAAATCGACGAAGCCCTGAAACGCATCGACGAGGGCATCTACGGCACCTGCCGCAACTGCGCGAAAAAAATCCCCGCGCCGCGGCTCCGGGCCAAACCCCATGCCCCCTACTGCATAGAATGCAAAAAGCTCGAAGAGAAGGGTCTGCTCTAAGTTCCCCCAGGGCCTGGCTTCGCTTCCTCGCGGTCATCGCCGCCGGAACCGCCGCCGACCTGGCCTCCAAGGCCGCGGCCCTCCACGCCCTGCGCCCCGCCGGTGCTGTCTCTGACGCCGAACCAAACCTCGTCATCACCAATTACCTTCCCTTCATCGACCTCGTCTGGCAACGCAACCATGGCGCCGTCTTCGGCAGTTGGACCAACCAGACCCTCTGGCTCGAAATCGCCACCGTCCTCGCCCTCGGCCTGCTCCTCTGGCTCTTCGCCGACAGCCGCCGCTCCCAGTGGCGCCTCCAACTCTGCCTCGCCCTCGTCGTCGCCGGGGCTTTGGGCAACCTCTACGACCGCATCATGTTCTCCTATGTCCGCGACTTCATTCGTTTCAACATTGAGTCCGGCTGGGTCCGCTGGGGCGCCGAGGGCAATCGCCTCCTCTGGCCCTACGTCTTCAACGTCGCCGACGTCTTCATCACCATCGGCGTCGCCGGCCTCTTCCTCATCTGGCTCGCCTCCGGCTTCCGCCCGCGCCCGGAGAAAGAGTGAATTTGCTGTTGTTGCTTCTGTTTTTTCTTATGAAGCCCCCAGCACTGCTGGGGGATGCTGTTTCTTCTGTTGTTTCTGCTGTTGTTGTTTCTGACTTCATGATTGGATATTGAGTGTTGGATATTCGATATTCGCCGTTTCGTTTTTGTAGTCGTTAGAAGTTCCTGGAGTCGCCCCATGTCCGACACTTTCTCCGACCTCGACCGCCGGCACATGCGCCGCGCCCTCGACCTCGCCCGACGCGGCCTCGGCCGCGTCGAACCCAACCCTCTCGTCGGCGCCGTTCTCGCCGACGGCCCGCGCCTCCTCGCCCAGGGCTTCCACGCCTGTTTCGGCGGACCCCACGCCGAGGCTGCCGCCCTGGCCGAAGCCGCCGACGCCGCCCGCGGCGCCACCCTCTACGTCACCCTCGAACCCTGCGCCCACTTCGGCAAAACTCCGCCCTGCGCCCCGCTCGTCTCGGCCGCCGGAGTCCGCCGCGTCGTCGCCGCCATGACCGACCCCTTCCCCGAAGTCTCCGGCCGCGGCTTCGACCAACTCCGCGCCGCCGGCCTCACCGTCGAGGTCGGCCTCATGGAAGAGGAAGCCCGCCGCCTCAACGCCCCCTTCATCAAACTCCATACCAAACATCGTCCATATGTAATTGCCAAATGGGCCATGACCCTCGACGGCCGCCTCGCCGCCCCGTCCGGCGACGCCCGCTGGATCTCCTCGCCCGAAAGCCGTTCCTGGGTCCACACCCTCCGCTCCCGCGTCGATTGCGTCCTCGTCGGCGCCGCCACCGTCCGCCACGACGACCCGCTCCTCACCGTCCGCCTCGAAAGCGGCGCCACCGACTACCTCCGCCGCCCCGCCCGCCTCATCCTCGACTCCCGACTCTCCCTCCCGCTCTCCTCCCAACTCGTCGCCACCGCCGCTCAATCCCCCGTCCTCGTCGCCACCACGCTCCCGCCCGACCACGCCCGCGCCGCCGCCCTTTCCTCGCGCGGCGTCGAAATTCTCTCTTTCCCCGCCGACTCCGCCGGCCGCGTCCCTCTCGCGCCGCTCCTCGACGAACTCGGCCGCCGCCGCATGACCAACCTTCTCGTCGAAGGCGGCCCCACCGTCCTCTCTTCCTTCTTCCAAGCCGACGCCATCGACGCCCTCGCCATTTTCATCGCTCCCAAATTTCTCGGCGGCCCGCCCGCCCATCTCGCCCCCGGCCCCACCGGCCTGACTTTGATGAAAGACGCCCTCCCGCTCCTCCGCCCCACCTACATCCCCATCGGCGGCGACCTCCTCGTCCAGGGTCTCCTCCGCGACTATTGAGTTATTGCGGTTGTTGTTGCTGTTCGTAGGGACAGGGCTCTGCCCTGTCCGGCCGTTGTTGCTGTTGCTTTTGTAGGGGCGACCCATGGGTCGCCCGTGTTGTTGTTGTTTCTGTTGTTTCTGTTGCTGTTTCCGGGTGCCACACTTTGAAGCCCCGGCTCTGCCGGGGCCAAAGTGTGTTCTTCTGTTTTAGTTAGAAATCGCCCGCCCCGGAATCTGACTTCATGATTGGATATTGATTATTGGATATTGGATATTCGCTGTTTTCGATTTCGTCGGGAACTTCCCGAATCACATGCTGTAGCTGTTAACTAACCACTAACCACTGCCGTTCCTACCTCTGCCCCTGCCGTCCCCGCCACAACTCCGCCAGATACTTCGCCCGCGCCTTCCCCTCCAACCCTTCCAGCGTCGCCTGATCCTGCCGACCCAACGTCGCCTCGAACCTTGCCATCGCCTCCGCCTGAACCCGCAGCATCTGCCGCTGCGCCTCCGACATTTTCTCCAACTCCCCGTACCGCGCCGCCAGCACGACTCGCTCTTCCGCCGACAGTTGCTCCAGCCGTTCCAGTCGCCGCAAGAGCGCCGCCCGCTCCGACTCTTTCAAGCCCGCCCAACGCTGCCGATTTTCCTCCACCTGCGCCGCCCCTGTCGCCCCCGGTCCGATCTCGTCCGCCGCCCGGGCTTTATCCATGTTGCCCCAGGCCGCCTCCGCCCGCGCGCCGCCCACCCGCCGCGCCAACCCCGGCATAAACAAGAGCACCAGACCCGCCGCCGCCATCGCCGCCAGCGCCGCCCCGCCGCTCCACGCAAAAATCCGTCGCCGACCCTCAGAGGCCATGGCTCTCCTCCGCTCCGGCGTCCTGGTCGTCCGTCGCCAAAGGTTCGACAATCTGCCCGCCGATCTCTCGAAATGATTTCACTCTGTCCATATATTCCAGCGCCCGCAGGTTCTGCAGGAAGTCCAGGTGCCGGATACACGCCACCTCCGCCGCCGTCGGCAAATCACCCGGCGGACGCGCCGCGTGGCACAACCCCGCCAGAAACAGTGCCGCCGCCCCCGCCGCCGCCGCCCCCGCCAGCGCCGTCCGCACCCACGACCGCCCCCAGGCCCGACGCCACGGGCTTTCCGCCGCCTCCGCCGCCGCCCGCGCCACCACCTGCGTCTGAAAATTTCGCGGCACAATCGGCGCTTCCAGATCGTCCAGCAACTGCCACGTCGCCTCCAGGTCCGCCAGCTCCTTCCGGCACGCCGCGCACCCTTTCAGGTGCTCTTCCACCGCGCGCCGGGCCTCGCCCTGCAACTCACCGTCCAGGTAAGCGCTCAGGTTCTCCCCCACACGGCGACAGTTCGGTTCCGGCTCGGTCATTCCCATTTTCTCGGCTTTTTTATCCCGTCCGACTCAACTCCATCCTATAATCTAACCCCGCCGCCCCGCTTTGGACTCGCTAAAAGGGCAGGGGGGCGGAATCCGGGTGCCACCGTTAAGGCGGAATCCGGGTGCCACACTTTGAAGCTCCGACTTTAGTCGGAGCCAAAGTGTGTTCTTCTTCATCAGGGAGAAATTGCCCGGCTCGGAATCCGACTTCATGATTGGATATTGGATATTGAGTATTGGATATTCGCCGTTTTTTCCGAGGATTCTCCCGCCGTGAATGAATTTCTCTACCTCACCCCTCTCGGCCTCCTCGCCGGCCTCTACGGCACCTTTATCGGCGCCGGCGGCGGGTTCGTCATCGTCCCCATCCTCTTGCTGCTCTACCCCGACCAGCCCCCTGTCGCCCTCACCGCCATTTCCCTCGCCGTCATCTTCTGCAACTCCGCCGTCGGTTCCGTCGCCTACGCCCGCCAGCGCCGCATCGACTACAAGTCCGGCCTCATCCTCGCCGCCGCCACCGTCCCCGGCGCCATTCTCGGCGCCGCGACCACCGGCTTCCTGCCCCACGGCCTCTTCGACGTCCTCTTCGGTGCCCTCCTCATCCTCATCGCCCTCTTCCTCGCCCTGCGGCCTGAAAATAAATCCTCCGCCGCAGTTCCCGCAAACCTCTCTCCCTCGGGAGAGGGTGGCCCGCAAGGGCCGGGTGAGGGGCTTCTTCTTCACCCCTCTCCCTCGGGAGAGGGTGGCCCGCAAGGGCCGGGTGAGGGGTTGATGCCAATAAATATAAATACGCAACTAGATAATAAAAAATCTGAAATCTGTTTTGTTTCTCCTCCCCGCGCCCCCAGCCTCCTCGGCACCTACAACCTCAAGCTGGGTGTCGCCCTCAGCCTCGCCGTCGGCTATGTGGCCAGCCTCCTCGGCATCGGCGGCGGACTCATTCACGTCCCCGTCCTCCACCGCCTCCTCCGCTTTCCTGTTCACTTCGCCACCGCCACCTCGCACTTCATCCTCGTCTTCACCGCCGCGGCCGCCGTTTCCGTCCACCTCGCCGCCGGCAATTACGCCGGCCACTGGCCCCGCGTCTTCGCCCTCGTCCTCGGCATCGTCCCCGGCGCCCTTCTCGGAGCCCATCTCTCCCGCCGCGTCCACGCCAAGTGGGTCATCCGTGCCCTCGCCCTCGCCCTCCTCGCCGTCGGCGCCCGCGTCATCATCCTCGCCTTCCAATCCCGAACCTGATCCATTTCTTGTTTCTTCCGTATGTCGCGTTTGAAAAACTTTCGTTTTCTGAGCTATTTTTTTTTTTTGGCTTTTGCTGTTGTTATAATACCGAGTATTGTCACACCTCCCCGCAAAGGGACCGGCGTCTTGGGCCAATTTTAAAGATGTAGTTCTGAAAGGGCATTTGATATGTCCAAGCAGAGGCTGACCGCGCACCGTAGTGTTCTCCAAAAGTGTCCCACCGGCATCCGCGGGCTTGACGACATCACCGGCGGCCTCCCGCGCGGCCGGACCACCCTCGTCTGCGGCGGGCCAGGTTGCGGCAAGACGCTGATGGCCTTGGAGTTCATCGTCCGCGGCATCCGCGACTTTGGCGAGCCGGGCGTCTTCATGGCCTTCGAAGAAAACGCCGAAGAACTCGCCGCCAACGTCGCCTCGCTCGGCTTCGATCTCAACGCTAAAATCCATCGGCACATGCTCGCCATCGACTACGTCCATGTCGAGCGCAGCGAAATCGAAGAGACCGGCGAATACGATCTCGAAGGCCTCTTCGTCCGCCTCGGCGCCATGATCAAAGAAGTCCGCGCCAAACGCGTCGCCATCGACTCTCTCGAAGCCCTCTTCGGCGGACTCCCCGACGAAGGCATTCTCCGCGCCGAGTTGCGACGCCTCTTCCGCTGGCTCAAAGACCAGGGCGTCACCACCGTCATCACCGGCGAGCAGGGCGACGGACAACTCACCCGCCACGGCCTCGAAGAATACGTCTCCGACTGCGTCATCACCCTCGACCACCGCGTCATCAACCAGATCGCCACGCGCCGCCTCCGCGTCGTCAAATATCGCGGTTCCAAACATGGCACCAACGAATATCCCACCATGATCGACCAGCACGGCCTCTCCGTCCTGCCCATCAGTTCCATCGGACTCAACTACCCTGTTTCCACCGACCGCGTTTCCTCCGGCGTTGCTCGCCTCGACGAAATGCTCGGCGGCCGCGGCTACTATCGCGGTTCCAGCATCCTCGCCTCCGGCACCGCCGGAACCGGCAAGAGCAGCCTCGCTGCCGCCTTCGCCGACGCCACCTGCCGCCGCGGCCGTCGCTGCCTCTACTTCTCCTTCGAAGAATCTCCCGCCCAGATCATCCGCAACATGGCCTCCATCGGCTTCAATCTCAATCCGTGGGTCAAGAAAGGTCTCCTCCGCTTCCAATCCGTCCGCCCCAGCCTCTACGGCCTCGAATCCCATCTCGTCAGCATGCACGCCCTGATCGACGAATTCAAACCAGCCGCCGCCGTCATCGACCCCATCACCAACCTCTCCAGCCTCGGCGACACCGGAGAAATCCGCGCCATGCTCACCCGCCTCATCGACTTCCTCAAGACCGAGAACATCACCGCCTTTTTCACCAGCCTCACCGCCGGCGGCGCCGCTTTCGAACAGACCGAGGTCGGCATCTCCTCCCTCATGGACACCTGGCTCCTCCTCCGCATGGTCGAAGACGAGAATCGTCGCAACCGCGTTCTCTACGTCCTCAAGAGCCGAGGCATGGCCCACTCCAACCAGTTGCGCCAGTTTCAATTGTGCGACCAGGGCTTCAAGCTTTTCGACATCCCCACGGTTCCCGAAGGAAGGAATACCTGATGTCCGCCAAACCAAAAAAAACCGCCGCCCACGCGCCCAAAGAAACCTGGGAACTCCGCCTCTACGTCGCCGGCCAGACGCCCCGCGCCATCACCGCCTTCGCCAACCTCAAAAAAATCTGCGAAGAGCATTTGGACGGCGTCTGTTCCATCGAGGTCGTCGACCTCCTCAAAAATCCCCAACTCGCCAAGGGCGACCAGATTCTTGCCCTACCCACCCTGGTCCGCAAGCTCCCGCAACCCGTCCGCAAAATCATCGGCGACCTTTCCAACACCGAACGCGTCCTCGTCGGCCTTGACCTGCGTCCCCGCACCTGAGACGGGTGCTGTTGTTGTTTCTTCTTTTGCTGCGCCTGAAGACTGAAGACGAGGACTGAGGACTGAGGACTTTTTTTCAAGGAAAGATTCCCATGGCGAAAAAATCCAAATCCTCCGTCGCCGCCTTCGAGCGCGCCGCCAAGTCCGCCAAGACACGTCAGTACGTCCTCCGTCTCTACGTCGCCGGCGTCAATCCCCGTTCCTCCGCCGCCATTATATCCATCACCCAAATCTGTGAGGAGCACCTCAAGGGAAACTACGAGTTGGAGATCATCGACCTCTACCAGCAGCCCACCCTGGCCCAGGGCGAGCAGATCATCGCCGCCCCCACCCTGATCAAAAAACTCCCGCTCCCCCTGCGCCGTTTCATCGGCAACCTCGCCGATCAGGAGCGAATTTTAGTTGGACTCGACTTGCGCCCCAAGAAATAATAGATGCGGAGACGGACTGGACCATGGCCAAGAAAAAAACCAAAACCTCAGCCGCCTACGAAGCCGAAATTGAGCAACTCCAGCTCCGGCTCGAAGAAGCAGAGGAGACGTTGCGCGCCATCCGCGAAGGCGAGGTCGATGCCGTCGTAGTTTCGGGAACAAAAGGCGAACAGGTCTTCTCCCTCGTCGGTGCCGAGTCCATCTACCGCCTCATCGTCGAAACCATGAAAGAGGCCGCCTTAACCCTCACCTTCGACGGCCAAATCCTCTTCTGCAACGCCCAGTTCGGCCAGTTCGTCCAACGGCCCCTCGAACAGATCGTCGGCCACGAACTCCAGGAGTTCATCGCTCCCAACAACCACGCCGTCGCCGACGCCTTGCTCATCGCCACCCGGCAGCAGCCCGTCCGCCAGCGCCTCGTCTTCCAGGCCGCCGACGGCGCCGCCGTTCCCGCCCACATCGCCGCCAACGTCCTCAACCAGCCCGACGGACTCAGCATCTGCGTCGTAGCCTCCGACCTCACCGACCTCGAAAACTCCACCGAACTCATCCAACAACTTCGCTCCCAGCAGAACGCCCTTCGCCAAAGCGAAGCCCGCTTCCGCTCCGTCCTCGAAAATGCCCGCGACATCATTTATCGCCTCAACGTCCAGTCCGGCGCTTACGAATACATCAGCCCCTCTGCCCAATGGGTCACCGGCTTTTCCGCCGCCGAATTGCAAGCCCTCCCCGCCGAGCACGCTCACGCTATGATCCACCCCGACGATCTCCCGGCCATGCGCGCCGCCGTGACTCACCTGGAGGAAACCGGACAGGCCGAGGCCGAATATCGCCAACGCACCAAGAACGGCGACTATCGCTGGCTTTCCAACAACATGTCCCTCATCCGTGACGCCGCCGGCCGGCCCCTGTTCCGCGACGGTAACATCCGCGACATCACTGCCCGCAAGACCATTGAGGAAGCCCTCCGCTTCCTCGCCCAGTCCTCCGCCGCCCCCGGCGAAGATTTCTTCCAAACTCTCGCCGTCTTCCTCGCCCGCATCCTCGACATGGACTACGTCTGCATCGACCGCCTCGAAGAAGGCTCCCTCTCCGCCCGGACCGTCGCCATCTACTATGACGGCAAATTCGAGGAGAATGTCACCTACGCCTTGAAGGACACCCCGTGCGGCGACGTCGTCAAAGATAAAATCTGCTGCTTCACCGAAGGCGTCCGCTACCGTTTCCCCAACGACCAGATCCTCCAGGACATGCCTGCCGAAAGTTACGTCGGCACCATCCTCTGGGACTCCGACGGCCAACCCATCGGACTCATCGCCGTCCTCGGCCGCCGGCCCCTCGACAAACCCGAACTCGCCACCGCCATCCTCCAGCTCGCCGCCGTCCGCGCCGCCGGCGAACTCGAGCGCCGCGAGAGTGAGGACGCCCTCCGCTACGCCATCGACGAACTCGCCCGCTCCAACCGCGACCTCGAAGCCTTCGCCTACCTCGCCAGCCACGACCTCCAGTCGCCACTGCGGGTCGTCACCGGCATGATGAACTTCCTCCGCGACCGCTACCACGGCCGCCTCGACCCCAAGGCCGACGAATGCATCGACCTCGCCGTCGCCGCCGCCGCCCAGATGTCCGAACTCATTACCGACCTCCTCACCTATTCCCGCGTCGGCAACAGGGAATTGGAACTTCAGAACATCAACCTTCAGGAACCTGTCTACCGTGCCGTCAAACTTCTCCGCCCCGTCATCGACGAGGCCGGCGCCAAACTCGTCATTCCCGACGAGCTGCCCAAAGTCCGCGCCCATCCCGGCGAACTCGCCCAGGTCTTTGAAAACCTCATCGCCAACGCCGTCAAGTTCCGTTCCGACCGCCCGCCCCTGATCGAAGTCGGGGCCAGACCCGACGACGGCCGCTGCCTCGTCTGGGTCAAGGACAACGGCATCGGCCTCGACCCCCAGCTCGCCCCCAAGGCCTTCGAGCTTTTCCGCCGCCTCCACGACAAGAGCCAATATCCCGGCACCGGCATCGGCCTGGCCATCTGCAAAAAAATCGTCGAACGCCACGGCGGCCGCATCTGGGTCGAATCCGCCCCCGGCCACGGCGCCACCTTCTTCTTCACTCTGCCAGTTTCCCAGTAGCACGGGCATCTTGCCCGTGAGTCGCAGGGGCGTCCCGCCCCTGTGCCGTTGTTGCCTCTTCTTCACCCCTCTCCCTTGAGGGGAGAGGGTAGGGTGAGGGTGTTGCTTCTTCTGCCGTTTCTGAAATCTGAGCCGAGTGCCACTTTGAAGCCCCGGCTCTGCCGGGACCAAAGTGTGTGCTTTGCCTCGCTCGTTGATGCCGAGGCGGAAATTAATTAGTATAATGTGATCGGGGCAAGGAAATCGCCGTAAATAATAGAGGAAAACATATGTTGAGAATCCCCGCTGCTTTGCTCCTTTCCTTGCTTCTTGCTTCTTCGCTTTTCGCCCAAAGCGACCAGCCCGCTTCCTCCGCTAAACCGCACCCCGCTCCCGAGGCCCTGACCGAGGCCGCTCTGCGCGAAGTCATCAACCACGACTTCCGCGAACTCGAGCGCCTCCTGCTGGCCGGTAACGAAACGAAGACCTTCATGGCGAAGGCCGCCGCAGATCACCTGCCACTCTGGCAAAGAGCCGAAAAGCTCGACTGGCCCGAAGCGCTCTGCCTCATGGCTCGTTGCCGCTATTACGGCGTCTCCACCCCCGTCGATTATCCTCTGGCAATGGCCACCTACAAGAAGGCCGCCGACGCCGGCCAGCCGTTGGCCATGTGGTCCGTTGGCGTCATGTACGAAGAGGGCCGCGGCGTGGACAAGGATTACGCCGAGTCGATGGCCTGGTTCCGCAAGTCCGCCGACGCGGGCCCGGCTCTGGGCCTGGAAAGCATAGGCTACCTTTATGAAAAAGGCCGAGGTGTCCCAATCGACTACAAAGAAGCAATGACCTGGTATCGCAAAGCTGCCGAAGCGGGCTGCCTATATGCCATGGCTCACATTGGCAACTTATATGAAAATGGCCTTGGCGTTGACAAAGACTACCACGAAGCGCTGGTTTGGTACCGCAAGGCGGCCGAGGCGGGCAGTTCCTCCGGCGCTATGCACATCGGCCTGCTGTACTATGATGGCCACGGAGTCGGCCAGGACTACAAGCAGGCCATGGTCTGGTTCCGCAAGGCTGCCGACGCGGGCTACCCGCCCGCCATGAATTGGGTGGGCCTCCTCTACGATAAGGGTTCAGGCGTGCCGCAGGACTACAAGGAAGCACTGGCATGGCACCGCAAGTCGGCCGAGGCCGGCGACAGAACCGGAATGGAGTGTGTCGCTTACTTCTACGAAAAAGGTCTGAGCGTACCAAAGGACTACGAGGAGGCCCTGACCTGGTACTATGCCGCCCTTGAAGCCGGCAATAAAAATGCCGGAGATCGTGCGAATAACCTGGCCGAAAAAATCAGAAAAGCCAAAGAACGGCCCGACCATTAACGCCGGGTGCCACACTTTGAAGGCCCGACGAAGTCGGGACCAAAGTGTGTGCTTCTGTGTCAGATAGAAAACGCTGAATCAGAATCCGTACTTCATGATTGGATATTGAGTGTTGGTTATTGGATATTCGCCGTTTCTCTGAGATCTCCCGCAAGTCACGAATATAAGAAAAGGAGGCGACCTCCCCCCGAGGCCGCCCCGCTTATTTTTAACTTTTAATTCGATGTCAGAACTCCTTCGCCATCGCCTTCGCCAGCACCGTCGCCTCTTCCACCTTCTTCCGCGCCACCTGCGGTCCTTCGTTCAGCGTCGGCTCCACCGTGATCACTTTGATATCCTTGAACCCGATAAACTTCAAAATCTCCTCCAGGTACGGCCGCTGCATGTCGTAGGCTGCCGCCGGCGTGCCCGCCGGATAGGTCCCGCCGCGCGCCAGAATCAACAGCGCCGGCCGACCCGTTACGAGGCCCACATACTCCCCCACCGGCGTCACCTTGAACGCCAGCCCCGGCTGCGTGATTATGTCTATATACTGTTTCAATCTATACGGAATCCCGAAGTTCCACATCGGCGACGCGAGCACCAGTTTGTCCGCCGCCTTCAGGTCGTTGATCACCGCGATCACCTTCCGCCACGTCCGTCCCGCCTCGTCTTGCGGCTCCTGGCCCCCCATCACCGCGTACTTTGCCTCTGCCGCCGGGGCGTCGAACTCCATCAACTCCGCCGTCGCCAGGTCCAGCGTCCGCACCTGGTCCCCCGGATGGCTTTTGCGGTAACTCTCCAGAAACCCTCGCGCCACTTCCGTCGAAGCCGATTCCGGTCGCGGACTCACCTGAATGTATAGAACTGTTCCCATATCCGTTCTCCTCCTTATCCGGGATTGTGTCCCACTTTCCGTTTCGGGTCAATCCCCCGCGCAATAAAATGGGGCACACTCTCGCGTGTGCCCCTGTGGCTGCTGTTGTTTCTTTTGCTTTTGAAGCCCCCAGCACTGCTGGGGGGCGCTGTTTCTTTTTTTTCTTCTGTTTCTTTTGCCGTACCTGAAGACTGAGGACTAGGGACTGAAGATTTTCTTTTTACGCTTGCACGTTCACACCCGTCCCCGTCGGCACGTTCTGAAAAATCTGCGTCAGAATCGCCGACAGGTCGAATCCACTTGTCGCATTAGTGTTGCCAGTTGAATCCGTCGCCGAGCTGTTCGCCCCCAGCAATTCCAGCAGCCCGCTCTTGAACTGCGCCGTGCTGATCCCGCTCGACTTGAGCAGGCCGTCCAGTTGGCTCCCCGTGGCCGTGGCCAGCGTCGGCGTCAGGCTCGTGTTCTGCCCGGCCGTCCCCGGCGGCGTAATGCCGTTGTTCTGGAGCGTCGTATTGATCGCGTTCTGGATCGCCGTCATCAGCCCCGATGGCGTGCCGCTCGATGCGTCATAATTCTGAATGGCGTTGACCACCGCCGTCTGTAACTGGCTGTTCAGGTTGGTCGTGCCGGTGTTTGCCGTGGCGCTGCTCTGTTGCGCCTCGCCCGCCCGATGATGGTGATGTTTCCCTTTGCTGCCGATCATGCTCATAAGTTGCTGCAAATCGATGCTCGAATTCGCCCCGCTTACCGCTGTGCTGCTGTTAATCGTAGACATGCCCATTCCTTTCACCAAAAATACGTGCCCATTTCGTCTCTCGCCGCCGCCGGGACTTTCCCCCGGCAGCCGGTTTTTAACAGTAATTACTATCGGCCCGCACGGTTATCGGACTCAAGAAAAATTCTTTTTGGGTGGCCTGGCGGCCGCCGTTTGCCGCCATGTTTCGCCGAAGGACGATTTAAATTATCTCGCCGTTTCTGTTTTTTCCACTGCGCCTTAAGCCTTAGGTCTAAAGTCTTAAGCCTTTCCCTAAGCCTCTCCGTTGCATCTTCAGCTCTTCGGGGCTAAGATTACAAGAACTATAGTACGCATAAGGAGTTTTCCCCGTGGCCCCGATTCGCGAACCCGAACCCGTCAAACTCATCCTCGGCATGTTGTCGGCCTTTCCCGGCACTTTCGCCGCCGCCGAGCAGGCCCTGGTCGAGGCCCTCGGGCCGGTCGATCTGCGCAGCGAAGTCACCGCTCACGAGTTCACCGAATATTACCGCGACGAAATGGGCCACCCGCTGGCCCGCTCTTTCCTGGCCTTCGCGCGGCTGATCGACCCCGGCGAGTTGCCCGAAATCAAGCGGTCCACCAACGACCTGGAGCGGCAGATCGCCGCCGGCGGCGAGTGGAACGCCCCGCGCCCGATCAACCTCGATCCCGGCTACGTCGCTCCGGCCAAGCTGGTCCTGGCCTCCTGTAAGGATTACACCCACCGCATTTACCTCGGCGACGGCGTTTACGCCGAGACCACCCTGGCCTGGATCAACGGCCGGTGGGAAACCTATCGCTGGACCTACCCCGATTTCCGCACCGCGAACTATCAGGACTTTCTGACCCAGGTCCGGGCGCGGCTCATGGAGCAACGGAAGGGCGGACAAAAATGAATGTTGTAATAAACCACATATGTACGGAGGCTCTTGCTTCTTCTCCTGCGCTTCCGGCGCTGGCCAAATACTCCGGCGAATATCCCCGTCTCGCCGCCCCCGCGGCCCTGGCGGCGCTCCTGGCGGCCAGTTTCGCCGCCGCTTTGGTCCTGGCCCTCGTGCTGGTCCCCCTGGCCCGGCGGCTCTTTCTGCGGCTCGATTTTGTCGACCGCCCCGGCGAGCGAAAAATCCACGCCGCCGCCATCCCCTACGGCGGGGGCGCCGCCCTGTTCGCCACGCTCCTGATCGTTCTCGGCGGAGGCCTGGCCGCCGTGTTTTTCGGCGATCGGCTCCTCCCCGCCTGGCTCGCCGCCAAAGCCGTCCTGGCTGAAAACTCCTCCGGCATCCGCGACAAAACCCCGGCCCTGGCCCTCGTGTTCCTCGCCGCCGGGGTCCTTTTCGTCATGGGCCTCGTCGACGACCGCCGCCGCCTCCCGGCCTGGCCCAAGCTCCTCGCACAGCTCGCCGCCGCCGCCATCGTGGTCTGGGGGGCCGGCTTCTACGCCACCTTCTACGTCCCCTGCGGCTGGCTCGACCGCCTGGCCAGCGTCCTCTGGATCGTCGTCGTTACCAACGCGTTTAATTTTCTCGATAACATGGACGGCCTTTCCGCCGGCGTCGCCGCCATCGTCCTGGCCGTCCTGGTGGCCGTGACCGCCGCCGCCGGCCAGATTTTCGTCCCCGTCCTGGCCGCCGTTCTCCTGGGCGCGGTCCTCGGGTTTCTGGCCTACAACTTTCCCCCGGCCTCCGTTTTCCTCGGCGACGCCGGCAGCCAGGTCGTCGGTTTCCTCATCGCCGTCCTGGCCATCATGGCCAACTATTATCCCGGCGCCGGCGACGGCGGACGTTTCAGCCCCTTCATGCCGCTGGTGCTGCTGGCCATCCCGCTCTACGATTTCACCTCCGTCACCCTGATCCGCCTGGCCCGCGGCAAAAGCCCCTTCGTCGGCGACACCAACCATTTCAGCCACCGCCTCGTCGCCCTGGGCCTCTCGCGCCGCTCCGCCGTCCTGATCGTCTACCTGGCCACCGGCACTACGGCCGTCGGGGCTTTGCTATTGCGCTCCGCCGGGACGGTCGAATCGGTCCTGATTTTCCTCCAGACCCTGGCCGTCGTGGCCATCATTGCTGTCTTCGAGCGCGTCGCCGGAGAACGCGTGCTAAAGGATTGATATGTTGAGAATTACGAGATGAGCAAAAAGAAACGAGATATATCGCCGCTTGCCATGCCACCCCGGCCCGTGTCGCTGGCCCTGGTCGGCCTGGCCGGCGTCACGGCGGCGCTGCCGCTGGTGGCCGGGCCGATCGCCCTGGTCGGCTCCGGGGCCGACTACAACGCTGGCAACTTCACCCTGGCGGGCCTCCTGGTCCTGGCCTCGTTCGGCGCCGCCCTGATCGACGCCGCCCGGGCCAGGCGGCTCTCGATGCCCCGCACGCCACTCCTCGTCGGCGCGGGCCTCCTGGCCCTGGCCGCCGTCCTGGCCGCGACGCGAGCCGGCGACCGCTACGATGCCGCACTCGGCGCCGCCCAGGTTGTCCTCGGCGTCCTCTACCTCCTGACCGTCCTGCTGGTGGTCGACAGCCGCGAAAAAGCGGTCTGGCTCGTGGCGGCCTTCGTGGCCGGCGCCGCCGCGGCCGGGGCGACGGGCCTCCTCAACCGCCTGACCACGCCGCCGTCGGCCCTCATGGCCTACTTTGATCAATATCGCCTGGACGTGCTGCGCGAACACGGCATCACGCCCAGCTCGCCGGAAGAGGCCCTATACAAAATCCGCATCGCCGGCGATTTTGCCGGTCCGTTCGCCCATCCCAACGTCTATGCTGCCTATCTGGCCACGGCCGCCGTGCTGATGCTGGCCCTGTTGGCCGGGACCTGGCGGCGCTGGCGGGACGATCTGGCCACGGCTCTGGGGACGGTCGCCCTGGCCACGGACGTGGTCCTGTGCGGCGCCGTGATCGTGCTGGCGCATGGCCGGGCCGCCGCGATTGGCGCGGTCGTGGGAACATATCTCCTTGCGGCGATGATAAAAGTCGAGCGGCCCGGGCGGCGGGCGGCGCTCTATGCTCTGCCGCTGCTGGCGGCCGGGGCTGCGGCGGCCATATTTTGGCACACAGCCTGGTTTCAGGCGGCGGCGATCAGCCTGAAATTCCGTGGCGATTACTGGGCGGCGTCCTGGGCCATGATTAAGGATCATTGGCTCTGGGGCGTCGGGCCGGAAAACTTCGGCCGCTATTACCTGCAATACAAGCTGCCGACCGCGCCGGAGGAAATTCACGATCCTCATAATGTGATCGTCTGGGCCTGGGCGGAACTGGGCGTTTTCGGGCTGATCGGCCTTGCGGCCCTGGCGGTTGGGGCGGCGCGAGAGATGCTGCGGCGCGGGAAAGAATTTGTCATTCCCGGCACGAAGCACGGCGGGCAAGACTTGCCGTGGCACATCAGTTCAAGCGACCCGGCGCTGAGTTCCTGGCGGCTGCGGACGGGGCTGGCGGTGGCGGTGGTGGCCGTGGTGGCGGCGCTGGCGCTGCAGGCCGAAGGCGCGTGGGGCGAAGCCACGGGGGTCACGCTCATGGGGCTGGCGTTCGGGCTGGGCGTGATGACGGCCGGGTTCCTGGCGGCGCTCGTGGCGGGTTGGGCGAGTGAGCCGGCGGGGGGCGGGCGCGACGTGCTGCGCTGCGGGCTGGCGGCGGCGCTGGTGGTGCTGGGCCTGCAGATGCTGGTTTCGACGGATTACAGCCAGTGGCCGAGCGCCTTGGTGGCGATGCTGCTGGTGGGCCTGGTGGCGGCGACCGGCGCGGGCGGGCGGCGCTGGGAGGTTTCGCTGGAACATCCGGGTCGGCGGGCTTTGGCGGGGCTGGCGGCGGCGACGCTGCTGGCGGGTTACGGCGGGCTGCTGGCCTGGCCGGTGGCGTCGAGCGATTTAGAATTATTGAAAGCAAAAAAATACCTGAATGTTAGTGAGGCGTATCGGACGGGCCGGGAATATCGGGCGGCGCTGGAGCGGGCTGAGGCGGTTTGTCCGTGGTGGGCGGAGCCGCACCGGCTGACGGCGGAGAGCGATTGGTACCGGATGCTGGCGACCAAGGATCGGACGGCGGGGCAGGGCTGGCTGGAGCAGGCGAAAAGCGAACTGGCGGCGGCGGCGGAGTTGGATCCGCGGAACGTGGACACGTTGCGGCGCTGGCGGCAGGTGGAGGCGGAGCTGGCCGACCGTTATGGCGACTCGGCGGCGCGCGCGGCGGCGGTGGCGCGGACGCGGCGCGTGCTGGAACTTTATCCGACCAACGCCGGATTCCGGGCCGAGGCGGCGGCGCTCTTTGGGCGCTACGGCCTGGCGACCGAAGCGGCGGCGGAGGCGCGCCGGGCACTGGAACTGGACGACCTGATGCCCGATCCGCTGCGGAAACTGCCGAAGGATGAGCGGGCGGAGTGTAAGAAGCTGGCCGGGTGAACGGCTGGGCTCGAACATCAGGAACGGCGGAAACGGCGAATATCCAATAACCAACACTCAATATCCAATCATGAAGTGCGGATTCCGGGTCGGTTACTTCAGGGTGATCTTGGTCTCCTCTCCGTTCTCAGGATTGTTGGATAAAACCTTTACTTAACGGCTGTCGGGTCTGTTGACCCGACCTACATGAAGCAGCAAAAAAACATTGGGAGCCGGCTCCCGCCGGTACGGCCAGGGCGGAGAAAAACGCCCCTTACATTAGAAACAACGGCCGGACAGGGTAGAACCCTGTCCCTACAGAAACTGCAGCAACAAACAGCG
>CAIYVX010000012.1 GCA_903929765.1 uncultured Planctomycetia bacterium
CGGCGGGGTGGTGGGCAGTGCGGCGAACCTGGCCGTGACGGGCAGTTGCACGGTGACGGTGGCGGTGGTGGGCGACGTGTCCGGCGTGAATAATCCGGCGACGGCGAGCGTGATGATCACCGTGCGGCCATTGGGCGACATTGACGGTAACGGCCCGGCCGGCTCGAACGACCTGACGATTCTCAACAAACGGCTGAATGACTTCAACATTGCCCCGCAGAACGACGCCAATTGTGACCTCACGGGCAACAACGCCGTGACCACCGCCGACCGCGTTCTGCTGAACAGAGTTCTTAACGGCTTGGTGGTGCCGTGATGGTATAACGGTATCGAACAAAGCTGTTAAGCGTCCGTCAGTCCCGAACAATCCATAGCTCGTAGAGCCGTTAACGTGAAGTACTCTAGGCCGCGACCTTCGGATGGTCGCAGTTTTACAGTGTTCCGCAGTCTTTTTTTCTCCTACGTCACAAATGGGCTTCAAAAGGGGCTACAAAGGGGTTGTAAACCAAAGGCTACGATGGCATACTATCGACGCCGTGGATTTTGCAACCTGGTCCGCCGACGCTGGACGAAGCCCGGTTGACAGAAGTTAGCGTGGTTCCCCATGATCTTGAGTCGCAGGCCGTGGCCCTCGGCACGCCGGCAACAATAATCAAGCCGCGACGTTAGCTGGGCGCTGTTCTGGGATGACGGAATTCGCCATGAGCATTGTCAGACGATTCATGATCAACGTCTTCTCGAACTGGGCCAACATCATCGCCCAGAGCATGTCTAATATTGTCCTCTTTCCCTACCTGACCCACGCCCTCGGCGACGACGCCTACGGCGTCTGGCAGCTGATGGCCAGCTTCCTGGTCTACATGAGCCTGCTGGATCTGGGTCTCTCCGCCTCGGTCCAGCGCTATGCCGCCCGCTTTGCCGCCCTCAAGAGCGCCGACGACCAGTGCAAGCTGATGAGTACGGCCATGGTGATTTACCTCGGTACGGGGCTGCTCGCGGCCCTGGCCTGTCTCATCGTCGCCCCCCACATCCCGGACTGGCTCGAAAAAATTCCCGCCAATTTGCGACAGGACACCATTCAAGTCTTTTACCTCGGTGCGGCCATCGCCTTTCTGCGGCTGATCTCCATGCCCTTCATTGGCTTCCTTTATGGCATCCAGCGCTACGACCTGGCCAACGTCTCCAACATCACCATGAATCTGCTTCGCTTCGGCTTGACCATTCTCTTTGTCCAACTCTGGGGGCCGCACATCATCCTCGTCGCCTGGGCCGCCTTCCTGGCCACCCTGCCGGGCGTCGCCTTGCTCGTCACCGCCAGCTTCCGCAGTTGGCCCGGACTCAAGATCCGCCCCAGCCTGATCAGCCGCACGCACTTCCGCGACATCGCCCACTTCGGCGTCAACACCTTTATCCTGACCATTTGCGGTCTCCTGGTCTTCCAGTTTCCCAACTTCGTCCTCGCCAAGATGCTCGGAACAGACTTCGTCACCGACTTCGCCGTCGGGTTACTCATTCAGAGCATCCTCCGCGAGATAGTTCGCAGCGTCGGCGCCATCCTCGTGCCGATGTTTGCCCACTCCCACGCCCTCAACGAAAAAGCGGAAATCGAAGCCCGACTTTGGCGCACCGGACAGATCTGCAACACCATGGCCGGCGTCATGATCGCCGGCATCCTCGTTTATGCCAAGCCGCTGATCCTCTACTGGACCGGCGATCCTGAAAAGCTCGACGCCTATGGCGCCGTCGTGATCTTCATGTTCGGCTATTTGGCCGTCGGCTTTGAATACGTCACCTATGCCGCCCTGTCCGGCTGCGGCTATCTGAGGGGGTTGGTCATCACCGAAGTGATGGCCGCGACCCTGGGCGTAGTCATTACCATCTGGGGCATCAAACTGGGTTACGGTCTCAATGCCGCCGCCGCCGGCATTGCCCTGCCCATGTTCCTCCGTAGCGGGCTGTGGCAGCCCTGGTACACCTGCCACAAACTCAAACTGTCCCTGGGGTTGTTCCTGCGCCGGACCCTCCTGCGGCCGGTCGCGGCCTCGCTCCTGGTGGCCGCCGTCGCCCTCCTGCTCCGGGCCGTCTACACGCCCGGGAGCCGGACCGACATGATCATCTCGGTGGTCATTCTGGCGCCCGTGACCCTGCTGCTGGCCGTCTGGGTTGGCTTGAGCCCGCAGCTGCGCCTGTCCTTGCTCCGGGCGATCTCCAAACGCGTCTCGGTCGGGGGCGGCCAGATCAATAGCCCGGGGGAGGATATGCCATGAAGGTCGCGCTGATCGGCCTTGAGCCGGTCTTTGGCGCCAGCCTCCAGACCATGTTGCGGGCGCGCGGCTTCGACGTCCGCCTCGGCACCGAACTCCTTCAACCCGGCCGACACCTCGCCAATATCCGCGCTCTGCTCCGCATGGATATCGTCCACTATCTCCAGGGACAACTGGCCGTCCGCCACCAGTTGCCCCGCGCCATGCTCCGCCGGCCCGCCGTCGTCCACTGGTCCGGCACCGACGTTCTCGCCGTCGCCAAGTACGGCGCGCTCGGCAGCGCCCTCATCCGCTCCTTTTTTCGCCACTCCTCGGCCGTCCATCTGGCCGACAGTCCCGACCTGGCCCGCGAGGCCGCCGTCTGGGCCGGCTATGAGCCGCAGGTCGTCCGCCTGTTGCCCGTCTCGATCAAGGGGCAGATCCTGCCGCTGCCGAAAACGTTTACCGCCCTGAGTTTCTGGCACCGGGATCGTGAGGATTTTTACGGCCGGTCGACCGTCCTGCGCCTGGCCGAGTTGTTTCCCCAGGTGCAATTCGTCGTCATCGTTGACGACGTGCCGCCGCGCGACCAGTGGCCCGCGAATCTTACCTACCTGCCTTTCCAGGCCAGCCTCGAAGGCCTCTGGCCGCAGATCAGTTGCCTGATCCGCGTTGTTAAGCACGACAGCCTGTCGGCCATGGTCCTGGAAGCCCTCTCGCGCGGACGATATGTGATTTACTCCAAGGCGTTTCCCCATGCGGCCCAGGCCGCCGACGCCGAGAGTGCCCGGCTGGCCCTCCAGGACCTCCTGACTCGGCCGGGCCCGAACGTCGCCGGCGCCGCCTATGTTAACGAACACTTCGATCCCGAAGCCGAAGTTGACAAGGTGGTCGCCGTCTATGAACGCCTCTACAGAACTTGACCGCGGAAAGGTGCCCATGCGAATCCTGATGGTCTGGTCCGAGAACCTCAACAAGGTCGGCGCCGGGCGTACCCATTTTGTCCACCTGGCCCAGCAACTGGCCGCCCGAGGCCACCAGGTCCGCATCCTCGCCCCGGGCTACCGGCCCCGTACCACCGAGCCGCTCGGCGTGCCCGTCACCTATCTGCCCGTCGGCCGTCGCAGCATTTTCGCCTTCCTGCTCTTTCATCTGCTGGTGCTCCCGGCCTTGCCCTGGCTGATCCTGCGCTACCGGCTCCAGGTCGTCTACAATCGCGGACTCTTCCATTCCTTCCTGGTCCAGGCCATGTGCCGGCTCTTGGGCGCTGTGTTTGTCGTCGAGATCAACGGCATCGGCGATGAAGAACTCCGGACGCGCGACCAGCCGCGCTTGGCCGACCTCGTCCATTTCCTCGACAATTATAATCTCCGCTGGGCATCCGGTTTTATCTGTGTGGCCCAGAAACTTCGCGAGGAACTGATCCGCCGCGGGGCCAACCCAGATCACGTTTGGGCCATCCACAATGGCGCCGCCGTCGAGATGTTTTTCCCCGGCGATGCCGCCGAAGCGCGGCGTCAGCTTAATCTGCCCACCGATGTTCACCTCATCGGGTTTATCGGCACCCTCGCCCCCTGGCAGGGGCTGGACCTGCTCCTTGACGCCTGCGCACTCTTGCCCAAAGACAGTCCGCCCTGGCAGGTAATCATCGTCGGCAACGGCGAGGTCCGCGACGCCCTGGCCGCACAGAGCGCCCGCCTGGGCCTGGGCGACCGCGTCCGCCTGATCCCCGCCGTGCCACACAAGCAAGTCCCGCTCTACCTTCAGGCCATGGACCTCGTCGTCATTCCGATTCACGATCAGCGGAAGCTGCGCTACGGCTTCTCGGCCCTCAAGTTCTGGGAGTCCCTGGCGGTTGGTTTGCCGGTCCTCGTGCCCGACGCCTGCGAACACGGCGGCGTTCTCGGCCAATGGAATTGGCCCGGCGAGTTTAAGACCGGCGACGCGGCAGACCTGGCGGCGCATATTCAGAACACTCTGTCCCGCTTGCCCGAGTTACGCGCCCGGCGACAGGAAATCCACCAGATCGTCTCCGATGAGCACAGTTGGGCCGCCGTGGCCCGACAAGTCGAGGAGGTACTGCTTCACCTCACCGCGGGCAAAAAGTCCAAGGAGGCCTCGTGACCGGCCGCAGCCTACCGGATTCTCCGCCCGCCCGACTCATCAAAGTCGTCCACGTCACCGCCATCGACGCGTCCTTGCGGGCTTTTCTGTTGCCGCTCCTCGTGACCCTCAAGCGCGCCGGCTTCGACCTCCGGGCCGCGTGCAGCCCCGGCCTGCCCATTGCCGAACTTGATGCCGCCGCCATCCCCGTCCAGCGCATCCCCATCGCCCGCCGCATCGCCCCGCTGGGCGATCTGCTCTCCATCTGGCGGCTCTTTCGCTACTTCCGCCGCGAAAAAATCGACCTCGTCCACGCCCACACCCCCAAGGCCGGACTCCTCGCTCGCCTCGCCGCCCGCCTGGCCGGCGTCCCCATCATCGTTTACACCGTCCACGGTTTCTATTTTCACGACCACATGCCCTGGCTCCCGCGCCACTTCCACATCTTCCTGGAAAAGGTCGGCGCCCGCTGCTGCCGCATCCTGCTCCCCGTCAGCAGCGAGGACGTGCGCACCGCCACCGCCCTGAACATCGCCCCGCCCGAGAAAGTTCGTTACCTCGGCGGCGGCATCGACATCGACCGCTTCCGTCCCGGCCGTTTCTCGGCCGACGAAATCCGCCGCCGCCGCGCCGAGTTCAACATCCCCCCCGACGCCGTTGTCGTCGGCATCGTCGCCCGCATGGTCCGCGAAAAGGGCTACCTCGAACTCTTCCAGGCCCTCGCCGGACTGATGCCCAAATTCCCCAAACTCTATCTCCTCCAGATCGGCGGCACCGACCGCGAGAAGGCCGACGCCCTCGGTCCTGACAGCGCCAAACCTTACGGCATTTCGGACCGCTCCCGCCTCCTCGGCGACCGCTCCGACGTGCCCGACCTCCTGCTCCTCATGGACATTCTCGTCCTGCCCAGCTATCGCGAGGGCCTGCCCGTCTCCCTCATGGAAGCCGCCGCCAGCGGCCTGCCGATTGTCTCGACCCGCATCCGCGGTTGCCGCGAAGTTGTCGCCGACGGCGAAAACGGCCTCCTGGTTCCCCCGCGCGACGCCGCCGCTCTGGCCGCCGCCCTGGAAAAACTGATCGCCGCGCCCCAGTTGCGGATCCAGATGGGCGAAGCCGGACGAAGTCGCGCCGTCGAGCATTACGACCAGCGCCGCGTCTGCCGCACCACCCTGGAAACCTACCGCGACCTCCTCCTTGAGCGCCGTCTCCAGCCGCCCCCCGGCCTCCAGACCCAACTTGACCTCCTACCCGCAGCCAAGTAGGGTGGCTGCTTGCAGCCACGCCGTAATATAATGCCGTTTTCCGCCCGGACGCAGAGACCGAACATGAAGATCGGCTATGTCATTCGCAGCCTCGAAGATTCCGGCGTCACCGTCTATGTCCTCCGCCTGGCCGACGAGATGCGCCGCCAGGGCCACGACGTTTTCCTCGTCAGCGACGGCGGTATGTACGAAACCGAAGTCGAACGCCTGAAATTGCGCCGCCTGCCGCTGGCCCTTTGCCGCGGCCCGGTCACGTCCTACCTGGCCGCCCGGCGACTCGCCGACCTCGTCCGCCGCGAACGCCCCGACATCCTCCACGCCAACTGGCGACGGGCGCAACTGGCCTGTCACCTGGCCCAGAAATCCACCGGCACGCCGTTCGTCAGCACCTTGCACACGGTCGGGATACCCGCCGGCTGGCTCTACCAAAAAATGACCCACTGGGGCGCCCGCGTCATCGCCCCATGCACCGAGGCCGTAACTTATCTGCGAGAAGTTTTCGCCGTGCCCCGGGATCGCATCCGCCAGATTTCTCATGGCGTCAATCCTGCCGCCTGGCCCGTTCCCAGCCCCGAGGCCAAAGCCGGAGCCAGAAAAATATTTAACCTCCCGCCCGAAGCGCCCGTCCTGGTCTGCGTTGCCCGGCTCGGAATACTCAAGGGCCAGGATCTTCTGATTCAGGCCCTGGCCGGAGCACGAACGTCCGGTGCGGACCTGCGACTTCTTCTGGTCGGCGCCGGCGCGGACGAATCGCGCCTCCGGGCCATGGCCCGCGACCTCGGTCTGACCGACGCCGTCCAATTCCTCGGCTTCGCCGATCCCCACGACGCCCTGGCTGCCGCCGATGTCTTCGTCCTGCCCAGTTGGCAGGAATCTTTCGGCCTGGCCCCCGTCGAGGCCATGATGTCGGGCCGCGCTCCCATCCGCACCGACAGCCAGGGCGCCCACGACCAGATCGTTTCCGGCGAGAGCGGCCTGATTATTCCTTGCGGCGACGTCGCCACCCTCTCCGTCGCCCTGGCCGACGTCGCCCGTGACCGCGACCTCTGGCTCGAGCGCGGCCAAAAAGCCCACGACCGCGCCGTCAAATTTTTTACCATCGAAGCTATGGCCAGACGCGTCACCGCCGTCTACGAAGAAGCTCTGGCCGAAACGGCTTCTTCAAGCCATCGAGGCCCCGACCGATGACCCTTGCCTCTCGCATCCTCAAACGCGCCATCGACCTCCTCGGGTCCGTCGCAGCCCTGCTGTTGCTCTCCCCGCTGCTGGCCGTCCTGGCCCTCTGGATTCGCTGCAACAGCCGCGGCCCGGCCCTCTTCCGCCAGGAGCGCGCCGGCCGCCACGCCGCGCCCTTTATCCTCTACAAATTCCGCACCATGCGCACCGATACCGATCCTTTCGGCGACAGCCCCGCGGCCGCCGAAGACCCGCGCCTGACCTCCCTCGGCCGCCGCCTCCGCGAATCCAGCCTCGACGAGTTGCCGCAACTCTGGAACGTCCTGCGCGGCGACATGAGCCTGATCGGCCCGCGGCCGCTCTACCTCAGCCAGGTCCGGGACTTCACTCCGCGCCAGCGCCGCCGCCTGGAAGTCCGCCCCGGCCTCACCGGCCTGGCCCAACTCGCCGGTCGCGGCGAGTTGCCCCACGCGGAAAAGCTTGAACTCGATGTCCAATATGTGGAGAATGCCTCACTCTGGCTCGACCTCAAAATCCTGTTTCGCACCGTGACCCACGTTTTCCGTCGCCGCCAGATCTACCAGAAATGGTCGTAGCCCGCTTCCGGAAAGGAACGTGATTAAATGCGAATAAATCTTTCGTCCCCCGACATCGACCAGTCCGACATCGACGCTGTCGTCGCCGTCCTGAAAACCCCCACCCTCAGCCTCGGCCCCAAGCTCCCCGAGTTCGAGGAGAAGCTCGCCGCCGTCGCCGGCGTCAAACACGCCGTCGCCGTCAATTCCGGCACCAGCGCCCTCCATTGCATCATCCGCGGCCTCGGCTTCGGACCCGGCGACGAAGTCATCACCACGCCCTTTTCCTTCGTCGCCTCCGCCAACTGCATTCTTTTCGAGCAGGCCCGCCCGGTCTTCGTCGACATCGACCCGCTCGACTACAATATCGACGTCGCCCGTCTCGAAGCCGCCATCACCCCGCGCACCAAAGCCATCCTGGCCGTCGATGTCTTCGGCCGCCCGGCCCGCCTCGACCTCATCGAGAAGATCGCCGCCCGCCACAACCTCCGTCTCATCGAGGATTCCTGCGAAGCCCTCGGCAGTACCTATCAGGGCCGGCCCGCCGGCTCCTTCGGCTCCGCCGGCGCCTTCGCCTTCTATCCCAACAAGCAGATGACCACCGGCGAGGGCGGCATGGTCGTCACCAACGACGCCGCGCTCGCCGACCTCTGCCGCAGCTACCGCAACCAGGGTCGCGGCTCGGGCGGCGCCTGGCTGGCCCACGAACGCCTCGGCTACAACTTCCGCCTCTCCGACATCAATTGTGCCCTGGGAATTACCCAACTCGCCCGACTCGACGAATTCATCGCCAAGCGTGCCGCCGTCGCCGCGCGCTACGACCGCCTCCTGGCCGGACAGTCCGACGTGTTTACCCCCGCCCCCTACGCCGCCGGCCGACTCTCCTGGTTCGTCTACGTCATCCGCCTGGCCGACCGCTTCACCCAGGCCGACCGCGACACCGTCCTCGAGCACCTCCGCCAGAAGGGCATCGGTTGCAACAACTACTTCTCGCCGATCCACCTTCAGCCGTTCTACGGCGAGTTGCTCGGCACCAAAGAAGGCGACTTCCCCGTGACCGAGCGCGTCGCCGCCCGGACCATCGCCTTGCCCTTCTACAACAATCTCCCCGAGAGCGCTCAGCAGGACGTGGTTGCCGAACTCCGCGCCGCCCTGGCCCGCCGGGGTTGATTAAAGCAGTTAACGTTTGCAAGATTGCGCCAGGGTGGCATGGCCGCTTGCGGCCATGCTCGTTGTGTTCGGGACGGGAGAAGAACATGGCCGCAAGCGGCCATGCCACCCCAAGAATACTTTCATCGTTAACTGCTCTAAGATTATTTAGGCTCGCCGGCCTCACGGACGACCGCCCGCCCCGTCGAACGCAGCCACATCGCCCCGGCCAGCATCACCAGCGGAATCAAGAGCGGGGCGCGCAGCCGCGGCTCCGCCTCCGGGCAAATCGTCGCCGCCATCAGGCACAGCAAGACCAGCCCCAACGCGTTCGACGCCGCCACGCGGCCCCAGCGCCGCAATCTTAACCACCCCGCCAGCGCCATCAGCCAGACCAGCGCCAGCCACGCCGTCTCATAAATCATATAAACAATCGTCGTATTGTGATACTGTCCCAGCACCGTCTTGGCCTTTTGCCACCACCCGCCCGGCCCGTTCAGCACGTGCTCCAGTTTCTCGTCCGAACCCATGAGCTGCGGCCCCGTCCAGCGGTCCGGCAACAGCAGCAGCACCACCGCCCCATTGGCGAAGGCCCGCACCGTCTCCCGCGGATGCGCCCACATGTACTCCAGGGCCACCGCCCGCCCGATGCGCACGCGCTCGCCCCGCGTCGCCCCGGTCGGCGTCCGCGCCGCCGCCATGGCCGCCAGCTTTCCCCGGGCCTCCGTATAAAATTCTATGCCCTCGACCAGGCTCATCACTCTCGCCGCCCGATAGCGCATCAGGTTCTCCGACGCCACCGTAGTCATTTCCCAGGTGTCTGCACCCTGATGATTCCGCATCATCCACGGAAACACCACGAGCGCCGGGATCAATAGTGCCACCACCGCCTGGCCCAGCCGCCGCCCCAGCCGGCCGCCGCAATTCTCAGCCTTCTCAGGTTCCCCGCTGAGAAAATAGAACCCTCGGTTTGCCAGTGCCGCCACCGCTGTCACCGCCGGGAACAACAGTCCTACCGGTCGCACATACAGCCCCAACCCCGCTACCGCCGACAACGCCAACAGGTTGCCCCACGACCGCTCTCCGACGTAGCGCACCAGCAGGAACAGCCACAGGGCCACGCTGAACTGATACAGCGAGTCGCTGATCACATAGCAGGGCAGGGCGGCGCTCAACCCGCTCAGGGCCAACAGCAGTCCCGCCACCAGTGCCGCTCGCCGGCCTGCCAACTGCCGCATCGCCGCATAGATCAGAATCACCGCCAGCACGCTCAGGGCGATCTGCACCAGCGCCACCGCCAGATCGTTTCCGTCGCCGGCCGTCTTCCAAATTTCGGCCAGGACCAACGGATAACCCGGCGTCCGGTAGGTGTCCAGGGTATAAGGCGGCCCCTGAGCATCCGAAAAAATTCCCACGTTCAGGAAGTTCCGCGCCGGGATCGTGTAGGCTTCGGCCAGGCCGCCGTACTCCAGCGTCGCCCCCGTCCCCAGCGCCGCCACCAACAGCCCCACGCGCACCGCCAGCGCCACCCCCGCCACCAACCACATCCGCCGGTCGCGCCACAGGCTCACACGGTTCTCATTCGGCAGCGTTTCGCTCATCGTCGCTCCTTTTTTCGACCCGCTTTCGGGGCCATTATCTGTCGAGCCGCATGATTATGCAAAATCTTTTTCCCCCGGCCGCGCCGAACCCGTCCGTAGTTCCTCCGTTTTTCCTTGAATCCCCGCTCGCCTGGCGCTATCATCGCCCATCGCCGCTTGGTCGACTGGAACAAGGTGCCGCCGTGAACCTCGATGCCACAAACATCCTCCCCCTGACCGCCGGCCATGCCGCCCAGCTCGCCGCCCTCCACCAGGCCGGCCTGCACGCCGGTTTCCTCTCCAGCCTCGGTCCACGGTTCCTGACGCAACTCTATGCCGCCATTCCGGCGACCGCTTCCGGATTCGGCTTCGTCGCCGAAAAACAGGGTCGCGTTATTGGTTTTATAACCTGTGCCGATCGCCTCGGCGCCCTTTACCGCCAGGCCCTCAAGGCGCGCGGCCTGCGGATGGCCCTCGTCCTCCTCCCCGCCATGTTCCGTTGGGGCACCGTCCGCCAGATCGGCGAAACGCTTCTCTTTCCCGCCCGGATCGAAGATAAATACCCGCCCGCCGAAATTCTGAGCATCGTGGTCGACCCCGCAGCACGTGGCTCGGGCGTCGCCCGCGACCTCATGAATCTGGCCTTCACCGAGTTTCGCCGCCGCGGCATCCGCCAACTCAAGGTCCAGGTCTGGACCGAAAACCCGGCCGCCAAGCGCTACTACGAAAAGTGCGGTTTTCGCCTCGCCGGCCAGACGCTTCACCACCAGGAAATGCAGGATATTTACGTCATCGAGCTAACTTAGTATATGAAAACCACCGGGCCAGGTGGGTTTTGGCCGGACGCCTCGCATAAAATAACTTGAACTGGACGCGCAATATGCCGAAAATGCCCTAAGGGCCTAATTAGGAATCTTCGCAGCGTGGCCAAAAAGACCTTTCGCATTCTCTTTTCCTGCATTGGCCGACGCGTCGCCCTGGTCGAAGCGTTTCGCCGCTCCTGCCAACGCCTCGGCCTGGAAAGCTGTCTGATCGGGGCCGACAATTCCCCCTACTCCGCCGCCTTGCAACGCTGCGACAAACGCTTCCTCGTCCCTGCCAGCATCGACAAAAACTACCTCGACGAAATCCTCGACCTCTGCCGCCGCGAGAACGTCAACCTGTTGATCCCCCTCATCGATCCCGAGCTCCTCGTCCTGGCCGGACAGCAGGACAAGTTCGCCGAAGTCGGCACGACCCTGTGCCTCTCCGACGCCAAGGTGGTCAAAATCTGCCGCGACAAAGTCCGCACCTTTCGCACCCTCACCGACGCCGGCATCGACACGCCGCGACTCTTTCGCTACGACGACATCACGGACGCCGACCTGCCCCTGTTCATGAAACCGCGCGCCGGCTCCGCCGCCCGCAACATCCACCGCCTCTCCAACCGCGAATCGCTGGACTTCTACCATCGCACCCTGCCCACCGCCATTATTCAGGAACTCATCGAGGGCCAGGAATACACCCTCGATGTCTTCACCGATTTCCTCGGCCGCCCGCGCTGCGTCGTCCCGCGCATCCGCCTGGAAGTCCGCTCCGGCGAAGTCTCCAAGAGCATGACCGTCAAGGATCAGGAACTCATGGCCCTCGGTCGCCGCACCGTCGAGGCCCTCCCCGGCTGCCGCGGGCCGCTCACCATCCAATGTTTCCGTACCCGTCAGGGCCGCCTGACCGTCATCGAAATCAATCCCCGCCTCGGCGGCGGAGTCCCGCTCTCCATCGAGGCCGGCGCCGATATCCCCGCCTGGACCATTCAGTGCGCCCTGGGACAGGAACCCGACATCGACCCGGCCGCTTTCCGCGAACGGTTGGTAATGTTGCGTTACGATGACGCCGTGTTTATTAACCAGAGCGAATTACAGAAATGATCCGGGAGAAGGCCTGATGCTGGCTTTGCTGCTGCCACCCACCAATGTCGGCGCCTGGACGATGCTCATGGGCATCTGGCAGCCCCACTTCTGGATCCTCGTCAGCGCCATGTTTCTCGCGCTGGTGCTGACCCCGATCTGCCGCACCATCGCCATGCACTGGCACATTTACGACCAGCCCGACCAACTCCTGAAAACCCACCACCGCCCCATTCCCTATCTCGGCGGCGTGGCCATTTTTCTGGCCTGGCTCATCCCCGTCCTGGTCGTCGCCGGCTCCCAGATGGCCAACCCCGACGCCATTCCCCGGGAAACCGAACAGGTCATCCGCGCCGTCGGCCAGAACCCGCCCGAACGCTGGATTGAACATCCCGCCACGCTCTTCTGGATCTGCGGTGCCGCCCTGCTCATCATGCTGCTCGGGCTCCTCGACGACCTGAAAAACATCTCCCCCACGCTCAAAATCCTCGGCCAGGTTCTCGCCGCCCTGCTCCTGGCCGCCGGCGGCGTCGTTTTCCTGGCTTTTCCGGCGATCAACGTCGGCAACTACACCCTCTTCCCGCCTCACAACTGGCTGGTCGTCACCCTGGGCGTCTTGTTCCAGATTGTCCTCGTCGTCGGCGCCGCCAATGCCACCAATCTTCTCGACGGGCTGGATGGTCTCTGTAGCGGCGTCACCGCCTTTATCAGCTTCGGCTTCCTCCTTGTCGCCACCGGCCTTCTGGCCTGGGGCATCTATAAGCCCGACCTCGCCCCATACTATGCCAACGCCGAGATCATCGTCCTGCTCTCCTTCGCACTCCTGGGCGCCGTCCTCGGCTTCCTGCCCTACAATTTCAACCCCGCCTCCATTTTCATGGGCGACGCCGGCAGCATGTTCCTCGGGTTCCTGGCCGCCACCTTCCTGATCCTCTTCGCCGAGCAGTGGAACGGCGTCAAGTGGTTCCTCGCCGCCACCGTCATCTTCGGCCTGCCCATCTTCGACACCGGACTGGCCCTCGTCCGCCGACTGGTCAATCATAAACCCATCTTTACCGGCGACCGCAGCCACTTCTACGATCAGCTCGTCGATCGCGGCTGCTCCGTCCGCACCAGCGTCCTCATCAACTACGGACTCGCCGTCTTTTTCGGACTCTCCGGCGTCGGCATCTCTATGATCCGCCTCCGCTACGCCCTGTCCATCAGTCTGTTGATCTTCGCCGCCATCGCCGTCGCCGCCCTCAAGCTCGGACTGGTTCGCGTGGACGATAAGAAAAAACCAGCTTCTACAAACCCGCCAGAAACTGAAACGTCAGATCGCTGATCCCCGGCAGCCCTTCGTGCCCGAAGTCCGGGTAGAGGATCATCGACTTCTTCGACCCGATCTTGTTATACGCCGCAAATTGCGTCGACGGCGGGCAGATCTTGTCCATCAGCCCCGTCACCATCAGCACCTCCGCCTTGATCCGCGGCGCCAGGTGCTGAACGTCAATGTAGCCGAGCTTCGTGAATATCTCCTGCTCCCGTGAGTGCGTCCGGTCCGTGCAACGGAAATAATGCCGCAACTCCGCATAGGCGTCCTCTGCCAGGTCCATCTCCCAGACCCGCTGATAGTCCGATAGGAATGGATAAACCGGCACGGCCAATTTGACTCGCGGCTCCAGGGCGGCGCAGGCCAGCGTCAGTCCGCCGCCCTGGCTGCCCCCGGTCACCCCGACCCGCGCCGGGTCAACTTCCGGCATCTTCATCACCAGCCCCGCCAGTTGGGCCGTATCCAGAAAAATCTGCCGGAACAGCAGTTTCTCCGGCGGACCGTTCAGCCCGCGGATGATGTGGCCGTGCAGCGTGTTCCCGACCACGCCGCCGGTGTCCTCGCTCCGCCCGGCCTGACCCCGGCAATCCAGCGCCGCCACCGTGTAGCCCTGGCCCACGTAGCCCAGCTTGTCCGACCAATCCCCGGACTCGCCTGAGTAGCCGTGGAACATCACCACGGCCGGATGCGGCTTCTTGGCCGCGCGCGGCCGCAGCAGCTTCGCATAAACCCGCGCCCCGCCCACGCCGGTAAAATACATATCCAGACATTCCGCCCACGGCGTCTGAAACTCCGCCGGTCGCAACTCGACCTGTGCGTCCACCGCCCGCATCTCCTCCAGCGACCGGTCCCAGAACTGGTCGAAATCCGCCGGACGCGGATTGGTTCCCTGGTACACCTTCAACTCCGGCAACGGTTTGTCAATCAGCGGCACGGCACACCTCCTTGTCATAGCCCGATTTTTCCGCCCCGGCCCGTGCCGGGCGCGTTCGACATAATATAACTTCCCCGCGCCGCCCTGCCAGTGGAATCTCACCTCTTCGCCGCCTCCGGCTTTCCTCGCCCGCCCCACAATCTTGGCCATTCCGCCCTTGCGACCGACAAAATTGTCGGTATAATCAGGTCATGTCCAAAACTACCGATCCGGCCGCCGCACCCGACGCCTCGCGCGAACTGCGCCGACTCCAGCTTCTCTACGACGTCTCCGAAACCCTCTCGCGCAGCATGGACCTCCGCGAAGTCGCCCAGCCCGTCCTCGAAGCCATCGCCGACCGCGCCGGCATGTCGCACGGCACCCTCACCCTCCTCAACCGCCAGACCGAAGAAATCCTCATCGAGGCCGCCCACGGCCTTTCCGCCGAACAACTCCGCCGCGGCCGCTACCGCGTCGGCGAAGGCATCACCGGCAAAGTCGTCCAGTCCGGCCAGCCCGCCGTCGTCCGCCGCATCAGCGAGGAACCCCTTTTCCTCAACCGCACCGGGGCCCGCAAGGACATCGCCAAAAAAGACGTTTCCTTCATCTGCGTCCCCATCAAGCTCGGCCACGATGTTTTCGGGGCCTTGAGCGCCGACCACCTCTACAGCGACGAGGTCAACCTCCGCGAAGACGTGCGGCTGCTGGGCACCATCGCCTCGATGATCGCCCAGGCCGTCAAAACGCGCCAGGCCGCCGCCGAAGAACGCCAACGCCTCGAAGCCGAAAACCTCCGACTCCGCGCCGAACTCCGCCAGCGCTGGCAGCCCGCCAACATCATCGGCCGCTCCAACGCCATGCAGAAAATCTACGACCTCATCGCCCAGGTCGCCAAGAGCACCGCTACCGTCCTCATTCGCGGCGAGAGCGGCACCGGCAAGGAACTTGTCGCCCACGCCATCCACGCTTCCAGCTCTCGCGCCGACGGGCCGTTCATCAAGGTCAACTGCGCCGCTCTGCCCGAATCGATCCTCGAAAGCGAGCTTTTCGGCCACGAAAAGGGGGCCTTCACCAACGCCATTGCCGAGCGCCGCGGGCGGTTCGAGTTGGCCAACAACGGGACCATCTTCCTCGACGAAATCGGCGACTTTGCTCCCGCTTCGCAGATCCGGCTGCTGCGCGTCCTCCAGGAACGCGAGTTCGAACGCGTCGGCGGCGCCGCCTCCATCAAAACCAACGTCCGCGTCATCGCCGCCACCAACCGCGACCTCGAATCCATGATCCGCGAAGGCAAGTTCCGCGAAGACCTCTATTACCGCCTCAACGTCTTCCCGATCTTCATTCCGCCGCTGCGGCAGAGGAAGACCGACATCCCGCTTCTGATGGACCATTTTCTGGAGAAGTATGCGGCGCAGAACCACAAGCGCGTGCGCCGCATCTCCACGCCGGCCATCGACATGCTGATGAGCTACCACTGGCCGGGCAACGTCCGCGAACTGGAGAACATCATCGAGCGGGCCGTCCTGGTGGCCGACGACGCCGTCATTCGCTCGATCCACCTGCCGCCGACGCTCCAAATGGCCGAGGCCAAGCCGGCCAGCCTGGCCCTGATCGACCGCGTCGACGAATTCGAACGCGAACTTCTGATCGAGGCCCTCAAGTCGGCTCGCGGCAACATGGCCAAGGCCGCGCGCGAACTCCAGACCACCGAACGCATCCTCGCCTACAAGGTCCACAAGTACGCCATCGACCGCAAAATCCTCAAGACCGAAATGTCGGCGTGAAGTTTTACCCCTCCCCCCTGGGGGAGGGTGGCCGCGAAGCGGCCGGGTGAGGGTTCTTTGTTTCTTCACCCCTCCCCCTTGGGTGAGGGTAGGGTGAGGGTGCCGTTGCTGTTTTTGATTCATTTCCGTGTATCCCCGTTTTGGGTTTTGTATAGATTCTAGATTTTTTCCGTGGCGGTCAGGGGCGGCTAGCGGCGCGCCGCCCCGCCGGGGCCGCCTATGAACTCATGCCCCCACCCCAAAAAGTCAGAATCTATACAAAAACTCAAACGGGGATAATCCCAAAGCAACAAAAAACACCCTCACCCTACCCTCTCCCTGGAGGGGAGAGGGTTGAAGAAGAAACAGCGTCCCCCAGCAATGCTGGGGGCTTCTAAAGAAGAAGAAAAAGAAGAAGAAAAAAATCGCGCGGGGGGCGGGTACCGGGGGTTCGTCCCGCAAACAGCAGCGGGACTTCACCCCCGGCTAAAAACTTTCGCCGCTTCGCGGCTGGGCGGGGATGGGTGGACGGGCGGGAGGGGGCGGGGATGAGGAAACAGGAAAGAAGCAACAACAGCCGGACAGGGCAAAGCCCTGTCCCTACGAGAAGAAGAAGCGGCCATTTGCGGATGGGCCTGATTACGCTTTCTTTTTGGTTTTCTTGGTTCTCTTGCGACCGGAGCCGCTTTTGTTGCCGCCGCCGGAAAGTTTGTTTACGGTGGCCCAGGCCCGGGCTTCCGCCGTTTTGGCGCCGACGCCCTTTTTCTCGTAGCCGGTTTCGATATGTTCCGCCTGACGCTTCTGCTTGTCAGTGTAGCTGGATTTATCGCCCTGAGGCATTGGTGGTTCCTCCGTTCTGAAAACTGATTACCTCATCAGCGTCACGCCGCCGACCAAGACACACCTTGCCCGGCGATACAGCCCGCCGGGACAAAGTGTGGCACCCAGAGGTCAAGGCTTGTTGGCCGGCCGGTTGGTCTGCGTCTGCATGGCCGGCTCGGCGCCGGTATCGTAGTGCTCGAAGGCCTTCGCCAGGCCTTGCAGGACTTCGGCCGTGGTCTCAAACAGGGCCTGAGCTTTAGGCTCGGTGATCTTCCCCACGTCCTCCCGGCAATGATCCATAGCGTCGGTCAGCATCCGCTTGATCTTGGCCGTGTGGTGGCGAGGGTCATTCTCGGGGTAATTCTTATCTCCCATTGTATCCTCCTTGGGTTAGTTAGAGACCGAACCGCATCTTGCCTTGCGGCCCACGAACGTTTCGAGCCGACCAAGGCAAGTATACCGCCATGGCCGTCTCACCAGTCCTATCTTTCCTTTGTGCGGGGGATGGGACAGCAAAAGAAGAAGAAAAAGAAGAGGAAAAAAATATTTCTCGCGCTTGGGTACCACGGGCTTGCGCCGCGTGGCTACTTCCAGACGCCGCTACGCGGCTAACGGCAACAACAGAAACCTTTCCCACAAAAATGTAGACCACCTATAGCTACCAAACATTTCTGTCGCCAAGGCACAAACGTCTCCAGGACCGCCCTTCGGGCCAGTTTTTATTCTAACACCTTCAAAACAAGCCTTTTACGCCGCTGTTGAAACAAATAATTGCTTGTGGCACGATCCTTGCTATTGGATAGGCGAGACGCCTTTGTCTCTGGCGCGAGAGCATGTAAAGTTCGTGGTCTGCCGACAGTCGCTGCGTGAACATGGCGGCAAACGACGGCCGCCATGCCACCCAGTGCAGGCATTCGAACGTTAGCTGCTCTAAAGAATGGAGAGAACCATGACCCCGAGGCGAGAAAATAACGGCTTCTCTGTTCCGCTGGCGGCCGAGGCGCCGACGCGCCCCTTGCCGGAGCGCATCGCCGATTCGCCCGTTTCCTGGGTCGTCGCCGCCATTGTCCTTTCGGTCGTGCTCCTGGCGGCCAGTAACGTTCTGGCCGCTGACAATCCGACATCCGCCGCCAGCGCCACGCCAGCCGCCGCAGCTTCCGTCACCACCTCGGTCGCGAACGTCGCCTCCGGCGAACCGGCCCCCGCCGCCTGGCCGCCCGGACTGATTATGGATGGTCTTGGGGCCGTTGGCGTTCGCAAGCCGCTCGACGAACTGGGCATTCGCACCTACGGCTTCTTTGAAACCGGCTTCACTGGCAACCTCAACGGCGAAAAATCCGGCTTTGGCCGCGTATTTGATTCGCGGCGCATGGGCGATTGGCGCTTCAATCAGCTCGCTCTCAACATCGACCGGCCCTATGACAATACCAAGGCCTTCGACTGGGGTTTCCACGTCGAAGGGATGTTCGGCGGCGATGCCATGTTCACCCACGCCTACGGCCTCTTCGACCACGCCGGCGTCTCGCACACCGACGCCTGGGCCGATCTGACACAATTTTACGCCCAACTCTGGTTCAAGACCGGCACGGACGCGGGACTGGAAACCCAGGTCGGCAAGTTTGTCACGCCCATGGGGGCCGAGGTCATCGACGCCCCCGGCAACCAGCTTTACTCGCACAGCTACCTGTTCGGCTACGCCATTCCCTACACCAACACCGGCGTCAAGGAAACCTATTACTTCAACAAGCAGTTCTCCGCCTATGTCGGGGCCGTCCAAGGCTGGGACGAGTTCCAACCCAGGAACGACGCCTGGAGCGAAATCGCCGGCTTGGCCCTGGCCGGGGCCGAGCAACTCGACAACCACCCGCGCGACCAGTTCAACTTCAACCTGATCACCGGGCCGGAAGAGCAGGGCGACAGTCACGACAACCGGACCGTTCTCGATTTCGTCCTGACGCACTACTGGACCAGTCCGCTCTCCTCGACCCTCAACGCCGACTGGGGCGAAGAGCAGGGGGGCTCGCCGACCGGCGGGTCGAATCACTGGTACGGTCTGGCCCATTACCTGACCTACGTTATCAACGATTACGTTTCGGCCACCTGGCGGACCGAGTGGTTCCGCGACGAGGGCGGCAGCCGCATCGGTGTCCGGGGCAACTTCGCCGAAAACACGCTCGGGCTGACCATCACGCCATGTCCGTCGGACAAGGTCTGGAAAAACCTGTCGGTGCGGCCGGAAATCCGCTGGGATAATTCCGACCAGCGGGTGTTTGACCATGGCACGCGTGAAAACGGGGCCACGGCCGCGGTTGACATCATTTTCAAGTTTTAGCAGTCACAGGGACGTCCGGCAGAACAAAGAAGAACACGGTCGGACAAGCCGACCGTGGCACATAATAAGGAGAGATTTACAGCAATGAAATACAAGAGCACAGTGGGCCTCGCGGCCCTGTTCGTCGGACTTCTGGCCACAGTCGCCTCGGCCGCAGATTCGGCCATCCCGGCGGTCCCGGCCGTGGCCGCCACTTCGGCGTTGCCGGCGGTCTCGGCCACGACCTCGGCGGCCGCGCCGGTCGATCCGATGGCGGCCATCAACTCCGGCGACACGGCCTGGGTGCTGATCGGGGCCGCGCTGGTCATGCTGATGACCCCCGGCCTGGCCTTCTTCTACGGCGGCCTGGTGCGGCGCAAGAACGTCCTGTCGGTGCTGATGCAGTGCATGATGCTCCTGTGCCTGATCAGCGTGCAGTGGGTGCTCTTCGGGTACTCTCTGGCCTTCGGTCCCGACTTCCACCACTTCATCGGGAATCTGGACTGGATCGGCTCGCTGCCGGGCTTCGGACTCGCTCCGAACGCCGACTATGCCGCCACCGTGCCGCACCTGGCCTTCATGATCTTCCAGATGATGTTCGCCGTGATTACCCCGGCCCTGATTCTCGGGGCCTTCGCCGAACGGATGCGGTTCGGCCCGTTCTGCATTTTCTCGCTGCTCTGGGCGACCGTGGTTTACGACCCGGTCTGCCACTGGGTCTGGAGCAACGCGGGCGGCGTGCCCGGTTTCCTCAAGGGCATGGGCGCACTGGATTTTGCCGGCGGCACGGTTGTCCATATCAACGCCGGCGTGGCCGCCCTGGCCTGTGCCCTGTACCTGGGCAAACGCAAGGGTTTCCCGGACAAGATTTCCCCGCCACACAGTCTGCCGTTCGCCGTGCTGGGGGCGGCGCTCTTGTGGTTCGGCTGGTTCGGATTTAATGCCGGCAGCGCCCTGGCTGCCGGGGGCAGCCTGGCCACCACGGCTTTCGTGGCCACGCACGTGGCCACGGCCATGGCGGGGCTGATGTGGGCCTTGATGGACTGGTTCTTCCACAAGCGGCCGACCATCCTGGGCATCATCACCGGGGCCGTGGCCGGGCTGGTCGCCATTACCCCGGCCGCAGGCTTTGTCACCCCGCTGGGCGCCTTGGCCATCGGCATCATGGTCGGGATCATCTGCTGGATTTCGGTCACGTTCGTCAAGGTCAAGTTCGGCTACGACGATTCGCTCGACGCCTTCGGCGTCCACGGCGTGGGCGGGGCCGTGGGGGCCGTGGCCACCGGCCTGTTCGCCTGCGTGGCCATTAATTCGGTTGCCAACGGTGGCAACAACGGCCTGTTCTACGGCAACCCCGGCCAGCTTTGGATTCAGATCAAGGCCGTTGGTTGCAGCGCCGGCTACTCTTTCGTCGTCTCTCTCATCCTGCTCAAGCTGGTGGACCTGGTGTTCAAACTCCGGGTCACGGAAACCGAGGAGCGGATCGGCCTCGACCTGACCGAGCACCGCGAAGTCGGGTACACGATGATCGATTAGCAGTGCAGTGGGGCGGCTTGGCCACGTCTGGGTGGCCAGGCTCCCCGCTGTTAGAAGTCGGTCGGGTTCTGGCCCGACAATGAAAAATCAGAAAGTCGGTCGGGCCTCGGCCCGCCAAGATAAAAAGGAACCCGCATATGAAATACGTGATTGCCGTGATTCAACCGGACCGCTTGGACGACGTGCTCGACGAATTGACCCGCCGCGAGATTCACCTGGTCACCGTCACCAGCGTCCTCGGGCGCGGCCGGCAGAAGGGGGTGGCCGAGGTCTACCGCTCCCACACGGAGGTCGGCAGCCTGCTGAAGAAGATCAAGTTGGAAATAGCGGTCAACGATCAGTACCTGGGCGCCACGATCGAGGCCATTACCAAAGGCGCCCGGACCGGCAACGTCGGCGACGGGAAAATCTTCGTCCTCGAACTTTGCGAATGCACGCGCATCCGCACCGGTGAGACCGGCGGCCTGGCCATCGGGTGACAGCCCGTTGAAGTAGAAACACCAGGGGCAAGATGCCAGTGCCACGGTGAAAAAAAACTACAACTTCGTAGTTTGCCTATGCAGTCTCTGACAAAATTGTCAGAGTCGCAGTTCGCGGATTTATTGGTCTGCGGCAGACATTTTTCGTAACTCCTCTTTCCGCCGCTTGTTATCTGCGGTTTGGGATCATTTCTTTCTGCGCGCGGCACGACTCTTGCACCGTCTGCTCTTCCCGACTGCTCCTGCCAGACACAGGAACGCGGTTACACTTCCCCTGCGACCGAACTGCGGTTGCGACCGCTCTCTGTCTGGCCGGATGCAGATCAGAGGGATCGCTATGACAGCCGACGTTTTTTCATACCGGCGTGCCCGGCCGGCGATTCGCGGGCTGCTCCTGGCCGGTCTGGCCGCCACTCTGACGGTCGTGCCCGCCTCGGCCGCCTGGGCCCAGGATCAGGGCAAAACCCCGGCCATCGACAAGGCCGACACGGCCTGGGTGCTCCTCGGCGCCGCCCTGGTCCTGCTTATGACCCCGGCCCTGGCGTTCTTCTACGGCGGGTTGGTGCGGCGCAAGAATATCCTCTCGGTCCTGATGCAGTGCCTGATGCTCATGTGCCTGATCAGCGTCCAGTGGATTTTCTTCGGTTACAGCCTGGCCTTCGGCCCGGACCATCACGGCCTGATCGGCGACTTCAGTTGGCTCGGCCTGAGCGGCGTCGGGGTGGCGCCGAATCCGGACTATGCCGACACAGTGCCCCAGCAGGCTTTCATGATCTTCCAGTGCATGTTTGCCATTATCACCCCCGGCCTGATCATCGGGGCCTTCGCCGAGCGCATCCGCTTCGCCCCGTTCTGTATCTTCTCGCTCCTCTGGGCCACGATTGTTTACGATCCGATCGCCCATTGGGTCTGGGGCCACAACGGCTTTCTGGCCGCGATGGGCGTCAAGGACTTCGCCGGCGGCATCGTCGTCCACGTCAACGCCGGCATGTGCGCCCTGGCCGCCGCCCTGTTTCTCGGCCGCCGGCACGGTTATCCCACCAAGATCAGCCCGCCGCACAGTTTGCCCTTCGCCGTCCTGGGCGCGGGGCTGCTCTGGTTCGGCTGGTTCGGGTTCAACGCCGGCAGCGCCCTGAAGGCCGACGGTCTGGCCACGAGCGCCTTCGTCGCTACCCACGCCGCCGGGGCCGTGGCTGGATTGGTCTGGGCCTTGTGCGACTGGGCCTATTTCAAGCGTTCCACGGTCCTGGGCATGATTACCGGGGCCATCGCCGGATTGGCGGCGGTCACCCCGGCGGCCGGTTTCGTCGGACCGTTGCCTGCGGCGGCCATCGGCGTGCTGGCCGGGGCCATCTGCTGGCTCTCGGTCACCTTTATCAAGACCCGCCTCGGCTACGACGATTCGCTCGACGCTTTCGGCGTCCACGGCGTCGGCGGCATCATCGGCTCCCTGGCCGTCGGCCTCTGGGCCTCCACGGCCATCAACCCGGCCCCGGCCGGCGCTGACGGGTTGTTCTACGGTCACGCCGGACAACTCGGCACGCAGGCCGTCGGCGTGCTGATTTGCGGCGCTTACTCGTTTGGCGTTTCGCTGATTCTGTTCAAGGTCGTTGACCTGGTCTTCAAGCTCCGCGTCAGCGAGAAGGACGAGCGGATCGGCCTTGACCTGACCCAGCACCGCGAAGTCGGGTACACGATGATCGACTGAGAGGGCTGGAATTAAACCCTGAGGGGTGGCATGGCGGCGCTGTTTGCCGCCATGTTCAGGGCGGAGGATGTGCCACGGCGGGTCTGGTTCCGCAGTGACGCCAAAAAATTAACTACTCTCTGGATTTCACCCGGCTTTTTCGGGTATCATTCGGGGCCTAGCGTAGTGCTTCAGTCGGATGGCACATTATCATCGAGGCTGTACGGGGCCGAACTCCCCTGAACATGGCGGCAAACAGCGCCGCCATGCCACCCGAATAATGTGCGATAATTCAGCAGCACTACACTATCGAGGGACGCGAACATGAAATATATCATAGCCGTGATTCAACCGGACCGCCTGGACGACGTACTCGACGAGTTGAACCGTCGGGAAATCCACCTGGTCACCGTGACCAGCGTTCTCGGTCGCGGCCGGCAGAAGGGCGTGGCTGAAGTTTACCGCTCCCATACGGAAGCCGGCAGCCTGCTGCGGAAGATCAAGCTGGAAATCGCGGTCAACGATCAGTTTGTCGCCCCGACCATCGAGGCCATTACCACGACCGCCCGCACCGGCAACGTCGGCGACGGAAAAATTTTCGTTCTCGACCTGGCCGAGTGCATCCGCATCCGTACCGGCGAAACCGGCGGCGTGGCCATCGGGTAGGCCTTCGACCGGTCTGACAAAATCGTCGGTCGCTCATGGAAACGGGCACAATCTTGTTGCTGCGCCGGAAAAGTTGTTTTTACGGATAAAGTTGGAAAAGTTGTAACGCCCGCAGGCGCAAGGAGTTGCCGATAGTTCCGGCCGCCTTTGGCACGGGCTTTGCGATGGAGACTGGCGACGGCAGGTCGCCGAAATGATAGAATGCCGTTTTCCGTTCCTGAAAACCAAAGGGCGCCGTGCCCGTGAAGAGTTGACCAATTTTCAGAAAGAGGAGAAGCAGTCATGAGCATGAACAAGCAAGCCGTGATGAAAGCCGTTTCTGACAATAATGTGAAGTTCATCCGCCTCTGGTTCACCGACGTTCTGGGCGTGCTCAAGAGCTTCGCCATCACCGTCGAGGAACTCGACGAGGCGATGAACGAAGGCATGGGCTTCGACGCCTCGTCGATCGAAGGCTTCGCCCGCATTCACGAGAGCGACATGATCGCCCTGCCCGATCCGAGCACCTTCACGCTGCTGCCCTGGCGGCCGCAGGGCGAGTCGGGCGTGGCCCGCATGTTCTGCGACGTCATGACGCCGCACGGCGAGCACTATGAAGGCGACCCGCGCTGGGTACTCAAACGCAACCTGGCCGAAGCGGCCAAGCTCGGCTACACCTTCTACACCGGACCGGAACTGGAGTTCTTCTACTTCAAAGACTCCTGCTGCACTGAAGTCCTGGACCAGGGCGGCTACTTCGACCTGACACCGCTGGACGTGGCCTCGAACCTGCGGCGCGATACGGTCCTGGCCCTGGAAGCCATGGGCATCCACGTCGAATACTCGCATCACGAAGTCGCCCCCAGCCAGCACGAGATCGACCTGCGCTACGATGAGGCCCTGACCATGGCCGACAAGGCCATGACCTACCGCCTGACGGTCAAGGAAATCGCCATGCAGAACGGCGTTTACGCGACCTTCATGCCCAAGCCGATTTTCGGCGAGAACGGTTCCGGCATGCACGTTCACCAGTCGCTCTTCAAAGGCAAGAAGAACGCCTTCCACGACGGCAAAGACAAGAACGGCCTCTCGAAGGAAGGTCGCAGCTACATCGCCGGCCTGCTGAAGCACTCGCGGGAAATCTGCTCCATCGTCGCCCAGTACGTCAACAGCTACAAGCGGCTGGTGCCGGGCTACGAAGCCCCGGTCTACGTCGCCTGGGCGCAGCGGAACCGTTCGGCCCTGGTCCGCGTCCCGATGTACAAGCCCGGCAAGGAAAAGGCGACCCGGGCCGAGTTCCGTTGCCCCGATCCGGCCTGCAACCCGTACCTGGCCTTCTCGGTCATGCTGGCCGCCGGTCTCAAGGGCATCAAGGAAGGCTACCACCTGGCCGAACCGGTCGAGGAAGACATTTTTGAAATGACCGACGCCGAGAAGAAGTCGCACAAGATCGAAGCCCTGCCGGGCAGCCTGGACGAAGCCGTCAACCTGACCGCCAAGAGCGAACTCGTCCGCGAGTGCCTCGGCGATCACGTGTTCGAGAAGTTCATCGCCAACAAGCGCATCGAATGGGACCGCTTCCGGACCCATGTCAGCCAGTTCGAGCTGGAAAACTATCTGCCGATTCTCTAAAGGATCGGCGGCTTAGAACGAGGCTTGATTCGGCTATCGAAGCCCCTGGCCATGCCGGGGGCTTCGATTGTCTCTTGAGGCCGGAAGCCCAGGCTTTCGTGTTCGCAGGGTTGCCTCGCGAACGAAAATCCGTATAATAGGCCAGACAAGTCGGCCTTGGAGCCAATCTGTAGGTCGGGCTTTGGCCCGACATTTGAGGTGTAATAGATGGACGACGCTCAGACCATTCCCGACGACCAGTGGCGCCCGGACCGCCACCAGAAATCCCAGCGCGATGAAAAAGATCAGAGCGGCTGCGCCATCTGCGGCCTCCTGAACGAGGACGGCTCGCTGGTCGATGGCGGGCTGATCATTCGTGCCATCGCCAACATGCACGACCGTTCCAACGGGCTGGGCGGCGGCTTTGCCGCCTACGGCATTTATCCCCAGTGGAAATCCTGGTACGCCTTTCATCTGATGTTCGACCACGACGCCGCGCGCCGCCAGACGGAAAGCTATCTGGAGACCGTCTTCCAGGTCGCCCACCAGGAAGCCATTCCCACGGCCCACCTGGAAGTGATCCGCCAGCGGCCGATCCTGGTCCGCTATTTTCTGCTGCCCAAAGAGGAACTCCGGGCCCGCCACTACGACCTGACCGACGACGACATCGTCATGATGAACGTCATGCACATCAATAAGACCATCGACGGGGCCTTCGTCTTCTCCTCCGGCCGCAACATGGGCTGTTTCAAGGGCGTCGGGTACCCCGAGGACATCGGCCGCTTCTACCGGCTCGACGAATACCAGGCCCACCTCTGGACCGCTCATGGCCGCTTTCCGACCAACACCACCGGCTGGTGGGGCGGGGCCCATCCGTTCGGCATTCTCGACTGGGCCGTCGTCCACAACGGCGAGGTCTCCAGCTACGGCAAGAACCGGTCCTACCTGGCCAACTTCGGCTACCAGTGCACCATGCACACCGACACCGAAGTCATCGGCTACCTCTTCGACCTCCTGGTCCGCAAGCATCACCTGCCCATCGAAATGGCCTGCCAGGCCGTCGCCCCGCCGCTCTGGAGCCGCATCGAACAGATGCCGCCCGCCGAGCGCCAGTTGCTCCAGACCCTGCGGATCATCTATGGCGGCGCGCTGCTCAACGGACCGTTCAGCATCGTCGTCTCTCACGCCGGCGGCCTGATCGGCCTGAACGACCGCATCAAACTCCGGCCCATGGTGGCCGCCCGACGCGGCGCTTCGCTCTACGTGGCCAGCGAGGAAGCCGCCCTGCGGCTCATGTGTCCCAGCCCCGACCTGATCTGGCGTCCCGCCGGCGGCGTGCCCGTCATCGGCCGGCTCCAGAGCCAGCCCCAGGAGGTGTCCGTTGCGTAAGTGGCTGGTCGAACCCGATTTCATCCTGACCCGCGACCCGGACCGGTGCATCAACTGCCAGGTCTGCGTCCGCCAGTGCGCCAACGACGTCCACGTTCACGACGAGGAAGCCGACCTGGTTCAGAGCGACAGCGAAAAGTGCGTCGGCTGCCATCGCTGTGCCGCGCTCTGCCCCACCCAGGCCATCAGCATTGAAAAGGCCTCGCTCGAATTCCGCCCCAACGGCAACTGGACCGCCGACCGCATTCGCGCGGTCTATAAACAGGCCGAGGGTGGCGGCATTCTCCTCTCCGGCATGGGCAACGACCAGACGCTTCCCGTGCTCTGGGATCACATGGTTCTCAACGCCAGCCAGGTCACCAACCCGTCCATCGACCCGCTCCGCGAACCGATGGAACTGGTGACATATCTCGGCCGCAAGCCCGACCGGCTGGAACTCAATCGTGACGCCAACGGCAAGGTCAGCCTGGCCACCGAGTTGGCTCCGCAACTGCGTCTGGAAACGCCGATCATGTTCTCGGCCATGAGCTATGGCTCGATCAGCTACAACGCCTCGTTCTCTCTGGCCCGCGCCGCCCAGGCCGCCGGCACCTTCGCCAACACCGGCGAGGGCGGACTGCACAAGGATTTCCGCCCATACGCCAAGAACCTGATCGTGCAGGTCGCCTCGGGCCGCTTCGGCGTCGATCCCGATTATCTCAACGTTGCCGCGGCGGTGGAAATCAAGATCGGGCAGGGGGCCAAGCCCGGCATCGGCGGGCACCTGCCGGCCGAAAAAGTCGACGCCCAGGTGAGTGCCACGCGCATGATCCCCGAACGGACCGACGCCCTCAGCCCGGCGCCGCACCACGATATCTATTCCATCGAAGACCTGCGGCAACTTATCTACGGCATCAAGGAAGCCACGCAGTACACCAAGCCGGTCTGCGTCAAGATCAGCGCCGTGCACAACGTCGCGGCCATCGCCTCGGGGGCCGTCCGGGCCGGGGCCGACATCGTGGCCATCGACGGGTTCCGCGGCGGCACCGGGGCGGCGCCCACGGTCATCCGCGACAACGTCGGCATTCCCATCGAACTGGCCCTGGCCGCCGTCGACGCCCGCCTGCGCGACGAAGGCATCCGCCACCAGGCCTCCATCGTCGCCGCCGGGAGCTTCCGCTCCTCCGCCGACGTGATCAAGGCCATCGCCCTGGGGGCCGACGCCGTTTACATCGGCACGGCGGCGCTGGTGGCCATGGGCTGCCACCTCTGCCAGAAATGTTACACCGGAAAATGCAACTGGGGCATCGCCACCCAGGACCCCATGCTCACCAAGCGCCTCAACGCCGATGTCGCCACGCGCCGGCTGTCGAACTTGCTGCGCGGCTGGTCGCTGGAGATCAAGGAAATGCTCGGCGGCATGGGCATCAACGCCATCGAAAGTTTGCGCGGCAATCGCGAGCACCTGCGCGGCATCGCCCTGAGCGACCGCGATTTGAACATCCTCGGCATCAAGGCCGCGGGAGAATAATAATGAAACGAATTTACGCCCGCGAAGACCTTTGCCTCGGCTGCCGGCTTTGCGAAATTCATTGCCTGGTCGCCCACTCCAAATCGCGCCGCATCATCTCGGCCATGACCCGCGAAAAGGGCCAGATCACCCCGCGCTGCAAAGTCGAGGAATCCGGCCAGGTCACCTTCGCCCTGCAGTGCCGCCACTGCGAGCACGCCCGGTGCCTGGAGGCCTGCATGACCGGGGCCATCACCCGCGACCCGGCGACCGGCGTCGTGCTGCACAACGCCGACAAGTGCGTGGGCTGCTGGATGTGCCTGATGTCCTGCCCGGTCGGGGCCATTCAGCGCGGCCGCGAAGGCCACGTCGCCTCGAAGTGCGACCTCTGCCAGGGCGAAGCCGCTCCCGTCTGCGTCGCCAATTGCCCCAACGAAGCCCTCCTCTTTGAGGATCGCGAGGAACGCAAAAAGTGAACTACCTGGTCATCGGAAATTCCGCCGCCGCCGTCGGTGCTGTCGAAGGCATCCGCTCGGTTGACGCCGAGGGCAAAATCACCCTCCTGGCCGCCGAGCCGGACCACACTTATTCGCGGCCGCTGATTTCCTATCTGCTGGCCGGCAAAGTCGGTCCGGAGCGCCTCGACTATCGCCCCGCCGACTTCTACGAAAAATTCAAAGTTGAGGCCAAACTCGGCCAGGAAGTCGTCGCCGTAGACACCGCCGCTCACACTGTCGCCACCAAGGCCGGCGAAAAGTTTTCCTACGACCGCCTGCTCATCGCCACCGGCGGCCGGCCGTTCGTCCCGGAAATCGCCGGCCTCGCGGGCGCGCGCGGCGCGTTCACCTTCACCGCTCTCGACGACGCCCGCCGCATCGACCAATACCTGAAAGAATCCGCCGTCAAAGAGGCCGTCGTCCTCGGCGGCGGCATGATCGGCCTGAAGGCCGCCGAAGCGCTCCTGGCGCGCGGCCTCCAGGTCACGGTCGTCGAACTGGCCGACCGCCTCCTCTCCACCAGCTTCGACCGGGCGGCCAGCGAACTCCTGGAAGCTGCGCTCGAGCGCCGCCACGCCGCCGTCTGCCTGGGCGGCACCGTCGAGAAAGTTATCGCCAACAATGGCGCCGTTTCCGCCGTCAGCCTCACCGGCGGGCGGGAACTGGCCTGCCAACTTCTCGTCGTCGCCATCGGCGTCGTGCCCAACGTCGAATTTCTGAAATCCTCCGGCCTCAAGCTTGGCCGCGGCCTCGTCGTTGACGACCACCTGCGCACCTCGGCCCCCGACGTTTACGCCGCCGGCGACGTGGTCGAAGGCTGGGACTTCCTCGCCGAAACCAAACGGCCGCTGCCGATCCTGCCGCTGGCCTGCCGCCAGGGCCGCATCGCCGGTTGCAACATGGCCGGCCGCGACGAAAGCTACCTCGGCGGCATGCCCATGAACGCCATCGAAATCTGCGATCTGCCGACCATCTCCGTCGGCCTGGCCAACGCCTCCGGCGAACCTTACGAAGTTCTCGCGGTCCGCAACCCGGAGCGCCGCACTTACCGCAAAGTCGTCCTCCGCGAAAACAAAATCGTCGGCCTGATTCTCATCGGCGACATCGACCGCGCCGGCATCTTCACCGGCCTGATCGAAAACAAGGTCGACGTCGGGCCGATCAAGCATCTGCTCCTCGCCGAGGAGTTCGGCCTGCTCTCGCTCGACAGCGAATATCGCAAGCACATGGTCAGTGGACCGGGAATCGAAGTATGACCGCCAACGCCGCAGGAGCCGCTCACGTCACCATCGCCGCCGGCGACCGCCCCTATCGGCCGGTCAACGCGGAAGTCCGCGCCGCCCTCGAGGCCGGCGTCAAGACGGTTGAACTTTCCGACGTGCGCGGCCATCGCTACATCGGCTGCGGCCTGACCTGCCAGGGCAAAATCGTCATTCACGGCGTCCCCGGCAACGACCTGGCCATGTTCATGGACGGCCCGGAAATCGAAGTCCTCGGCAACGCCCAGGACGCCGTCGGCAACACCATGAATCGCGGCCGCGTCACCATCCACGGCGACGCCGGCGACGTGCTGGCCCACTCCATGCGCGGCGGGACGATCCTCGTCAAGGGTTCGGTCGGCTACCGCGCCGGCATCCACATGAAATCATATAAGGAAAAGCGCCCGGTCGTCGTCATCGGCGGCGCCGCCGGCGACTATCTCGGCGAGTACATGGCCGGGGGACTGCTGATCGTCCTGGGCCTCGCCCGCGAGCGCGGCCTGCCCATCTCCGGCATCTACACCGGCACCGGCATGCACGGCGGCGCCATGATTCTCGGCGAAGCCCTCGACCCCCGCTCCCTCGGCCGCGAAGTCGGGAAAGCCGACCTTACCCCCGAAGACCTGGCCGACCTGCGCCGTTACGTCGGCCAGTACGTCGCCGCCTTTGGCGGCAATGCCGAGGAAATCCTCGCCCGGCCGTTCGTCAAATACCTGCCCGTCTCCCGCCGGCCGTACGGGCAGATTTACGTTTATTAATTGTGGATTTTTTCCGGGTGCCACACTTTGAAGGCCCGACGAAGTCGGGACCAAAGTGTGTGTTTTTTTGTGAATGGTTCACATCGTCCTGAGAGACGGGAAGAATACCCCGAACTTATTCTTTCAACTCCCGTCTTTATATTCAGAGAGAGCCGCCCTTTCTCCTGTCGCCTTTCGGAGGCACGGTATGAAGATCCTGCGCCTTGTCCTGACACTTGCTTTGTTGGCCGGGCTATGGGGTTGCAATCACTCTCCAAATTCGGTCCCGACCTCCCATCCCTCATCATCCGCCGCTTCGTCCTCATCCGCCGAACCCGTGCGGCTGCTCACGCCGAGTCTGGTCTTTGAAGGCCAAACCTATTATCTCTCTGAGACCGACTCGACATTGCCGGCAGATGTGAAGATAGCCTTTACTTGTACGCTGAAGGAAGACGGGCCGGGCTTTGGCGATGGTTCGATCAAGAGTTTCTTGTTGCGTCTGGTACCCGGCAGCCAGACCGAAGTAATGCAGGCTTTTCCGTTTGGCATTTCGGACGGTCAACTGTTGATGGGAGATCTTTACGGCGACGGTCATCTCGAACTGTTTACTTCGGATCGTGATGCTACAGCGCCGACTCTTAAGATCACGAGAGTCTACGGCTTTCCCCATCTCCGCTACTCGAACGGGATGAATTACTATCGGACTTCCAGTGGCCAGCCCAGAGTTAATGTTTTCAAGATTGACGGCGAGATCACCCAACTCTTCGAGCACCAGATCGGCCACGGTGTAGCGGGGGCCATCGCATTGGACAAAAATGGCAAAAATGAAGTATATTGTGGCATGGCTTTCGACTTCTATTGGGCGGACCTTTACGGCAATGGCCGGCCCGTCTTCTGCCAGGTTTGCGATGAAGTGGACACGCCAAAGAGCGACCCCAAGCACTCGAAACACACTCGCCAACTTTGGTCCTATTGGGTGATTGATGCGGGTTCCGGCCAGTGGCGAGAAGTATCCGACCGTCGCAAAGTCGATGCCGACGTTCCTTGGCCGCAAAGCCTGTTCGGGATATTGGCAGCGCTTAAGTCCGATTCGCCGCCGCAGCGCGGGGCAGGGGGCTGACCGTCACCGTAACTTTCCGCACCATGCTCCGCCCCAGGGCCAGCCGCGTCCGGCCTGCCGCAATCATGATCGGCCCGCCGCGGCGGTGCGTCACCTTGATCAGCACGCCCGGCAGAATCCCCATCCCCGCCAGCCTAGCTCGGAGTTGCGGCCCGCCGCCGATGGACAACACCCGGGCTTCCTGACCCGACGCCAATGTTTCCAACGACACGCCCGGAACTTTTTCCACCATGGCCGACAACTCTTTCTAGTAGAGCATTTTAACGAATGCGTGTATCCACTGCGTGCCATGTCGGCGGTGGTCTGCCGACATGCGCCGCGTGAACATGGCGGCAAACAACGCCGCCATGCCACCCCGCGCCTCCATGGGAGCGTTACCGCAAAACCTCATTTCTTTCGGCTCTTCGCCGCAAACTGTTCCAGCCAGGCCCGCCGCACTTCCGGCGCCTGGTCCACGAATTCGATAAAATCGATTAAGTGCGACAGCGTGTGCGGGCTGATCGCGTGTTCCATCCGACAGGCGTTCTCGTCCGCCTCGGTTTCCGGCAGCCCCAGGATGCGGCTCAAAAACGTCTTCAGGGCCTCGTGGCTGCGCACCAGTTGCCGCGCCGCCGTTTTGCCTTCGGGCGTCAGGGTAATCACCGCGTAGGGTTCGTAATTCACCAGTCCCCGCGCCCCCAAAGCCCGCAGCGCTCCGGTCACGCTCGGCATGTGTACGGCCAGCCGCTCGGCCACGTCCTTGGCCCGGGCGAAGCCCTGGCCCTCGGTCAGGTGATAGATCGCTTCCAGGTAATCTTCCAGGCTGCCCGTCAGACGCTGTTTTGTCGCCATGGCCCGCGCCTTTTTATAGGGTGGCTGCTGGCAGCCACGCGGAAAAGTTAGGCTTCAATAACATTGTAAGGCACTGCGAAGTGATGTCAAGCAGTTTTGTCGGGAGTTTCGTTCCGCTGCGCCGCGTCGCGCGCGACAGGCGGTCGATCTCCCGCGTCACATGGTCCATGATGGCGTTGTGCAGGGCGTCGCAGGCCAGCGTGGCGCAGTGCCACTCGTCCTGCGGCAACCCCGCCGCCTCGCCGACCACCGTGTCCGGCAGTTCCGCCGCCTCGTCCAGGCCCAACCCCAGCGCCGCTTCGGTCATGGCGCTGGCCGCCGCCACTGCCGCCGGGCAACCCGTGCACTCGAACCGAATCTGGGAAATCTTTTCGTCCCGCACCCTGATTCGCACCACGAGCAGATCGCCGCACCCGGTCTGGGCCGCCGAGCCTACGCCGTCGGCCTCCGCCAGCGGCCCGGCATTGCGGGGGTGGCGATAGTGGTCGAGCAGTTTTACGCTATAGCGGCTGAGGTCAGGTTTGCCCATTGTTTATCTGATAGGCGGAAGAAGAGCGTTTAATTTTGGTGGCTGCAAACGACGCATCCGCCCTACATAACTTCGTAATACGTTTTTCCGCCGCGCCGGCTGCTTTTAATTTGCCCGGCCGCATCGAGCGCCGCCAGAGTCCGGGCCACCTGTTCCAGCTTCGCCCCCAGCGCTGCGGCAATCTCCTCGGCTGGGGCCGGATGACGAGCTACCAGCGCCAGCACGGCCTCGTCGGAAATCTCCGTCGCGCCGCTCGCGGTTTGGGCCTTGAAATCCGCAATCACCTCGGCCCGTGGCCCCAGTTCCCGCGCAATCTCCGCCAGCCGCACGGCCGGAACCGCGCCGACCTCCGCCTCGGCCGTTGGCCGCGTCGCCGTGTTGACCTGCACGCGATCGGGGTTGATCCGCTCGATCAGGGTCCGCATCTTCGCCACCTGCTGCGGCGAATCGTTCACCCCGGCCACGACAAAAACTTCCAGCCAGTATTGCCCGGCAAATTCCTGGCGAAACGCCGTCAGACCGTCAACCAGCGCCGCCAGCGTCAGCCCGCGCGTCGGCCGGTTAATTCGCTGATACGTCGCCTCGTCGCCGGCGTCGAGCGACGGGACCACCAGGTCGGCCCCGGCGCAATCGCGCCGCACGTCCGGTTCGCCGAGCAGCGTGCCATTGGTGATAATCGCCACGGGCACGTCGGTGATTTTTCGCAGGCCGGCGACGATCTCCCCGAGCCGCACGTTCAGCGTCGGCTCGCCCGAGCCGCTGATGGTGACGTAATCCGGGCGCGGCCCGCGTCCGAGCGCCGCCGCGACTTCCGCCAGCACTGCCGCGACCGGCACGAAATCGCCGCGCCGCACGGTCAGGTCCGTCGTCCGCCCGACCTGGCAATAGACGCAATCGAGCGTACACACCTTGCGCGGCACAATGTCCAGGCCCAGCGAGCGGCCCAACCGCCGCGACGGCACGGGACCGAAGACGAATTTGCCGGTGGAAGTTTTTGGCGATTCCTGCATTGATTGTCCTCACACAACAACGTCAAGCGGAAGAAGAGCCTTTTATTATGGCGGCTGCAAACAGCGCAACCGCCCTACATAACGGCATCGCCACTTCAAAGTGTGGCACCCGGATTTTCACAGCACCTGCCGCGCCTTGATGCAGGCGGCATAGAATTTTGCGCTCAATTTCGCGGTCCGCCGTTGCGTGACAAAATTATTCCGGTACAACCCGAAGCGGCAGGTGTATCCCGCGGCCCATTCGAAGTTGTCCAGCAGCGACCAGGCGAAGTACCCCTTGAGCGGATAGCCCTCGGCCACGGCCCGGGCCGCCGCCCCCAGGTACAAGCGGTAAAATTCCGTCCGGTCGGTGTCCTGCACCTCTTCGCCCGTCGGCTCGTCGGTGACGGAACAGCCGTTCTCGGTGATGTACGTCGCCTTGACGCCATATTCCTCGTGGCACAGCCGCACCGCCCAATAAATCGCCTGCGGCATCACGGGCACCCAACCGTCGCACGCCACCGGATAATCCTTCGGCTTGGGCACGACCACGAAGCCGTCCTCGGGCGTGGACGGCGCCGCCAGGCTCGGCGTGGCCTCTTCGATCTTCAGCGGCGCGGCCGGCGCCGTCTCGTGTTGTCGCGGGGCCCGCACGAAAACGCCGCTGTAACAGTTAATACCGAAAAAGTCCATGGGCGCAGCGATGATCTCCAGGTCGCCCGCCGCCACTTGCGGCCCGTCCTTGCCCAGGGCGGCCAACCACGGCTGGGGGTAATGCCCGCGCAGCAGCGGATCGAGCATCGGACCGTTGTCGAACACGAACCCTTTCCGCGCGGCCGCAATGTCGGCGGCGGTTTCAATCGCCGGCACGAAGGCCCGGGCATTGTGCGCCACGCCCACCTGGGCCCGCCGGCCGCCGTGGCTCCGCACCGCCCGCACGCCGTAACCGTGGGCCAGCAGGGCGTGGTGCTGAATCTGCGTCAGAACCTGCCGCGATTCTTTCGCCCCCGGGGCATGAATTCCGAGGCCGTAGCCCGCCACCACAAAGCCCGGCATTTCGTTCAGCGTTATCCAATGGCGGACCCGGTCGCCCAGCGCCGCCACCACCACCTCCGCGTACCGCCGAAAAGCTTCGGGGATTTTGCGGCTCCGCCACCCGCCGTACTTTTCTTCCAGCGCCTGCGGCAAGTCCCAATGATACAGCGTCACGAAAGGCACGATTCCCGCCGCCAGCAACTTGTCCACCAGCCGCGCGTACCAGTCCAACCCCTTCTGGTTCACCGTCCCCTCGCCGTCGGGAATGATGCGCGGCCAGGCGATGCTGAAGCGATAGGCCCCCACGCCCAGGTCTTTCATCAGGGCGATGTCTTCCGCATAGCGGTGATAATGGTCGCAGGCCACGTCGCCCGTGTCGCCGTTCTTGATCTTATCCGGCGTGTGGCAGAAGCGGTCCCAGATCGACTCGCCGCGGCCGTCCTCCTGCACCGCGCCTTCGATCTGGTAGGCCGCCGTCGCCGTGCCGAAAATGAAACTCTTCGGAAACTTATGCACCAGTCCTGCCGCCATTGTCTGCCATACTCTTTTTTTAGAACGCTATGGAAACACGGCCCCGGTTTCTCGCCGAGGCCGTGTTGTTGATGCTTCTTCTATCGGCCCCAACCGGGCAAAGGCGCTGCCACCCCTTCGGGGTTGAGAAGAAAAAGAAGAAAAGAATGATTTTTTGGGGTCGGGTACCGGGGGCTTACGCCCCCGGCTAAACACTTCCGGCCCTTCGGGCCTTATAGACCGCCCTTCAACTCCGTCTTCCGTTTCTTCTTCGGCTTGGCTGCTTCCTCGGCCGCCTCTTCCGGCGTCGGCTCCGGTTCCGGCCCCATGCCCTTGAGGGAGAGCGAAATCCGCCGGTCGGCCTCGTTCACGCTCAGCACGCGGACCTGCACGTCCTGCCCCGCCCGCACCGCGTCGGAGGCCCGCTGCACCGGCTTGTCGGAAATTTCGCTGATATGGATCAGGCCGTCCAGCCCCGGTTCCAGTTCGACAAACGCCCCGAAGTCCGTCAGCCGCGTCACCTTGCCGGGCACGACCGTGTTGAGCAGGTAGTGCCGCTCGACGCCCGTCCACGGGTCCGGCTCGAAGGCCTTCAGGCTCGTGCTCATACGCCGCCGCACCGGGTCGATCTCCAGAATGCTGACCTCGACCTCCTGCCCGGGTTTCAAAATTTCGGAGGGATGATTGATCCGTTTCTTGTAGGTCATTTCGCTGATCGGAATCAGGGCTTCCAGGCCCGGCTCGATCTCGACGAAGGCCCCGAAGTTGGCCAGGTTGGTGATCTTGCCCTTGACGGCGGCGCCCTTCTTGTACTTCTCGGCCGCGACGGTCCACGGGTCGACCAGGAGTTGCTTCATCCCCAGCCCGATCCGCCGTCCGCCTTCTTCGATCTTCAGCACCTGAACCTTCACCACCTGGCCGATCTTGACCACGTCGCCCGGCTCTTTCACGCGGCTGTAGCTCATGTCGCTGACGTGGACCAAGCCGTCCACGCCGCCCAGATCGACAAACGCCCCGAACGGCAGAATCGTCTTGACCGTGCCCTCGCGGACCTGACCCTCGGCCAGTTCGGCCATCGTCTTTTTCTTCGCCTCCAGCCCGGCCTTCTCCAACAACTTCCGCCGCGACAGGATCACGTTGTTCGCTTCGCGGTCGAGCTCCACGATTTCGCAGGTCAGTTTCTGGCCCACATAGACGCTCTGATCTTCCACGCGCATCGTGTCGACCTGGCTGGCCGGCAGGAAGGCCCGGATGCCGTTGACGTCGCACTCCAGCCCCTTGCCGCCCTTGACGACGGCGGTGATCTTCGCCTCGACCGCGTCGCCCTCGGCCATCGTGCCCCAGGCCGCCTTCTGGGCGATGCCCATCCGCGTCAGAATCAGGAGGCCCTGGCTCTCGTCATAGTGATCGATCAGCACCTCGATGGCGTCGCCCACCTTCGGCGGCGCCTCGTCGGCCTTGAACTGGTCGAGCGTCACGACGCCCTGGCTGCGGCCGCCCATGTCGACGAAGATGTCGCTCTTGTTGATGGCGATGACCTTGCCGACGCGGACGCCGGCGGCGCTCTTCTTGCCCGGCTTGTCGGTGCCGTCGGCCTCGGCCATGATTTCTTCGAGGCTCTTGTCGCCCAGGGCCGCGTCGATCTCTTGTTGCAATGCCGAGTCCATACCGCCGTCCCGTCGGAACTTCTCGTTTTTTTCTTCCATAACTATTCTGATTCCCATCTATTCATGCCGCGCCTCGGGGCGGCGCCGTTATGACTGGCCGCCAGCCCCCTTTGAGCCGGCGGTCGTCCCAAGAACAGCCATTATACCTCCGATTTTCCGACCGTGCCGGAAATTTCCGCTTCGCAGTTTCTTCACCCCTCTCCCTTGGGAGAGGGTGGCCCGAAGGGCCGGGTGAGGGGTTTTGGCGGAAGACCTCCCGAAAATACGTTGACCCCCGCCTCGTTTCTCGTAAAAATGCCTACTGCTCTGTCAGCCGTCATCCGAGAAGCACACACTTTGGTCCCGGCTGCGACGGGCCTTCAAAGTGTGGCACCCGGACTCTTCATTTGCGCGTTGACAGAGTACAGGAATCTGTCTGAAGGAATTTAAATCATGGCCGATCAACCGATTCTTATCACCGGCGGACGTGGCATGTTGGCTTCCGCCCTGCGCCGCCGGTTCGCCAGGCCCGACGGCCCGACCGTCCCGATTCTCTGGACCGACGTCGGCGAACTCGACATCACCAACGAATGGACCGTCCGGCAGTTCGTCAAGCTTCACCGCCCCAGCCTGATCCTCAACTGCGCCGGCCTGACCGACGTCGACGGTTGCGAAGCCAAACGCGATCTGGCCTTCGCCATCAACGCTCGCGGCGTCGGCTACCTGGCCCGCGCCGCCAACGAGGTCTCGGCCGACTTCGTCCACATCTCCACCGACTTCATCTTCTCCGGCGCCGGGCGCGGCCCCGGACAGCCGTACCGCGAAGACGACACCACCGAGCCGCAGTGCGTCTACGCCGAATCGAAACTTGCCGGCGAGGTGGAAGCCCGGCAGGCCGAAAAACACATCATCGCCCGCACCTCATGGCTTTACGGCACCGACGGGAAAAATTTCGTCAAAGCCATCGCCGACCGCGCCGCCGCCGGGGCCACGCTCAAAGTCGTCGGCGACCAGATCGGTTGCCCCACCTACACCTGCGACCTGGCCGAAGCCCTCTGGCGACTCATTACCCGCCAAGCGCGCGGCACGTTCCATACCTGCGGCTCGGAGGTCTGCTCCTGGTTCCAGTTTGCCCAGGCCATCGTCGATCTCCACCGGCCCGGCACGACGGTCCTCGAAATTTCTTCCGCCGAGCTCGACCGTCCTGCCCATCGCCCGGCCTACAGCGCCATGGATTGCACCAAGCTTTTCGCGGCGACCGGCTACCGCCTGCCCGGTTATCACGACGCCTTGCCGCGCTACCTGGCCGAAATGGCCGGCCCGGCCCCGGCGAAAGGAACGCCATGAAACTCGCCGTCGTCGGCGCCGGTTACGTCGGACTCGTTACCGGCGTCTGCCTCGCCGAAACGGGGAATCAGACGGCCGTTCTCGACTGTGACCGCGAGCGCATCGCAACGCTTGGCGCCGGCCGTGTGCCGTTCTACGAACCCGGCCTGGCCGAACTCCTCGACCGAAATTTGAGGGCGGGCCGCCTGAGTTTCACCACCAATCCCGCCGAGGCCCTCGCCGGAACCGAAATCGCCTTCATCGCCGTCGGCACGCCGGCCACCGCCTCCGGCGACACCGACCTTGCCGCCGTAAACGAAGTCGCCGAATCGATAGCCGCATTTTCCGATCCGCCGCCGCTGGTGGTGGTCAAGAGTACCGTGCCGGTCGGCGGATGCTCGCGGCTCCAGGAATTTTTCGACCGCCACTGCCCCGGTCGCGTCCGCGTCGCCTCGAACCCCGAATTCTTGCGCGAAGGCGCCGCCGTCAGCGATTTTAACTTTCCCGACCGCATCGTCATCGGCACGCCCGACCCGGAGGTCGCCGCCACACTGAAACGACTTTACGCCCCGTTCGTCCGCACGCTGCACCCCATCCTGGTCATGAGCCGCGAGTCGGCCGAGATGACCAAATACGCCGCCAACGGCCTGCTGGCCTCACGCATCAGCTTTATGAACGAAATTGCCAACTTGTGCCGCGCGTTGGGGGCGGATGTCGGCGAAGTCCGCACCGGCATGGGTTTCGACAGCCGCATCGGACTGCAATATCTTTTTCCCGGCGTGGGCTACGGCGGATCGTGTTTTCCGAAGGACGTGCAGGCCCTGGCCCGCCTGGGCCGCGCTGCGGGCGTGCCATGCGAAATGCTCGAAGCCGGCCACGCCGTCAACGAGCGGCAGAAACGCCAGCTCGCCGAGCGGGCCATCGCCTTTTTCGGCGGTTCCTGTCGCGGCCGCACCTTCGCCGTCTGGGGCCTCACCTTCAAGCCCCGCACCGACGACCTTCGCGACGCCCCGGCGCTCACGATCATTAATTTGCTGCTCGACGCCGGGGCGAAAATCCGCGTCTACGACCCCGTCGGCCTCGACCGCGCCCGCGCCGTCCTCGGCGACCGCGTCGCCTATGCCGCCTCCGGCCTCGACGCCGCCAGCGGCGCTGACGCATTGTTTGTCGTCACGGAATGGAGCGAGTTCCGCACGCTCGACCTGCCGGAACTGCGCCGCCGCATGAAAGCGCTGGTGATTTTCGATGGCCGCAACATGTACAATCGCGACGACCTCCGCCGCGAAGGCGTGACCTGTTTCAGTATCGGTCAGAGCGATGTGATTCCGTAATCGGGGAGATTCAAAAATGGTCGAATGGGAACAAAAATTCTTTGATCGCCGCACAGCCGGCGGGCGTCCCGCCGCGGGCCGCGAGCGCCGCCAGTTCGCCGACTCGCACGACGAACTGCCGCCCGACCTCCGCGAATTCGCCAACGCCGTGGACGCCTACAAAATCGCCCACGCCCGCAAGTTCGTCACCCTGGCCGAACTCCACGTCATCCTTACCGGACTGGGCTACCACAAATAATTTTTTCTCCGCCGTCAGGGAAAGGCCGTCACTTGCCGCCGACCACCCGCACCTTCACGCTCATCGCCGCCGGCGTTTTATACGGCGGCGCGTCCGGCAGATAAAGTCCGCCCGGTTCCGACGCCGCGTAGCTCGCCCACTCGACCTTCACCGTGTACCCCGCCGGCGCTGGTTTCGGCGTCTCGATGGCCGCAATCACCAGCGGCCAGGGCCGGGCGAGTAGCCCGCGCGAGAACATCCGCCACAATTCCACTTTCAGCGTCAGCGTATCGCCCTGCCACACCGCCTCGCGCAGCGTTATCTGCTCGGACGAATTCCCCTCCGGCATCGGCCCGACGACCACCGCGTAGGCCGTCTTGCCGACGACGACCAGGGGACCGCCGTTACCTTCCTCTTCCCGGTGCGCTGCTTGCTCCACCCCCAGCAGAAACTCCGCCACCGCTTTCTCGTTATGACCGTCGAAGTTCCCGACCCGCACCTGGGCCGCGTGGGCGACCGCCATTTCGCGTTCAACCATTTCCCCGCCCCAGTTCGGACGCTGCCACTGCCGCCCCTTCGCTTCCGCCAGCAGCGCCGCCTGATTCAGATCCAAGGCCAGATCCTTTAACTCGATTACCGGCGGCAACAAGTCTTGAACATCTTTTCCAACCAATATCTTCCCTGTGGCCACCTGCATCTGATGCAACGTATAGAATTGCTGTTCCGCCATTCTGTTGCAAAAAAGTTTACGCACATGTACCCGCAACTCCCATTGGCCCGCCGCCAGTTTCCCGAGGTTCAACAGAAAAAGATTCCGACCGGTGACGTTTCGCTTCCGCCCGCCGTTGTCCGTCCACTCTTCCGCCACCACGGTGATTGTTTTCTTCGCCGCATCGACCGACAGTTCCGCCGGAGCCCAGAACTCGCCGCTGTTCAGGCTTGGTCCGGCCAGCAGCAGCGCCGCCGGCTGATCCGCCACCGGCCCGGGCAACAGGCGTGTTCCCGTCACGATGCCGTCCAGCACCGGCGTCTTCTCCGTCCACCAGGGCACGCAGACCCATTGCCCCGCCGCGTTGGTATCTTTGTCGAACCATTCGCCCACCGCCCTTGGCCACGTCGGCGCCAGACTGACTACTGTCGCCAGCGGCAACTTCTCCACGTCTTCGAAGCCGATCGTCTTTTTCGTCGCCTCCAGCAGGCAACTCGGCAGCGCCAGCCGCGCCGCCGGCGCTGCTTTCGCTGCGGAAGACGCGGAGGAATCCTCCGCCCGCGCCGCCCCAGCACCGAACAGCACCAGCGCCGCCGCCAACGCCATCACGCTTCGCTTCATGGACTTCTCCTTGCATTGGGGCAGTTTACGATTAGTTGTGCTCTCGGGGTGGCATGGCCGCTTGCGGCCATGCCACCCCGGCGCACACACAGCGTCATTAGA
>CAIYVX010000013.1 GCA_903929765.1 uncultured Planctomycetia bacterium
CTCGACGGTTCGAGACCCGCGGCGATGGGCCAACGATGAGGCTGTTTTAGACCAGCTCGGGAGGCGTGGAGTGAAACAATACATCGGAATGCTGGTGTTTTTCCTCATGGTGATCCTGGCCCTGGGCTACATCGGGTTCATGGACGGCCTGCGGACGTGTACGCCGGAGAACTGCCTGAGCCAGGTGGCGCCTGTGGCGGGATCCGGGGCGCGGTCGGTGGCGATGATAATGCTGCCGTTCTTTGCCCTGGGTCTGGTGCTACAGATGGCCTACCGGTGCGGAGTGGAGATGTGCCGGAGAATGCCGGCGAAATGACCGCTAAAGCGGGCAACGGGTCGCGCGGCGTAAGTCTTTTAAGGAAAGGGGTTTACGACAAATATTATCGGTCGTACCGGCGGAGGACGGATAATCCGGTCGGCGGATTTGCATTTCCGGAAAATGTAGTCTATACTGTGTTGCCGGATTAACCTCCGGCCTCGAAGCCTCGGGGGAGGCAAAGACCGTACGAGCAGTAATTGGAGAAGCGCCCTTTCAGCGACGGCTTGTTTTGCGCGCTGTGGGGCGAGGCGCAGACTTTTTAGCGCCAGAGCCCGGGGGAGGGCTCCCAAGGTAGTTGTATTACCGCCAAGGTGGCGCCGGCAGGTGGCCGCGCGCTGCTGCGGCAGCGGGGAGAGGATGCGATGATGAAGAGGGGATTGGAGCAGAAGGCGATTTCAATTTTGGCGGGTTTGCTGGTGACGGCGAGCGGCGCTGGAACGGCCGTGGCCGGCCTACTGACCCAGGGAGCGGCGGTCGAGAAGCCGGTCGTGGCCACGTGGCCGGAGGCGACGGGCCTGCCGGGCGGCTTGGCCGTGGGCCGGGCTACGGGCGCGCCGTTGGCGCCGCTGGGCGTGTTTCAGACGGACACAAGCCGGCCGGTGGAGTCGGCCTGGGTGGAGTTGGATCTGAACGCGGGCACGGGGCCAGTGGTAACTCATCCGGCGCTGCCGTCGTCGGCGAGCCTGATGGCCCTGGCGGCGGAACGGAGCAAGGCGGTGGGTCAGGGTTTCGTCGGAGCGCCGCCCGACAGCACAACGGGCCGGCCGACGGACGATTTTTCCTATCTGGGACTGGGTCCCAAGATGTTTGCGGTTATGCGCAGCGGGAAGCCTTCGGGCGGCCTGGAGCAATGGTCGCATTCGACCGAGACATCGCTGGCCTACGTTCAGCCGCACCGGCAGTTGGAGTTTGTGGTCAAGTTCTTCGGCGAGAGCAAGTCCGAGCGGGGCGATTCGATGTCGGCGCCGCCGATCCAGACGCAGGCGCAGTTGGTGGACAATTTGCATGTTGATCTGGATACCTCGGACATGGGCCAGCGCAGCCAGGAATACGGTCGGATCGGCGAGAAGCCCGAACACAAGGAACCTCCTTCAGGCCGGATGGTGGCCATCGGGTTGGACCTGGGGCTGCTGCCGGCGGTGGTGGGGAACCTGGGGCTGAATACGGAGTTGATCATCGGACGGTCGTCGAATCCGGGGTTCTACCTGGGCATGGCGACGAACGTCGGGATACCGTCGGAGCGTGGCAGCAGCAAGGGAGCGCCCGACGTGGCCTACAAGACGCCGTTTGACATCGGTGGTGGCGGCAGTGGCGGGGGTCTGAACTTCGGAGCCGGCGGCGGTGGTGGCGGAGGCGGCGGTGGAGGCGGCGGTGTTGGTGGAGGCGGCGGCGGCACGAACCCGTTCACGCCGATCATCCCGATCACTCCGATCACGCCGACCCCGGAGCCGGGGACGCTGATGCTGGTTGGCTTCGGTTTCGCCTGGCTGGCGGCGCGGCGGCGGGCGGGGAAATAGGCAGAGGTCGGGCAAAAAAAAGTTACCGTAACTTTGAGGCGGGCCGTCCGGAGCGGACGGCCCGCTTAGTTTTACTGCGCCGGGGTCCAATTGCGCCTTTGACGGGGCCGGGCCAAACAACTAGAATAGCGGCACCGGAAGGAGCGGAAAGCGACCGTTTTTCCCGCGTGACTGCCCCTCGACAGGCTCGGGGTCTACGACCAGCAGCCACCCTACATAAAGGACCGAACCATGTTCGTGACACGGATGCTGTGGGGGTTGTGCCTGGGAGCGTTGGTTTCAGCGGCGGTGAGCGCAGCCGACGAGCCGTTTGTTGCGGAAGGTCTGGCCGACCCCGCGCCTCTGGCGGCCAAGACGGCGGGCCAGTCGGCCCCGGCAGTCGAGCAACAGATCCTGGCCCAGGCGACCATAAACGCGTCGCTCCACCTGGGCGCCTATACCCACGGCGTCATCTTCGTGCAGCAACTCGGGCTGGACGGCCGTTTTGGTTTTGTCACGGCCGGGGCGGAGTTTCTGCATCTGCGCGGCCTGTCGCCGGAGACGGGAAAGTTGCGGATGCTCAAGTCGGGCCTGGGGCTGGCTTCGGTGACCTACGGGGCCGACAGCATCGCACTGCTGAAACTGCCGACCGACTTGTTCTCACTGCCGGTCTACCGGGTCAAAGGCGAATACCAGAACACCGGCGAGGCGGCCATGTCCAAGGTCGCGCTGCACTGGAAAGCGGCGGGGGAAGCGTATCATGCGGCCCTGGTCGAGCATCTGGCCAAGCTCTATCCGGGCCGGGAGATTGTATCCGTTAAGGGCCGGGTCTTTCCGGTACGGGTGATTGAGGCGGAGCTTGTGCCGGTGGCGGCGCCGGCCGGAGCGTCGGCCGTGGCGTCGGGCGCGGCGGCGCCGGCGAACGTTTCTTCCGCCGCCTCGGGGAGCGCGGCCACGACCGCGCCGGTGGCGACGAGCACCGCGGCGGCGCAGTCGGCCAGTTCGGCGACGAAGGCGGTGGCGCCTGTGGCTTTCGACTCGAAGCAGTACGTTTACCGGGTTGAGATGGACGTGCGGATTCGCGTGGACGAGGTGAAGTTCGCGGAGGAGAAAGCGGCGACGAGCGCTGCCTCGGCCGTCTCGGCGGCTTCCGCCGCACCAGCGGCCAGCGCCGTTCCGGCGGCTGCGCCGTAACAAAAAACCGACCAGAGATGAACAGGACGTGTTGGAAGTCTACGAGAATCTGGAAGCATTCTGCTTCGAGGACGCCGCGCCGCCCGGCGGTCGGATTGGCCGCCTGTACCGCGAAACGGAGAAGGCGAAGGACCGCGCGGTGACCGACAAACCTTTGCCAAAGGACTTTCCGTGCCAAGCTTGACGCCACGATTTTTTGCGGGAGTCGGGATCGAGAACTGCTGGATGGTCGAGCCGGCGGTCGGCGCCCGAACGGACGTGCGGCCGCTGGATGTATACCGACAGATGGGTCATGATCGGCTGTGGCCGGAGGATTTGCAACTGGCCGTCGAGGTGAGCGTCAACGCCATTCGCTACTCGGTTCCCTGGTATCTCAGCAACCCCGCGCCCGGCACATATGACTGGGAGTGGATCGCCCGCCCCATCGACTGGCTGAGCCGCCACGGCATCGTGCCGATCATTGACCTGCTTCATTATGGCGCGCCGGCCTGGCTGGGCGACGGGGTGGTCAACGCGGATTTTCCGGCGCGTTTCGCGGAGTATGCTGCGGCCTTTGCGAACCGGTTCGCCGGAGAGGTTCGCTATTACACGCCGGTCAACGAGCCGCAGACCTCGGCCATGTTCTCCGGCTACCTGAAGCGCTGGCCTCCTTATCTGGAGGGCGTTTCCGGCTGGGCCAAAGTCAGTTTGCGTCTGGCGGAGGCCATGGTTCTGGCTTCGCGGGCGTTGCGGAGTACGGCGAAAGAGGTCCAGTTGATTTCGGCCGAATGCTTCTGGGGCCCGTCGTGGGAGGAGTTGCTCAGCGCGGCCAAGACTCCGGGCGAGGCGTCGTCGCCGCGTACCAGTCTGCTATTATCGTATTTTCCGGCCTCTCTGGCGTATGGGTGGGTCAAACCGGATTCGCCCCTGGCCGCCGTCCTTGAGAAGCAGGGCTTCGAGAAGGAAACGTTCATTCGCTTTGAGCGGGACGCCCAGCCGCCGGACGTGTTCGGGTTCAACTATTATCCGTATGGGTGGGAGACCGGCGAAGAGGGCTGTCGCGAAAAGCGGGACGATCTGGTGCGGCGTTGCACGGTCGTCTACCGCGAATTCGGGCTGCCGGTTTACATCACGGAAACCAGCGGCGGCCTGACAGAAGAGGCGAAGTTGCTTTGGGTTGAGGCCCTGGGCCAGGCGCTCCAGACCTTGCGGCACGAAGGGGTGGATTTACGCGGGATCAACTGGTGGCCCCTCTTTGAAACGATCCAGTGGGATTATCGCGAGAATGGGCAGAGCATCGTGGAATGCATCAAGCCGGGCTTGTGGAACAACGGGTTGTTCAAGATCGAACCGTCGCCGGACGGAGCATTGCGCCGGGTGCCCACGAGGGTGGCCGCGGCGTGGCGTGACCTGATGAAAAAAACCCTCACGACTTTTTCAGAAGTGGAGAGACAGCCATGAACAAGCCGTTGCGTTACATTCAGGTCGGCACGGGCGGGTGGGGCAGCTTCTGGTGCGAGTATTTTTTGCCGCGCCTGGCCGTACTCGGCAAGGCGACGGCCGTGGCGGCGGTGGATGTCAACCCCGACCATCTCAAGCAGGCGCAACAACATCTGGGGTTGCCGGCGGAGAAGTGTTACACGGACGCGGCGAAGGCGCTGGCGGAGAATCGGGCCGACTTTGTCATCATCGTAGTTCCGCCGGCGTACCACGAGGGCGTGGTGGATCTGGCCCTGGCCCACGGCCTGCACATCCTTTCGGAGAAACCGATCGCCGACAGCATGGCGGCTTGTGCCCGGATCTATAAGAAGGTCAAGGCCTCCGGGCGGAAGATGGCGGTGACGATGAGCCACCGGTTCGACCAGGACAAGCAGACGCTGGAGCGCGAGATCAAGAGCGGGAAGCATGGGCAACTGAACTACCTGGTCGGTCGCAACACGTGGACTTTCCGCGCGTTTGCCAGTTGGGGCAAGTTTCGCCACGAGATTCCCGACGCCCTGCTGGTCGAGGGCACGGTGCATCACTTTGACATCATCCGTGCTCTGACTGGGTCGAACGCCAAGACGGTCTACGCCACGACCTGGAATCCGTCGTGGGGCGAGTATGCCGGCGACTCCAACGGCCTGGTGACCATGGTGATGGAGAACGGGGTGCGGGCGGTGTACGAGGGCTGCAAGACCAGTGCCACCCAATTGAACGGCTGGGGCCAGGACTATTTTCGTGCGGAATGCGACCGGGCCACGCTGGAGCTGGACAACCGGGCCTTGCGGGTGATGAGCGACCTGAGCGGCGAGCGGATCACGGTCCAGAAGCGGTTGGCCGAGCAACCGGCCTGGACGAACCAGTGGCTGGCGGAGATGTTCTGCGACTGGCTGCGCGGCGAGCGGCCGGACCACCCGACCTGCCTGGACGACAACATCCAATGCGCGGCCCTGCTCTTTGCGGCCATTGAGTCGGCGCACAGCGGCCAACCGGTGAACGTGCAGGATTACCTGCGGGCACACTTGCAGAAGGCCTAGCGATGGCAACCGTGCGATTGGCTCATAAATGTTCTCCGGCGGCCTGGTGCGTACTTCTCCTCTGGGCCGCGTTATCTACCGCCACGGCCGCGGGGCAATCCGCGTCATCAACCGGCAGCGCCGCGACGCAGGTTCTGACCATCGAGACGGCGCCGGTCGCCGTTACGGCGGGCGAGGTCGCCTCGACGACCGTCACGCTCACGATCAATCCGCCTTACCACATCATGGCCAATCCGGCGACGGCGGGTTTCGTCGCTACGGAACTCACGACCGAGGATTCCGATTTTACTATCGAGGCCGATTATCCGGCCGGGACGAGCCTGGTTCTGGGGCAAGGTCAGCCGGCGGTGCGGGTTTATGTCGGGCGGGTGACAATCGGACTGAAGGTGCGGGCGCGCGCCGGGGCGGCGCTGGGAGCGCGGAGCGTGCCGCTGCGGTTGAGTTATCAGGCTTGCTCGGATAAGAGTTGCCTGCCGCCGAAGGAAATCGCGGCGCCGCTGGGGGTTATGGTGCGGGTGAAGCAAGCGGAAGGAGAGCCTCTTACTGCGGCGGCTGCAAGCGGCGCATCCGCCCTGCATTACGGCAGTGCGGAGGAGCGTCTTGAGGACAACCGCGACCGTGGTCCGATCATCTTTCTGTTTTTCGTGTTTCTGGCCGGGTTGGCGCTGAACCTGACACCGTGCGTGTTTCCACTGGTGCCGATGACCATGGGCTTTTTTGCAGCGCAGGGCGAACGTCGGCCGGCGCGGACGTTTCCGCTGGCGGCGGCCTATTGTCTTGGTCTGGCCCTGACGTACACGGTTCTGGGCGTGGCGGCGGCGAAGGCGGGGAGCCAGTTCGGGTTGGTGCTGGAGAGTCCGTGGGGTGTCGGGGCGATCTGCGTGCTGATGGCGGCTCTGGCGGCGAGCCTGTTCGGATTCTTTGAATTCCGCGTGCCGGGGCGGGTGCTCGGGATTTTTCAGGGGCGGCGCGGATTGCTGGGGGCGCTCTTGATGGGCCTGGCGGTGGGCCTGGTGGCGGCGCCGTGCGTCGGGCCGTTCCTGGCGGCGCTGGTGGTTTTTGTGGCCGGGCGCGGTCGGGCGGTGGAGGGCGCGGTGACGTTTTTCGTTCTGGCTCTTGGGTTCGGATTGCCCTATCTGGTTCTGGGCACGTTTACGGGGCTGATCAACCGGGTGCCGCGCGGGGGCGGGTGGCTGCTGTGGTGCAAACGGGCGTTGGCCTTTCCGGTGCTGGGGCTGGTGCTCTATTACCTTCGGCCCTATCTGGCGGGCGGGGTGCTGTGGTCTCTGGCGGCTGGGCTGGCCCTGGCGGGGGCGATATATCTAGTGTTCCTGGAGGGCCATTCGCGGCGGCCGTGGTCGAAGGGGTTTGTGATCGCCCGGTTGATCGTGGGGGCGCTGTTCCTGGCGACGGCGGCGGGGATTTTCGTGACCCGGGCGGCGCCGGAATTGGGACTGGTGGCTCGCACTGCGGGGCCGGAGATTTCCTGGCGGGATTTTGCGGCGGGCGATCTGCGGGCGGCGAGCGCGGCCGGGCGGCCGGCCGTCCTGTTTTTCACCGCGAAATGGTGCGTGTATTGCCGGACGATGGAGGAGGGGCCGTTTCGTGAGGCGGAAGTTCGCCGCGCCGCCGAGGGCGTGGCTCTGCTCAGGATCGACGGGACAAACAGCTTTCCAGAACAAGGCGAAGCGGGGGAGTTGGTGCGGCGCTACGTGTACGGCGGACCGCCGGTGCTGGTGTTTTTCGACGGGCGGGGGCGGGAGGTGGGGGTGCGCAACGCCGTGGGGACGACGGAGTTTCTAGCCTTACTCGGACAAATCAAACAGGAAAAGTGATTCTTATCGGCCGGATTCGGCTTCGCTGACCTGTCGCAGGTAGCTCTCGACCAGGGCGGCGAACTGCGGGGAGACGCGGCGCTTCTGGCCTTCGATGTTTTCCTGGACGGCGTCGGCGGGACCGCGCGGGGTGAGGGTGGCGCCGGCGCCGGTCGAGCCGGAGCCGGTGGTGGTCAGGAGCGGGGCGGCGGCGGGGCGGGCGGCGGAGGTCGGGGGCGCGGCACTTTCGCCGGCGGCGAAACGGCCGAAACGATTATCCCAATTGATCAGAAAATCGCGGAGTTGTTCTGCGTTCCAGCCGAGTTCGGCGAGGAGGGCGGGGTCGGGCGGGGCCTGGCGCAACTGGTCGGCCAGTTTTTTGACCTGCGGGCCGAGGGCCTGGATCGCGGCGGCGTCCTGGGCGGGGGAATGGTGGTCCGTGCCCCGTGGCGTTTGATTCGGAGTAACTTTGCCGTTGGGCGTGTCGGCGGGCGAAGAGCCGGCGTGGCCGGCGGGGGAACCCTTCGTTTTTTCCAAAGCGCGCTTGAAATTATTCAGGGCGGCGCGGTCGGCGGGACTTAAGTCTCCGGCCTGTGGAACAGTCCTCGGCCTCAGACCCTCACCCGGCCGTTGTGGGCCACCCTCTCCCATGGGGGAGGGGTGAACGGAAGCCGAGGCCGAACTTCCGGTACTCGCGGCCATTTTCTGCGGCGCGGTGGCGCTGGAATTGAGGAGCTTGGCCGTGGGCGGCGCGGCGTTCTTCGGTCGCACGGTTAAATAGTGGTCGTCACTGAGGGCGTCGCCGGCTTCGACGCGGAAGCGGAGGTTTTCGCGGACGTTGCCGACGACAAGTTCCCAGTCGTCGCCGGCGAGAGGTTTCATGGCGACGGTGTTCCAGAAGCGGCCGCCTTCGTTGAGGGTGGCGGCGACGGAGTCGGGCCGGCGTCCGGCGAGGGTGGCGACGATGTGGACGTCGGCGCCGGGGAGAATGGTGGTGCCGTCGGCAGGTTGCAGATCGACGATTCGCGTGGCCGGAGGTGGGGCGATGTTCATGCCGACGGCGCGGCCCAGGGCGGCGGTGAAATTGCCGGGACCGGCCAGGGCCAGGGCGACGGCGACAAGGGCCACGGCGGCCAGGGCGATGAAGGCCCAGCGGCGTGGGCGGTGGTTGAGGAGCAGATGGAAGTTGACGGCCTGGAGGTCGTGGGCGGCTTTGGCGGCGACGGCGGCGCGGACCTCGGGCGGCGCGGCGGGGTCGTGGCGGAGTTCGACAAAGGTGAGCAGGCTGTTGCGGAACTGGTCCTCGGCGGCGCGTTCGATCAGGCGGGCGGCGAAGAGTTCGTTGACGCGGCGGACCTGCGGCCAAAGGAGGATGGTCGCCAGGGCGGCCGCAGTGAAGACGGCGAGGACGGCGAGAAGGCCTAAGTGGGCGGCGCGGTCGAGCGGGCGGGCCAGGTCGAAGATGATGACGGCCAGCAGGGCGGCGGCGAGGAGGGCGAGGAGCCACAAGAGGCCGGTGACCAGATCGTTGGCCCTGACCTGGGCTTTGGTCCGTTGGAGAGTGAGGTTGAGGAATTCGTCGGCGGTCATGGAAGAAGACCTAAGGCCAAAGGCTTAAGGAACAACAAACGGCAACGGCCAACGCCGGACGCCGGCGCGCTTTGTTGATTATCGGCTGAATTCGGTCTGGAGGCGAGGGGACAACAGCCAACTTCGCGCCGGGGCGGCAAGACGGTACAATCACTTTTCTGGCAAGTCCTATAAAGGAGGTAATCGGCATGGGCAAGATATTTTCGAGTGAGACGGGGGCGCTGTTCCTGCGGCTGGTGGTGGGGCTGACGTTTTTCTATCACGGCGGGCAGAAAATGTTCGGGTGGTTCCCGTCACCGGGCCACCCCGGCGGCTGGGACAGCACGATTCAGTTCATGATGGGCATGAGCGTGGCCGGGCACCATATACCGCAATGGCTGGCCATGGCCGTGCCGATCACGGAGTTCGTGGGCGGGTGCTGCATATTGGTCGGACTGCTGACGCGGTTCTGGGGCGCGGGCCTGGCGATCAATATGATCATGGCCGTGGTGCTGGTGCACGGGCCGGCCTGTTTTGGGAAGAACGGCGAATTGCTTTCCATTAACGTGATCGTGAACCAGCTAACCTTGCCGGTGCTACTCTGGGCGATGTCGATGGCCCTGTTTCTGGGCGGGCCGGGGAAATGGTATCTGGCCGACATCGAAGGCTGGGCGCTGGGCGTGAAGGGCGGAGGCGGCGGAAAGAGCAAGGCGAAGAAGCCGAAAGAGGAATAATTCAAAGTTAAAAATGAAAAATTAAAAATGTAGAAGAAAAAACAAAAAGAAAACAATAACAGGGACAACAAGGAAAGGCGAGGACGACGTGGCTTACGAGATTACTTTGGTGATGGGCGACGGAACGGGGCCGGAGTTGGCGGAGGCCACGCGGCGATGCGTGGACGCGACCGGCGTGGCGATTAATTGGGACGTGCAAGAGGCGGGCGTGGACGTAATGGAGAAGGCCGGGACGCCGTTGCCGCAAGCGCTGCTGGACTCGATCGCCCGGACGCACCTGGCCCTGAAGGCCCCGATCACGACGCCGGTGGGCAAGGGTTTTCGGTCGGTGAACGTGGCCTTGCGGCAGATGTTCGATTTGTATTGCTGCCTGCGGCCATGCAAGACTTATCGCGGCGTGCGGAGCAAGTACAAGGGGATCGACCTGGTCCTGTTCCGCGAGAACACGGAAGATCTGTACCTGGGCATCGAGTTCAAGAAGGGGGCGGACGACACGGAAGAGTTGATTCGCTGGCTGAATGCCCACGGCGAGAAGAAGGTGCGGGCGGGGTCGGGGATTTCGATCAAGCCGATCTCGACGGAGGGGACGAAACGGATTCACAAGTACGCCTTCGAGTACGCCAGGAAATACGGGCGGAAAAAAATTACGACGGTGCACAAGGCGAACATCATGAAGTTCACGGACGGGCTGTGGCTGGAGGCGGCGCGGGAAGTGGCGGCCGAATATCCGGACATCGAGTTCGAGGACCGGATTGTGGATAATATGTGCATGCAGTTGGTGCAGAAGCCGGAGACTTACGATTGCCTGGTGCTGCCGAACCTGTACGGGGACATTCTGAGCGACCTGTGCGCGGGGCTGGTGGGCGGACTGGGCGTGGCCCCGGGGGCGAACATCGGCGAGAAGACGGCGACGTTTGAGGCGACGCACGGGTCGGCCCCGAAGTACAAGGGCCAGAACAAAGTCAATCCGACGGCGCTGATTTTGTCGGGGGCGCTGATGCTGCGGCACATCGGGGAAGAAAAAGCGGCGAAGCGGTTGGAAAAGGCCGTGGCGAAGGTGATTCGGGAGGGCAACGCGGTGACTTACGACATGAAGCCCCAGCGCGATGATCCGACGGCGGTGGGGACGAGAGAGATGGCGGAGGCGATTGTGGCGGCGATGGGAAGAAAATGAAAAATTAAAAATGCAAAATTAAAAATGGAAAAAGCGAAGAAGAAGAAACGGCGTCCCCCAGCAATGCTGGGGGCTTAAAAAGAAGAAGCAACGGCACGGTGGAGAATTGCTATGGCAGACAAAGATCCTTATGCGGTCGCCGACAATCCCCTGGTCTCGCGGTACGCGTCGGCGGAGATGTCGCACCTGTTTTCTCCGCGCTTCAAGCATGGCACTTGGCGGCGGATATGGATCGCCCTGGCCGAGGCGGAACAGGAATTGGGCGTGGAGATTCCCCCGGCGGCGATTGCGGAGATGAAGCGGCACGAGACGGAGATTGATTTTGACCGGGCGGCGCAGTTGGAAAAAGAGTTGCGGCACGACGTGATGGCGCACGTGCACGCCTTCGGCGAGGCAGCGCCCAAGGCGAAGGCGTTAATTCACCTCGGGGCGACCAGTTGCGAGGTGACGGACAATACCGAGTTGATTCAGATGCGCGAAGGCTTGCGGCTCTTGCGGCGGCGCGTGCTGGCGGTGCTGGCGCCGCTGGCGAAGTTTGCGCGGGAGCAACGGTCACAACCGATTCTGGCCCGGACGCATTTTCAGCCGGCTCAGTTGACGACGGTGGGGAAACGGGCGTGCCTGTGGCTCTACGATCTGCTGACGGATTTTGAGGAACTCTCTGCCCTGGCGGAAAAAATTCCGTTTCGTTCGACCAAGGGGACGACCGGGACGCAGGGGTCGTTCCTGGCCCTCTTTGACGGCGATCACGAAAAGGTGCGGCAGTTGGAGAAGCTGGTGGCCAAGAAGATGGGCTTCGAGCGAATCGTGCCGGTGACGGGGCAGACTTATTCGCGGAAGCTCGACGCGCGGGTGATGGCGGCGCTGGGGCAGGTGGGGCAGACGGCGCACAAGTTTGCCAACGACCTGCGGCTCATGGCGGGCCTCAAGGAAATGGAAGAGCCGTTCGAGACGGCGCAGGTCGGCTCGTCGGCGATGGCGTATAAAAGGAATCCGATGCGGTGCGAACGGATGACGGGGCTGGCGCGGTTTTTGATGGCCCTGGAACCGGCGGCGGGGCAGACGGCGGCGGAACAGTGGTTGGAGCGGACGCTGGACGACAGTGCGGCGCGGCGATTGGTGATTTCGCAGGGCTTCCTGGCGGCTGACGCGATACTTTTGATTTTCGCCAACGTCGCGGCAGGTCTGGTGGTCTATCCCAAGCAGATCGGGCGGCACATCGCCGAGGAGTTGCCGTTCATGGCGACGGAGGCGATTCTGATGGCGGGCGTTCGCGCCGGCGGCGACCGGCAGGAGTTGCACGAACGGATTCGCCGTCACAGCCAGGAGGCGGCACGGGTGGTGAAGGCCGAGGGCGGGGAGAACGACCTGGTGTCGCGTCTCCGTGGCGATGCGGCGTTTGCGAAAGTCGATCTGGAAGCGGAGTTGAAGCCGGAGAAGTTCATTGGCCGCGCGGCCGAGCAGGTGGATGAATTTTTGAAGACGGAAGTCGAGCCGCTGCTGGAGGAGCTGAAGGCGGAGTTGGGGGGGAAAGCGGTGGAGTTAAGGGTGTAGGGGAATTAAAAATTAAAAATGCAAAATTAAAAATTGAGAAGTAAAGAGGCGGAAACATCGGCTTAAATTGCAAGAACCCTTTTCCGGGGGCAGCGTCTTTTATAGTAGCAAGGACACGAAAGACGCACTGGAGGGTTCGACATGCAATTCGCCAGTCTGGGCCGTGCGGGTTGGGTGAGTTTTCTCCTGATGGGGTGTGTCTTATGCGTAGGTTGTGGAGAGGCGTCCCCGGCGGCGCGAACGCCTTTTATGCATCTTCTGTCGATTGATTTTCGGCCGGACAATTCCAAACTGATTGACGTTCGCCTCGATGGGGATCTGTTGGTGACGCAGGAGGTTGGTGGCGACGTTGCCAACTGGGATCCCTTGATAAAGCGGTTGAGCAAGGTGGCGCGTGACGTCCGGGCGGACCGGCGTAGCGGCGCAGTGACGGAGATCGTGATTATGGCTGGCGATCGAGTGCCGTATGAAGTGCTGGGAGCGGTGTTCGCTTGTGGCAGTGAGCCCAGCGGGTACTGTGGAGAGTTTTTGGCGGAGGTCGAACCGGAAAAGGACGTGCGACTGGTGTTGCGGCAACCGGCTTCTGCGGCAGAGGAAGCGCGTTCGAGGTTGCAGCAATATGTCTGTGCCAGGGAGTCGGTGCATAGCCTGGAGGCGTGGCGGCCGCCTGAGGCAGCGAAGTTCCGCTATATTCGCGTCGATTTATTTGCGGCGCATCCGGAGCAGGGAGAAGCCGCGGGCCAGATGGTCAATGCAGTGGCGACGGAGCCTTGGGCATTGCAGGCGGCGCTGGCCAAGTTGCGGGGTGCGGCGGGGGGCGATTCGCAGGCGGTGCTGGTTTCGCCGGATGAGGCGATCAGTCAGAAGGAAGTCATGGCCGCTTGTCGGGCAGCGGTGGGGGCGGGATTCAGGGAGATTTACTTCACACCACCTAAGTGAGCGGAGGTTTCTGGCCTCAACCCCTCACCCGGCCCTTCGGGCCACCCTCTCCCAAGGGAGAGGGGTGAAACGGCAACGGCAAACGGAAAACGGCGTCTTACAATGTTGGGCCAGGGCCCAACCTACGTGGTGCGTGCAAGCACGCACCCACATAACGGCAAACCCAGAACATATTCGAGCGGCATTCGGCGAAACATGGCGGCAAACTGCGGCCGCCATGCCACCCGTCATTTTGTTTCGGAGTCTTGGGTGCGGCGGAAGATGGCGCGGAGGCGGGCGACGAGGGCGTGGCGAAATTCCTTCTTGTGTTCGAGGAGTTCGTGGACGCCGAGGAGGGCGGTGGCCAGGAGGAGCGGAAGGAAATAGTAGATGGCGCGGAAGGCCAGGAGCGTGGCGGCGAGGCGGTCGGCGGAGATGGTGTCGGAGAGGAAGGCGGCCAGGACGAGTTCGATGATGCCCAGGCCCCCGGGCACTTGGCTCACGAGGCCGGCGACGATGGCCAGAAGGTAGATGCCGAGGAAGGCGTGCCAGGAAATGACGCCGGGGGGCAGCAGACAGAAGAGGACGCTGGCGGCGATGGCCAGGTCGATGACGGCCAGGACGAGTTGGCCGAGGGCGATGGAAAGCGAGGGCGAGTGGATGGCCACTTGGCGGATGACGAACGGCCGGCGGCGCAGGGCGGTAAAGATGAGGTACGCGGCGGCGAGGCCGAGGAAGAGGTAGCCCAGGGGCCGGGTGTCGGCGAAGGGGATGTGGAGTGAAGCGGGCAGGGCCAGGGGGGCGACGAGGAAAGCCGCGCCGCCGAGAGTGAGGAAGCCGAGCCAGAAAGTGAGGCCGCAGAAAAAGGCGATGGTGGCGATTTCGCGGGCGGAGAGGCCGCGCGTGGAGTAGAGGCGGTAGCGGACGACCAGGCCGCCGAAAAGGGTGTGGCCGATGTTGTTGGAAAAGGCGTAGGCGATGAAGCCGTAAGCGTTGGCCAGGGGCGGCGGGAGTTTGAGGCGAAGGTAGTGGAGGGCCAGGAGGTCGTAGCAGCTCAGGACGAAGTAACTGAGCAGGGTGAGGCCGACGGCGAGGACGAGTTGCCAGGGGGCGAAGTCGTGAAGCTGGCGGACGACTTCGTCGTAGTGGAGTGAGCCGAATTGTTTGTAGAGAAAGTGGAGGGCGACGGCGAAGAGGAGGAGTCCGAGGAGCGGGCTGATGAAACGGCGGAGGCGTTTGGGCACGGGGAGAACTCCAGGCTTCAGGCCTCAGACTTCAGGCGCAGAAGAAGAAACGGCAACGCCAAGCGGAAAACGGCATTTGATTGCGGCGGTTGTCCCCTCGATAAGCTCGGGATCACGACAAGCAACCGCATTACATAACGGCAATGGCCGGGGACGCTCAGGCTTTGCCGTCCTGGCGATCAACGATGGTTTCCAGTGATTTTACCAGTGGCGGCAGGTCGTGCGAAACGATCTCCCAAAGCATGTCGAGGTTGACTTTATCATAACCGTGAATCAGGCGGTTTCGCAGTCCGATGATCTCCGGCCAGGTGATTTCGGGATGGCGAGATTGGAACTCGGTGGAACAGCGGGCGGCGGCTTCGCCGACAACTTCAAGCAGGCGGACCAAGGCCAGACAGGCTATGCGCTGGTGGCCAAGTTCGGCACGGCTCAGGCCCTGAGCCAGCGCGATCGCTTCGCGGGCGTGGTCCAACATGTGGTGGAGACGCACTTCGTCGCTATGCCGCGACATAGAGTTCCTCCGCTTCGGCCAGAACCTCGTCGCGGAAATAAGGGCTGAGGCACTGCGGCGTGTTCAGGTCGACAGTGCGGCCGAGCAGGCGAGAAAGTTCGTTCTGCATGGAGAAGAAGGCCAGGCCGGGGACGTGACCAGGCTCGAATTCGACGAGAACGTCAACGTCACTGGCAGGACCGAAGTCGTCACGCAGGACCGAGCCGAACAGCGAAAGCCGGCGAATGTAGTGGCGCCGGCAGAAGTCGGCAATCTGGACCCGGTCGAGAGCGATTCGCGCAGCCATAGGATGCTCCTTGATTCTGCGGCAATTATAGCGGCAGAAAGAAGAAACGGCAACGCCAAGCGGAAAACGGCATTTGATTGCGGCGGCTGCAAACGGCGCATCCGCCACATAACGACAATGGCATTATAACTTGAAAGACAGTCAGTTCCAGGAGCGGGCGTCGGCGCGGCTCTGGACGTAGCGGGCGATGGCTTCGCGGTCGCGGGGCATGAGGCGGAGGAACTGGATGCCGACTTCGAAGAGTTCCTTGTCGATGGAGCTGGGGCCGACGCGGACGATGCGGCCGTGGCAGCGGGCGGTCTCCTCGGATTCGGGCAGTTGGAAGGCGAGTTGGACCTCGTCGCCCTCGGGCAGGGGCTTGGCGACAAGGACGCAGACGCCGCCCTCGGACAGGTCGAGGGTGGCGCCGACGGTCTCGATGATGACGCGGCACTTCAGGCGCGGGTGGAGGCGGCTTTCGGTTTGGAGCATGTGGAGTTCCTCTCGGAAAAAAGCAGGCCTCAGGCCTCAGACTTCAGGCGCAGCAACAAAAACAGCAGCAACAACGGCAACGCCAAGCGGAAAACGGCATTAAATTACCGCGTGGCTGCAAGCAGCCACCCCACATAAAGGCAACGGTTCCAGCGCCTAACTAGCTTTTCGGCGTTTTGGGGCCGGCGGCTTCAGTGGCGTCGGCGGGGGCCATGGCCAGACGGAGCATTTCGGCCTTGGCTTCGGCGTGGACGTTGTAGGCGACCGGCAAGGATACGGCAAGCAGGTCGGCGATGTCCTGGATTTCCTGATCGACGCCTTTGAGCATGGCGGCCAGGTGGGCGGTTCTCAGGGCGAATTGGTCGTGGAAGAGGGTCACGAGTTGGTTGATGCGGGACTCGGCGGGACCGCGGACGACGATGTCGGCGACGACGGCGGCGATGGCGACGACGGCGGCCAGGTTGAAGGCCGGGCTTTCGCGCGGCAGGGAGGCGGGGTCGTGATGGGCGCCGAGGGCCTGGCAGAGGTCGGCGGGCAGATGCCAGGATTCGGCCAGCCGGCGGCCGACCAGGGGGTGGGCGACGCCGAGAATCTTGAGTTCGATTTCGGCCAGATTCTGGGGCGAGCGGAGAAAGGTGGTGGAGACGGTGCGGTAACGCTGGGCAAAGGCGCCGGCCAGGACGGGCGAACCGACGTCGGCCAGAAGCCCGACCAGGAAGGCCTCGTCGGCGAGGCTGCGGACGGAATGGTGGGCCAGGCGGCGGGCGGCAACGGCGGTGGTCAGGCTGCGCTGCCAGAAGGTATGGAAATCGAAGTCGCGGAGGTCGCCGCCGACGGCTTCGGTCAGGTTGAAGGAGAGGGCCAGGAGCTTGGTGCCGCGCACGCCGAGGCGGACGATGGCCTGCGGCAGGCTGACTATTGGCTGATTGCCGGCGTAGTAAGTGGAGTTGGCGTAGCGGAGCAGCTTGGCGGCCAGGGCGGGATCGCGTTCGATGGTCTCGGCCAGGCGTTCGACGGAGACGCGGGGGTCGCGGGCCAGGCGGAGCACTTCCAGGGCCACGGCCGGGATGCTGGGCAGAAAGCGGCCCTGGCGGATGGTCTGGAGAATCTGTTCTTCGGCGTCGGACACGTTTGGAATAATCCCCCCGCGGCGCGTAAGATCCGGTCGCGGCCTCTGCGGCGGCTCGGATGCCGGATGATAGTTTGTTTATCGAGTGTTAAGGGGCGGGACTTTAATCGCCTATAGTTTCGAGAGCAGGTCGATGACTTTGCGGTGGCCGGCGTCGGTCTGGTTGACGAGGAGTTGGCCGTTGAAATAGTCGATGGTGGCGGTTCCGCCGGCGTCGTCCCAGGCAGCGACGCGCGGGTCGGAGTTGGTGACGAATTTTTTAATCAGGTCGATGATCTTCTTTTCGGGATGAGGGTCGGCGGCTTCTTCCTTGGTGACCTCCTTGAAGATTCCGCCGCCCCCACCGCCGGAACCGCCGCTGCCGGCGGCGCTCATGGCTGCGGCCAGATCGAAACGTGGGGCGGAGTCGCCGAAGTCGGGAACCGGGGTGATGAGGTCGCGGATGGCGTAGGAGTGGAGGTAGATGGGATTGGCTTTTTCTCGGCTGGAGACGAGAATGCGGCCTTCGACGACGCGCCAGCCCATTTCGGCCAGGACGACGAGGTCGAGGGCCTGTTGGAGCGTGACGGCTTTGATGTGCAGCGTGACCAGTTCCTCATCGGCCGCTTTGCCGGTGTCGGCTTTGAGCCGCGGATCGACGGCGATGGCCGCGCCGGCGGAGTCGGCCAGGAACGAGAGGGCGTTGGCCAGAGTGACGGCGTCGAAATCGATGTTGATGCGGGCCCCGAGTTGCGGCAGCCAGGGACCGAAGTAATTGGCCGGGGGGCGGGAGGGAAGAGCGGGGGCGGCAACAGGATGGAATTCTCTGTAGGGTGCGGCCGGTTTCGGTGCGGCGGTTTGAGTCTCGGGAGCGACCTGTGCGGGGGTTGTAGCGGCGGTAGCAGCCTGATGGTTGAGGGCGGCCTGGGACTGGTTGAGAACCTGGTGGTAGGAACTGTCGTCGCGGAAGTCGCGCAAGTGGGACCAGGAGTCGGCGGGGTCGGGGGAAGTCGCGGCCGGGGCGGCTTGAGCGACGGCCCAGGGCGCAACCCAGACGACCAGGAGCAGTGCGAGACCCAAGCGTTTCATGGCAGGCCCCCTTGTTTCCAAATTAATAACGTCCGGGCGAGACAAAATATTCAACGTATCTGGTTCGCCCGGCCTTATTATACATCGGATTTGCGGCAAGACAAAAACTTTGACAGGCGAGGCGGGCCTGGATAGGCTCGGAAAGCAGAAGTTAAGGCAACGGCTATCGGAAAACGGCTTTAATTATTGGTGCGTGCAAGCACGCACCCTACGGATGCGTGAGCAGGAGGAGAGCGAGATGCGACAGGGAATGATTGTGGCGGCGGTAATTGGCGTGGTGCTGGGGGCGGGTCAGGCGGCGCTGGCGGACGGGTGCCCGTTCGTGGCGGAGCGCGGGGCGGCGCTGCCGGTGACGTCGAGCCGGCAACAGGGTTACCTGATCCATTTCGACGGGTGGGAGACGCTCTGCCTTCAGGCGAATTATCGCGGCCCGGTGGCGGACGTGGCCTGGGTGGTGCCGGTGCCGTCGGACCCGGAGATCGGGCTGGGCGATTTTAGTACGCTGGAAGCGATGGAAGAAAAAACGCGGCCACAGGTGGTGATCGAGAAGTTGCCGCAATCGAAGACCAGTTGCGAGGAGCGGGCGCCGCGACCGGCAGATATGGGCAAGCCCGGTCTGGGCGTGGAGTTGATGAAGTCGGCCCAGGTGGGCGACCTTGAGGTGCAGGTGATCGACGGCAAGGACGGCGCGGCGGTGGCGGGGTGGCTGCGCGAGCACGGCTATCGCGTGCCGGCGGAGGCCCCGGCGGCGCTGGATGGTTATGTGCGGCGCGGGTTCAAGTTTGTGGTGGCCCAGGTTCGGGCGGAGCGGGCCTGGCAGGGCGAGGAGGCGAAGGGCAAGGAAGGGCTGTTTTCGGGGACGCTGCTGAAGCTGCGGTTTCGGAGCGAGAAGCCGTATTATCCGCTGGCCCTGTCGCGACTGGCGGCGGCGGAGGAGACGGAGATAATTTTGTTCACGGTGACGGAGCATCGGCTGCTGCCGGAAGACTGGGCGACGGGCGAGTTGCGGCACCGGGCGCTCTTGTCGGACGTGGAGGGGCTGGCCAAGCAGGGGGCGACGAAGGAGGCGCAGTTAGGCCCGATGCGGCAGGCCCTGGCGGGGATGATCGGGCCGGGCCTGGTGACGGAGGCGGCGCTGCCGACGTTCTGCGAATTCGACGAGAACGGGCGGCCGTCGATGGTCGGGCTGAAGAACGACGCGTGGGGGCGGTATCTGCGCAAGGCGGTGCTGGGGCGGTGGCACACGATGCTGAAGCCGGTGGAGATGCGGCGGGATATTTATTTCGAGCGGGCGCCGACGGACGCGCGGTACGACGGAGCGATTATGATCAAAGTGAGCGGGGCGTGGGGCGGTCCGGCGGCCCTGGCGGCACTGGTGCTGCCGGTGGGCTTGCTGGCGGGGCGGAAGCGGAAATGGCGGCGCGTGGCGGTGGGGGTGATGATTGTGCTGGTGGCACTGGCGTAAGAGAATTAAAAATGAAAAATTAAAAAGTAAAGAAGAAGAAAAAGAAACGGCGGGTGGCATGGCGGCCGCTGTTTGCCGCCATGAGAATGTCTGGGGAAGTCCGGACGCTTGTTGGCCTCAACCCCTCACCCGGCCCTGAAGGGCCACCCTCTCCCAAGGGAGAGGGGCGAAGAAAAAGAACACGGTCGGGCAAAGCCGACCGTGGCACATATAAGGGGGGATGATGTGAAAGTTTATCTGGTGCGGCACGGACAGGCGGAGGATAAGGAGTCGGACCGGGAGCGGCACCTGACTTCGGCGGGGCGGAACGACGTGAAGGCCCTGGCGAGCTATCTGCGGACGCTGCGGGTCAAGGTGGGCCAGGTCTGGCATAGCGGCAAGACGCGGGCGGCGGAGACGGCGGAGATTGTGGCCGGGGAAATCCGGGTGACGGGCGAGGTGGAGGCCCGGCGGGGGTTGGACCCGAACGATTCGGCGGCGGAGCTGGCGAAAGAGTTGGCGCGGATGGATGAGGACGTGATGATCGTCGGGCACATGCCGTTTCTGAGCGAGTTGGTTTCGGTGCTGGTGGCGGGCGGGGCGGCGGGGGAGATTGTGAGTTTCAGGACGGCTGGAGCGTGCTGCCTGGAGCGGGACGACGGCGAACCGTGGCGGCTGGTGTGGCTGGTGTCGCCGGGGACGTTGCCGTAGGAGAATTAAAAATTAAAAATTAAAAAGGAAAAATTAAAGACGAAGAAGAAACGACGCAAAAAAAGACGAAACAGCGTCCCCCAGCAGTGCTGGGGGCTTCAAAAGAAGAAGCAACGGCACCCTCACCCGGCCGCTAAAGCGGCCACCCTCCCCCAAGGGGGAGGGGTGAAACAACAGCAGCGAAATCAATCCAAATTAATTGTGACGAGATCGATGCGGGAATGGTCGGCCTGACCGAGGCCGAGTTTCCGGGCCCAGTCGGTGACCTTGCGACCGTCGGTGACGGGCCAGGGCGAGCCGTGGACGGCGGCGCGTTTGGTTTCGAGGATGTCGAGGGCGACGCTTTCGACGGCTACGGGGTCCGTGCCGAGGATGAGGCCGCCGAAGGTCCAGCGGAATTCTTCGTGGTCGTCGGGTCCGCCGTCGTAGAGCGGGCGCGTGGCGTCGATCAGGACGAGGCGGGTGCGAGACTTGATCGGTTCGAGGTTGGAGAGTTCGGCAATCGATTTCCACATTTCGCCGCGATCCCAGCCGTGAAAGGCCGAGGGGTTGTTGATCGAGCCGAAATGATTTTTCATGGCCAGCGAGGCCCCGGTGCCGGAGTGCATTTTGAGGACCGGAAGGTTGATGATGCAGGTGGTGTCCTTGACCAGAGCGGCGCGGAGTTTGGTCGGCTGTTTGCGCGACGGCAGGGTGAAGGGGTCGGAGAGTTCGAGTTCCTCGGGCGTGAGGTCTTCGCGGTCCCAGGCTCTGATGCGGTCGGAGGCGAGGTGGTTTGTTTCCACGAGGCGGCGGGCGATATATTTGGGGATTTCGTCGTGGGTGCGGAGGTTGGGACCGCCGGCGCGGGTGATTTTCATGGAGACGCGGTCGCCGTCGGCGGCAACGAGTCGCCAGGCTTTTTCGGCGGAGTCGGCGCCGGAGAGTTCGCGGACCGCCCGCTCGATCATTTTTTCCAGGACCGGCCGGTTGGCGTCGTAACCGCGGACGAGGACTTCCGGGTGGGTGATGACGATGACGCGGCTCTTGGGCGGCAGGGCGGCATTGGTGTCGGAAGCGGCGGATGTGGCCGAGGCGGCACTGGTGGCGGATTGTGCCAGGAGCCGCGAGGCGGTCCCGGCGGCAGCCAGCGCGGCCGCGGCGCTGAGGCCGTGACGGAGGAAATCGCGGCGCGAAAGGCCGGGCGGAAGATTTTCGTGTTGGTCGGTCATGGGTACTCGATTGTCTCCGTGCGATTATACGCAACGGGTGCATGGCCACGCAAGCGTGGACCATGCCACCCACTCTTTCTGCTTGTCACGGCGATAGTTGGGGCTTATTCTACCACCGGAGAAATCGGGCATGGCGAAAAAACAGAAAGATAATCGGGATGTTTCCGTCCTCAACCCCTCACCCGGCCCTAAAGGGCCGCCCTCTCCCAAGGGAGAGGGGTTAACAGGAACAGCTCCTGGGGCGGACTATCGGTTTACGCTGCGCGGCTGGTGGCCGGCGGCGGTGCTGTGCGTGTTGACGGCGGGGCTGCTGGCCCTGGCGTTTCCGCCGCTGCGGTGGGCGTGGGTGGCGCACGTGGCGCTCGTGCCGATGTTGCTGGCGGTGGTGCGGGCGGCGAATAAAAAGACGCTGGCGGCAGCGGCGGCGCTGGGCGGCGCGGCGTTTTACGGGCTGGAGGCTTATTGGGTCTGGAACGTGGACCTCGGCGGGTTTGTCGGGATGTTGATTTTTTTCATTCCGTTCTGGCCGGTGTTTGCGGTGCTGGCCTATTGGGTCGGGCGGCGGACGGGGTTGCCGCTGGCGCTGGTGGCCCCGGTGTTGTGGGTACCGCTGGAGTTGGCGCGGGCATACCTGCTGACGGGGATGCCGTGGTTTTACCTGGGCCATCCGCAGGCGGCGAGCGTGCACCTGCTGCAGGTGGCGGATTTGGCGGGGGTTTACGGGCTGAGCGCATTGTCGGCGGCGACGGCGGGGTTGCTGGTGGATCTGTTGACGCGGCCGGTGTTTTTGAGGTACGGCGAGAAAGTGCGGCTGTCGCGGTCGCTGGCGCTTTCGGCGGTGGTGGTCGTGGCGGCCTGGGCGTTTGTCGTGGGGTACGGATATTTCCGGTTGCAGCCGGTGACGATGCGACCGGGGCCGCTGGTGGTGTCGGTGCAATCGAACGTGCCGCAAAAGGTAAAGGGGACGGAGGGCGATCCGTCGTATGAGCAGTTGACGCGGTTGACGCGGGCGGCGCTGGAGCGCGAGCCGGAGGCGGACCTGGTGGTCTGGCCGGAGACGATGGGTCCGATTATGATCAACCAGTGGTGGCTGGAGGCGAACGTGGAGCGGCTCTACCCGCAGGCCGGGTGGGGGAAGGCGCACAAGGTGCAGGAGAAGTCGCGGGAGAGTTGGCGGGAGTTGCATGAGTTGGTGGGCGCGGCGACTGCGGGGAAAGCGGCGCTGCTGGTCGGGACGGAGTCGCTGGAATCGGACGGATCGACGTACAATACGGCGCTGTTGATAAGTCCGGCGGATCGGGGCTATGCCCCGGCGGGGCGGTACGACAAGGTGCACCTGGTGCCGTTCGGCGAGTTTGTGCCGTTCCGGGAATCGTGGCCCTGGCTGCACAAGTTGTTGCAGGGGTTGACGCCCTATGATTACGAATATAACCTGAGGGAAGGGCCGGAGGTGAATCGGCTGAAGTGTGCCGGGGCCTGGTTCGCCGTGCCGATCTGTTTCGAGGATTCGTTTGCGACGGTCTGCCGCGAGATGGTTTATCCGGGCGGCGAGAAGGCGGCGGATTTCCTTTTGAACATTTCCAATGACGGCTGGTTCGACGGGACGTTCGAGGTGGAGCAGCACTGGGACCAGTCGGTGTTTCGGGCGGTGGAGAACCGGGTGCCGGTGGTGCGGAGCGTGAACACTGGTGTAAGCGGATTCATCGATTCGTGCGGGCGGACCGTGGGCCGGGTGCGGACGATGGACGGGCGGGTGCGGTCGGTGGAAGGCTGGGCGGCGGCGCGGCTGGAGTTGGACGGACGGACGACGGTTTATGGGCGATATGGCGATGTGTTTGCGTATGCCCTTTGTCTTGGCGCGATTTGCTTACTAATTGGAGCCTGGGGGCGGCGGCCGCAACGCGGCCGAGAGCAGGGGAGTAGGTGAACAGGTGAACAGTAGAAAAGAAAAAGAAAACAACAACAGCACACGGCGGGCAAGACCCGCCGTGGCACACGCGCTGGCGCTGGTGGTTCTGGCGGCGCTGCTGGGCGGCTGCGGCGGGGGTGGGGACCGGGCCGGGTATCTGGCGAAGAGCCGGGAACTGCTGCCGCAGACCTTGAAGAGCGACGATTCGTCGGTGCGCGGCTTCGGGCTGGAAGTTTATCGGGATCTGCATCTGGCGGCGCCGAAGGAAGCGCTGGCGGCGCTGGTACACGATTCGGAGGTGCCGGTGCGGTTTAATGCCCTGGTGCTGCTGGCGGCGCAGGCCAAGACGGCGGAGGAAAAAGAAGCGGCGCGGCGAGCGTTCGAGAAGGTGCTGGCGGAGGACGCGGATCGCAACGTGCGTCTGGCGGCGGCGTACGGCCTGGCGACGCTGGGCGACACGTCGCAGGTGGGCCTGCTGGCGGAGGCCCTGGCGGACCAGGAGAACGTGGCGGGGCGGCGCAATGCGGCCATGCTGCTGGGCCTGCTGGGCAACGGTTCGGCGGCGACGATGTTGAAGGAACACCTGAAGGATCCGGACACGATGGTGCGGATCAACGTGGGCGAGGCGCTGGTGCGGCTGGGGGTGCAGGCGGGCCTGACGCCATTGCGGCAGGTGGCGCGGGACTCCAGTTCGCCGGCGCAGGTCAGTGCGATCCTGGCCCTGGGGCGGGTGGGCTTTCCGCCGGAAGATATTCAAAATTTGCGCGAGGTTCAAGGCCGGCACCCGAGCGTGGGCGCGCTGCTGGCGACGTTCGGGGCGCGGGCCATGCTGGGCGATTACACGCAGATCATTTTTCTGACCGAGGTGGCCTCCGGGGCGGAAAAAAACGCGCCGCTGACGGATCAGGACCAGGCCTTTGCCCTGCAACTGCTGGCCCGGGCGGCGTACGGGCCGGCGTGGGCGGAGGTGGGCAAATGCCTGGGGGATCGTAACCTCGCCGTGGCCTACAGCGCGGCCTGGGCGGAGTTGGCGTTTGATACGCCGCGCGGCCAGAGGCTGAAAACCACGATCCGCGACGCCGAAAAGAGCCAGATGTTGACGCAGGAGGAGGTGTTGCGTCGGTCGGCGCCGGCGAAGACCCCGACGGGAACGAGGTCGCAGACGCCGGGTTATGTGCCGGTGGGGCGATAGTTTCCACCGGGCCGGCCGGAAATCGGAGGGAAGGGGCGTGGATTTTGCTTGACGGGAGATGGTCGGCGGTTAGAATCTTTTTTCTGTAAGGTCCGGTTAGCGTGGGACTAAGGCGGTTTTGCGCGGCATCATAATATAGTTCATGGGCGGAGAGAGCCGGGCGTATCTAAATGTCGGGTCCACTGGCAGGGACTCTAGCTCGTTAAAGGAGGATGTTCCTTGAGCACGTTAGGAAAGATTTTCATTGTGCTGAACGTCGTGGCGGCGATTGTCCTGGCGACGCTGGTGATTGCGTTTGTGGACCAGCAAAAGGACCTGAGGACGAACCTGGAAAAGTCGAAGCAGACCACGCTAGACGCCGCGAAGAAGATGGATCAGCTTCGCGACGCGGTCAAGGCCCGCAACATGGCCTTCGACAAGTTGGCGACGACGAGCGGGATGGACCTCGACAACAAGAACAACGCCATCTTGGAACTGCGGAACCAGTTGACGGGCGCCCAGGGCGACAAGTCGAAGTTGCAGGGCGACCTGTCGGCGATGAACAACTCGCTCAAGGGGCTCAATGACTCGTACGATAAGTTGAACTCGTCGAAGAAGGAACTGGAAGAGAAGTACAACACGGAAGTCGCGGCGGAAGCGAAGCTGCGCCAGTTGAGCGACGAGCAGATGATCCAGATTCAGAATCTGCGGCAGTCGGATACCGACGGCAAGGCCCGGGTAAAGAGTCTGGAGGTGCAGGTGGCGGAACTGACGAAGTCGAACGCCTATCTGAAGCAGCATGCCCAGGCGACGCTGCCGGAGACGGTGCCGGTGCTGCCGACGGTGACGCTGCACGGCGTGGTCAAGGACGTGGACAACGCGAAGAAGGTGGCGGAGATTAACCTGGGGTCGAGCGACCAGGTGGTGGCCGGGATGATCTTTGAGGTTTCGCGGGCGAACAAGTACCTGGGCGACCTGAAAGTGACCAAGGTGGAAGAGAACGCGGCGGTCGGGACGCTGGCGACGGTTCAGGATGAAATCCGGAGGGACGACAATGTCACGTATTCCGTCAAGCACTAGCGGGAGCACCTCCGGCTCGGGCGGCGTGGCCATCAGCGGCAAGCCCCTGAGCACGGTCTATACGGTTCTGGCCATCATCGCCACACTGTTCCTGGTGGCGGCGGTCGTGATGACGATGACGAAGTCGAATGAGCTGTTCGGGTTCGTCATGCCGTTGGGCGACGACTATAAGACGGCCAACGACAAGACGACGGCGGACACCAAAGCGATTAAGACGGCGACGGACGCGATCAACGCGCCGTTCGATCTGCTGACGGGCATGGCGGGACACGCGGAAGCGGAAGCCGGGCAACCGGCGGCTGTTCCTGCTCCGGTCGCCCCGGTTCCTGCTCCGGCCGTTCCGGCGCCGGCGGTGCCTTCGGGCGCTCCGGCGGCTCCGGCGGCGTAGCAGTCGGCAGCGGCGGGTCGCGGTGCCATTAATAAAGAGAATTCCGCGTGGCACGGCCCGGATGGGCCGTGTCGCTTTGTGGAACAGCAGGCTACAGGCTTCAGACTTCAGGCGCAGCAACGACAACAGAAGATGAAATAGTATCCCCCAGCGGTGCTGGGGGCTTCAACGACAACGGCAAGTCAAAGATTCTTATCCCACGGTGTCGCAGGTGGCATAATCGGAGCGCGACTATGTTCATGGACCGCATCCTGGGACTGTTCTCGACCGACATGGGCATCGACCTGGGCACGGCCACGACGCTGGTCGCGGTGCGCGGCCAGGGCATCGTGCTGTGCGAACCGTCGGTCGTGGCGGTGAACAAAGAGACCAACAAGGTGGTCACCGTGGGTGACGACCTGGCCGTCGGCAACGTGGCCAAGAAGATGATCGGCAAGTGCCCCGGGTCGATCGTGGCCATCCGGCCGATGAAGGACGGCGTGATCGCCGACTTCGCCATCACCGAGGCGATGCTGAACTATTTTATCGGCAAGGTGCACAATCGGCAGAAATGGCGGGCCCCGCGGGTCGTGATCGCCATTCCGTCGGGGATCACGGCGGTCGAAGCCCGGGCCGTGCGGACCTCGGCGGAACGGGCCGGGGCCAGGAAAGTTTATCTATTTCCTGAGCCGCTGGCGGCGGCCATCGGGGCGGGGTTGCCGGTGGATCAGCCGCTGGGCAGCATGATCGTCGATATCGGCGGCGGGACGACCGAGGTGGCCGTGATCTCGCTGGGCGACATCGCCTGCTCGGAAAGCCTGCGGACGGCCGGCGACGACATGGACGAGGCGATCATCGCCCACATGAAGAAAACCTACAGCCTGCTGATCGGCGAGCAGACGTCGGAACGGATCAAGATTGAAATCGGCTCGGCGGCGCCGCTGGAGCAGGAGTTGACGCTGGAGGTTTCCGGCCGCGACCTGATTGCCGGGTTGCCGCGCAAGGCGACGATCACGAGCGAGGAGATTCGCGAGGCCCTGCGCGAGCCGGTGCAGGCCATCATCGACGCGGTGAAGCGGACGCTGGAACGGACGCAGCCGGAATTGTCGGCCGACCTGGTCCATAATGGGATTACAATGGCTGGCGGCGGCAGCCTGTTGCGCGGCCTGGACACGGTGTTGTCGCAGGCTACGGGGCTGAAGGTCAAGGTGACGGACGATCCGCTGACCTGCGTGGCGCGCGGCACGGCGGTGTTCCTGGAGAATCTGGACCGCTGGGGTCCGGCGATGGAATCCGGGGACGAGAATTACTAACAGCAGGCTTTAGGCTTCAGGCTTCAGACTTCAGGTACGGCAACAACAGAAGCAAAAGCAACTACGACGGTGGATTGATAGAGATGGCCCATTCCCGAAACGGCGGTCGGCGCAAGCTGATCGTGGTCTTCCTTCTGACTTTGTCGGTCGTGCTGGTCGCGGCCGACCGGCACGGCACGCTGGCGGCCAGCGGCCACTGGGTGGCGGCGCGGCTGTTTCAGCCGGCCCAGAGCGTCTCGCGCGACGCGGCCTTGAACATCACGGGCGGGACGCCGGCGGCGCCGGAAGCTTTGCCCGCAGCGGATCCCTCGGGCGAGGCCCAGGCCCTGGCGGCTCTCCAGGCGGCCAAGATCGCCGACCTGGAGCGGGAGCTGCGCGAGGTCAAGCAGATCAGCAAAGCCCTGAGCAATTACCCCCTGGTGCTGATTCCGACGCGGGTGATTTCGAATTATTACGTGCCGCCGAACACGGCCTTGGGCCTCGACGCCGGGTCGAAGCGCGGCGTGGGCAAGGGGCAACTGGTACTTTACCGGGCCCTGGGCCAGGGCAAGGCGGCGGGCCTCAGGCACGGGCAGCAGGTCGTCACCGGGCTGGGCCTCGTCGGCGTGATCGACCGGGTGGGCGACAGCGCCAGTCAGATGAAGCTGGTCACCAGTTCCGATTGCCGGCTGGCGGCGCGGATCGTGCATTGGGACGGCCGCAGCGGTCGCTGGGTGGCTCGCGGTGGCGGCGCCGACGGGACGACCGAGGGCGCCGGCGACGGCGTGTTGGTCAAACTGCTGCACGTGGACCGGGCGGTCGAAGTGCGGGCGGGAGATTACGTGGTCACGGCCTCGAACGAAACTGGTCTGGCTGAGAACCTGATTATCGGCCAGGTGGCCCAGGTGGCGACGCGGTCGGCGGACCTGACGCATACGATCCTGGTGCAGCCGCGGGCTGAGTTGGCGAAGCTGGATGAAGTGTACGTCCTGTCGATTCCCGGCGGGTCGGGGAAATGAAGGCCTGTCGTCACGGCGGGCGGCACAAATAGTTCCTGCCGCCCCTTCGGGTCTAAGAAGAACAAAAAAGAGAAGAATATTTCATTGGCGCGGCTACCGGGGGTTTCACCCCCGGCTACTCTCCTGCTGCCCCTTCGGGGCAAACAGCAACAACAACGGCAACGGTAATGCGCTGGTACGTCATTGCGATTTTCGCCTACGTCTTTGCGGCGCTGGAGAGTTCGGTTTTCACGCCGGGCCTGCTGGCCTTCAAAATTTTTCGAGCGGCGGCGCAGCCGGACCTGCTGCTGGTGACGGCGGTGTTCGTGGCCCTGGCGGCGGAGCGTTGGGAGGACGTGTTCATCGCCGGCTGGTGCCTGGGGCTGGTGGCGGATCTGTTGTCGGGGACGCGGCTGGGGGTGACGGCGACAGGGCTGGCCCTGGCGGCGTCGGGGATTTATGCCCTGCGGTCCGGCCTTGAGTATGGACATCCGCTGGTGCAGGCGGTGCTGGTGTTCGTCGCGGTGCTGGCGGTGCGTCCGGTGCAGCAGTTGATCCTGTACCATCTGAGCGGCAGCGACAACGGCCTCGGCCTGGCCCTGGAACAAGGGGCGGTGGATGCGGCGTACACGGCCCTGGTGGCGCCGGTGGTGCTGTGGCTTCTGGCTAAAACGGCCTGTCGGCGCGGGACTTTATCGGCCCGGACGGGGTGAATTTTTTGTGGTAACGTCTTGTCGTTAAAGGAGTTGCGACAGCTCGAAAATTTCGCAATAACGGGTGTTTTTTTGCGGTAAAAGGGCTTGACGGAAACAAGATTTGTGATACACTTATGTTGTTGGACAGTCAGGTTAAACCGTCGCGGTAGCGGCGGTTCGGAAACCCCCGGGCTGCGTCTTCCTTGCTGGACCCCAACACGGCAAGGTTGTTCGTAGACCCGGGCTTTTTTGCGCCCAGCTAACATACCAAAAGAATCACATATGTATTGGACACGTCTAAAGATGGTTCTGCTCGTGGCGGCTCTGGCCCTGGTGGTGCTGGGCGTGCGCCTGGCCCAGCTCGAACTGCTCGGCGCCGCCGGCTACCGGGCCGAAGCCCGCAACAATCTGAAGCAACCGGCCCTGCTCGTGGAGACGCGGCGCGGTTCGATCATGGACCGCAGCGGCCTGGTGCTGGCCAAAGACGCGCCGCGGTTCGACCTCTGCCTCTACTATCCGGCGCTGGCGCTGGAGGACGAAGCGTTCGTCGAGCGGCTGGAAAGAGAACAGCGGGCTTCAGGCTTCAGGCTTCAGGCTTCGGGCGCAACAAAAGAAACAGCATCCCCCAGCAGTGCTGGGGGCTTCAACAACAACGGCGATATCCGAGCCGAGTTTCGGAAGTTGTGGGCGAACAACGAGGCGGCGCGGCGAAAGATGGCCGCCGAACTGCACCAGGAGCCGGACGAGTTGGGGCGGGAGATGTCGGCGTTCTGGCCGGAACTGGCCCGGGCCACGGGCTTGGCCCTGGCCGATCTGGACCGGCGGCGGGCGGAAATTTTGCGGACGGTCGCCCATCGGGCCGAGCGGATTCGCTCTTTGCAGGGCGAGGTGACGATCCGTGAGGAGACCGCCGGGCGGCACGGCCTGGCTCATCCGATCATCGAAGATCTCGACGAGCGAGGCAAGGCGGCGGCCGAGGTGCTCCAGAGCCGCCACCCCCTGCTGCTGATCCAGGAACACGCTAAGCGATCCTATCCTTACGGCGACTGTGCGGCCCATGTGGTCGGATACGTGGGCGAGGTGCGCGAGGAGGAGGTGGACAAGAACCCGGACGGTGGGGCAGGCGAGGCCGATGACCGGCGCGTCTACCACCTGGGCGACCTGATCGGGCGCGACGGTATCGAGTCGTCGATGGAGGGCGAGCTGCGTGGCACGCGGGGGATGGAACAGGGCGACCGCCTGGGCCGCATCCTCCAGCGCGAGGAGGCCCGGGCCGGGCAGGACGTGGTGCTGACGCTGAGCGTGCCGTTCCAGGCGGAGGTGGAGGCGGCGCTGGGGAGTCCGGTGAATGATTACAAGGGTGGAATCCCGGTGCGCGGGGCGGCGGTGGTGATCGATTTGCGCGACGGCGGGATGCTGGCTATGGCTTCGACGCCGCGCTATAACCCGGCGACGTTTTATAAAGATTATGAGACGCTATCCTCATCGACGGCCGGGTCGCCGCTCTTGCACCGGGCGGTGGCAGGGCAGTTGCCGCCGGGATCGATTTTCAAGCTGGTCACGGCGACGGCGGCGCTGGATCTGGGCAAGATCGAGCCGGGGACGACGTTCAACTGTCCCGGGCTGCTGCACTACAAGGGACACGATTATCACTGCTGGCGGTCGGGTGGGCACGGTGAGCTGAACCTGCATCAGGCCCTGGCCGGTTCGTGCGATGTCTACTTTTACAACGTCGGCCTGCGGCTGGGCGATGCGACGTTGATGGAGTGGGCGCGGCGGTTCGGCTTTGCCTCGAAGGTGGGGATCGACTTGCCGGGCGAGAAGGCGGGGGAGATGGAGGCCGAGGGGTTGCCGTGGTTCTTCGCCATCGGTCAGGGGCACCTGACGGCGACGCCGCTCCAGGCGGCCCGGATGTGTGCCCTGGTGGCCACGGGCGGGCGGCTCGCGCACGAGGTGCATCTGGTGCAGCGCGTGGGCGAGGTGCCGCGCGCGCCGGGGCCGGTGGACCTGCACATTGGCACTGGACACTTGGCAGCGGTGCGGTCGGGGATGTTGGGCGTGGTGAACGAGCCGGGGGCGACCGGCTACGAGACGGTACACAGCACGGTGGTGACGATTGCCGGCAAGAGCGGTTCGGCCCAGAACAACACGGCTGCGGCCGTGACGCATTCGTGGTTCATCGGTTATGCTCCGGCGGAGAATCCGCAGATTGCGGTGGCGGTGATGTACGAGCACGGTGGCGGCGGGGCGAAGGTGGCCGGCTGCACGGTGAAGCGGATTATTGAGACGGCGGCGCGGCAGGGGATAATCGGAAGGTAAAAAGTAAAAGGTAAAAAGTAAAAAGTTAAGAAGAAACAGCAACGGCAGCGGGCAGGAGGTTTTCTTGTAATTTGGGAATCAATTCCCAGATTGCAAGGATAGATTACGCCTTCGCGTCGATATCGGCCATGGCGGGGAGGACGTAGTCGCGGCTGACGGCGTCCCAGCCCATGTTTTTGGCCAGGGCGTAGCCGGAGGCCAGAAGGCGGTCGCGGTCCTGGTCGGTCTTGGGGAGTTTGCGGAGAATTTCCTTGGCGACGCGAGCGGACTCGGTTTCCTCGACGGCCTGACGCTCGTTCAGGCCGATGTGCATCATGCGGTCGAGGGAGTCGAAGCCGGCGGGCAGATGGGTGTAGTCGGCCAGGACGGCGTTGGGCGAATCGCCGTCGCCGGCGACTTGGCGGAAGAACCCGGCGCAGCCGCACAGCGCGGTCGGGACGCAGATGCCGCCGAAGGCCAGCGGTTCCAGTTGGGCGATGCCGAACGGCTCGTAGATGCTCTGGCCGAATTCCACGTCGGCGGCTTTGCGCAGATCCATGAAATTCATTTCGGGCGGCATGACCTTGCCGCAGGCGTCGGTGCTCCAGCCGAACTGGTTGACGAAGATAACTTTGACGTTGCGGGCGGCCAGGTTGAAGCGCTGGACGGAGGCGTAGAACTCGGCCTCGCCGCCGGAGAGGTCGGGATAGCCTTCGCGGTGGGCCAGCGGCCAGCCGTAGAGCGCTTCCATGTGGAGAATTTCGTTGGGGCGGCGCGGTCCGCCGAGTTCGGTGGAGAGGAGGACGAAGGTGGCGGTCCAGCCGGCCTTGCGGGCGGCTTGTTCCATCCGCCAGAGAACTTTCAGGTCGCGCCAGAGACCCTTCGAGAGGGCCAGTCGCGTGACGTGGGTGAAGACGTAATCGGGCCGCGCGCCGGTCAGTTTTTCGAGGTAGCTCTGGACCATTTTGCGGCTGCGATTGCGGTCGGCGGAGGAGATCTGGTGCGAGGGAATGCCGTTGTAGGCCAGGCGCAGGTCGGCCTTGGCGAAATCGGGATGGAGGAAGCGGAGTTCCTCGCGGACGAAATCGCCGACGGCCAGGGTGCAATCGCAGTGGCGCGAGGCGGCCACCAGCGGGTGCTTGAAATATGATTTTTGCGAGCCGAAGACTTCGTCGACATATTTGCCTTCGGACATGGCCTGGCGCATGACGTTGTAGAACATGGTGTCGTGGCCGAGATGTTTTTCGACGATGCGGCGGATGGTGGCGGCCTCGTGGGCATAGAAGACGGTGCGGTAGCGGCGGTTGTTTTCGAGGATGGCCAGCAGGGCCGTGGGCATGCCCATGTATTCGTGGGCCATGATGGTGGCGGGTTCGTCGGCCTGATCGACGCCCAGCGCCGCCAGGGCCTTGTAGGCCGGCAGGGCGATGCGGAGATACTGTTCGTAGTCCCAGGCGTCGTAGATGTCGGACTGGATGTGGAAGCGTTCGTAAAGGCGGAGTTTGAAGACGGCCAGCGGATGGGCGTGCATGTGCTCGATGCCGAAGAGGAGGACTTCGGGCTTCGAGGCGCGGCCGGTCTCTTCGTCGCGGAACTCGCGGCGGCCGTAGATGATGTTGACGCCGAGTTCTTCCTGGATGTGGCGGAACTTCTGCCACCAGCCGTTGTTGTCGATGGAGAGGGCGCTGGAATAATAGACTTCGCCGAATTTGGCGAGTTGTTCGGTGGCGGCTTGCGGCCCACCGAACATGGGGCCGATGAGGATGTTGCGCTGGACGCGGGCCAGATAGGCTTCGGAAGTGCAGAGGCCCTGGAGGACGGCGCCGATGCCGCCGACTTTCTGGAGGGCTTCGTGAGTGACGTGGACGACGGTCTTCATACGACGGAAATCTCCTTAACGACAGTCCTTAGACCTCAGTCTTCAGACTTCAGGTAACGGCAACAAAAGAAGATACAACAAAGTCCCCGCAGCGCCGGGAGCTTCAACGGCACGGGCCGCTTAGTGCTATTATCGAATATCCGGGGTCTGCGGCTGAGGGTTTTTGTTGCGCCAGGTAAAAAAGAGCGGCGGCTCAATTGATGCTGCGGCGCTTACTGTGGTTTTTTGCCGGTTCTTTTTTCGTAATCCGAGCTGTCGCCGACGGGGACGTTGCCGAAGAAGCCTGGCCCCGTGTCAGTTGAGGGAGCTAGGGGTTGAACTGCGGGCTTGGGGGCTTCGTAGGTTACCGGCGGCGGGCTGGCGACGTTGGATTTGGCGGGTTTCTCTTCATCACCTGACCGGAAAATTAAGACAATGGCGACGACCACGAGCACGACCAGGACGCCGGCGATGATGTAGTAATAGAACGGAAAGCCCTTGGCGGGTTCGTCGGCCACCGGCATGGCGGTTTTAGGCTTCGGCCGGGCTGGTTTAGGCGCAGGCCGGGCGGCGGAGGACGCGGGCCGGGTGCTCGGAGGCAAAGATATGGCGATGGGGAGCGGCTGTTTCGCCGGTGCGGTGCTTCGAGCGGCTGCGGGCACAGACTCCGCCATCAGCAGCGGCGGGTCCTCCCTGGCGGCGGGCACGGACTCGGCCATCGGCAGCGGCTGGTTTTCTTGTGTGGAGCGCTTGATGGTGGCGGCGAGAGCGGCAACCTGCTCGTCCTGGACCGGTGCGGCGGTGGGCTGATTCTTGATAGCCGCGATCAGCGAAGCGGTGGGATCGTCGGGTGCGGGGGCAGGGGGAACTGCTTTGACGGCGGCGCGGCAGAAGGGACAGATGACTTCCTGGCCGGCCAGGGCGTCAGGGAGTTGAAGCGTTTTGCCACAGGAACAAACGACGGTCATGTGCCGCTACTCCTGAACAGACGGCCGGACGGCTGGCGCAGCCGGCGGCTGCCAGCGTGGTAAATATACGCAGCACGCGGCAAAAAGGCGCGGAAAAAATGGCAACAGGGGTTAGCGGGCGGGGTAGCGATAGTGGCCGACGACTTTCCAGGCGAAGAGGACGTCTTCCTCGCGGGCGCCCTGGCCGATGTTGTGGACGACCAGTGGGCGGCGGCCGTCGGGGCTGAGTTGGTTCACGAGGAGGCCGATGTGGGTTTGGCCGTGGCCGAGGTCCCAGGCGACGACATCGCCGGGGAGATAGTCGGTGGGGTTGCGGGTGAGGGGCAGAGCGGCGCCGCGACGCTTGAAGAAGGTCATCAGGTTGGGAACTCGGCGGTGGTCGATGTTGGCGTCGGGTTTGGCGGAGCCGCGGAAGTGCGGATAGGCGGCGAAGTTGTGGAGCATGTCCTCGTGGACTTCCTTCTGGAGGTCAACGCCGATTTTGCGGAAGGCCCGGACCAGGACGTCGGCGCAGACGCCGCGATCCTGGGGCACGTCGCCGCCGGGATAGCTGATGTGGACGTAGGCCGGGTCGTAGCGGAGGGTCTGGCGGGTCTGGTCGAGAGCGGCGGCCGAGAGGACGCGGACGATGGCCTGGCGGCGCGTTTCGGCGGCGGGCGGGGCCGGTTCGGCGGCCCGGGTCACTTGTGGGCCGAAGGTGGTGGTGTCGTCGAAATCCTTGGAGGCCTGGAGCCAGACGAGTACGCCGATGACGAGAAAAACGAGAAGTATGGAGCCGCCGACCTTGATTGCCGGGTGGACTTTGAATTCTTTCATGGACGGACTTTCACGGCGTCAGGTGCGCGGCGAGCCGGGTCGGAGTCGCTTTCGGTCGGCGTGGCCGCCAGCGTGGAACCCGGCCGGAGGCCGGCGCTCAAAAGAAAGGTTTCAGATGGGTGGGTCGCCCCTCGGCACGTCACGCATCGCGGCGTAGCCCGAGAAACCGGGCCAAGGCGCTCCGCGCCCTGCGAACCTGACCGATGAAGGCTCAGGCTCCGACCGTTGTGACGTCCGCGCACGCGCCGCGGATAAGACATTTTTCGGCAAACGCCAGAATTTCGATGAGCGATTCTTGGCGAAATTTTTCTTTTCGGATTTTACGTGGCGGTGCGGGGCGGGTAAACTTACGGTGACGGCAAGGAGTAACGGATATGACCAGGGCAAAACTTTTAACTTTGGGCTTGGCCGCGTGGGTGGCGGCGCTATTGCCGGCCCTGGGCGGTTGTCATAAAGCGCCGCCAGAGCCGCCAGCGAGTGCCGTCCCGGCGATGGCGAGCGTGTTTAATCCCGGTCGCCCGGGCGAGGGGTCGGCGACGGAACTCCAGACCAATCGTCCGGCCCTGCTGCACTGCGACGGCAAAGAGGTGACCTTGCCGGCGACGCTCTGGTTCGACCAGGCGGCGGCCCCGGAGGGCGAGTCGCCGTTTACCTTCCGGCCGCAGGCCAACGGCGTTTACGTCGTGTCGTTCGCCGGCTCGACGGCCTGCACCTTTACCGACCAGGCCGGCCGGGCGCTGGTGCCCGTGGACATCCAACTGGTCATGGGTGAAGCCGGTTCAACCAAGACGGTGTTCAAGTTGTCGCTGATGGCGCAGCGGTCTGGGGCGGCCGAGAGCAGCAGTGATGGGGAATACAACAAGTAGCAACGGCTTAGAACAGGCTGGCCCCTTCGGCCGGCGGAACAAGTTTGCCCGGATTGCGGAATCGCATTTTGGCCAGCATCTCCCGCCAGGCGGCGACCGGGACAACGGCCTCGACGTAATCGCGGCGGCCGAGAGCCTGGACGGGTGAGCCGGCCGGGGCGACGGCGTCGAGCAGCCGCAGCAGGTTTCGCTCCGGCGAAGCGGTGCGGGCGATGACCGTGACCCATCCGGCGGCGACCCCGGAGTTGGCGACGACGATCATGTAGGCGGGCAGTTGCCGTTCCCACATGGCGGCGAGAATCGCCTCGATGCGGCAGGGCGAGGCCACCGGCACCAGGGCGACACGCCACATGAAGTGCGGACGCTGGTGCGACCAGTGGCCGAACTCGCGCAGCACCTCGGTTCGGGCTTCCTGAAGAGCGACGCAGGCTGGAGAATCGCCGGCGACGAGCGCTGCGGGACCGTCGGCCGAGGCCAGGGCGGCCAGGGTCGCGGCGACGGGATAATCGGCGGCGCGGCCGGCGGAGTTCAGGAGTACGGCGGCCTCGCGGACCGACGTTTTGGAAAGGTGCGCAGCCGTTGCGGCGTCGGGCGGCAGGGTGAGGCGCGGATGGCCGCCCTCGGCGACAATGGCGGCAAGCCAGGCCAGATCGGCGGAGGTTGTTGCCGGGGCGGAAGACACGGCGGGACAAGACCCGCCGTGGCACAAGTCCGCGTCGATTTCGCGCAGGATTTCATATAGCACCAGTCCCGCCGGGCGCGGCTCCGGGCCGGGGCCGATGACGTGGGCCGTGGTGCAGCGGCCGTGACGGTGCTGATCGAGAAACAAGGTGGGGCCGTCGGGCAGCGCGGCGGAGTCGTCGGCTCCGAGATCGAGAGCGAGGAGCGCTTCAGCGCGGGCCTGCCGGGCCCGGTCGGCGAGGGCTGGCCCGATGAGCAATCGGCCACGTTCGGGGAAAATGATTTCGGGCGTCGCCCCCGCGCGAGCGGACAGCCACCGCCGGGCGAGTTCCGCAGCGGCCAGGCCGGCGGCGTCGGCAGCGCAGGCGGTGACCAGGTGGTGTCCAGTGGCGCGGTCGAGAAAAGTGCGGAAAATGTCGGCCGGGCGTTCGGGCATGGGCAGCGGTCTCCTGTCCACATTATATGGTGTTCCTGGCGAACAATATTCCGATGAATTTGCTGGAATTCCCGGAAGCAGGCGGAGATTGCGCGTATTATTGGTGAGCGGGAGAAGGGTTCACCATAGAAGGAGGTCGGGCATGGCGGTACGCAAGATCGTGAAGATCGACGAGGAGAAGTGCAACGGCTGCGGGCAGTGCGAGTCCAACTGCGCGGAGGGGGCGCTGCGGATCATCGACGGCAAGGCGCGGCTGTTGAAGGAAGAGTATTGCGACGGACTCGGGGCCTGCCTGGGCGCGTGTCCGCAGGATGCCATCACTGTGGAAGAGCGCGAGTCGGAGGCGTTCGACCAGGCGGCGGTCGAGGAGCACATCGCCCGGTCGGACAAGCCGAACGTGGCACATGCCGAGCCTGCGGCGGGCGGCTGTCCGGGCAGCCGGGCGATGCAGTTCAAGCGGCCGGCGGCGGAGAAGTCCGGCCCGGCGGCGGGAGTGGGCGGCGGCGGGGCCGGCGAACTGGGCCATTGGCCGGTGCAGTTGGCCCTGGTGCCGGTGGAGGCGGAGTTTTATCAGGATGCGGAGTTGGTTCTGACGGCGGACTGCGCCGCCTATGCGATGGGGGATTTTCACCGGCGGTTTCTGCACGGGCGGGCCGTGGCCATCGCCTGTCCGAAGCTGGACGACCTTAGCCCGTACGTGGAAAAGCTGGCGGAGATTTTGCGGCGGAATCGGATTCGCGGCCTGGTGCTGGTACGCATGGAAGTGCCCTGTTGCGGCGGCATTGTGCGGCTGGGGCAGGAGGCGGCGGCCAGGAGCGGGCGGGTGCTGCCGGTACGCGAGGTGACGGTGGGCGTGGATGGCGAGGTGCGGTCGGACGTGCTGAGCGTGGCGGGCGTGAAATAATCCGCCCGGCAATGCGTTAATGAAATAAGGCTGCAAACGCCGCAGGGAGAGTCGCTGGGCTTCCTGCGGCGATTTATTTTGAGCGGAGATGGCGGCGGCGCAGCACGATGAACAGGAAAACCGCGCCGGCGGCCATGAATACGCCGATGAGCGGATTATTTTTGTGTTCGGGTTGTTGGGGCGCGGTGGGGGGAGTTGTGGCCGCAGCGGCGGAATCGGCGGTGGCGTCGAGTCCGGGGCGGTCGGCGCGGAGCCAGGCGGTGTAGATGAGCGAGGCGGTCATGGAAGAGGCCGCGGCCAGTTGGCGGCGCACCAGATCGTCGTCGGCCACGACGAGAACCTGGAGGTCGTCGGTCTCTTTGAGGAGGCGGACTTCGTGCGGATCGAGACCGGCGAAGTCTTTGCGCTCGAGGAGGTTGTCGAGCCAGGAGAAGGAACGGCGGTAGCGCTGGCGGCCCCAGTCGAAATCGTTGGCGGTGGCGCCGCTCTGGCGGCGGGCCTCGGTGTCGGCGGCGACGAGGCGGGTCGTGAGCGCCGCATTGCGACCGACCTGGGCGAAGACGGCGGTGAGTACGTCGGGAACGTTCTGGCACGGCCGGTCGTAGGCGGTCGGCCAGTCGGTATAATAATCGCGGTTGCGGCGGATCAGGTTGTCGTCGATGACGAGATGAATGCCGTGGTTGCCGGTCAGTTGGCCGTCGAAATTTCTGGTGGTGTGGAAAGGTTGGTGCAGGTCGCCGACGTAATGAGAGAGTACGGCGATGGCGACGGCGAGCCTGGCCGGGTCGTCCTGTTTCATGGCGGCGGAGACGGCGGCGACCTGCTCGTTGATGGTCCAGGGCAGCGTGCCGTGTTTTTCGAGCAGAGCAGCGCCGAGTTTGCGGAGCGTGGCCGTGTCGAGTTGGGCGGGCAGTTCGCTTTCGCCGTGGAGGCGGAGCAGGGCGGCGGCTTCGGAGCGATCGTGGGCGACGAGGTATTCTGCGGCGGCCAGTTCGGCGGCGGGGCGGTCGTGGGGAAACCGGTCGAAGGGCGGCGGCAGGTCGGTCAGGGCGTCGAGGTCGAAGAAATGTTTGCTCCGCGTGGCTTGCCAGGCCGCTCGGGCGGCTTCGACGGCGGCGCTGAGTTTGGGATCGCCGGGCGAAGCTTTGAGCGCGGCGTCGGCGGTCCGGAGTTTTTCGGAAAGAGCGGCCACGTCGTGGTCGGGATCGGAGCTGTGGGCGATGATGGCGTTGAGCATCTTTTCGTCGGCAAGGCGGGCGGCCAGCGGGGCGGGAAGTTGGGCGATGGCCCGGCGCGAGACGAGTTCGTGGCCGTCGCGGCCCCAGCCGCACAAGAGCGGCGCCGCCAGTAAAAGAAAAAGCAGGAAGAGCGGCGAGACTCTCCCTGCCTTGAAAACTATTTTTGACTTCTTCATGTGGTGTTCGGTTGTGATCGGGCTTCAGCCTCAACCCCTCACCCGGTCCTGAAGGGCCACCCTCTCCCAAGGGAGAGGGGTTACAGCAACAACCGAGATTATTCGGCCCGGGCCGGCGGCAACTTGTTATCCAGCGGCGTCAGTTCGCTCAGTTCCTTGACGGCGGCGGGGTTGGTCGGGCCGAGTTGCAGGTATTTCTGATATTCCTTGCGGCCCTCGTCGGTCTGGCCGTGCTTGTCCAGGAAGAGGGCCAGGAGTTCGTGGGCGGCGGGGTTGGCCGGCTCTGCGGCGACGGCCTTGCGATAAAATTCCTCGGCTTTGACCGTGTCGCCGCGGGCCAGGAAGAAGTTGGCAAAGGCATCGCACGGTCGCGCCGCCGTTGGGTTGGTGGCACAGGCCTGGAGGTAGGTGCGGATGGCCAGGTTGTCGTCGCCCTTGGCCACGTAGCAGTCGGCCATGTGCTCATAGGCCTTCAGAAGTCCGGGGTGCAGGTCGCTGGCGGCGCGGTACTGGAAGATGGCGTCGTCGAGGTTTCCGGCGGCCTGGTAGGCGGCGCCGAGATTGTAATGATAGTTGGCGTTGGAGAGTTCCATGTCGCTGGCGGTCTTGAAGGCGCCGGCGGCCTTGCCGTAGTCCTTGGCCTGGAAGAGCTGGAGGCCGGCGGTGTTGTAGTCTTCAGCCGAGGGTCCGCTGCAACCGGACAGGATCAGGGCCGCGACGGAAAGGACAGCTAAAGAAAGAATTCGGTTCATAGTTTCCTCCTCGATGCGCCGACGTTCGCCGTGGGTCGATAGGCCGGACGTCGGAGAAGTAAGTTTAGCCCGTAGTGGCGCGGCTTGCAACGGAAATCACGCTGTGGATTTGCGGCTCGGCGCGGGGCGTGAGACATTGTTGGCAACAGGAAAGGGGGCGAAACATGAAAATCGTGAGGCCCCCGTCCCAACGAGAAACAACATTAACGTCGGCGGCGTCGGGAAAGGAGGGCGGCGAAGCCGAGGCCGAGGAGCGAGAGCGTGGCAGGTTCGGGGACGACCTCGAAGTTGGCGGTGAGGTTGTCGGTGTAGGGGCCTTCGGTGTAAACGGCGGTGGCGGATGGGTTGGCGGCATAGTTGGGGTTGGTGTAGCCGAAGTAGCTGAGTGAGACGGTGTCGCCGGCGCTGACGGCGAGGTCGGCGGGACCGGAGCCTGGGGCGAAGTCGAATTCGCCGGCGGCGGTGGTGACGGCCAGGCCCCAGGTGAAGGCGCCGGTCTGGGCAGGGGTGACGCGGAGGGCCAGGGGTGTGCCGACGGGGAGGTCGGTGGAGGCGCCGATATAGAGGTGTCCGGTAAGGGAGACGGAGGCGTCGGCGAAGACCTGGGCTTCGGAGAGATCGCGCTGCAGGAGGAAGTTAGACGTCAGGTTGTAGGCGGTAAGGTGGCTGATATTGTCAAAGACGCCGGTCATATTAACGTTGTAATCGAAGCTGCCGACCATCCGATAGTTTTCGCCGAAGCCGGCCAGACAAGCCATGTTGAGGCCGACGAGGTAGTTGGGATTTTCCGTGGATTGGTAGGGTCCGTGGTAGTGCATTTCCGGTCCGCCCCCCGGCCAGGTGCCGCCGGCGATGCCGAAGGCGTGGCCTTGCCAGTCGGCGGAGAGGTCGACGATACCGGCCGGGGCGGCGGAAGCGAGAGCCAGAATCAGAGCCAGAGCGACGAGACGGTGCGACATGGAAAATCTCCTTGCGGCAAAAGAGGTATCCTTCGGCCGTCCGGAGATTTGCGCGTGGGGCGCAAACAAAAGGGGCCGAAAGAGCTAACGCTCCCCCGGTCCCGATAAGTTTATGCAACAGGACTAATATACTACAAAAAAGTGGGGGAGTCAAATGAAAATGGAACAACAACAGGTCAGCGGATTTCGCGGCGGCCGAAAAGGATGAGGCCGAGGATGAGAATGAGGGCGGCATAGAGGAGGGTGTAGAGACAGGTGAGGGCGGCGTAGGACCAGACGGCGGCGAGGTCGGGTTGGCCGGGGATCAGGACGGAGTGGGCGATCTTGCCGGAAAGGTCGGTCAGGTCGAGGCGTGGCAGGAGGGCCAGGGACCAGTGGACCGAGCGGCGCAGCGGTGCGGCCGAGGAGGCGACGGCGGCGGTGATGAATTCGGCGAGGTGGCCGACGAGGTAGAGGGCGAAGGTGACCAGGACGGCCAGGACGCGGCTGAAGCGGCAGGAGAGGACGAGGGCGACGGCGGCCAGGAGAGCGCCCTGGCAGAAAATCAGGACGGCGCCGGGTAGGACGGTGAGGGCTTGGTTCCGCATGAGGGCCTGGAACTCGCGGGCGGGTTCGCTGAGGGCGAGGCCGAAGGCGGCCTGGCGCTGGTTGATGGGGGCGTCGACATAGGCCCGGACGTAGGTGGCGATGGCCAGCATGGCGGCCAGCAGTGCGGCGGCGACGGCCAGGGCGGCGACAATTCCGAGGTATTTGCCGAGGAGAAATTGCCAGCGGGCGACGGGTTTGGCCAGGATGGCCAGGGCGGTGCGCGATTCCAGTTCTTCGGCGACGGTGCTGGAGGCGGTCAGGGCGACGAGGAACAGCAGGGCCAGGGCGGCGGTGTTGAGGGCGAGGTCTTTGAACATGGAGGTTTCACTGGCGGAGACGGAGGCGTCGGTGTGGGCGGCGACGTCGGTGGTGAAGTAGGGGAAGAGGATGAGGATGACCAGGACCGCCGCGGTGATGGCCAGGACGAGGAGGAAGAGTCGCTGGCGGACGACTTCGCGGTAGGTGTTGAGAGCGAGCGCGAAAATGGGACGCACGGGCGGACTCCTGGAATTGGGAGTAGTTTAGCGGGGAGCGGAGCGGAGGGCAAGAGGGCGATGGGCGAGATGGTGGAACGTTGGGATGGATTGTGATAAAGTACTTGCAAGCGGGTGCTGTTGCCCCTCCCCCAGGGGGGAGGGGTGAAACAGAAACAAAAAAAGGAGAAGTTCTGTGACCGAGGCGAAGCGAGCGGCGACGGCGGCGGAGATGGTGGAAGAGACGCGGGTGGCGGAGAAATATGCCCGCAAGTTGATTCGCAGGCTGCGCGTGCGGGTGGCGGATCGGCCGGGGCAACTGGCGGCGGTGCTGACGGCCATCGGGGCGGATGGGGCGGAGACGGGGGAGATTGAGCGTCTGAGCCTCGATTCGACCTCGGCGATGCTGTCTGTGACGATATATGTGGATAATACAGAACAGTTGGAGCGGCTGGTGGGCCGGGTGCAGGCGGTGGCGGGGGCGACGGTCGAGGCGGTGACGGACGTGGTGCTGGAGTTGCATCGCGGGGGCAAGCTGCGGATCGCGGCGCGGACCAAGGTGCGGACGCTCCAGGATTTGCAGATGATTTATACGCCGGGCGTGGCCAGCGTGTGCCTGAGAATTCATCGCGAGGAGCCGGAGGTTTACCGGAAGTACACATGGGTGGGGAACACGGTGGCGATTGTGACGGACGGGTCGGCGGTGCTGGGGCTGGGGAACATCGGGCCGCGGGCGGCCCTGCCGGTGATGGAAGGCAAGGCCGTGATCCTGGACCAGTTGGCCGGGGTGGGCTGCGTGCCGATCATTCTGGACACGCAGGACGCCGGGGAGATCATTCGCACGGTGGAGCACCTGGCGGCGGGGTTCGGGGTGATCATGCTGGAAGATATTGCTGCACCGAAATGCTTTGAAATTGAACAGACGCTGGCGAAGCGGCTGCCGATGCCGGTGTTCCACGACGATCAGCACGGGACGGCGGTGGTGATTCTGGCGGCGCTCGAGAACGCCTGCCGGCAAGCGAAGCGGAAGCTCGGGGAACTGAAGATCGTGATTCTGGGGTCGGGGGCGGCGGGCGGGGCGACGGCGCGGCTCCTCCTGGGGGCGGGGGCGAAACATATCGTCTGCTGCGACCGGGCCGGGGCGATTTATCGCGGCCGCACGGATCGCATGGACACTTATAAAGAGCAATTGGCGGAGATCACCAACACCGAGGGTGTGCGCGGGTCGCTGGCGGAGGTGATGAAGGGGGCGGAGGTCTTCATCGGCGTGTCGGGCAAGGGCCTGGTCTCGGCGGAGATGGTGCGGTCGATGGCAGCGCCGCGAATCGTGCTGGCACTGGCGAACCCGGACCCGGAGATTCCGCCGCGCGAGGCGATTGCGGCCGGGGCGACGGTGGCCCTGGACGGGCGGACGGTGAACAACGCCCTGGCCTTTCCTGGGATTATTCGCGGCACGCTGGACTCGGGGGCGCGGGAGATTACGGAAGCGATGAAAGTGGCGGCGGCGCGGGCCATTGCCGCCATGGCACCGGAAGGGTTGCTCCTGCCGCTCATTCTCGATCCGGCGGTGCATCAGGCCGTGGCGAAGGCGGTGGCGGGAGCGGCGGGAGAGAAAATTAAAAATTAAAAATGCAAAATTAAAAATGAGAAAGAAGAAGTAACTGCAAAAACGGAAGAAACGGGATCTCCCCAGCCGTGCTGGGGGCTTCAAAAAAGAAACAAGTAACGGCAAGGAAAAAGGAGAAGAGCGATGGCGGCGAAGCATACGATTCTGGGCGTGCATGTTTTCAATCGGGTGCAGCAGATGCCGACGGTGCAGCAGGTGTTTACGGAGTTCGGGTGCTACATCAAGACGCGGCTGGGGCTGCACGAGGCCAGCGACGGGGTCTGCTCGCCGAACGGGTTGATCCTGCTGGAACTGGTGGGCGATCCGGCGAAGCACAAGGAACTGGTGAAGAAGCTGGGGACGCTGCAGGGAATCGAAGTGAAGGAAATGATTTTCGACGGGAAGTAGTGGTCAGTGGGTAGTAATTAGTGGTAGAAACATCTCACACCATTAGTTCCTACCGCAGCAGTTTTTGAATTTTTTGCCGCTGCCGCAGGAGCAGGGGTCGTTGCGGCCGATTTTTGGGCCGACGCGGACGATGGGCTTTGGTTTTTCGAGGGCCTGGGCCTGGGTGGCTTCGAGGGCGGCTTGTTTCTGGGCGTCGAACTTGGCCAGGGTGGGGTCGATTTCCTGGTGTTCGGCGCTCTGGCCGGACCAGATGCGGTTGAGGGCCTCGCGCTGGACGGACCGGGTCTTGAAGAAGAGGTCGGTGAACTTTTCGTTGATGCCGTCGAGCATGGTTTCAAACTGCTTGAGGCCCTCGCGTTTGTATTCGATCTTGGGATCGATCTGAGCGTAGCCGCGCAGGCCGACGCCGGCCTTGAGGTGGTCCATGATGTAAAGGTGATCCTTCCAGCTCGTGTCGTAGACCTGGAGGAGGAGATAGCGTTCGAGGTTGTTCATGTCGTAGCGGCGCACTTCGCGGGCCTTCTGGAGGAGTTTTTCGGCGAGTGGTTTTCGCGTGGTGCTGCGCAGTTCGTCGGGGGTGAGTTCGACGCCGAGCGATTCGGCGGCCCAGTGGCGGATGGCGTGAAGATTGTGGTCGGTGGGGGCGGCCTCGTCGGAGGAGAGGAAGCCGGAGAGGCCGCGGTCGATGGCGGCGGCCAGGGCGTTTTCCTGCGCGGAGCGGTCGGCGATTTCGAGTAGCTTCAGGCGGGTCTGGTCGAGGGTTTCGAGGTGGAGTTCGCCGGGCGTGACGGGGGTCTGGTAGTACCAGGAAGCCCAGGCGGCCAGGCCGTCGAAATCGAACCCGCCGGCGGTGGACTGGCGGTTGAGGGCCGCTTCGATATGGCTGATGATGGGGTACTGGCGTTCCTTGTCGTCATAGATTTTGGCGAGGGCGTCGGCGATCATGGCCTGAATCTGGTCGGCCGGGCGGTCGCGCAAAGCCTCGACGGGGACTTCGAGGAAGAATTTCAGTTTGAGCCAATCGGCTAGGACGCGGAGGGGATAATCGGGGTCGAGAAATTCGCGTAGCGGCGTGCAGTCGATGGCCATGACTTTTTCGGCGGCGGCCTGGCGGAGGGTTTCGTCGATCTGGGGGTCGGACATCTGTTTCAGGTCGCGTTCGGAGAGCGAAAGGCCGAAGCGCTCGCGGGCGTAGTTGGCCAGGGCGCGGTAATCGAGCTTGGCTTCGACTTCGGTTTCGAGGGGTTCTTCGCCGTCGGCGGGGAGCGGGGCGTCGTCTTCCGGAGCTTCGGTGAATTCGCCGATGGTGTCGCTGACTTTTTCCTGGGCGTCGGTGACGGCGCGGTCCTTGAGGTAGACTTCCAGGTCTTCGGCGGCGCGGCCGCGCAGGGCGGCGGGCTTGATGTTGACGTCGAGATTGCGGCGAGCCCACTCGGCGATCTGGGCGAAGGCGTATTCCGGTTCGAGGGTTTCCTGGAGTTTCCAATCGACGGATTCCAGGAGGACGTTCCAGACCGTGGGCCGCAGGTCCGTGGCTTCGAGGATGCCCTGGCGGCGGCCGTAGAAGACTTTGCGCTGCTTGTCCATGACCTCGTCGTAGTCGAGGAGATTTTTGCGGATGTTGAAGTTGTGCTCTTCGACTTTTTTCTGGGCCTTCTCGATGCCGCGGCTGAGGAAGCCGTGCTCCAGCGACATGCCCTCTTCCATGCCGAGCCGCTTGAGGACGTTGGTGACCCAGTCCTTGGCGAAGATGCGCATCAGATCGTCTTCGAGGCAGAGGAAGAAGCGGCTGGAGCCGGGATCGCCCTGGCGACCGGACCGGCCGCGAAGCTGATTGTCGATGCGGCGCGATTCGTGGCGTTCGGTGCCGACGATGTGCAGGCCGCAGGGCGGATTTTCGCGGCACTCGGTGCGGCCGCGCTTGGGGAAAGCGGGGTCGATTTTCGGCTTGAAGCAATGGTCGCAATGGCCGTCGTATTCGTCGCAGAAGATGCAGCACTTGTTGCCGAGATCGTCGGGCCGGGATTCTTTGCCGACAACCCAGGGACCGTGGCAATTTTTGTAGACCACGCCCTCGCCGAGTTTGATGTCGGTGCCGCGCCCGGCCATGTTGGTGGCGATGGTGACGTTGCCACACTCTTTGCCGGAGCGGTCGAGGTGGCGTTGGCCGGCCTGGGCGACGATTTCGGCCTCGCGCTGGTGGTGCTTGGCGCTGAGGACTTCGTGGTCGATGCCGTAGGTGCGGGTCAGGGCGTTGGAGAGGCGTTCGGAATTTTCGATGCTGATGGTGCCGACCAGGACGGGGCGGCCGCGCTCGGAATAGTCGTGAATTTCGTCGACGATGGCCTTGTATTTTTCGCGCTCGGTCATGAAGACCGTGTCGGGATGGCTGATGCGGTTCAGGGGGCGGTTGGTGGGAATGGCCACAGTTTCGAGCTTGTAGATTTTGTTGAACTCGTCGGCCTCGGTCATGGCCGTGCCGGTCATGCCCGCCAGGCGGCGATAGAGGCGGAAGAAGTTCTGGAAGGTGATGGTGGCCAGGGTCTGGGTCTCTTCCTTGATGCGGATCTGCTCTTTGGCTTCGACGGCCTGGTGGAGTCCGTCGGACCACTGGCGGCCGGGCATGAGGCGGCCGGTGAACTCGTCGACGATGATGACTTCGTCGCCCTGGACGACGTATTCCTTGTCCTTGCGGTAGAGGTGGTGGGCGCGGAGAGCCTGTTCGATGCGGTGCGGCCAGTGCATGTTACCGGCGATGTAGAAAGAGCCGACGCCGATGAGGGCCTCGGCTTTTTTGGTGCCGCGATCATTGAGGGAGCAGGTGCGTTCCTTCTCCTTGATTTCAAAATCGAGTCCGGCCTTGAGTTTGCGGACGGCTTCGTCGGCCTGGGCGTATTCCTGGGTGCTCTCGAAGGCCGGGCCGGAGATGATGAGCGGGGTGCGGGCTTCGTCGATCAGGACGGAGTCGACTTCGTCGACGATGACGAAGTTGAGGTCGCCCTGGACCTGCTCGGCCCGGGAAATTTTCATGTTGTCGCGAAGATAGTCGAAGCCGAACTCGTTGTTGGTGCCATAGGTGATGTCGGCGGCGTATTGGGGAATGCGTTCGGCGGATTCCATGGGCGTCTGGATGAAGCCGGTGGTCAGGCCGAGGAGCTTGTAGACGGGGCCCATCCAGGTGGCGTCGCGGCGGACGAGGTAATCGTTGACGGTGACGAGGTGGACGTGGCCGGCGATGGCCTGGAGATAGTTGGGCAGGACGGCGACGAGAGTCTTGCCTTCGCCGGTGACCATTTCGGAGATTTTGCCTTCGGCCAGAACCTGGCCGCCGATGAGCTGGACTTTGTAGGGCCGCAGTCCGATGGCGCGGTCGGCGGCCAGTCGGGCGACGGCGAAGGCCTCCGGGAGGATGCCCTCGATGGTTTCGCCCTGTTTAAGGCGGGCGCGGAACTCGGCGGTCTTGGCGGGGAAATCCTCGTCCTTGAGGCCGGCGAACTTCTCTTCCCAGTCCAGGGCCTCTTCGGCGATGAGGTTATAGCGCCGCACCAGGCGGTCGTTGCGGCTGCCGAAGATTCTGTGGAGGACGAGGCCGACGGCCGCAGTGAGGCCTTCCAATGCCATTGTGGACACCTTTCGTTGATAGCAGGGGCATTCTAGCAGGCGGAGGAGTAAGAGTCAAAGGGCGGGCGTTACGGGGTGGTCTTTGGGTCTTCCGGCAGGACGCGGAAGAGTTCGATGTCGTCACCCCAATGGCCGGAGAGTTTTTCGAGTCCGGGGGCCTGGTGGAGTTTTTCGACGAAGGAGGGGGGATAGCCGCCGATGAGGTTAATCGTGCTGGCGGCGCTGGTGTGAGCGCGGTCGAGGCAGACGTAGGCGACGCCGTTGAAGCGGAGATGGTCGGTGATTTCGGCGGGGCTGTCGGTGAAGAGGAGGCTGTGCAGTGAGTCCCGCCTGGTGGTCTGATCCAGAATATGGGCCCAGACCATGGGCCGGTTGGCCTCGGCCAGCACCACTTCGCCGGGGTAGAGGACGAGTGAACCCGGGGGCGAGACGACGCGGAGATAGCGGAAGACCTCTCGTTCGCTGGGCGTGAGGAGTCGCTGCGAGCGGGCGAAGACGGCGGTGCCGGCGGAGCAGAGGATGGCGGCGATGGCCAGGACGGCGAGAAAATGCGGGCGGTTGAGCCAGGGGGCGAGAGCGCGGGCGGCCAGGAGGATGGCCAGCGGGATGGCGGGCATTAAATAGCGGATATCGGTGTCGATGGAGAAAATGGTGATGGCGATGAGGACGTAGAGGCCGAGGGAGATGGCGAGCCAGGCGTCGGTGCGGTCGGCGTTGCGCCAGCAGCGGCGGAGGAGATAAGCGAGGATCAGCACCAAAAGGAGCGGGCCGAGGTAGGTGATGAGATCCCAGGGCTGGGTCAGGTTGCTGGGGAGTTGCTGTTTCGAGAAGAGCGATAGGCGGCTGTATTTAAGGAGCAGCAGGGCGGCGACGGGGACGGCTAGGATGAGGGTCCAGGTCCAGGCCCGGGCGGCGGGACCGGCGCGACGGGCGCGGCGGAGAAGGATGAAGGCGAGAGCAAGGAGCAGGGCGAGGACGAGACCTCCGGCCAGGCAGTGCGTGGCGGAAGGGAGGACGAGGGGGTTAATGGGGCTGAGGCGCTCCAAGATCGTATTGAGGCTGAAGCCGGAATCGGCTTTGTGGGGCAGATGGTTATGCCGCCAGAGGGTGTCCAGGGCTATGGTCGGGAGGATGGGGGCGAGGAAAAGCAGGGCACCGGCCAGGGCGGCGAGTCGGCGGCGCCAGGCGGAGCTGTCGGCAGCGCGAGCGGCCTCGACGCAGACCCAGAGGAAGAAGGGCGCGGCCAGGAAAAAGGCGTTGCGCTTGGTCAGATAGGCCAGGGCCAGGGCCACGCCGGCCCAGAACCATTGGCGGTGCAGGAGAAAGAGGATCGCGAGGGTGGCCAGGGCGGCGGCCGGGACGTCGACGTAAAGGAGTACGCTGAAGGCCGTGAACATGGGAACGGACGCCGCAATGCAGAGCGCCGCCAAGCCGTAACGCTTATATCCGATCTGGCAACCGGCGAGATAAATGGCCGTCAGAAGCAGGGCGAACCAGAGAGCCTGATACGCCTGGGCGATCCAACTGTAGTGTGGTTCGCCGGCCAGTTGCCAGAGTGCGGCCAGCCCGAAGGGCCAGAGGATTTCGCTGCCGTAGTAGTAGCCCGGGGCTTCGCCGGAGGCGTAGAGCGGGTTGCAGAGCGGGCGGTGGGCGAGTCCGGCGTCGGCCCAACTGCGGGCGAACCCGGCGTGGAAAACTTCGTCGCCCTTGACGATGTCGCCGGAGGCTCCGGCGAAGAAGGCCAGGAGCGAGACGACCAGGATAATGACGACGGCCCAGCGGCCCGGGATGGGGTCGGCGCTGGGGGCGGGATGGTCGTCAAACGACGAAGTCAAGCGTATAGCTCCGGGGATTACGGTTCAGTTCGTGTCAACACGGGCCGGCGAAGTAAACTCCGCCGGCCCGTGGGTTCAGCTTTGCTCGGGACTGATCAAATTTACTTTCCGGCAGGCGCCGCGGGCGGTGGCGGCGGAGGAGGAGGCATGGCCGGCACCGCCGGAGCGACGGCCGAAGTGGCGGCGGCGCAGGACGGACACATCTTCGGCGTCGTCTTCTGCTTCTCGCAGCCCACCAGGCCCACGGCCAGAACGCAGCCCACCAGGCCCACGGCCAGTACGAACAGACAGACCAGACTCAAAGTCAAAATCACCTTACCCATAGAGCGCTCCTTTCAAAAGAGTTGTCGGTTACAGCACACTCGACTTGAAGCTTTAGCAAGATACAAGGTACCCAAATGTGGCAAAGGGTGTCAAGAGGCAGTAACGGTTTTCTCAGGAATCGACCAGGGCGGGGAGGATGTCGCCGCTCTTGCCGAGGAGGCTGAGGTCGAGCCAGCGGGAGTTGGGAGTTTCCTCAAGGTTGATTTCGGCGACCAGCGCGCCGGCGTCGGCGGCAAGGTGGACCAGGCTGGCCACGGGCTGCACGACGGCGCTGGTGCCGACGGAGATAAAAACGTCGCAGGCGCTGGCGGCTTCGACGGCGGCGGACCAGACCTCGGGCGGCAACATTTCGCCGAACCAGACGATGTGCGGCCGGCAGACGGCGCCGCAGCCGGGGCAATGCGGGACGGCGTCGAGCGGGCCGGGGGCGTCGGTCACGGCGGCGCAGCCGGTGCAGCGGATTTGCCAGAGGCTGCCGTGGACTTCGATTACGCCGGTGCTGCCGGCGGCCTGGTGCAGACCGTCGACGTTCTGGGTGACGAGGCGGAAGGAGTCCGGGCCGAGGCGGGCCAGGCGGTCCTTTTGGAGGGCGGCCAGGGCGAGGTGGCCGGCGTTGGGTTTCAGGGCGGCCAGTTGGCGGCGGCGGTCGTGGTACCAGGCCCAGACTTTTTCGGGATCGCGGGCGAAGCCTTCGGGCGTGGCCATATCGGCGGCGCTCCAGGCGGCATAGAGGCCCTCGTTGCCGCGATAGACGGGTACGCCGCTCTCGGCGCTGGCCCCGGCGCCGGTCAGGACGCAAAGGCGCGAGGCGCGGGCGATGGCGGCGCGAAGGCGGGAGATTTTTTCGGAAAGTCTTGGATCAGGCATGTGTCACCTTTTTCGCCCAGCGGAAACGGGCCGGGCTGCTGCGGGGATTGTCGCGGATTTCGGCAGCCGTGGGGCGGAGAAGTTCCTCGCCGCCGGCGTCGTAAACCCCGCCGCGCCGGCCGTCGCGGAAAGACTGTTTCACGAGGCGGTCCTCGCCGCTATGGAAACTGAGGATACCGATCCGGCCGCCGGGCCGCAGGCACGCCGGGGCGATGCGCAGCAACTGGTTGAGGCTGGAAAGCTCGTTGTTGACCAGAATCCGCAGGGCCTGAAAGGTGAGGGCGGCGGGGTGGCTTCCGGAGAAAGTCTTGTTTCTACCGGCCTTGACAGGAGAGGGGGTGCCACACCTTGGCCCCCGGTTGTTTGGGGGCAAGGTGTGTGGAAGGTCGCACACCGTGCCCGGCGAAACGGACCGCCGGGTCACAGTGTGGCACCCAAATCCCTTTGCCTCCAGGACGAGTTCGACCAGTTCGAGCGTCCGGGCGATGGGGCGGCGCGTGCGGCGGACGACGATCAGGCGGGCGATCTTGGCGGCGTCGGGTTCGTCGCCCAGGTCGGCCAGGGCGGCGGCCAGTTCCTCTTCGGGCAGGGTGGCCAGGAGGTCGGCGGCCGTGCGGCGGCGGAGGGGGTCCATGCGCATGTCGAGCGGGCCGTCGACTTTGTAGCTGAAGCCGCGCGCCGGGTCGTCGATCTGCATGCTGGAAACGCCCAGGTCGGCGAAAATGACATCGCAGCCGTCGAGGGCGAGATCGGCCAGGGTGCGGTCGAGTCCGGCAAAGTTGCCGGGCCGGAGGTCGAGGGTGACGGGCCCCGGGGTGGCATGGCCGCTTGCGGCCATGTTTGTGCCACGCCGAGAAAGGAGGATTTCATGGCCGCTTTCGGTCATGTCCGTTTCGCGCCCCGGGCCTGGTTGCTCAATTTCTGCATGGCCGCAAGCGGCCATGCCACCCATCAGCCGTTCCCCGGTGCGCTCTAACTGTCCCCGGTCGAGGTCGAGGCCGACGAGTCTGCCGCCGGGAAAAATTCGCTTGATGAATTCTGCAGCGTGGCCGCCGTAACCCAGGGTCAGGTCGGCGACGATTTCGCCGGGCCGGGGGGCGAGTGCCGCCAGGACTTCCTCGACCATGATGGGCACGTGTGTCCCGGCTGGTGTGCGGCCCTGGGCCCGGACATGTTGCTGCGTTTCGGGGTATTTGTCGGGCTGGAGTTCCTTGTACTTTTCGTCAAAGCGGACGGGATGTGTGCCCGCGTAGCGCTTGCGGCGGCGATGGGGCGGAGGATTGGGGGATGTGTTGGTCATGGAGATCGCCATAGTACCGGAGCGCGGCGGGGGGTTCAATAAGTTCCCTTGCCATTGGCCGGGCGGAGGCGAAGAATGACTGAACGGGGAACCGGAGGGAGCGGGTCGCAGGGAATGGCCCAAAGGAGGTGTCTGATGAAATGGGCATGGCTAACGGAAATGGTGATTTTGGCGGTAATGGGTGCGGCGGTTTGGGCGGCAGAGCAACCGACGACGTCGGCCGCGGCGAATGATCAGGCGACGGCGACGAACTTTCAACCGGTCACGGCCAACGATCCGGTGACGATGTGGGCCGATCCGACGCTCTTCCGGCCGCAGCAGCCGCCGACGGCGACGGAGAAGCTGGTCGGCTGTATTAACGACATGCGTAATGCGACGGCGCCGGGAGAGATTGTGGCGGCGCATAAGCGGTGCGAGTTGCTGACGCCGGTGAGCCTGCGGCTGGACACGACGTTTGTCGAGCGGATGGCGGCGCGGGGCGAACCGGAGTTGGCCTACGAGGCGGCCAAGCGGGTGCTGGAGCAGAATCCCAACAACGGTTTGGCTCGCGGCGTGGTGGCCTACAACGAGGCACGGGCGGGGGAGTGGGGGCTGGCCCTGCGGGACGTGATTCAGGCCAATGCCGACCGGCCTCACGATCCGCTGATCGAGGTGACGGCGGGGTGGGTTCTGGCCTGGGCGGACAATGCGGCAGAGGCTTCGACGATGCCGGCGGAGTTGCGGCCGAAGATCGATTTCCTGCGGCAGACGGCGGGCGAGTCGGCGGCGTTCCAGGGGGTCTACCGGTCGGCAGCCCTGGATTATCGGCGTGAGGCGGCGGCAATATACGCGTTGACTTATGGTGGGACGTTCGCGGACGATCCGCGACCGTCGCTGGTGCAGTTGCCGCTGCGGATTCCGGTGGGACCGGTGATCAACAACGGCGGGCGTTGGTTCACGTTTCCCAACGGCTTGGACATGAGGCAGGCGAGGTCGCTGTGGTGGTTCCCGGGCGAAGCGGTGGTCAATGGGCACGGCGTGGTACGGAGTGCGCCGGATTTTGCGTACCAGTGGCCGTCGACGAGCGGGTATAAGCCGGCGCCGCTGCCAGCGATGCCGATTGGGCCGTAGTTGTGGTGAATAAAATGTTTGCGGGCCCTGGTTCGATAAAAATGGAGAAGTCGAGCCAGGGCCCGAGTTTTGTAAATTTATCCGTGACTCAGTCTCGCGGCCTTTATCAGTTGGCAGACGATGCCGAAAAATCCGAGAAGAATAGATGCCAGGCCGGTCCATTTGGCCGATTTGGCAATTTGGTCAGTAACTCTTGGACTCCCGTCGCTCCTCTTGCCTAGAGGTATGACGCGAAAGCCAATCAATACCGCAAGGAGGCCTACGCCAAACGGTATGGCCGAATCGACGCGATCGGCTGTATCTAGTGAAGGTGTGTCTTTTTTTGCCGAAACCGATGTTGCGCTGTTCGGTTGGACCACAGGAGCGCTGGAAGTCTCTGTTCCCCGGTTCTTCGTCAACATCGCACCGGTCACTGAAATGGCGATGAACATGGCGCAGAATATCCCTGCCCGTAACCAGCGCCTGTTGAACTTCTTTTGGCAAACGGCGGAGCAGTTCTCAGCGAGGGTGAGTGCCTCGGTGGGGTTATCAACGAGTTGAACTTTAAGCGAACGGACTTCGGGAACAGACGCCCACGGATTGCGAACTTTCGCCATTCGTCTCCGAGCATCATCGTATTTTCCGGCCCTTATGCCCACGATGGCCATCTGTATCGCTTGGTAGCTCCAAAAACCAGCCGGACCTACCCAGAAGGCTAACAACAGGAAAAGCACGATCATAGTCACAAAAGCAAAGGCGAGACAAGGAAGCGGCCCGACATGAAAGCTAACATGCAACCATGAGGCCCACTGTAATCCCAGAAAGGCACTAATTATAAAAGTACAAGCAATCCACAGCATCCAGCCCAAGTTCATTCTCAACCAGCCAATTTCGACGGTTGTGTTTTTTTGTCCAGGCAATGTCATGTTCTTGCCTCCTCCTACTTCGCCACGATGTTGACCATGCGGTTGGGGATGATGATGACCTTGCGGACGGTGGCGTCGGCGATGGATTTGACCACATGCTCGTCGGCCAGGGCCAGGGCGCGGACGGCGTCGTCGGGCGAGTCGGCGGCGACGGTGATTCGGCTGCGCAGCTTGCCGTTGACCTGAACGGGAATCTCGACCACGTCCTCGCGGCAAGCGGCTTCGTCATAAGACGGCCAACCGGCGGCGATGAGGCCGCCCTCGTGACCCATCTTTTCCCAAAGCTCCTCGGAAAAGTGTGGGACGATGGGGCCGAGCAGGCGGATCATGGATTCGGCGGCGAAACGGAGGACGGCGGGGCCGTGCGGGTCGGCGGCGAGAGAGGGCGCGGAGTCGGCGAAGAGGTTGGATAGTTCCATGACGGCGGCGATGGCGGTGTTGAACTGCCAGGAAGTTTCGATGTCGGCGGTGACTTTTTTGATGGTCTGATGCGTGCGGCGCCAGAGGGCTTTGGCGTTGGGCGAGAGGTCGGAGCCGGAGCCGGCGTATGGGACAACATGGCCGCTTGCGGCCATGCCACCCGAATTCTCAACCTGCTCCCACACGCGTTTGAGAAACCGGCTGGAGCCAGCCACGGCCGAATCGTTCCATTCGGCGTCCTTTTGCGGCGGGCCGATGAAGAGGGTGTAGAGCCGCTGGGTGTCGGCCCCGTACTGGCGGATGATCGCGTCGGGGGCGACGACGTTCCCCTTGGACTTCGACATTTTTTCCAACTTCCCGGTCTTAGAGCTTTGCTTGCAGATCATGCCCTGGGTGAAGAGGGCGCGGAACGGCTCGGGCCAGACCGCGCCGACGTGGCCGGCGTCGTGGAGGACTTTGAAGATGAAGCGGGAGTAGAGGAGGTGGAGGACGGCGTGCTCGACGCCGCCGATGTACTGATCGACCGGCATCCACTGTTCGACTTCCGTTTTGCGGAAGGCCTGCGAATTCGGCTGGCCGGGGCGGACGGGCGAGACGTAGCGCAGGTAATACCAGCAGGAGCAGAGCCACTGGGCCAGGGTGTCGGTTTCGCGCCGGGCGGGTCCGCCGCACTTGGGACATTTTCCTGCGGCGACCCACTTTTTGTCGCCGGCCAGGGGGCTTTCGCCGTGGGGGCGGAAATCGACCTCGGCCGTGGGCGGCAGTTCGACGGGCAAATCCTCGTCAGGAACGAGTTGCTCGCCGCAAATGTCGCAATAGACAATCGGAATCGGCGCGCCCCAATACCGCTGCCGCGAGATGAGCCAGTCGCGGATGCGGTAGTTGATGGTTCCTTCGCCCATATTTTGCTTCACGAGGAATTTGATCACTTCCGGTATGCCGCTCGGCGACGGCGTACCAGTGAGCGGGCCGGAGTTGACCATTGTGCCGGCATCGACGAAGGCTGCGGTAAGGTCTTCGGCGCGGAGCGGTTCTTTCTGCCCGTCCGGCTGAATGACGACCTTGATTTCCAGCCCATATTTTTTTGCGAACTCGAAGTCGCGCTGGTCGTGGGCCGGCACGGCCATGACCGCCCCGGTGCCGTAGTCCATCAGGGCGTAGTTGGCGACCCAGAGGGGCACTTGCTCGCCGTTGACCGGGTTGGTGACGTAGCGGCCGGTGAAGACGCCTTCTTTTTCGGCGGTTTCGGCGGCGCGATCAACGGCGCTGGTGCGGCGGCAACGCTCAACGAAGGCGAGGACTTCCTTTTCCTGCGGCGTGCCGGCGACCAGGGCGGGGATCATGGGATGTTCCGGGGCGAGGCTCATAAACGTGACGCCCCAGAGCGTGTCGGGCCGGGTGGTGAAGACCGGCAGCGGCTGGCCTGCACAGCCGGGGGCGGCTGTGCCACCTGGGGCGACTTTGAAATCGACGCGGGCGCCTTCCGACCGGCCGATCCAGTTGGCCTGCATGGTGCGGACCGTTTCGGGCCACTGGTCGAGGAGCTGGAGGTCGTCGAGCAGGCGCGGGGCGTATTCGGTGATTTTGAAGAACCATTGCGGCAGGTCGCGTTTTTCGACCGTGGCCCCGCAGCGTTCGCACATGCCGCCGGCGGCTTCCTCGTTGGCCAGGGCGGTGTTGCAGGAGGGGCACCAGTTGACCGGGGCCTTTTTCCGGTAGGCCAGGCCGCGCCGGTAGAGGACCGAGAAGACCCATTGCGTCCACTTATAATAAGGCACGTCGCAGGTGGCGACTTCGCGGTCCCAGTCGTATTCGACGCCCCAGACGCGGAACTGTTCCTTCATCTTGGCGATGTTCGCATAGGTCCATTCGCGCGGGTCGGCCTTGTTCTTGAGGGCGGCGTTTTCGGCGGGCAGGCCAAAGGAATCCCAGCCCATCGGCGTCAGGACGTTGAAGCCCTTGGTCAGTTTGTACCGGGCCACGACGTCGCCGATGATGTAGTTGCGGCCGTGGCCGACGTGGAGCGTGCCGGAGGGGTAGGGGAACATGGTCAGGCAATAAAACTTCGGGCGCGGATCGGTGGCGGGATCGGCGGCGCGGAAGGTGCCGTGGTCGGCCCAGTATTTTTGCCACTTCTTTTCGATCTCTTGCGGCAGGTAATCGGACACGGGAAATCTCCGGAAAAAGGCTTAAGACCAAAGGCTACAGGCACAACATCGACCTCGGAAATAAAGCAGGCTGAAGGCTTAAGTCCAAAGGGTTGGCGCGTCGTGCCTTTAGCCTTAAGCCTTAGGTCTTATGCCTGCTGTTCCGAATTATCGAGGGTAAACGGCAAGGCGGTCAAGGATTTTCTTAGGCGGTCGGGCCGAAATCGGGTTGGCTATGGTACAATTCCGAGGATTCTTTAAAGCGCAGGTCCGTCGCGCAACGCGAGGCCGACGTGGAGCGATCATGGGCACTTTCGGCGTGATTATTCGAGCGGTCGTGTTCGCGGCGGTCTGCGGCCTGGGGCTTCTGGCCGCGCCGGTCCGCGCGGCTGATGCGCCCTCGTCGTCGCAGAAGGCGGCCCCTCAGCCGCCAATTATCTGGTCTCTGGCCGACGTTCGCGACGAGGACATTCGCAGCGCCATCGACCGGGCCGTGGCCTTTCTCAAGAGCCAGCAAACCACCGACGGTTACATCGGTCCGTATCCCAAGACGAGTCACATACTCAACCTCAGTTACCCGGTCGGGACGACGGCGCTGGCCCTGCTGGCGATGCTCGAGGCGGGTGTGCCGCGGCAAGATCCGGCGGTCCGCTCCGCCATGAATTTCGTGATGGAGACGCCGACGGAACATACTTATGACCTGTCGGTGATGGCCATGATGCTGGCCCAGATGCCGGCGGACGCCGGAACCCGGTCGAACCGGCGGGCCATGGAGACGATCCTGAAAAAAATGGTCGACTGGCAGGCCGCCGACGGGATGTGGGGCTACTGGATCGCGGATCCGGCCAAGGTCAACGCCGGTGAGCGGTCCTTGTGGGGCGGGCCCGTTTTGCAAGGCCATTTTGCCTCCGGCGACCGGTCGAACACGCAGTTCGCCATTCTGGCGCTCTGGGAAATGGCCAAGCGCGGCGTGGAAATACCCAGGCCGACGTTGCAGAAGGCCGCCGAGCAGTTCCTCCGCTCGCAGAACGACGGGGGCTGGGCGTACCGACAAAAATGGGCGGAGAGCAACGAACCGAAAACCACCCCGACCATGGACGCCACGGGACTGGCCAGCCTGTTTATCCTCCGCGACTTGCTTGGCGTCACCGGCGAGGGCCTGTTCGACGGGGTGCGCAGTCCTAATTGCGGCAAGCCGGGACCGATGGACCGGGCCATTGACAAGGCCGACGAGAAGGTCGTCGCGGACCTGGGAGTCACTCAGGGCCTGACGGCGCTCTATGGCTCAAAGAATGTGCTGGGGCATTATCCTCTTTCGGGATATTACTCCTATTCGATTGGTCGGGTGGGCGTGGCGACGGGGCAGAAGCACATCGGTGAGCACGACTGGTACCGCGAAGGGGCGGCGTACTATCTCCAACATCAGCGTGACGACGGGGCCTGGGTCGAGGGCTACACCCCGGAGGTCGAGACTTCGCTGGGCATCCTCTTTCTGGCCAAAGGACAAGCCCCGATTCTGGTCAACAAGTTGCGCCGGGTCGGGGACTGGAACAACCATCCGCGCGATCTGGCGAACTTCGTGCGCCTTGCCGAAAGCACGTTCGAGATGCGGTTCCGCTGGCAGATTGTCGATGTCCGGGCCGAGGTGGAGGAATGGCTCGACGCGCCGATTCTGTTCATCTCGGGCCACGAGCCGTTGAATACGTTCACAGCGGAGGAAAAGAAAAAGCTCCGCCAGTTCGTGGAGCGCGGTGGGACGATTCTGGCCGACAATTGCTGCCAGACGCCGGCTTTCGACCAGGGGCTGAGGAAACTGGCGCAGGAGATCTTTCCGGAAACGGAGTTGCGCAAACTGGCCCCCGATCATCAGGTCTATTCGAGCCACTTCAAGGTGGCGGCCGATCCCAAGGCGCCGCTCTGTGGCCTGGATTTGCCGTGGACCTGGGGTAAGTTGCGGCTGACGGAGTCGGCCGGCGCCGGGGCTTCAGCCGTGCCGTCCGGGCAGGCTGCGCCGGCGGCCACATCGGACACGGCGGCCAGTGCGTCCTCGGCCGCGCCGGCGGAGCCGCCGGGAACGCGGACCGTCCTCTTTTACGCCCCGTGGGACATCGGCTGCGTCTGGAACCAGAACCTGACCACCAATCACCGCCGCATTTTCGAACTGGGGATCAATATTTTCCGCTACGCGACGAGCGATCGGCCGCTGAAACGGCCACACGACGCGGCCGGCCCCAGCCCCGCCAAATCGGACAGTTCGAGCAAAGCGGCCCGTTAACCAATACTGGCTGAAGAGTTTTCGCCCTTGTGGTCGATAAAGCCAGAGCTAAGACGCATGAATAGGTCGCTTAGAAATGGCGGACAAAGTGCCACAAGAAACCATGCTGCAACTTTCGGAGATCGCGGCGCTGTCGCGCGAGGAGCTGGTAGCGCGGCTGTTGCGGTTTGACGGGCAGTGCGCCCTGGACTTTACGGAAGAGTACCTGGTCCGCAAGAGCGACGATCAGCTTCGGCATATCCTGGTGGCGGCCTGCCGGTACAACAGTCGTCGCCAGTAAATCGCAGTTGTAAAAGGGGCGCCCGATGGCGGATCGTGACGCGGTGGTCGGTTTGCTGGATCGGACGCTCCGGATCCGGGAGATCAAGGACACTTCGTGCAACGGCCTTCAGGTTCAAGGCGCAGCGGAAGTCCGGCGCGTGGGCCTGGCCGTGGACGCCTGTCTGGAAGCCTACGAGAAAGCGGCCGCCGCCGGCTGCCAGATGGTCATCGCCCATCACGGTCTGATCTGGACCGGTCTCACGAGCGTCAGTGGCCGGAACTACCAGCACCTTCGTTTTCTGATCGAACACGAGATGAATTTGTATGCAGCGCATTTGCCGCTGGACCTGCACGAGGAGTACGGCAACAACATCGCTCTGGCGCGAATCCTGGAACTCAGCGACATTCAACCTTTCGGCGACTACCACGGCCTGCTGATCGGCTACCGCGGCGTGCTGCCGCAACCGGCAGCGCCGCAAGAGATCGCCGACCGCCTGGCGGCGCAAATCGGCGGCCAACCGATTGTGCTGCAAAATGGCCGCGAACTGGTGCGCCGCGTCGGCATTGTTTCCGGCGGCGCCGGCGACATGATCGAGCAGGCGACGGCGGCCGGGTTGGATTGTTACATCACGGGCGAACCTATGCACTTCTGCTATCAACTTTCGCGCGAGTTGGGCGGGAACGTCATTTTTCTCGGCCATTATCATTCCGAGCAGTTGGGGGTCCAGGCCCTGGGGCGGCTGCTGACGGAGAAGCTCGGCCTGGAGAGCGTCTTCCTGGAGATCGGGGCGTTCACGGCGGGGGGGGGGAATCGGGACTGAGAACATAAAAACGATGGCGGGATGTGGGCCGCAGAGACGCCCACACCCCGCCGGTTAAACTGACGAATGGCTACGGGACCACGTCAGTCCGAATCAACTCTTTTTTTCAAATAGACACCTCCCTTTCTGTCGGAACCAGGCCGGAGCCAGGCCGACGCCAGCAATTCTGAATTCTTGCCTTCTCACGCGATCGGGCCAGGCCCGACGTATGGTTTCCTGTCACCACCTCTCTTTCTGTGCTATCGAAAGCGGTCACCTCAAAACGAAACTTCTCTCCAAGCAAACGCCCCCCGAAGTTTTTCAGCACGCCCCCTCGCTTTCTCCCGGCAGAAGCGGCAGCGGGTCAGAGGACAGGTCCGCAGCAAGTTCGGCCCCGGTGAGTTGCTGGCGGATTTTGACGCGCTGCTCAAGGTCCATTTCGTGCCAGGCGACGATGCGGTCGCGGCCGGAGTTTTTGGCCTGGAGCAGGGCCTGGTCGGCCAGGTAGACCAGAATTTCCGGGGCCGTAATTTCGGCGTCAAGCGGGTAAGTGGCCAGGCCGATGGAAGCGGTGATCTGGGCGCTGTGCGCGCCGTGCTCGAAGGTCCGGGCCCGGACGGCGGCGCCGAGACGGTCGGCGAAGGCCCGGGCCATGGCCCGGTCGCTCCGCGGCAGGACGACGGCGAATTCCTCCCCGCCGTAGCGGGCCACCAGGTCCGAGTCGCGTGCCGCCGTCTTGGCGATGACGGCGATTTCCTTCAGGATGTAATCCCCGAACGGATGCCCGTGCACGTCGTTGGCCTGCTTGAAATGGTCGAGGTCGACCATGACAAACGAAAGCGGGTGGCCGTAGCGCCGCGTGATCTTGAATTCAGTCTTGAGCCATTCCATGAGATATCTATGATTGTAGAGCGAAGTCAGGCCGTCGGTGACGCTGCGCTCTTTGAGCTGGCGGTTGTCGTTGCGGAGCTGCCGCAGAAGTTGCGATTCGCGCGACAGGGCGTTCTCCAACTGCGTGCGGCTCTGGAGGAAGTCCTGGTGGAGCCGGGCGTGGCCGAGAAGTTTGCGGACGCGGGCCTGGAGTTCGAGCGGTTCCAGGTCGCCGGACAGGAAGTCGTCGGCCCCGGCGTCGAGGACGGCGGCCCGCCGCTCCGGTGGCGCCGGCGCGGCAAAGAGACAGATGACCGGCAGGAATGCGGAGGGCTTCAGACACTTGAGAATGCGGACGGCGTCGGCGGTGAAAAATTCGCGCGGATTGTCGTCGAGCAGGACGACATCCACGTCCTGGGTCTTGAGCGCCGCCATGGCCGAGAGGACGTCGGGGGCGAACGTGGTTTCGCAGTCGAGAGCCAGAAGCTTGGCCTCGATGGCGCCGGCCCGCGCTTCCTCGGGCGAGATGATGAGTACTTTCGGATGCAGTATCACTTGCGATCTCCCTGCGATTCGAGGTTGCTCAACGCCTTACGAAAGTAACCATACGCATTTCGGCGGGAGAGGCAAATCGCGTGGGCGGGCAGAGGAAACCCGGAGGCGCAACTTGAGATGGGGCAAGGGGTTACATCGATGAAAAAATTCTAGCGGGATTATTTGCGCGGGCGGGAAAAGAGTTAAAAAGGAAAGGTTTTCAGGTTGAGCCGTCGGGCCAGGCTGTGGTGTTTAAGCCTGGCAAAGATCACCGACGTCAACGGCGAGGTCCTGTTGTCCCGAAACTTTTATCAATTCTTCGTAGACTCTGATGATGGCTACGTCGCTGGGATTCGGTGACTCGGTCCAGAGTTGAGCCAGAAAAACATGCTCCAGGCGGAGCGGGCGCACCTCAACGGAGATCCTGAACCCAGGGGCATGTTGCGAAACCCTCTGGCAAAAGGCCTTGACCCCTTTGATCAGGCCGCCAACGACCTTACCGGTCTTGCGGCTGTAATAGACCGTGACCAGCCCATCAAGACGCTGGGCTTTGTAATCATCGGGTGCAACAACGAACTCGATGCAGTCCCCGCTGGGAATGTAAGTCGCAGTGGGCTTGAACGGCCTCTTGGGTGTACCCAACCCCATGACCGAGGCGGCGAACTTGTCGTTAGCCAGGGCTTTCATAGGATTCTCCTCTGAAATCTCTCTTCGTGCCCTTCGGGCAAGTTCGGGTCTTTTCGATCGCACTCGTACCAGTACCAATTATACACGATGTGGTCACTGCTCACAAACACCAAGAAGACCTGGTGGGGCTATGGGGTAGTCTCTGTTCCGTCCTGGGCAAAGGCTGTCTCGGGAACCCCGCAGTAACAGAGCCAGCCTTCCTCTTGCGGTCTTTTCGGCTCGTCAGCCTCGCGCAACAGCCCGCCAAAGATGGCCTTGGGGTGCTGTAAAATCATCGGCACGGTGTAGGCGGCTTCTTTAAGTTGACCCTGGCTGCGATCCCGGCATGCGAGAAGCTTCCGCTGGTCGAACATTACGACCATAGGCTTGCCGTCTTGCGGGTTGACGGCCTCCACGGCGAGGGCCTTTCGGCGTGTGGTCATTTTGCCCATGGACGGTAGAATATCGTTAGCGATGATAGGTGGTCAACGGAATTATCGCAGGGCGGGGCGTTTGGTTGACTGACGCTGATGGCGGGAGTAGGATAACCGGAGGATGCACGGTGACTGTTGATGATTTCGAGAAGCAGGAGAGACCATGAGTTCCGGAGTTGAGCCGCAGGAAGTTTTCGTCGAGTTGCTCGACGAAGGGGTAACTTGTTTTCGCCCGACGAGGGCCGACCCTCTTGGTGATGACAAGTACCGACTGTTGGCGCCGCCCGATTACGATCCCGAGAATGAGTACTGGGCTTTTCCACCAGACAGTGTCGTCCGGTGTCGGAAGGAAAAGCTGAGTGGTGGCGAAGTGCTCGTGGCTCGTGAGCTAGTGGAACAAACTTCACATAGAGAAGGAGGGCCTTGAAAGCCAGTTCAGCCAATGTGCCGCAAGTGGTGGCCAACGAAGCGGCCTTTGCGGCGCTGGCGGAGCGGTACCAGGAAGGCGTGGACGCCGCCTGGCGGGAGTCGGCGGACCGAGTAGGCCTGGAGTGAGAGTATGGCCCTGTCGCAGAAAGAGAACGCGCTGGAGATCATCCGTTTCGGCCATCCGGAGCGAGTTGTCGCGGGACTGCCGATTCATTATTTGGCCTACCTGGGAGCCAACCATGAAGGCTTTGACGGAGAGGGCGGCGACTGCATGCCGGTGGGTTCGGTCTGGAGTGACATCTGGGGCGTGGTCTGGCGGAGCGAACAGGAGGGCGTCATGGGCTTTCCCCAGGCCCATCCGCTGCCGGAACCGGGCGCCCGGCGAGACTACCGCTGGCCCGATCCTGACGACGAACGGATTTGCCGGAGGATTTATGACCAGCGCCGGGCCTTCGCCGGCGGCGACGTGTTTCTGGCTGGCAGCCACCGCAGCACGCTGTGGGAGACGGCGTACAGGGTGATCGGCATGGAAAACCTGATGATGTACTTCTACACCGAACCGGAGTTTGTCCGCGACGTGCTGAGGCGGATCATGGATTTTCAACTGGGTGTGGCCCGGCACTACCTGGAGTGCGGGATGGAAATGGCCTTTTGTAGCGACGATCTGGGGACGCAGCGCGGCCCGCTGCTCGGTCCAAAAATCATGCGTGAGTTTTTGATGCCGGAGTACCGGCGGCTGTTTGAATTGTTCCGGTCGCGCGGCGTGCTGATCGAGTTCCACTCGTGCGGCTGCGTGGAAGAAGTGGTGGGCGACCTGATGGAACTCGGGATCAATGTCCTCAATCCGGTGCAGGCGACCGCGAACAACGTGGCAAACGTGCGGCGTCTGACCCAGGGACGGATGGCTCTGGCCGGGGGCGTGAGTACGACCGTCATCATGGATGGTCCGGTCGAGCGGATCGTTCTGGAAACCCGGCGGGCCATGTGGCAACTGGGGCGCGAGGGCGGCTACTTCTGTCGGCCCGACCAGTCCATGCCGTTTCCGCCGGCGCATCTGCGGGCGCATCAACAAGCGGTTGAGGACTATGGGCGATATCCGCTTACGGACGTGGGACGGTCATAGTCCCGGCGTTGAACAGGGGTCCGGTCGATTCCAGCAAGAAGGAGGGCCTTGAAAGCCAGTTCAGCCAATGTGCCGCAGGTGGTGGCCAATGAAGCGGCCTTTGCAGCGATGGCGGCGGCCCTGGAAAATCAGGGGGCGGCCATCGCCGAAGGTCTGTGGGGAAGCTCCGCGCGCGCTTTGGTCGCCGCCCTGGTCCAGCGGCAGCCGCGACCGGTGATTTTGTATTGTCTGGCCCACATCGACGACGCCGAAACGACTTGCGATGAGATCGCGGCGTTCACGGGTCTGCCCTGCACAATCTTCCCGGCCTGGGAAAGCCTGCCGCGCGAGTCGGACGTTGGGGATGAGATTCTCGCCGGGCGGATACGCGTACTGAAGATGTTGAAGAATTTGAAGGTCGCTGGCGATGCGAACGGCAACGACCGGACAGGGCAGAGCCCTGTTCCTACGAAAAACAACCGGGCAGCGCGGCGGGCGCTGGCTCAAGGAAAGTCCCTGCCCAGCACGGGCGCGGCCTCCGACGACACAACACACACTTTGGCTTCGGCTTCGCCGAAGCTTCAAAGTGTGGCACCCGGAGTTTCGCCATTGATTATTGTCGCGCCGGTGCAGGCGCTCCTGCAGCCGGTGCCAAGCCCGCGCCATCTCGACGACAATACCGTGGTGGTCAAGGTTGGCGAGGAGCAGGATCCCGAAAAGCTGCGGGCCTGGCTCGTGGAGCGCGGCTTTGTGGCGGCGGATCTGGTGAGCAGTCGCGGCGAGTACAGTCTGCGCGGGGGAATCATCGACGTCTTTCCGCCGGCGGGGGCGATGCCGTGCCGCATCGAATTTTTCGGCGACACGGTGGAGAGCATTCGGACCTTCGACACGGCGACGCAGAAGAGCGTGGCCGAGGTCCAGGAGGTGGCCATCACGTTCCTGCCGCCGGGCCAGACGGCCCCGACGGCGACGTGCAACTTATTGAATTATCTTCCTGAAGCCACGCTGACCGTCTGGCACGAACCGCTGGAAATCGCCGAGATGGGGCGGAGTTTCGTCACGCGGCTCTCCAGCCCCGTAGGCGTCTATGAGTACGCCGGCCTGGTGCGCCAGCGGCAGGGCTTCGCCCGGCTCGACCTCTGGAGCTTCGCGGCCGGCTCGGGCGAGGCGGCCCGGTTCTCCTTCCGCGTGGAATCGTTGCCGCCGTTCAGCGGCAAGGTCGAGCGGATCAAGGACGAACTGGCGGCCCTGGCCGGCGACGGGGCGGTCTGGATTTTTTCGGAGAACGAGGGTGAGCGGCAACGCTTCGACGAGTTGGTGGCCACGCTGCCGGAAGAGTTGCGGGATCGGGTGAGTACCTCGGCGGGCCTCCTCGCGGCGGGGTTCCGCTTGGCGGAGCAAAAGCTGGCCCTGGTCGGCAACCACGAGATTTTCCAGCGGTACAAACTGCGGCGCACCGGCGGCCAGCGGCCCGATTCGCGGCCGATCGATTCGTTCCTGGAGTTGAAGAAGGGCGACCTGGTGGTCCACCTGGCCCACGGCATCGCCCGATACCTGGGCGTGGAGACGCTGAAGGACGGCGGGAAGACCGAAGATTACCTGGCCCTGGAGTTCCGCGAGCGGGCGAAGATGTATGTGCCGGCCTCGCACGTGCATCTGGTGCAGAAATATATTGGCGGGTTTCACGGTCAGGTGGTCCTGGCCAAGTTGGGCGGCAAGCTCTGGGCGGCGCAGAAGGAGAAGGTCAAGGAGGCGGTGGCCGACCTGGCCCTGGAGCTTTTGGACACCCAGGCGGCGCGGGCCAGCAAGGCCGGGTACCAGTACCCTTCCGACACGCTCTGGGTGACGGAGATGGAGGCGGCGTTCCCGTACCAGGAGACCGACGATCAGCTCGCGGCCATGGAAGAGATCAAGAAGGACATGCAGTCGTCGCGGGCTATGGACCGCCTGGTTTGCGGCGACGTGGGCTACGGCAAGACCGAGCTGGCCATCCGGGCCGTCTTCAAGGCGGCCGAGGCCGGGAAGCAGTCGGCCGTGCTGGTACCAACCACGATATTGGCGGAGCAACATTACAATACTTTTCGGGAGCGGCTCGCGGACTATCCCCTGGGGGTCGAGCAACTCAGCCGCTTTCTGACGGCGCGACAGCAGCGGGACGTGATCGAGCGGGTGGGCAAGGGGTCGGTGGACGTGGTCATCGGGACGCATCGGCTGCTCTCGGCGGACGTCGAGTTCGCCGACCTGGGGCTGGTGGTCATCGACGAGGAACAGCGGTTCGGCGTCGAGCACAAGGAGCGGCTCAAGCGGTTCCGCAAAACCGTGGACGTGCTGACGCTGACGGCCACGCCGATTCCGCGCACGCTGCACATGAGCCTCCTGGGCATTCGGGACATTTCCAGCCTGACCACGCCGCCGCAGGACCGCCACGCCATCCGCACCGAGGTCTGCCGGTGGGAAGACGAGCGGATTCGCCAGGCGATCTTGCGCGAACTGGCCCGCGACGGCCAGGTCTTTTTCGTTCACAATCGCATTTACAACCTTCAGGAGATCACGGCCCGCCTGGCGGCCCTGGTGCCCGAGGCCCGATTCGTCTGGGCTCACGGCCAGTTGCCGGGCGACGAACTGGAAGACCGCATGCACGAGTTCATCGCGCGGCGGGCCGACGTGCTGGTCAGCACGACGATCATCGAGAGCGGGCTGGACATTCCGACGGCGAACACGATGTTTATAAATATGGCTGATATGTTCGGCCTGGCCGACCTGCACCAGTTGCGCGGGCGAATCGGACGCTACAAGCATCGTGGCTATTGCTACCTGCTGCTGCCCAGCGACCGTCCCGTCAAGCCGGAGGCGGTCAAACGCCTCAAGGCCATCGAGGAGTTCAGCGACCTGGGGGCGGGGTTCCAGATCGCCATGCGCGACCTGGAAATTCGCGGCGCGGGGAACATTCTGGGGGCGCAGCAAAGCGGCCACATCGCCACGGTGGGGTACGAATTGTTCTGCCAGCTTTTGGAGGAGGCGATTCGCCGGGCCAAGGGGGTCGAGACGCCGGAAGAGTTCGAGACCGTGGTCGAACTGGGCGTCAGCGCGTTCCTGCCGAAGGACTACGCCCCGAGCGACCGGCAGCGGATGACCGTTTATCGGATGATCAACCGCGCCGCCACCATCGAACGGCTGACCGAAGTGCGGGCCGACGTGATCGACATGCTCGGACCGCTGCCGGGGCCGGCGGAACTTCTGTTTGACTTGCAGGAAATCCGGATTCACGCCCGGCGGTGGAAGATCGGCGGGATCAAGCTGTTGGCCAATGACGTGGTCTTTACGCTCGGCCAGTTTCAGCACGTCGGGCCGCTCTTTCAGCAGGCCCCGGGCAAGGTCCGAGTCGTCAACGACACGACGGTCTATCTGCGGATGCGGCCGGAGATGACCGAGCCGCTGCGACTGGTAATCTTGATGAAGAAGATGCTGGCCACGGAGTCGGGCGGCGCGCTCACCCGGCCTTGACCGATTTTTTGGAGCGGGTTTCCTGAAGCTGGACGCGGGCCGCGCGGCCTTCGAGGAAGCCGAGGGAAAGTTCGATGCACTCGGCGGCCTCGGCCGGAGTCATGGCCCCGACGGCCACCAGGTCCTGCGGGCGGATGGTGGACCAGGCGAAGGCCAGACCCTGGAACGGCGGCAGGCGCCCGGCGGCCATGGGTTTGATGGTCAGGACGGGCTTGGCTGCCCCGTGAATGATTTTGTGGGTCCAATCGACTTCGAGCTGCATCAGGAAGCCGATGGCGTTGTAGATGGAGAGATAGGTTTCGACGTCGAGCTTGGATTCGTCGGCGTAAACTATTGTCTCGGGCATGTGGGTGCTCAGGCCGGGAATCATCTTCCGTTCGCGGATCAGGCGGCAGAGGTAGTCCATGTGGCGGATTTTACGCGTGCAGCGGTCGAGGAGGGCGTCGGTGGTGGCCTGGTGCGGCAGGATGAAGTCGGCCCCGGCGGCGGCTTCGACGTCGAGGATCCGGGCGACCTCGCCCAGGTCGAGACCTTTGGCGGGCGTCTCGGGCGTGAGGGGGAAGGCTGGGGTGGAGACGCGGATAATTTTGCGGCTGGTGCGCTGCTCGGTTTCGAGGACGGCTTCGCGGATGGGCGAGGTGGTCAGTTGGCCGATGATGGTGTCGACGCCGGCGCGAACGTAGGTCTCGAGGACCGCGACGAGCTTGGCGCGATGGGCGGCGATCTCGGTCCTGATGTAATCGTCTTTGGCCTTGGTGCAGTGGCTCCAGCCGAGGAGCCAGTTGGTCCCGATGACCAGTCGCGAGACGGACAGTCCGCCGACGGTAGTGCGGGGAAAAAGATCTGGCATTGGGTTAATCCTTTATTTGCCGCGAGGCGGCGCGGGCCGACGGAGTAATAATACATTACAATGGCGGGCGGGTCAAACGGAGCAGCCAATATGTAGGTCGGGTCAACAGACCCGACAAGAAAAAGAGGGTATTGTGGCGACGGGAATCCAAGAGCGAATCGGCGAACTTAAGCGCGAGCGGCGGGCCATTATCCTGGCCCACAATTATCAGTCGCCCGAAATTCAAGACATCGCCGACGTGGTGGGGGATTCGCTGGCCCTGGCCCAGCAGGCGGCCAAGGTCGAGGCGGACGTGATCGTGCTGTGCGGCGTGTGGTTCATGGCCGAGACGGCGAAGCTGGTGAATCCGGGGCGGACGGTGCTCGCCCCGGACCCCAACGCCGGCTGCCCGATGGCGAACATGATTACGGCGGCGCAACTGGCCGAGGCGCGGCTAAAAAATCCCGATGCCGCCGTGGTCTGCTACGTCAACTCCAGCGCCGCCGTCAAAGCCCTGTCGGACATCTGTTGCACCAGTTCCAATGCCGCCCGCGTCGTGGCCTCGATCCCCGCCGGGCGTCCGATCCTCTTCGTCCCGGATCAGAGCCTGGGCGATTTCGTAGCGCGGCAACTGGGCCGCAAACTGATTCTCTGGCCCGGCTTCTGCCCGACGCACCATCGCATCCTGCCGGAGGACATCGTGCGGCAACGGGCGGCGCATCCGGGGGCAGTGGTCGCGGTCCACCCGGAGTGTACGGAAGAAGTGAGGCGCGAGGCGGATTTTGTGGGATCGACGGCGCAGATTCTGCGGTTCGTGCGGGAATCGGCGGCGCAGACGTTTATCATCGGCACCGAAATGGGTATCTGTCACGCCCTGCGAAAAGAGAATCCGGGGAAAGAGATTGTGCATGTGTCGCGCGCGGCGGATTGCCCGAACATGAAGTTGAACACGCTGGAAAAAGTGCTGTGGAGTTTGGAAGAGATGAAGTACGAAGTCGCCGTGCCTGAAGAAGTTGCCGCCCCGGCGCGGCGGGCGCTGGAGCGGATGTTGGCGTTGGGATGAACAGAAAGTAAAAAAAAGGAAAAAGCAACGGTGGTAGCGAGAATGGGTGTGTGTGTGGTACTTCATGCCGCCCGCTGTTCAGTGTTGCGCGGCGTTCCAGTCCTCGCGGAGAATGGCATAACACATCAAGTCTTCGAACCGGTCCCACTTGAGCATGGCCTGCCGCAAACAGCCTTCGTAGGTCATTCCGAGCTTCTGCATGACGCGGCCGGACGCCGGATTACGAACGAAATGTTGGGCGGAGATGCGGTTCAGGTTGAATGTCTCGAACCCACAACCAATCAGCGCCCGCGCAGCCTCGGTCATGTAGCCCTGGTTCCACCAGGGCTTGCCCAGCCAGTAGCCGAGTTCGGCCCGCCGGTGTGCTTGGTTGATCCCCAGGCTTATGGCGCCGATGAGTTCGTCGGCGGGGCGCAGCGTAATGGCGAGGGCGGCCAGCGTGCCCTGCTCAAACTTCTCGGTGTGCGTGGCGATCCATGTCTCTGCGGCGCCTTCCGGGTAGGGGTGCGGCAAGTTCATTGTGGTCGAGGCAAGGTCGTGGTCGCCAGCCAGGAGTTTCACGGTCGGTGCATCGGCCAGGGTGAAGGGCCGCAGAATCAATCGCGCGGTTTCGAGAGTGGGCAGCATGGGATTGCTCAATTTTCCGGATGAGTTTGGCCCGCGACCGCCGCGGGATCATGTTCGATGATTGTCTCGCGCTTCAATGATTGTGCAAGAGATTTCTGGAAGCCGCGTAGCGGCGTTTGATCGTTACCACGGGCTTGCGCCCGAGGCTATTATCATTCGCCGCTCCGCGGCTGAAAAACAAAAGCAACCTTAGTTTTCGGCGTAGGAGACGATGGGCAGCGGCAGGGGCATGTGGGAAACGGGTTGGAGGGCGGCGCGGGTGGCGTCGTAGTTGGCGGTGAAGTTGATGGTGCTGTAGGCGGAGAAGGTGGCGGGGCCGGTGAAGAGGAGCGGGCCGGTGTGGGTCCAGAGGGCCTGGGGGAGAGAAGTGTCGGTGACTTCGGAGCCGTCGTCGTTGACCATGCGGATGGTTCTGGCGACGGTGATGGGGCCGGCGGTGGTGAGGGTGGCGTTGCGGTTGAGGAGGAGATCGCCGCCGACGACCAGGGCGGGGAAGCCGAGGGGGGCGGTGATGGCGACGGTGCCGGAAAGGGTTAGGTTGCCGGAGGTGACGAAGCCGCCGCCGGTGATGGTGGCATTGGAAAGGGTGAAGTTGGTGGTGGAGTAGAAGAGGTTGTCGGGGTTGTTGGGCATGCCCAGCGGCGGCGCGCCGGTGAGCAGCGCGCCGGCGAGCAGTACGGCGGTGTTGGTGGCGCCGCCGAAGGAATAGGTGGGGGTGTATTGGCCGTAGGTGACGGGCGGGATGAAAAGGGTTGAGCAAGACGTGGTGGAAGCGCCGGAGACGGTGCCGAAATTGGTGATGGAGCCGACGGCGGCGAGGTTGCCCTGGACCGCGGCCCCGGCGGCGACGATGGCGTTCTGGTCGCAGAAGACGGAGCCGTGGATCGTGGCGTTGGTGGGGAGGTAGAGGCCGGCGGTGCTGGTGATGAGGTTGGGTAGCGAGATGGCGGGTTGGAGGAAGACGGCGGTGATGGTTCGGGTTGCCCCGGTGGTGCCGGTGGGGTCGCCGCCGGGGGCGAGGGCGCGGCCGGTGGAGGTGATGAGGTAAGCAGGAGCGCCGGTGGCGGAGAGGGTCGAGGTGGCGGTGACGGTGTAGTAAACGTCGCGGAGCGCGACGGGCGAGTCGGAGGGGGGGGGCATAGCGACGTAGCTGCCGGTGCCGGGCCAGGTCTGGCCCCAGGAGAGGCCGGCTTCCCAGGGATGGTCGAGGTAGCGGCGGGCGACTTCGACGCCGCTCTGGGCCCCCTGGAGGGCGGTGGCGTAATCGACGAAGTTGCTGCCGGACAGGGAGCTGGATGTGGCGGCAGTGATGGCGGCCAGGCCGACGACGAAGATGGCGGCGACGATGATGAGGACGAGGATCAGGGCCACGCCGCGCGGGCGCAGCCGCTCAGGATTGCGGGGCGAAGCCGTAGGCATAAGTCGGTGCCCTCATGGTCGCGGAACCGTAAAGGTTTAGGTTGACGGGGTGGCCGGTCGAGTTGACGATGTTTTCGGGCGAGGAGAGTTGGAGGAAAAATTCGACGGTGTCGGCCCCTCCGGCGGGATGGTTGGCGGCGAAGGTGACAGCATCGAGGTTGTGGCAGACGACCTGGTTGGAGACGACCAGTCCCCCGGCGGAGGCCAGGTAAGAGCCGCTGTCGAAGTTGGCGAAAGAGGCGGCGAAGGCGGCGGGGCTGGGCGGGCCGAAGTTCGCGGCAGCGGCGGAGTAGGTGAGGCGGCGCAGGGTGCGGTCGGAAGCTTGGAAATAGTAGAAGGCGAATTGGGTGAGGTCGATGGCGCCGCTGTTTTTCGTGTCGCCGAACCAGACCGCCAGGCTGCCGGCGGGGGTGAGGGCGACGGCCTGGGCGGCGCGGACGTCGCGTCGTAGCGGCATGAGGCCGAAGCGGCCCTGGGTGGCCAGTTGGACGGCGGCCTCGCCGGAGTAATGGTAGGCGGTGAGGGTCCAGGTCATCATGGCGGCTCCGGCGACGATGACGGCGGTGATGGTCAGGGCGAGGAGGAGTTCGACCAGGGTAAAGGCGCGGCCGCGAAATTGTCGGCTAATGGTCTTCATGTTTGCTGACGAAGCGCCTGAGGGTGACGAGTTCCTGGTCGCCGTCGAAGACGCGGACGGTGAGCATCATAAGTTCCGGCGCGGCGGCGGGGTTCATGCCGGGCAGGTAGACGTATTGGAGGTTGAAGCGGCGCGAGAGGTTGGGCAGATATGCCGCGGCGGGCTGGGCCGGGCCGTAGCGGAGGCCGAACTGGGCGGGAGTTTCGGTAAAGCCGTGGTAGTCGGTCCGTTCCAGGTAAAGGTTCCGGGCGGTTTCGCCGGGAGCGGGGCCGAGGGCGGGCGGGTTGGAGGCGCTTAGGGTCCAGGCGGTCTGGGCGAGACATTCTTCGACGCCCTGTTCGGCCAGGAGCGCCGCCTGGGTCAGCTTGGCGGCGCGTTCCTGTTGCCTGGCGGCGGCGCCGAAGGGCGTGAGGATGGCGGCGACGGCCAGGGCCAGGACGACGCCGGCGACCAGGGCCTCGGCCAGGGTGAATGCGGGAAGGTGACGACGCGTGATCATGGGCGTTCCGGTTTGGCGCGCAGGCAGAGCGCCGCCAATAGTTCTTTATCGACCGAAACGGGGCTGGGAGTTGACGGGGCGGGGGGCGATTGCGAAGATGATGTCGGGTCTGTTGAACCGACCTACATGACATCAGGTACGGGAGAAGGGAAAAAGCGATGGCGAAATGTCCGCATTGTCAGGTGGATTTGAAGCTGGAGGGAGCGCATATCCTGAACGTCCTGGCCTGCCCCGGGTGCCATGGCGAACTGGTGCCGGAGGATTCGTTCAACGCCGTGCGGCGCCACGCCGACCCGAATTGGACGGCGGACGACAAGAAGCGGTTTTTCGAGCAAGCCGCGGTTTCGTCCGAAGCCGAGCGGATTCGTTGCCCCGAATGCCGGGGCCGCATGGAGAAGGAAGTGGCCGGCCCCCAGGGCGCGGTGAACATCCATCACTGCCACTCGTGCCGGTTGTACTGGTTTGGCGCCGGTGAGGTGGAAAAGCTCCAGATCAGTTATGCCGATGCGATGATGAACCTGACGCCGGAAGCTCTGGCGAAGATGGAGCAGTTGGCGCGCGTGGGCCTGGCCCTGGAAGTGCGCAAGGAACACCTGGGAGGATACGGTGACGAGATGAGGATGCTGGAGTTGCCGACGCGGCCCTGGAACAAGGTGCCCATCAGTTCTGCCCGGGGTGTTAGCGTGCTGCCGATTCTGAGTGCGGTCCTGGCGGTGTTTCACAACGTCTGGGCCATGGATCGGCAGGTAAAGGAGGCAGAGGCGGCGGGGGAACGGGTCCTGGCGGGGTTGCCGGCCGATCCGCCGGATGAAGTGTGGTCGCTGTTTGAGGCCATGACCGGAACGTGGGCCGGGCGTCTGGCGCTCGCGGGGATTATCGTGGTGATTGTGTTGGGGGCGTGGCTGTTGTTGCGGCGGTGGTGAGTCCGGGGTTGGGTGGCATGGCGGTCGTCGTTTGCTGCCATGTTCACGCTGGAAATGTCCAACCTTTTATTTTGCGGCCGGCGCGGCAGCACTGGAAGCGCTGGTGGCGCTGGTGGCGGCGCGGGGCGGGATTTTAGCGCCGGTTTTGATGGCCTTGTCGACCTGGGTTTTCAGGTCGGCTATTTTTTTGGACAGGTCGTCGTCGACCTTGTAGAAGGCGATGAGCTTGAGGGCTTTCTGGGCTTCCGGGAGCTTGCCGGCATCGACGAGATCGTAGGCGGCGTCAAATTCGGCCTGGAGGGCGGTCTGGAGTTTGGCGCGGGCCTCCTTGATCTGCTCGGAATAGAACCATTGGTCGTTGCGTTCGGTCGCGGCCTGTTTTTTCTTCTCATCCTCGGCCTGTTTGGCGGCTTGTTTTTCCTCGGAAGTGTTGCCGCCGACGGAACCGGATGACCCTCCGACGAGGTGAAACCTGCCGCTGGTGCGGCCGGGCAGCCAGGGGACGGAGTCCTTGAGTTTGGCACTGATTTTTTTGTCGGTGTCATCGATTTTGGCGATCATGGCGTAAAGTTCGGCGTACTGACGATGGGCGATTTTGGCGTCGGTGGTTTTGAGTTGGTCGTCGGTGGTTTTTTCCCACTTGGTGACTTGCCAGGCGTTGTTGGCCTGATCGGCCATCTGGCGGGGATCGACGGGCTGGTCGTCAGTCTGGACGCCGAGAACCCGTCCGCCGCCATCGACCAGGATGATTCCATTCCACATGTTGGTATTGATCCCACCCTTGATTTTCCAAAAGGCGGCATCTTCCGATTCCCAATAGATTCGCACGGCCAGCGTATCCTGATACTGGGGAAAGTTTTCGTATGTGCTGGCTCGGGTGTTCCAGCCCATGCCTGCGGCGGATTTCTTCAGGTAGAGAATGCAGATGGGCATGCCGCGCTGCTTGGCGGTGTCCATGAGTTTGTCGAGATCGGTGCAGGTGGGCCAGTCGGCGCGGACGACGGAGGCGGCGGCCAGGACGACCAGGAGGGCCAGGGTAGAGACGGTCAAGCGGCGAAAGGTCATGGCAAATCTCCCAAAGAAATTGAAATTGTCTCGACAGCGGGTACAGATATGCAAAATGATTTTAACTTTTCGGTGAAACGAAACAAGCAAAATCCGGCCGCCAGCCGAAGCAAGCCTGGCGGCCGCGCAAGCGGTCTGGGCCGCCTGCGGCTGGGTGTCTGAATGTAAGACGCATGAGGGGGAAGAGATTTTCCGAAATTTTGTAAATTATTGTTTAGTCGAGCGGAAACGCGCGGCAGAGTTCGCGGATTTCGCCCACAGCGACGATGAGCTTGTGGTCGTCGGGGCCGGAGGCGGTCAGGATGGTGTCGACCAGGCGGGCGGTCTGGCGCATCTGGGGTTCCTTGAAACCGCGCGTGGTCAGTGCGGGCGAGCCGATGCGGATGCCGGAGCACTGGGCGGCCGGGAGCTTGTCGAAGGGGATCAGGTTTTTGTTGATGATGACGCCGGAGGCTTCGAGGGCTTTTTCGGCCCGGTCGCCGGTCAAACCCTTGGGCGTGAGATCGACGAGGAAAAGGTGGTTGTCGGTGCCGCCGGCGACGAGGCGGTAGCCGAGGACGCGCATTTCGTCGGCCATGGCCGCGGCGTTGTCGACGATCTGTTTCTGGTAGCCGCAGAAATCGGGCAGGAGGGCTTCGCCGAAGGCGGCGGCCTTGCCGGCGATGACGTGTTCGAGCGGTCCGCCCTGCATGCCGGGGAAGACGGCGGAGTCGATGGCCTTGGCCCATTCTTTTTTGCAGAAGATGCCTCCGCCGCGCGGCCCGCGGAGGGTTTTGTGCGTGGTGGTGGTGACGAACTCGCAGACGGGGACGGGATCGGGGTGGAGCTTGGCGGCGACGAGTCCGGCGATGTGGGCCATGTCGGTCATCAGCAGCGCCCCGACCTCGTGGGCGATTTCGGCGAATTTGTCGAAGTGCAACAGGCGGGGATAGGCGCTGGCCCCGACGACGATGAGCTTGGGTTTGTGTTCGCGGGCCAGGCGGCGCACGTCGTCAAAGTCGATCTGCTCGGTCTTGGGGCTGACGCCGTAGTGGACGACTTTGTAGAGTTTGCCGGAGAAGTTGAGTTTGTAGCCGTGGGTGAGGTGTCCGCCGGTGTTGAGGCTCATGGCCAGCATGGTGTCGCCGGGCTGAAGGCAGGCGAAGTAGACGGCCATGTTGGCCTGGCTGCCGGCGTGAGGCTGGACGTTGACGTGCTCGGCGCCGAAGAGTTGTTTGGCCCGGTCGATGGCGAGTTGCTCGACTTTGTCGACGATCTGGCAGCCGCCGTAGTAGCGGCGACCGGGGTAGCCTTCGGCGTATTTGTTCGTGAGGAGCGAGCCGGTGGCTTCCATGACGGCGCGCGAGACGTGGTTTTCGGAGGCGATCAGTTCGAGGGTGTTCTGCTGCCGCTGCCATTCGAGGTCGAGCAGTTCGGCCAGGTAGGGATCGGTCTTGCGGAGGGTTTCGTAGGTGGCGGAAGAACGGTCGTTTAAGGGCGAGGCCATGGAATCTCCTTTACCAGGTCAGAAAGGAATTGAGAATCGGATCGACTTCGGACATGTGACGGTCGGCGTCGTCGGCGGGAACGACGGCGGTGATGACGATCTGGCGGCCGTGGAGCAGGAAGGCGAATTGTTTGAAGCGGCAGGGGCGGCCTTCGGGTCCGTCGGTCGGGCGGCCTAAGTCGGCTTCGATCAGGTAGGCCGGGAGGCCGGAAGCGTGTTGGGTGAGGAGGGCCTGGCGTTCCGAGTAGGCGTTCTGGCGGGAGAGTTGTTCGCGGGCGGACTTGAAGAAGGCGGCGAGGTCGAGGCCCTTGGGTGCGGATTCGACCAGGACGGAGATCATGAGACGGACTGGCGGCTTTTTGCCGTCGGCAGGGAGGACGCGGAGATAAGTTTCGCGGTCGTTGCCGGTGGAAGAGGCGATCCAGCCTTCGGGCAGGTTGAGGGCGAAGCCGGCGATTTCGTTGCGGTGGTTGCGGAGGTTGGCGGCGGCGGGGGCTTTGTGGCCGCAGCCGGAGAGAGAACAGAGAAGAATGATGAAGAGAAAAAGACGCATGGGAACCTTTACCAATGTCTCCGGCCCGTTGGTTTCATGGTTATGAAAGAATCAAGAATCGGGTCGAACTCGGCCATCCAGTGGTCGCAATTTTCGATTGGGACTAGAATTCTGACAAGTAACTCACGCCCGTTATCCAGGAACCCGATTAGTTTGAGACGGTGAGGTCCGTCGGGGTGCGGACCTTCACTAGAAGCGCCATTGTACCAGTCCAGCGCATCGACGTTAACGTCGGCCTCGATCAAGTATGTCTGTTGGCCGGATTTGTGCTTGATTATCCGAGCCTGCCGCTCTTGATAGCCGGGCATGCGGCTGTACATCTGGCAGGTCCTTTTCATTAGACCTTCGAGATCGAAGCCCTTTGTCTCGGAGTCGGCCCTGACGTTTAATTCAAATCTTTTGGACGACATTTTTCCCACGTCTGGGAGGTTTCCGGCATAATCGCAATCTCCGGAATCGTCCTCCCGGCCTCCTATCCAACCATCGGGCAGGTTGAAAGCAAATCCGAGTTCTTTGACAGTGGTGTTGCGTATTTTGTCTGCGGAGGACTGTTTTTGTCCACATCCGGCGAGTGAGGCGAGAAGGATTAAGATTATGGCAAGACGCATGTGTATTTACCAAACAGAGAAGGATTTTTCGATGGCGGCAACGTCGGCGGCGGCAGAGGCGCGATCGGCGACGGGGACGGTGATGATCAAGGCCCAGACCTGGCGGCCCCGGGCGACGATGAGGATGCGCTGGTCGAACTGGACGGGGCCTTCCCAGGCGTCGCGGTGGAAGAGGCGGGCGGGCAAGCCGGAGACGGTGGCGGATTCGACGGTGGGCTGAACGGGATGATCCTGGAGTTGGAAGCGGAGGTCGGAGGTGAAGAGGTCGAGGAGCTTGGGGGCGAAGGCGTCGAGGTTGACGTCGGCGTCTTCGGTGCGGGTGAAGACATCGACGGCGGAGGCGGCGCGGGTCTGGCGGCCGGTCAACTCGGCGGCCAGGGAACTGGCCGGCTCGGCTTGCGGCTGGCGCGGGGCCAGGGCTTCGAAGGCGACGTTGCCGCGCAGGGCCTGGATGGACCAGGCGGCGGGGACGTCGAGGGCGAAGCGGAGGCCGTTGTGGCGGAAATGGGCGCGGCTGGCGGCTTGGGAAGTTTCGGTGGCGGCGCTGCAGCCGGAGAGGACGAGGAGGAGGATTGAGAAAATTGTGCGGATTATCATTTTTTTAACGGAGACCGGAAGAAGAGCCTTTTATTTTTGGCGGCTGTCAAGCAGCCGCCCTACATAACGACGACGGCCTCATTTTTCCGCGCCGGGCTTGGCTTTGACGTTCAGAGCCGAGGCCATGCGTTCGGCCGTGGCCCGGATTGTAGCGAAATCGGCGGGTGGCGCGTAGGCCTCAACTGCCCAGTTCGGTGGAACGACGAGGCGATAACTGTGCAGGCCTTGCGGGCCGAGGCCGAGATCCTGAGAGAGGATGGCGCCGTGGAGACTTTGCGGGCTGAGGGAGTTTTTCTGGGTATAGTCGCGCCACTGGATGGCGCCGGCGCCGGGCTTTCCTCCCAGGATTGGTGCGGTCCCGGCGACGCTGCGGCCAGGGGGTTCGGGGGAGATGGAGCCGTATTGGAGAGTGATGCGTGTGCTGCGCGGTCCGGGCTTGGCGTCGGGGGAGAAGACGGTGAGGAGGCCGGCGCGGGAGGTTTCGCGCGAGACGGACCAGAGAGCGGGATAGTGGAGGACGACGGTGGAGTTGGGGACGGAGTAGGATTGTTCTGGGAGGAGGCCGCAGCCGGGGAGAGCGGAGATGGAAAGAATAATAACGATTAACGTGAGGGTGGCATGGTTCACGCGCAGCGTGACCATGTGAGGTGCCGGTAAACGTGGCCACGCAAGCGTGGGCCACGCCACCCTATATCGTTGGTTTAGCATGTGGACTATCCCTCAGCCAGCGAAGTTACTTTCCCGGCCTCGAACTTGCGCGGAGGCGGAGATAGGCGTCGATGAATTCCTGGATGCGGCCATCGAGAACGTCCATGACCTTGCCGGTTTCGTGGTCGGTGCGGTGATCTTTGACCAGGGTGTAGGGCTGGAGGACATAGGAGCGGATCTGGCTACCCCAGGCGATTTCGCCCTTGGGGCCGTAAAGGCCGGCCATTTCCTTGTTCCGCTTTTCCTCTTCCAGGCGGAGGAGTTTGACCTTGAGCATGTTCATGGCGACGTGGCGGTTCTGGTGCTGGGAGCGTTCGTTCTGGCACTGGACGACGATGCCGGTGGGCAGGTGGGTGATGCGGACGGCGGAAGAGGTTTTGTTGACGTGCTGGCCGCCGGCGCCGCCGGCGCGGAAAAAGTCGAGCCGCAGATCCTCTTCATCGACCACGATGTCGACCTGGTCGGGAAGTTCGGGCAGGCAATCGACGGAAGCGAAACTGGTGTGGCGGCGCGCGGCGGAGTCGAAGGGACTGATGCGGACCAGGCGGTGGACGCCGACCTCGGCCGAGAGGTAGCCGAAGGCGTAGTGGCCCTGGACGAAGAGGGTGATGGAGGAGAAGCCGGCTTCCTCGCCGGGGACGGCGTCGACGATGTCGACCTTCCAGCCCTGGCGCTCGGCGTAGCGGGTGTACATGCGGTGAAGCATGTCGGCCCAGTCCTTGCTCTCGGCGCCGCCCTGGCCGGCGTGGATGGGCAGGTAACAGTTGCCGGCGTCGTACGGGCCGGAAAGGAGCGTGGTCAGCTCGAAGCGGGCGAATTCCTCAGCCAGGGCGGAGACTTCGCGGTCGGATTCTTCGAGGGCGGATTGGTCGGCTTCCTCGCGGGCCAGGGCCAGCAGGGTGTGGGCGTCGTCGGTGCGGGCCACCAGGGAGGTGATGGGGTCGATGGAGGAGTTGAGTTCCTTCAGGCGGGCGACGGTCTGCTGTGCGGTTTCCTGGAAGTCCCAGAAACCGTGGACGGACATTTTTTCTTCGATGGTCTTTCGTTCGGCGATTTTGGCGGGGAGGTCAAAGAGAGTCCTTGAGCAGTTGTAGTTTCTGCGTCAAGGCCTCAAGCTGGTTTTCGATTTCTGCGGCAGTGAGCACGGGCGTCCTGCTTTCTGTCGGCGGCGACGGTAAGGAGAGCGACGGGGGCATTATAGCGGCGCGGCGGGCGAAGTGTCAACGGTGGGAGGCATACTGAAAAAGCTTGCAGAATCTTTTGGGTCGAAGGATAATGACATGACAGAGGCCGGCGGTGGTCGCGGGCCTGGAAAAAAAATGCAAAGGAGACTTACAATGGGCAAAGGCAACAACGCAACGCGCAAGGAAGTCAAGAAGCCGAAGAAGAACAAGGACGCCAAGAAGAAGTAGGGCGGCGGTCTTAACCCAGCGCTGAAGACTGAATCGCGAATGGGCGTTTGATTTTCCCACGACGACGCTCGGGGAAATCGAACGCCCATTTTGTTGCGCTCGGCTGACGGCGGGGTTAATTAAGGGCGACGGCCAGGTGGTCGTCCTGAGCGGCGACGGAGAGGGCGGGGGCGGCGGTCGCACGCTTGCGGGGGCTACTTGTTTTTGGGCCAGTGACTTCGGAGCTTGGCGACCCAGGGATCGATGCCATGATTGTAAACTGGAGCAAAGCGGTCAAGCTTTCTGCTCATTTCTTCCAATTCCGGCGAGATCCACCCAATCGTCTCAAGCAGGGTTTCGTGCTGGTCCGGCAGATCCTTCCAATGGATGATTCTTTCGTAGTGGAAGATGCGGTTGCGGAGGCGACGAATCCTGTCCCAGCGTTGGTCTTGGAAAGGCTGGCGTCTTTGGGACTTGAGGCAACGTGAGCCGACGGCCTTCAGGATGACCGCGCCCAAGCCGGTTCTCAGGTGCGCTTTGTTGAAAAAAGCAGTCCACAAACCGAAATTTAATTCCGAGACGATATGGCCGGGAGTAAGCGGTTTGTTGAATTTTTTTAAATTTCTTTCTGCTTCTTCCAGTTGCTTGTGTCCTAACAAGGTCAACGGGGCCAGGTTGTACCAGGTGTCGGTGCTGTAGTGTTGCGAAAAAGCACGATGGGCGGAGTTTCTGAGGGCAACCTCTACCATTTGTAGTGGAGAGTAGAGGGTTTCGCAGACGGCGGCGTTCCAGAGATAGCGTCCCAGCGTCGTGGCCTCATCTACCCCGTCCTGGCCATAAGCATCAAGGCGTTCCTTAGAGACGGCGGTGGAAATTTTCGAGTAAAAATCAGAATTCACGTTGCTTTTGCCCTGAAAATAGCCAATAATGGTAGCGTAGACCTCGGAGCTCCTTCCCCCGTCCTAGCGACGGTGCAGGAACCGAGGTTCTCTTTTTGCGCGGATGGCGGTACGGCGTCGCGCGATTATTTCTCTCCTATCCAGATTGAAAGAATATCAATACGAACTCATTCAGGCAAGAGGAAATGGCCTAGGTTAGTTCAAGGCCACGGCGAGGTGTTCGTCCTGGGCGGCGACGGAGAGGGCGGGGGCGGCGGAGCCGAGGGGGGCGAGGACGCGGGCGAGTTCGGCCAGGGCCAGGGCGGGGGCGTTGCATTCCTGGCTGAGGTGGGCCAGGACGAGGTGGCGAAGCGACCCCGGCGGACGGTCGGCCAGGACCTGGGCGACGACGGCGGCGGTCTGGAGGTTCGAGAGGTGGCCCAGGTCGCCGGAGATGCGGTCGATGAGGCTCGCCGGGCGGCCGCTGGCGGCTAGAAGTTGCGGGTCGTGGTTAGATTCGAGGACGAGGACGTCGGTCGCGGAAAAAATGCGGCAGACTTCGGGCGGGACGTGGCCGAGGTCGGTGGCGGCGGCGATGCGGAGCGGGGCGGCGCCGTTGCCCGAGCCGAGTGTGAGGTGAAAGCCGAGGGTCAGGCCTTCGGCGTCGTGGGGGAGTTCAAAGGGGCGGACGTCGATGCCGTCGATGTGCAGGCCGCGCGGCGAGAGCGGGCGAACGAGGCCGGCGCGGTCGAGGCGGGCGAAGATGGTGCGAAAGCGGCGGCGCAGGACGGCGAGATTTTCGGCGGCGGAGACGAGCGGAACCTGGTTGTAGTGGCAGAACTTGAGCGAGGAGTCGGCGACGTGGTCGGAGTGGGTGTGGGTGACGAGCAGGGCGGTGATATCGGCGGGGTCTATTGTTTGGGCGGCGAGGTCGGCGGCGAGGCGGCGCTGGGAGAAGCCCATGTCGATGAGGATTCTGGCGCGGGAATTGGCGACAAGGAGGCTGTTGCCGCGACTGCCGGAACCGAGAATGACGAGACGGCAAGACACGGGGAGATTATACGGGACTGCGGTGGGGGAAGCAAGTTGGCGGGCGGTGGGGAAAGATGGACAGCCGAGCGCGGGCGTTCCACATAGAACCTTGCGGAATTGCGACGGCATGACATAATGCGGAGGCGCGGGGCATGAGGCTAAGCGGGTACGAGGGCTGGAAGACAATGGCAAAAGCGAATGGCGAGTTTCCCGAACTTAATGCCGAGAACATCCGCATCTGGAATACTAACGCCGAGTGGTGGGATGACCGCATCGGGGATGGGAATGATTTTCAAATCATTCTGATCGAGCCGGCCGTCCACCGACTGCTGGACGCCCAGCGCGGCGAGATGATCCTGGATGTCGCCTGCGGGGCCGGGAGGTTCTCACGGCAACTGGCCGAGCGCGGAGCCAGGGTCGTGGCGGTGGATCATAGCGAACGATTCATCGAGCGGTCGCGGCGGCGGACCAGCCCGGGGGCCGGGATTGACTACCGGGTGGTCGATGCCACGGACGGGGCGGCGCTGGCGGTACTGGGCGAGGGACGATTCGACAAGGCCGTGTCAAACATGGCTTTGCAGGACATGCCGCGGATTGAGCCGCTGATGTTGGCCCTGTTCCGGTTGCTCAAGCCCGGCGGCAGGTTCGTGTTCTCGATCATCCACCCAGCGTTCCAGGCGACGGAGAGCGTGCGTTTTGCCGAGTGCTACGATGACGAGGCCGGCCGCATGGCGCACCGCACCGGGATGAAGATCAGCCAATACCTGACGCCGCGAGCGCGGAAAGGCGAGGGCATTGTCGGTCAACCGGAGGCGCAGTATTACTTTCATCGGCCACTACGGGTGCTGCTGGGGGCCGCCTTCGAGGCGGGCTTCGTGATGAACGGCGTGGAAGAACCGGCGTTTCCGCCGGAAGGGGCCGCGCCCGGGCGGCTGCGCTGGGACGACATGCCGGAGATTCCGCCGGTGCTGGTAGTGCGGTTGCTCAGGCCTTGAGTGATAATCTATTGGCGTTTTCGGCGGAGGGCGAGGGCGGCGAGGCCGAGGCCGAGGAGCGAGAGGGTGGCGGGTTCGGGGACGTCGGGGCCTTCGGCGAAGGCGGTGGCCAGGAGGACGTCCTGTCCGCCGAAGGTGAAGTCGCTGGCGAAATGGAGGGCGGTCTGGCCGTCGACGTCCATGGTGTTGAGGACGGCGCTGAAGAAGCCGCTGGTGGGAGCATTGGGGTCCTGATAGTAAATCGTATACTGGCCGTTGTCGCAGGTGATGTTGGCCAGATTGATGGCGTGACCGGCGCCGGTCGTGATGTCGTCGCCATTTCTGGTGTATTCGTAGATGCTGAGTTCGACGTAGTCGTTGGCGTTGGCCGCGGCGCTCAAGAAACCGACGGTGGGGAAAAGGTTCTGGAGGTTATTGCCGAAGGTCAAGGAGGCGGAGGTTTCGTCGTTAAGAGACAGGGGGGCCTGGCCGGAATAAGCGGTGCGTCCGGGGGCGAAGGCTTCGGTCCAGGCGACCATGCCCTGCCAGAAGTCTCCGAAGGTCTTGCCGTCCTGAGTGGCGATGGAGTAGTAGCCGGGGTTGAAAGTGTTGTTGGGGGCGGTCCAGCCGTCGACGGCCCAGGCCTCCATGGCGGCCTTCTGGGACGAGAGATTGCCGGTGGGCAGGGCCGTGCCGCCGTAGACCGAGGGAAAAGCGTTCTGAAGATAAACCATGCCGTTGATAAAGGAGGCGGCGACGCAAATGCCGCCGGCGCCCGGGCCGGTGTAACATTCGTTGCTGACGGTGCCGAACTGATAATCGCAGGGCGCAGCCTGGGCGAGTTGGGCCGGGGCCAGGGCGAGCAGGAACAGGGCGGCGGAAAGAGGACGGAGGCGCATTTGTTCTCCTGATCCTCCCCCGTGATATCAAAAAAAAACGGGGACGGCGACCGCCGCGTCAGACATCAACGCCGGCAATCACCGTCCCCGGACACAATACTTCGTGCAAGCCCCTGAACTCCGAGATTAAATGTACTTCACAAATTGCCGAGAGGCAAGTCGAAATCAGGTTTATTCGAAATTTCGAGCGGTTCTCCGCCGCTCTCTTGACCCTTGCGAGCCATCTTCTCCCGCCCTTCGACGAAGCTCAGGGTAAAAGGTAGAGGGATGAAGAGACGGCTATTTGTGTTTGCGGCGGAGGGCGAGAGCGGCGAGGCCGAGAGTGAGGAGCGAGAGGGTGGCGGGTTCGGGGACGGGGGTTTCGACGATGGCGCCGGCGAGGTAGACGTTCTGGCCCTGGTAGGTGGCGCCGGCGGGGGCGACGAAGTTGAGGGCGGTTTGGCCGTCGATGGTCATGGTGCCCAGGACGGCGCTGAAGAAGCCGCCGTTGGGATTGTTGGGGTCGAAGAAGGACATGGTATACAGGCCGTTGGCGCAGGTAAGGTTGACCAGATCGATGGCGTGGCCGGAGTGTTCCACGAGTACTCCGTCGTTATAGCCGTATTGATAGATGCCCATTTCGATGAAGGCGTTGGCCGCGACGGCGGCGCTGAGGAACGTGGTGGTGGGGAAGAGGTCCTGGACGTTGCCGTTGTCGACCCAGGAGGCGGAACTTTCGCCGCCGCGGGTTAAGCCGGCCTGGGCGGAGTAGGCGGTCCGTCCGGGGGCGAAGGCTTCGGTCCAGGCGACGGCGTTCTGCCACCAGTCGCCGAAGTTGTTGCCGTCCGGGATGCACGTGGTGTAGTAGCCCTGGTGGAAAGTGCCTCCGGGAGGGGTCCAGCCGTCAACGGCCCAGGCTTCCATGGCGGTCCGCTGGGACGAGAGATTGCCGGTGGGCAGGGCCGTGCCGCCGTAGAGCGAGGGAAAGGCGTGCTGGAGGTAAACGCAGCCGTCGATAAAGGAAGCGGCGACGCAAATGCCGCCGGCCCCCGGGCCTTTGTAACTTTCGTTGCCGACGGTGCCGAACTGATAATCGCAGGGCGCAGCCTGGGCGAACTGGGCCAGGGCCAGGGCGAGCAGGAACAGGGCGGCGGATAAGAGGACGGAGGCGCATTTTGTTCTCCCGGTCCTTCCCCGTGGCGTCAAAAAAAACGGGGACGGCGACCGCCGCGTCGGACATCAACGCCGGCCGTCACCGTCCCCGGACACAATACGTCGTGCAAGCCCCTGAACTCTGAGGAAAATGTACTTCATAAAATGGGGAGAAGCAAGGCGAAATCCAAAATATTATTATCGGGACGAAATCAATGTTGGTTTTGGCGTGGTGGCGAGGATTCCTCTTTGTTGTGTCCAGAGTTTAACGCTGGAGGCGGAGCGGATAAAAGGAAATTGTGCGTGGGCAGGGGCGTTGGTGTATAATAGTCGGTATAATGGCAGGCAGGGAGCGTTCTCAACAGGCGTTCAGGAGGAACGGACGATGAAACGGCAGATCTGGCGGCTGGCGGTCGGGGCGGCGCTGGTGGCGGCGTGGTCGGCGGCGGCCTCGGGCGACATCATTTACCTGAGCGGCGGTACCACGGTCGAAGGCGAACTGGTGCAAAACCGGGGCACGGAGATCGTGGTCAAGATCGGCAGTGGTCCCGGGACGATGACGATTCCGGCGGCGCAGGTGGAAAAGATTGTGGCGGCGCCGAGTCCGCTGGAACAGTACCGGACGAAAGCGGCGGCGGTGGAGCAGACGGCGGCGGCGCACGTGGAGTTGGCCAAGTGGTGCGCATCGAAGCATCTGACAACCGAGACGCAGGCGGAATACGAGCGGGCGCTGGCGCTGGACGGGGAGAACGGGGCGGCGCGGGCGGCGCTGGGATTTGTGAAGCGCGACGGCGTGTGGCTGACGCGGCAGTCGGCGGCGAAGGCGCCGGAAGGCCAGCCGGTGCGCGATGAGAAGTTCGTGGCGCGGCAGAAGGATTGGCAGAAGAAATTCGAAAAACTGGACCGCGAGGCGCTGTCGGGTTGGTTTATGGACGATGCGGCGCAGGCGGCGCGGAAGGAGATTGCGGCGATACGTGATCCGGCGGCGGTGGGACCGCTGGCGACGGTGTTTCTGGATCAGAAGGACGTGAACAAGCGGGTGATGGCGGCGGAGGCGTTGGGGACGATCGGTGGGGACGAGGCGGGGCTGGACCTGTATAAGGTCTGGCTGCACGACGATGACCACGACGTGCTGGCGGCAGCGAGAAAAGCGCTGGCGGGGATGCAGAGTACGAAATTGTCGGCGGCGATGAAGGCGGCGCTGAGCGGGTCGGACGGGCAGGCGCTGGTTCGGACGGCGGAGTTGCTGGCGGACGCGGGTCCGTCGGCGAGCGGCACGTCGGATTCGGTGCTGCGACTGATCAATTCGCTGGTGACGCAGGAGACGCGGACGATCCGTCATGAGACGACACAGTCGCAACGGTCGTGGATCATGGACGGGACGCAGCAGGCGTACGTGTCGAGTCTGACGCCGGTGGTGGCCCAGGGGGCGGTGGGGTTTGCCCCGACGATTGGGGTGCTCCAGACGGGGTCGGTGCTGGACGTCAAGGCGACGGTGGAGCCGTGGAACGAACATGTGACGCAGACGGTGCCGCACCCGGAAGTGCTGGATTCGCTGCGGCGGCTGACGGGGCAGGATTTCTCGTACGACATCGGGGCGTGGCGGACGTGGTATTGGGCACATGTGGCGCAGCAGGCGGCGAAGGCGGCGCCGAGCGACGGTACTGGTGGAAATTAAAAATTTAAAATTAAAACTGCAAAATTGAAAAGCAAAAATAGAAAAGACAGAGAAGTCTGGGGCGGGTGCTTCGGCATCCGCCCGATTTTTTTGGCCATCTTGAACGACGGCACAGGGGCAAGATGCCCCTGCGACTCACGGGCGGGACGCCCGTGCCACGGGGAAACGGCGCCCTACTCGAAGAACCGCAGGAGCAGGTCGGCGATGAGTTTGTGGCCGCGCGGGCCGGGATGGTTGATGCAGTTGTGGAGCTGGCTTTCGGGCGGGAGGCCGCGCGTGGCCTGGTTCTGCCATTCGGTGTAGACGTCGGCGAAACCGGCTTTCTCGGCGTTGGCGACGTCGAGCATGGCTTGGCGATAGTCGGGGACGCGGCGGGCGATCTGGCCCTTTTGGGCCAGCGGGTTCGGGGGATAGGGGAAAATGAGGATCACGGCAGCGCCGGCGGCGCGGGCTTGGCGGACCATGGCGGTGAGGTTGGTCTTGTAGTTCTCGACGGAGACGTTAGGCTTGCCGCCCAGAGGACCGCCGGCGTCGTTGAGTGCGAATTCGATGAAGACGAGGTCGGGGTTGGCGGGCAGGACTGATGTGTTCAAGGTGATCAGACCATATTTGGTGGTGGTGCTGCCCTGGAAACCGGTCAGTGGGGTGATCGCGGCTTTGGGGAACTGCTTGCGCAGGGCGACGATGAGGCGGCTGGGGAAGCCGAGATTTTTGTCGGTCCAGAGGTCGGTCCACCATTCGCCGGCCTCGGCGCCGACGGAGAGGCTGTCACCGAGGAAGGCGATTTTGACGGCTTCGCCGGCGGCGAGTTTCTTTTTGAGGGCGGCGACGGCGTCGGGGTTGACGGGGGCGACGGGCGGGGCGGGGTGAATGGGGTAGACGTCGGCCTGGAAAACGGGCGGTGCGGTCGGGCCGGTGGCAGAAGAGCCGGTATCGACTGGCGAGTGCAGGAGCGGGACGTAACGCCAGGGGGTGAGGTAGACGCCGGCGACTGGTGCGCAGCCTGGGTCGGGGTCGGGGAGATCGGGGCAGACGAGGACGGACTGGCCCGGCTTGAGGGTGACTTTTCCGGCGGCGTCGACCTGGGCGAGGTCAAGGCGTTGGAGGATGTATTCATAGGAGACGCGGACTTCGGCTTTGCCAAGCTCGCCGAGACGGCCGCCGAGGCTGGCGATCTGGCCCCATTCGGGGTTGTACTTGTAATCAACGTTCTTAAGGAAGGTTTTCGCACCGTTGCTGGAGGCGACCGTGACCGACTGCGGAATGAACTGCCAGAAGAGTCCGCCGAGGATAAGTGTGCCGGCTTCGTCTTTGTGCGGAGAGAGGTCGATCGTGCAGATCGGATCATTCCCGGAACCTTGATGCGGCCAGGGCGTCCAGGGTTCGAACCAGTCGGCGTAGTTGGTCGCGGGAACTTGTGCGGTGAGGGCGTCGGAGCGGCGCTCGGGCGGGTTGACGGGGAGTTTGGTTTCGGCGAAGCGGACGACGGCGCCGGAGGGGAGTGTGGCGGAGCCGGAAGGGATGGAGGCGGTAACGAAGTAGGGTCGAGCATTTGAGCCGGTGAACTGTGGAACAGGTGGAGAAGCAAAGGCGAGGGAGGCGGGGATAGCGAGGGAAAGAAGCAGGGCAGCAAGGGATTTCATGGGGCGGACCTTTCTGTGGAAGAAAACAGCAACGGCAACGCCAAGCGGAACACGGCATTTTACCATGTTGGGCCAGGGCCCAACCTTCATTAACTTGGACTATCACCGGGAGCGGCGCGTTTGCGATAGGGGCGTTTGGGCTTGCGCAGGGTGGCGATGAGTTGCTCCAGTTCGGCGGTGCGTTCCTTGACGCGGGCTTCGAGGTGGTCGCGGAGATCGCGGATTTCCAGTTCGGCGCGTTTGAGTGCGGAGATGTCGGTGAAGACGCCGGCAAACTGGCCCGGGGCGGGGGAATAAATGGTGCCCTCGAAGACGCGTTCGCCCAGGACGGAAGGTTTTGTGTAATGGACCGGGCGTCCGGTCCGGGCGACTTCGGCGAAGAGACGGAGCCATTTGGGGTTCTCGTCGGGGAGGACTTCGTTCCGCGTTTTGCCAAGGAGTTCGGCGCGGGTGAGACCGACGAGTCGCTCAAAGGCGGGGTTGAGTTCCAGGTAGCGGTAATCGCAGGGTTGGCCGCGGTCATCGCAAATGAGTTCGTGCGCGGCGAGGCCTTCGTCCATGGCCTCGGTGAGTCGGCGGTAGCGCAGGTCGGCGGCTTGGAGGTCCTGTTGAGCGGCGGCGAGGCGAAGTTCGAGATCGTCGAGGCGGCGCAACAATTCGCCCTCTCGACGGTTCGGCATCTCTTCAGTTGGCATGGCCGGCCTCGGTAAAGTGAGGCAATCTATGGTCAACCCTGACGGGTTTGGCAGTAAATGGTGGGCGATAATGGGCTCGAACCATCGACCTCCTGCTTGTCGAGCAGGCGCTCTAACCAACTGAGCTAATCGCCCTACGGAAGGGTGATAATAGGGTTTTTTGAGGGAAAGTCAAGGGCTAACAGCAGTCCTCAGACTTCAGTCCTCAGTCTTCAGGCGCAGCAGAAACAGAAAAAGGAGAAACAGAAGAAGAAAAAACAGCATCCCCCAGCAGTGCTGGGGGCTTAATAAGCAACAAAAACAAAGAGGGGCTTGTCAGATTCGGCTCGGGTGATTATGCTTTTGGCTATGCCCTTCGGACGAGCGGTTCACGGCATCATCGGATTGTTCCTGCCTCGGGTGTGCATATCGTGCGGGAAGTTTATCGGCGGAATCGAACAACAGACACCCTCACCCTACCCTCTCCCGTCAAGGGCGAGGGGTGAAGAAGCAACGGCAACAGAAACAGAAACAACAACCGGACAGGGCAGAGCCCTGTCCCTACGAGAAGCAACAACAACCGGAACGGCGCTGTGTGCGGAGTGCCGAGATGGGATTGAGCGGGTGGCGCGGGAGCGGGCGTGTGGGCGGTGCGGGCATGGCCTGGGGCCACATGCGGCGTGTCCGGCGTGTGCGGAGGAAGAGCCGCCGTTTGAGGCGACGGTTCGTGTGGGGACATATCACGGGCCGCTGGGCGAGTTGGTGCGGCGCGTCAAGTACAAGGGCGTGCGCTATCCCGTGCCACTAATGGCGGAGTTGCTCTTGGCGCGGCTCCGGGAGAGCGGGGCGGCGGGGGAGATCGACGTGGCGACGGCGGTTCCGCTGCACTGGTGGCGGTATTACCGGCGTGGGTTCAATCAGGCGGCGGTGCTGGGCCGGGAGTTGCGGCGTCGGGGGCTGGAGGCGCCGCTGGAACGGCTTTTGGCGCGGGTGCGTGATACTCCGCCGCAGGTGGGGTTGAGCCGGACGGAGCGTCAGGAAAATGTGCGTGGAGCGTTCCGGGTGATGCGGGCGGAGGCGGTGAAGGGGCGGCGCGTGTTGCTGCTGGACGACGTGATGACGACGGGGGCGACGGCGGGGGCGTGCGCGCGGGAGTTAATTAAGGCGGGGGCGGCGCGGGTGACGGTGGGAGTGGTGGTAGTGGCGGGGGGAGAGGGAAATTTAAAATGAAAAATGAAAAATTAAAAAGGGAGAAGAAACGACAAAAGCAACAACGGCCAGGAGCGACCGGAGTGTGGTCGATTTCAGGACATTGACAGGGTGGGTGAGGCTGCTATACTCATGTTTGTGGCGAGGTCCGCGGGGGCCAAAAGCCAGGGGGGCGGCGCTAGTCCGCCGAAAGAGAGCAAACAGGCAGACGCGTGGTTTGGGTTGAATCCAACTCCAGCCGGCGTAAGGAGAGGCGATGCAAGTAGTCATTACCGGGCGGCACATGTCGGTTACCGACGCGATGAAGAACTATGCCGAGGAGAAATCGCGGAAGTTGCTGAAGTATTTCAACCGGATCAGCGAGATTCGGATGATCCTGGATTTCGAGGGAGGCAAGCCCTCGTGCGAGGGGATTGTCATGGTCGAGCACGCCGACGATCTGGTGGCGAGCAAGACGGATAACGACATGTACGCGGCGATCGACCTGGTGTCGGCGAAACTGGAAAATCAGATTCGCAAGCACAAGGAGTTCATCAGCCAGCGGCACAAGGGTCGGCTGGGCGCGGGTAAGGCGGGGGCGGAAGTGGAGAAGGCGGAGGAGTAGGCGGGGCGAGGAAAGAAATTAAAAATTAGAAATATAAATGAAAAACTGAAGAAGCGAGAAATCACGGGCAGGAAGCCTGTGCCAGGAGACACGAAAACGGAGGCCGCAATGAAGTTTCAGGATTTCATCTGTCGCAAGGCGTTAATAGCGAATCTTGAGGCGACGACGACGCGCGGGGTGCTGGAGGAAATGGTGGCGGCGCTGGTCAAGGCCGGGAAACTGAGCGAGTCGATGCACAAGGGCGTGTTGGACACGCTGACCTCGCGCGAGAAGAAGGCGACGACGGGTTTCGGCAACGGCGTGGCGATTCCACACGTGAAGCACAAGGCGGTGACGGAGTTGATCGGCGTGGTGGCCCGGTCGAGCGCGGGGGTGGACTTTGCGGCGCTGGACGGGAAGCCAGTGTACATATTTTTTCTGCTGCTGAGTCCGCCGGACAAGCCAGCGGAACACCTGAAGGCGATGGAAAACATCTTCCGCAACGCGCAGAAGGAACATTGGCGGCGGTTTTTGCAGCAGGCGGATTCGGCCGAGGCGATCTGGGAGCTGCTGGTGGAGGCGGATGAAGAGGCGATTGTCTAAAGCACCAGCGAAGAGGCAACGGGGCCGTGGGATGCAGGAACGAGAGGTGACCATCATCAATCGCCAGGGCATGCACGCCCGCCCGGCGATGCAGATCGTGGAGATCTCGAACCGTTTCAAGAGCGGGATAAAAATTCGTAAAGGGTCGATGGTCGTTGATGCCAAGAGCATCATGCAGGTCATGACCCTTGAGGCCGTCCAGGGCACCGTCCTCGTGTTTGAGGCCGAGGGCGCGGATGCCGGCGAGGCGCTAAACGCCTTAGCCCAGGTGGTGGCCGAGAAGTTTCAGGAAGATTAATAGAGGCCGCATATTTTTTGTGCGGTCACTGGCGTATTTTCACGGCGGGCAAGACCCGCCGTGGCACAACCATCGGGAAGGTGTCACAGACTTATCTGTGACCGCATAGGATTGCCGCATGAAAATTCTGAAGGGAATCGCGGTCAGCCCCGGCGTGGCTGTCTCTCCGGCTATCGTGCTGGATAGCGAGGAGCTGGTCATTTCGCGGCGCATCATCGCGCCGGCGGAGGTCGAGGCGGAAGTTGCACGGCTGCACGCGGCAGTGGAAAAGTCGGTGCAGGAACTGACCGACCTGCGCGAAAAAGTGTCACAGACGGTCGGGGAACAACTCGGCGCGATCTTCGATGTCCACCAGTCGATCCTCAACAGCGCCCCGCTGCGCGAGGAAATCCTGAATCTAATCAGCCACGAACACTACGGACCGGAGTACGCGGTGAGCACGGTGCTGCGCGGGTACGGGAAGAAGTTTCTGGCGATGAAGGACGAGTACCTGGCGGACCGGGTGCAGGACGTGCATGACATTGAGCGGCGCGTGCTCAGGCATTTGATCGGGGAGCGTCGGCAGCAGTTGGTGAACCTCCAGTCGCCGCACATTCTGGTGGCGCACGATCTGACGCCGAGCCAGACGGCCTCGCTGGACCGGAGCAAGATTCTGGGTTTTGCGACGGACGTGGGCGGTCGGACGAGCCACACGGCGATTGTGGCCCGAGCGATGAACATTCCGGCCATCGTCGGGCTGGAGACGATGACGGCAGAGATTTCCGGCGGCGACCAGGTGCTGATTGACGGCGACCGCGGCCTGGCGATCATCAATCCCGACGCGGAGACGCTGGAAAAATACCGGCTCTACGTTCAGGAAGCCAAGCGGACGGAAGTGGACCTGACAAGCCTGCGGGACCTGCCGGCCATTACCCGCGACGGTCACGAAATCACGCTCTACGGGAACATCGAATTCCCCAACGAGGTGACGGCTTGCCTGGAGCATGGGGCGGCGGGAATCGGGCTCTATCGGACGGAGTTCCTCTACCTGGACCGCGACGAGGAGCCGACCGAGGAAGACCATTACGAGGCCTACGCCTCGGCGCTGGAGTTGCTCCAGGGGCGGCCGATGACGATTCGGACCTGCGACCTGGGGGCGGACAAATTTACCCATGTCACCGGGGAGGCGCTGGAACGCAACCCGTTTCTGGGGCTGCGGTCGATCCGGTACAGCTTGCGGCACGTCGATGTGTTCAAGACGCAACTGCGGGCGATTCTGCGGGCGAGCGTGCTGGGATCGGTGCAGATTCTGTTTCCGCTGGTGACGAACGTTCGGGAATTGCGCCACGCGAAGATGATTTTGAACGACGTGCGCGAGGATCTGGCGGAAGAGGGCGTGGCGTTCGACAAGAACATCAAGGTGGGGGTGATGATCGAGGTGCCTTCGGCGGCGTTTATGCCGCGGCAATTCGCGCGGGAATGCGATTTTTTCAGCATCGGGACCAACGACCTGGTGCAATACACTCTGGCGGTGGACCGGCTGAACGAGCGTGTGGCGGACATGTTCACGCCGGCGCATCCGGCGGTGATCGGGCTGATGGCCAACGTGGTGAATGCGGCCAAGGCGGAGCATATCGAGGTGGCCGTGTGCGGGGAGATGGGCGGCGATCCGCTCTATACGCTGCTCTTGGTGGGCCTGGGGGTGGACGTGATCAGCACGGCGCCGACGGCGATCCCGGAGGTGAAGCGGATGATCCGTTCGACGTCGATGCGTCAGGCGCGGCGCGTGGCGAAAAAGATTCTGACGCTGGAAAGCGATCGGGAGATTCTGGCGTATCTGACGGAAGTGAGTCGGACGATTCTGTCGGAGGCGTTCGGGCCGGAGGAAGAGGAAGAAGAGAGGTAAAAAGTTAAAGGTAAAAAGTAAAAAGTTAGAAGAAGCGTGAAGAAAAAGAAGAAGAAACGGCATCCGCCGGCGAAAGGAGGCGTGTGTTGGCTGATAATGAACCTGGAACCGCCCGGACGCTGACCTGGTGGAAGAAATATGAGAAATATTGGCTGTTTATCGCCATTATGGGTGGTTTGATTGTGTTTTTAGGTTCGGTGATCACTGGCGACCTGAGTGGACAGATTGCCGGAAGTTTTGTGGCCTGCGTGTTCTTGATCGTCGCGTGCCATAACAAAATAAAAGAGCACACCGAGACTTTGGCCAGTCTTCGTAAGCAAATTGACCAGTTGCAATCCACGGCGGACAAGCTGTCCAAAGGGGAGGGGTGAAGAAGAAGAGAAGAACCCTCACCCGGCCGCTAAAGCGGCCACCCTCCCCCAGGGGGGTGAAAAACAGAAGAAGAAGAAGAAGAAGCCAAACAACACGGGCGACTCATGAGTCGCCCCTACAAAAGAAGAAGCAAAAGAAACAACAACCCAGGGGCAAGATGCCCCTGGGACTCACGGGCGGGACGCCCGTGGCACTGGAAAAGAGAAAGGTTCGGGCGGTCCGGGCGCAACGGGCGAACGGAGGCCTGAGAGGATATGTTCAGACAGAGAATTCGTCTGCGTTACAGCATAGGAGGTGACAAGAGGTTCCTGTCGCATCACGACCTGATGCGGGTGTGGCTGCGTGCGCTGCGTCGGGCGGAGTTGCCGCTGCGGCTGAGCGAGGGCTTTCACGTGCGGCCGAAGGTGTCGTTTGCTTTGGCCAAGAGTGTGGGCATTGCCTCGGAGTCGGAATGGTTCGAGTTCGAGTTGGCCGACTGGGTGAATCCCGAGGCGGTCTATCGGGCGCTGGCCCCGCGATTGCCGGAGGGCATCGCCATCGTGGAACTGTCGGTCGTTTCGCCCGGAGATCGGGCGGTGGCGACACGAGCGGTTTACGCGGCGGAACTCCAGCAGTTGCCGGAGGACATCGACGAGCGGATCGCGGGATTGTTGGCGCGGGCCGAGATCGTGGTGTCGCGAGGCGATCCGGAGTCGCCGCGGCGCGTGGACATCCGGCCGCTGTTGGAGTCGGTTCGGCGCGAGGACTCGCGGCTGGTCATCGCGGCGCGGTGCAAGAACGAAGGCACGCTGAAGCCGGAGGAAGTTCTGCGGGAGTTGGGCCTGGGGGGCGAGGAGATCGCTCGCGGCCTGATTACGCGGACGGAGTTGGCGCTGGCGTCGTGAAGCCACAAAAGATACACACGGGCAAGATGCCCGTGTTACTGTAAACCAGGAACCTCGAATCAACTTCCCTTGCAACGACGAAGAGACCTGTCGCAGGGCGCCAGCGCGGCCAGAAGCGGCCGGCGAAGGGCGCCAAGAAAGGCTACAAGATGAAAGAAATGTTTATCAATGCCGTGGACACGGAAGAGTGTCGCATCGCGATCATCGAGGACAACGAGCTTCAGGAACTTTACATCGAGCGGGCGTCGCTGGAACATCACGTCGGTAACGTTTACAAGGGCCGCGTGACCAACGTCGAGCCGAGCATCCAGGCGGCGTTCATCGATTACGGGCTGCCGAAGAACGGTTTTCTGCACGTCAGCGACATTATTCCAAATTACATTCCGGAAAGCTTGCGGCGCGGCGGGCCGATGAAGCCGCCGATTCAGCAGATTCTGAAGCGCGGGCAGGAGGTCATCGTGCAGGTGACCAAGGAAGGGATCGGGACGAAGGGGCCGACGCTGACGACCTACCTGTCGATTGCCGGGCGGTACCTGGTGCTGATGCCGGGGCTGAACCGGGTGGGCGTGAGCCGCAAGATCGAGGACGAGTCGGAGCGCAGCGGCCTGCGGGAAATGCTGGAGAGCCTGGAGCGGCCGAAAAATCTGGGGATCATCATCCGCACGGCGGGTTTGGACCAGACCAAGCGGGAGTTGCAGCGGGATTTGAATTATTTGCAGCGGGTCTGGAAGATGATTCTGGAGAAGATTCAGAGTTCGAAGTGCCCGGCGGAGATTTTTGTCGAGTCGGACCTGGTGTCGCGGACGATCCGGGACATATTTACAAACGACATTGAGACGATCCATGTGGACGATCCGGAAGTGGCGAAGCAGGCGACGAATTTTCTCCAGATCGCCATGCCGCGCTACGCCAACCGGGTGAAGCTGTACGAGGAGCGGATACCGCTGTTTCACCGCTACGGTCTGGAAGACGCGATTGCCAAGGTTTATAGCCGCACGGTGCCGCTGCCGTCGGGCGGATACCTGGTGATCGATCAGGCCGAGGCGCTGGTGGCCATTGACGTGAACTCGGGGAAGTTTCGGACGGAGAAGAACGCGGAGGACGCGGCATATAAGCTGAACCTGGAGGCGGCGCGGGAGATCGCCCGTCAGTTGCGGCTGCGGGACCTGGGCGGCGTGATCGTGATGGACTTCGTGGACATGCGGCTGGAGCGGCACCGGGCGGAAGTCGAGGAGTTGCTGCGGAAGGAGATGAAAAACGACCGGGCCCGGTCAAAGACGCTGAAGACGTCGAAGTTCGGGCTGATTGAGATGACGCGGCAGCGGATGCGGCCGAGCATCGAACGTTCGACCTACATGGAATGTCCGCACTGCCACGGGTCGGGGCTGATCAAGACGCCGGAGTCGATGAGCCTGGAGGTGCTGCGGCAACTGATGCTGGCGGTGAGCCAGGATGAGATTGTGCAGGTGGAGGTGACGGTGCATCCGAGCGTGGCGCAATACATTCACAACCGGAAGCGCAAGGCCCTGGTGCGGCTGGAGGAGCGGACGAACAAGCGGATCATGGTCATGGCCGATCCGGCGGTCGGGCAGGAGGCGGCGGCGTTCCATTGCGAGGATGCGCGCGGGATTCAGGTGAAGTTCGATCCGCACGAGACGGCGCGGCGGATGGGAGAGAAGTTCCGGGCGAGTCATCCGGTGCGGCCGGCGACGGCGGCGGTGGAAGAACCAGTCGAAGCGGCCGAAGAGGCTGAGGAAGTGGCGGAGGTCGCGGAGAAAGTCGAATCGCGCGTCCTGCCGGCACGTCCGCCGCGCGATCGTCGCGGGCGGCGTCGCGGGCGTGGGCGCGGGGAAGGGCGGGGCGAAGGGCGAGGCGAAGGTCGTCCGGCGGAGGCGCAGGAACACGAAAACGAACACGCCGAGTTGGAAATCGAATCGGCGGAGGTTTCGGGCGCCCGGGAACAGGATGAATTGCGTGATTCGTTGCGTGATGAGCTGGCCTCGGAGCGTCGGTCGTCGGGCGAAATCGGCGAAACAGATTATCCGGCGTCGGCGATACCGTCGCGGAGCGCCGGGCGGCGCGAAACCAGTGTGCCGCACGAAACGTTGCCGCCCGCGGCGGCAGTGACACAACCGCCGGCCCAGGCGGCGGGTCAGCCAGTACCGGCGGGCCAGCCGCAACCAGGTCAGCCGGCGGCACCGGGGAAGAAACGGCGTCGTCGGGGTCATCGCGGCGGGCGGAATCGGCGGCGGCGCGGACCGGGCGCGACGGGTTCGACGCCGGGAGCGGCGGGTGGAGCGGCGCCGGCGCCCGAGGCGCCGGGCGGCGATGAGATGGCGGATGGCGAGTAGAACTTGTCTTGTCATGCTAATATGTCAGTGACACGATGAAGAAGAACACCCTTTGGCTCCGTCTAAAGTCGGAGCTTCAAAGTGTGGCACCCGGAAAAAGCAGGAGAAGAAGGAGGAATCCGGACTTGGTGAGCATTCTTGATTCGGAAGGCCGGTTGCGGGAACTGTGCGCGAGGCAGGGACAGGAACATGTGTTCCGGTTCTGGGACCAGTTGGACGACGCCCAGCGGGAGCAACTTCTGACGGAACTGGACTCGTTGGACTTTGAGGAAGTTTCGCGGCTGGTGGCGCAGCACATCAAGGGTCAGGGAGCGGAGATGCCGCTGCCGCACCTGGAACCGGCGCCGTTTGTGCGTCTGCCGCGCACGGCGGAAGAAGTCCAGGAACACCGCCAGGCCCGCCAGCGCGGCGAAGAGGTGATCCGGGCGGGTCAGGTGGCGGCGTTTCTGGTGGCCGGAGGTCAGGGGACGCGGTTGGGTTATGACGGTCCGAAGGGTTCTTTTCCCATCGGCGTGTTGAGCAGCAAGACGTTTTTCCAGTTGTTCGCGGAGCAGATTTTTGCCACGCGGCGGCGGTACGCCACGGACGTGCCGTGGTACATCATGACCAGCCGCGACAACGACGAAGTGACGCGGCGGTATTTTGCGACGCACAACAATTTCGGGTTGCCGGCGAAGGATATTATATTTTTGCAGCAGGGGCAGATGCCGGCGATCGATCAGGAAGGCCGGCTGCTGATGGAATCGCCGCACGCGCTGGCGTTGGCGCCGGACGGTCACGGCGGGGCGATCCGGGCTTTGAAGCGGAGCGGGGCCCTGGCGGACATGGCGCGGCGGGGCGTGCGGTACATTTCACATTTTCAGGTTGATAACGTATTGATTCGGATTATCGACCCGGATTTTCTGGGGTTCCACGTGTTTGCGGGGAGCCAGATGTCGAGCCGCATGGTGCGCAAGCGTTCGGCGGACGAGCGGGTGGGTGTGTTTTGCCTGGTGGACGGGCGGTTGCGGGTGATCGAGTACAGCGACCTGCCGGAGGAGCTGGCCGAGGCCCGGCGGCCGGACGGGGAGTTGCAATTCAATGCCGGGAACATCGCGATACATATTTATGACGTGGCTTTTGTCGAGCAGTTGAACCAGCGCGATTACGAATTGCCGTTTCACCGGGCCTGGAAGAAGGTGCCGTTTGTGAACGAGCTGTCGCACCGCATCCGGCCGCGGCAGCCCAACGCGAACAAGTTTGAGATGTTCGTGTTCGACGCGCTGCCGGCGGCCCGCAAGACGCTGGTGATGGAGGTGGCCCGGGAGGACGAGTTCGGCCCGGTGAAGAGTCTGACGGGCGAGGATTCGGTGGAGACGGCGCAGCGGGACCAGATGCGTCTGGCGGCGCGGTGGTGCCGGGCGGCGGGGGTGGAGGCGGAAACCGACCCGGACGGCGTGCCGCGCTTCAAGATCGAAATATCGCCGCTCTTTGCCACATGCCAGGACGAGTTTATCGAGAAAATGAAGGCGGCGGGGTTGAAGGCGGTGAGCCGGGATACGTATTTTGAGTAGGTTAACGAGGGTTTTTGGCGGCAGCAACCCATTCCTTGACGAGTAGTGGGAGGCGCTCGACCACCTCGCGTCCGAAGAGAACTTCGTCGACGTAACCCATATGAAGCATGTCGATGATGCGGCAAAGGTACGAACGTCCGCATTCCCACCAGGTGTAGTGGGCATCCACAATGAGGTAGTGCCTGACATGCACGCCCTCGTGTTCTCGTAATTCCTCAAGCTCCATGCCGTCGAGAAGCGTTTCGTATACCCCGTCGGCCACGCGACTGCCGAACGTCGTGGTATAGTAATACTCCTTGATCTCCCAAATGGCCACCGGGTTCACGGCCTTTGGAAAAGCTCCGTCGATCCTTCGGGCCAGTGTCCTCAAAGGCGCACCATCGCGCGTCACGGTGGTCAGTTCTCGGGGATCGAAATCACAGCAAGAACCGCCGGAATTCGCTTCGATGAGCATATTGACTATGGCCGTCAAATAGGCCGGTGCCCGCTTCTTGCCGGATTGTTTATTCATCGGCAACGGGCATTTGGGCTTGACCTGTCGTCGGATTTTCCGATAAAGCGACTCGGCCTGTTTGGCATTCATGAGCAGCGGCTCAACGTGGCTGTTGAGCAGGTCGGCTCGCGATTGGAAGTAGAGAAGAAGCAACTGACCAAACTTAGTCGGTTGGCCGGCGGCATCGGCGATGTGTCCAGCGTTGAGTCCGATATTTCCGAGGGCCGAAGAAGCCTCCAACAGAGTGGGAACTTTAATTCGCCCCGTCTTTCGCTCCGTGTAGCCGACTTGCTGGCTGATCGTCCGCACATTGGCCCAGAATTCTCTGTGCTGGCCAAGAAATCTTTTGTCCGGTCTCATTGCAGGGATTCCTCGAACCTGCGGACGAACTCGGCCAGGGAAACGCCTACGGCCAGGCAGACTTGGCGAATCTCCACCATGTCCAACCGCCGCTCTCCCGATTCGTATTTGCTGACGAAGGACTGCGGTACGCCGAGTCGCTGGGCCAGGTCAGCCTGTCGAAGCCCAGCCTCTGAGCGCATTTTACGGAGAAGTTCTTGCAGCTTGGTCTGGCAGAGGCTATAAGGGTCTTTTTCCACGGTCAGGATATTATCCGGGCTTGCTTTGTATCCCAAAACAGGATATCATGGTTTTGAGGTGAAAGATGTCCCGCAGTACTACAGTGGCCAATCATCAGGGCCGGTTATTCTCCAGTGTTGGGATCGCCAAGCCCTTCAAGTCACAACTCCTGAAATGGATCGGCAACAAGCAGCGCTTCGCCTGGGAGATTGTCTCCTATTTTCCGCAGAAGATCGGGACATACTACGAGCCGTTTTTGGGCAGCGGCGCTGTCCTCGGAACGTTGGCCCCGGAACGGGCGATCGGTTCTGATTGCTTTCGTCCGTTGATCGGCATTTGGCAAACTCTGAAAGAGGCTCCAGAGACGCTCAAGGCTTGGTACGCCGAACGCTGGGATAACTTCACCAGTGGCTCCAGACTGCCGGCCTATGAGCGGATTCGTGATTCCTACAACGCCAACCCCAATGCTGCTGATTTGCTTTTTTTGTGCCGCACCTGTTACGGTGGCGTGGTCCGTTTTCGTAAAGCGGATGGGCACATCTCTACTCCGCTAGGGATTCACGACCCGATCAGCCCTGAATCTTTCGCGCGGCGGGTGGATGAGTGGCACCGCCGTACGCAGGGGACAGACTTTCGGCACCTGGACTATCGGGAAGCCATGAGCCTGGCCCGAGAAGGCGACTTGATTTACTGCGACCCACCATATAGCCACAGCCAAGCCATCCTATACGGCGCTCAGAGTTTCAGCCTCACGGATTTACTCACGGAGATCGGCGAGTGCAAGTCCAGAGGGGTTTTTGTCATCCTGAGCATCGACGGAACCAAACGCTCCGGCAATCATATTTGCGAATTACCAATTCCCGAGGGACTCTTCGAGCGGGAAGTATTGGTCAACTGCGGGCGTTCAATGCTCAAGCGTTTTCAGATGAACGGGCAAAGTCTGGAAGGCGAGATGGTGGCCGACCGGCTCTTGCTCACTTACTAATCACTGCCCGGCGGACCAGTGGAGGCGGGCGGCGACGAGGCGGTCGAGGTCGTAGGTGCGGCGGGAGGTTTCGAGGAGTTGGGCGTAATCGACGGCATGGCGTCCGGTGAAAATTGGTTTGGTGTTGACCAGGACCTGGACGGGGCGGGTCCAGTCGAGCTTGTCGGCGGGGAGTTCGATTTCAAGTTCTTTCAGATCTTTCGCTAAAACAACCAGGGAGTTGTCGGCGGGGCGGAGGCGGACCTGCAGGTCGAAGGCGGCCTTGAGATAATAGTTTCTCACGGCTTGCGGGAACTCCTCCTTGCTGCTGATGTTCACGACGACCTGTTTGGAGAAATCAAAATCGGCGTGGGCGGCGGCGAGGGCCCGGACGGCCCAGGCGCGGCCCTGCCAGAGTTCATGGAAAATCAGGTGGCCCTGGTCGGGGAAGGGCTGGCGGCGGGCGGCGGCGACGAAGGCGCGGATTTTGTCGGCCTTTGGTTCGAAGGCGTGGCCCTGGCCGGGATATTCGAGGCCCTCAAACTTTTTGGCGCCTAGTTTTTTCATTTCGGCGACGACTTCGCGATCGGCGGTGAAGGTGCCGCGCGTCTGGCCTTCGAGGATGTCTTTTTCGCCCCAGTGAACCTGGAGGGCGAGGTCGAGAACGTTGGGGAGGTAGATGGTGATGCCGGAGTTCTGGGCCTGGTTGAGGGGGAAGGCGGCCATGGGGACGGCGCCGGCCCAGTCGCCCGGGGAAAAGAGGACCGAGTTCCAGGTGGTGTAGCCGCCCTTGGAGAAGCCCATGAGGATGGCGCGGTTGGAATCGACGTTGGCCCGGTGGCGGGCGTCTTCGAGGACGGCGCGGGGATAGTCGGCGGTGATGCGGTTGGGGTGAAATTCCCCGTTGTCGGGCGAATCGGGGCAGGCGACGAGAAAATTGTCGACGTCCGGACCGAGGAGGTTTTCGACGAAGCCGACGAACTGTTCGCCGGAGCCGCCCAGACCGTGACAGGCGACGATGAGGGGCCAGGGCTGGCCGGCGGCGGATTTGTAGTTGGGTGGCACGCGGAGGGTGTAATTGATGGCGGGGACGACGCCGTCTGGTTTGGTCTGGAAGGTCTGGACGCCGGGTTTGAGATCGGGAAACGTGGCGGCGCGGTGCAACATGGCGCGGAGTTCGTCCCAGGACTTTGGGGCGAGGGGTGCGAATTTGGCGGCGAGGGCGGCGCGAGCGGCAGGGTCGGGTTCGGCGAAGAAGTCGTGGAGGAGAGCGGCGGCAGAGTTGGTGAGGGCGGGTGTGGCGGAGGAGGCGGAGATTGGGTCGGCGAAGAGTGGGGCGGTGAGGAGTAGCGAGCAGAGAGCCGCGAGGAAAAGTCGTAAAGGAAGAGTCATATTTCACCACCTTCCAACGGAGTCAGGTTTTTGGTTCGCACGGTTGCGAGCGTGGCAAGAGCAACCGGTCATCGCACGGCGGGACAAGACCCGCCGTGGCACATTCATTCCGCAGAACATGGCGGCAAACAGCGGCCGCCAAGCCACGCGACACTATTCTATCAGACAGGCGTCTCCGTAGGAGTAGAAACGGTAGCCGCGTGCGAGGGCGTCGCGGTAGGCGTGTAAAATCAGTTCTCGTCCGGCGAAGGCGGCGACGAGCATGAGCAGGGTGCTGCGCGGGAGGTGGAAGTTGGTGATGAGGGCGTCGACGACGCGGAAGTGGAAAGGGGGGTAGATGAAGATGGATGTTTCGCCGGAGAGGTCGCCGAGGCCGTCGGGGCGGACGAGGCTTTCGAGGACGCGGACGGTGGTGGTGCCGACGGCGACGACGCGGCGGCCTTCGGCTTTGGCGCGGGCGACGGCTTCGGCGGTTGCGGCGGGAATGTGGAAGCGTTCGGCGTGCATTTCGTGATCTTCGACGCGCTCGACGGTGACGGGTTTGAAGGTGCCGAGGCCGACGTGGAGTGTGAGGAAGGCGGTGGCGATGTCGTGGCGGCGGAGGTCGTCGAGAAGTTGCGGGGTGAAGTGGAGGCCGGCGGTGGGGGCGGCAATGGCCCCGGGCTGGGCGGCGTAAACGGTCTGGTAACGGTCGGCGTCGGAGGTTTCGAGATCGGGGGCGGTCTGGCGGCGCTCGATGTATGGCGGTAGCGGGGGTCGGCCGGCGCGGGCGAGGAGGGTTTCGGCGGCGATGGGGGGTTCGGGGGCGACGAGCCAGAGTCCTTCGCCGCGTCGGGAGAGGAGGCGGAGGGCTTGTCCCTCGAAGCCTTCGACCTGGAGGCGTTCGTTTTCGCGAATGCGTCCTCGGCCGCGCAGAAGGAGTTCGAGGCGGCCGTCTTCGACGGAACGGACGTAGAGGGCGTCGATGCGGGAGCCGGTTTCGCGGCGCAGGACGAGGCGGGCGGGGAGGACGCGGGTGTCGTTGAGGACGAGGAGGTCGCCGGGCCGGAGGAGTTGGGGGAGTTCGATGAAGCGATGATCTTCGGCGCCGCCGGACCTGCGGTCGAGGCGGAGGAGGCGGCTCTGCTCACGGGCGGGGGACGGCTCCTGGGCAATGGCGTCGGAAGGGAGTTGGTAGTCGAAAAGAGCAGTGTCCATAAGAAGCTTTCAAAAAGAAACAAGGAAAAAAAGCGACGACAATCGGAAAACGGCATTTTACCATGTCGGGCCTGTCGACCCAACCTACATGATTACGGTCCCGATGGTTTAAGCTGTTGTCGGGCGGCGGACCAGTTGCGCCAGGCGAGGAGGGCCTGTTCGTTGTGGGCATGGTCGGCCTGGGGGCGGTAGAGGAAATCCTGTCCGGTGATTTTCATCAGGGCTTGGTTGGCGGCGCCGGTGAGTTCGAGATTGTTGATATCGAGGCGTTCGACGAGCGGGAGGATGAAGGATTCGTCGGGAGCGGCGGCCATGGCCCGGATGACTTCGACCTGGGTGGCGGTGGTGGTGTCGGTGAGGAGGCGGACGAGTTCGTCGCGTCCGGCGGTCGAGCCGAGTCGGGCCAGGGCGGCGCCGAAGGCGAGGCGTCCGGAGATTTCGCGGGTGCGGAGGGCTTTTTCGAGGGCGGGCGCGGCGGAGTTGTCGCCGATTTCGCCCAAGGCCCAGGCGGCGGCATATTGCACGGCGGCGCGCTGGTCGTCGAGGGCGCGGATGAGATCGGGGACGGCTTTGCGGTCCTTGAGGCGGCCGAGGTAGAGGGCGGAGGATTGTCGGGCCTTGGCGTCGGGGAGCTTGAGTCCGGCGATGAGAGCGGGGGCCAGGTCGGGATCGCCCGCGGCGAGGAGTCGTTCGATGATCAGGCGGCGGACGATGGCGTCGGATTCGGCGGCGAGGGCGTCGTGGACGCGGCGGACGGCGGCAGCGGGCAGGCGGCGGTCTTTGGCGGCGCTGGAGAAGAGGATAGCGGCCTGGCGGCGCTGGGAGTCGTCGGGGAGGCGGAGGTTGCGGATGTCCATATAAAGCGGGTCGATGACGGGGAGGACTTCGTCGAGGATGGCGGCGACGACGGCTGGCGGGCGGTTGGCCAGGGCGGCTTCGAGGGCGGGGAGGGCGCGGTCTTTGAGGCGGACGAGGGCGGCGATGGCGAGTTGTCGGGTTTCGCCGCGCGGGAGGGCCAGGCCGTCGATGAGTTTTTCGATGTCGCGGTCGAGCTGGGATTGGGCGGAGGTAGATTGAGCGGTTATTGGCCTCAACCCCTCACCCGGCACTGACGTGCCACCCTCTCCCGAGGGAGAGGGGATTTTGTTCTGGTCGGCCCAGGCTTTGGCGCGGTCGAGGGCGGCTTGGTTTTTCCAGGCGGGTTGGTCGGGATCGAAATCGGGGAGCTTCTGTCCGGAGATTTCGACGAAGGAGTTGAGGGCGGCCTTGCGGATGGCGGCGGAGGAATCGGCGAGGAGATCGACGGCGATGGCGGCGCCGGCGGGTTGACCGATCTGGCCGACGGCGAGGGCGAGGGCCTGGCGGACGTTGGGGGCGTCGTCGCGGGTGCGGGCGGCGAGGACGGGGAGCGCGGCGGCGGACTTCAGGCGACCGAGGGCAGCGACGGCGGCTTCGCGGATCTGCCAGCGCGGAAGGTCGGTGGCCGATTCCAAGACGGAGATTTCAGCCAGTTTTTCGAGGGAAATGACGGCCTGGCGCTGGACGTCGATGTCCTTGTCCTTGAGGGCCCGGGCCAGGAGTCGCGCTGCGTCGGGCGGGGCGGTTTCAGCGATGAGGCGGGCGGCTTCGAGGCGAACGTCGGGGTCGGCGTTGGCGAGGATGGCGTCGTAAGCGGGGGCGAGGAGGGCCGGGGCGGCAGTGGCCAGGGTGTGCATGGCGGCCAGGGTGATGCGCGGGTTGGGATGATCGAGTGCCGCCACGACGCCGCGCGGCATCTCGGGCAATTTCAGGGCCGGGACGGTTTCGAGGGCGGCGTGGAGGATCGCGGGGTCGTGATCGTCGAGGGCTTTGAGGGCGAGGTCGCGGAGGGTGGGCTGTTCGCTGGAACCGGCGGCGCGGATAATGGCGGTCATAACCTGGCGGACGGGTTCGGCGGGCTTGGCGGCCTGATCGTAAAGGGCGACGAGTCGCGGCGCGTTGATGAGGCGAATATCGCGGTGATCCGCCATCAGGCGGACGAGAGCTTCTACGGCTTCGGCGCGAATGGGCGGGGGGAGCGAGTCGTCCTCGGCGGTTTCGTAAAGCACCCTCATGGCTGTCGGGAAGCCGAGGCGAGCCAGGGCAACGGCGGCGTTGCGGCGGATGACGGGGTCGGTGGTTTTGGCGGCGACGGCCTCGCGGAGTTGCGGCTCGGCCTCCTGTCTGATGGCGACGAGTTCGTCGATGGCGGCGCAGAGGTGGCGGTCGAATTCGCCTTTATAGAAGGAGCGTCGGCCGAGGCCGGGGTGCTTGGCTCTGATGGCGTCGGAATCTTCGCCGGGAGCGATATGTTCGCTGGCAAGTTGGGCGATTAGGCGGGCGACTTTATCTTTCGTGGGGATCGGCAGGTCTTTGACAGGGAGGGCTTTGACCGGAATCATTGGGGGTTGGGCGGCGAGGGGTTTGTCGGGGGCGAACCAGGTGCAGCCGGCGGCGCAAAGGGCGAGGAGGAGCGCGGCGAAAAGGAGGAAGGTTGATCGGCGAACGGGCATGGCGAGGGGTATCGTAGCCGCTTTGGGCGGCGGTGTCGAGAGGCGGGATATTGCACACGGGACGGCGCGGGTCTACAATCTGGAATCTTGGAAGTTCAAACACGGGTTCAACGGCCCCAGGCGGGCGGGAGGCTGGTGATGGAGAAGGAACGGCTGGGATTTTTACAGGAACTGATGGCGGCCTGGTGCCCTTCGGGTTTTGAGGAAGAGGCCCAGGAAGTGGTGCGGCAGCGGCTGGCGGGGAAGTGCGACGAGGTGCGGACCGACGTGCACGGGAACGTCCTGGCGGGCGTGAACACCGGGGCGGCGCTGCGGGTGATGCTGGCGGGGCACGTGGACGAGATCGGGCTGATGATTACGCACATCGACGAACACGGGTACGCCTATTTTCAGGCGATCGGCGGGTTCGACACGAACGTACTCACCGGGCAGCGAGTGATTGTTCATACGGCGGCGGGTCCGGTGTTGGGGGTGATCGGGCGGAAGCCGATTCACCTGCTGACCGATGAGGAACGCAAGGGCGCGCCGAAGATGGAAGACCTGTTCATCGACATCGGGGCGAAGAAGAAAAAAGATGCGGAAAAACATATCCGCGTGACCGATACGGCGACGATTGATGCGGACTTTAAGTTTTTGCTGAACGACTTGGTGGCGGCGCGGGCGTTTGACGACCGGATCGGGGCGTTTGTGGTGACCGAGACGCTGATCGAGGTGGCGAAGCGGAAACCGAAGGTGGCCCTGTGGAGCGTTTCGACGGTGCAGGAAGAGGTGGGGCTGCGCGGGGCGCGGACGAGCGCCTACGGGATCGATCCGCATGTGGGGATCGCGGTGGACGTGGGCTTTGCGGCTGATTATCCGGGCGTGGACAAGAAAAAAACGGGCGACACGAAGATCGGCGGCGGGCCGATCCTGGGGCGAGGGCCGAACATCAACGAGGCGGTTTTCGCGGGACTGGAACGGACGGCGAAGGCGAAGAAGATTCCGTGGCAGATTCAGGCGGAGCCGCGCGCGACAGGAACGGACGCCAACATGATTCAGCTTAATCGCTCGGGCGTGGCGGCGGCGCTGGTGAGCGTGCCGAACCGGTACATGCACTCGCCGAACGAGGTGGTGAGTTTGAAAGACGCGGACAACGTGATCGAGTTGCTGACGGAATATATCATGACGCTGCGGCCGACGGATACTTTTGTGCCGATGGTGAAGCGGAAGAAGAAATAGGCGGCGGGACCTCAAATGAATTGGGATATCATCGTGGTGCTGGCCTTTGGTGGTTTCTGCGCCGCCGCGGCGATGTACTTCTGTTTCGTCTGGCTGAGTGCGACGCGTCCTGATTCCTGGCATCAGGTGACACTGCCCGAATACCCGCGCTCGGCTGAGGGCGCCGAGTCTTTTCGAGCTTTGCCGTTTGTCAGCGACCAGCCCTTGTGTAATATGACAGGCGGATGGGCGACGCTGATCATAACCAGCGACAAGCTAGCCCTCAGTACGCTATCCGGCAACTATGAATTCAAGCCCACGGAGGTCACGGTCGTGCTGTTCAAGACCTTCTTTCGCTCGGGCGTGCGCTTCGTGCATAAGCATCCGGGTTACATGTCCTACATTGCCCTTCATGGCTGGCAGACGGCCGAGGAGATTGGTCCGGCGCTCAAGGCTTACGGATACAACGTTGTTTCGGAAGCGAAGTGGAGGTAGTATTTCCCCTAGGCATATTTTCGTCTCGGCGACATAGCATGGCCACGCAAGCGTGGACCATGCCACCCAACGGATTGGTGCGTGCGAACACGCACCCTACACACGGGCGACCTTTGTGATCGGAACGAGCGAGGTAAAGAACACACTTTGGCTCCGACTAAAGTCGGAGCTTCAAAGTGTGGCACCCGGATGGAGGAGTGAACATGGCGAAGAAAGCGAAAGTGCGTTTCGAGGAGATGTTGCCGCACGAGATTGCGGCGGCGCGGGCGAAGATGCCGGTGGCTTATCTGCCGCTCGGGGGGATGGAGTGGCACGGGCGGCACAATTGCGTGGGGCTGGACGCGGTGAAGGCCCAGGCCATGTGCTGCCACTTCGCCGAGGCGGCGGGCGGGGTGGTTTTTCCGCCGCTCTATTACGGCGACGAGCGGGAGAAGCACAACATGGAGGCCTACGATGGGGCGGGGATCATCGCGGGCGATTACGGGCTGAGCAAGCGGAACTTTGCGCCGGGCCACATGCGCGGTTCTCCTTACGAGGAGAACACGGTGCACGAGGCGCTGATGATTATTCATATCCTGCATGAGATCGTGAGCTACGGGTTCGAGGTGATCGCCATCGGGGCGGGGCACTATCCGCTGCTGCCGACGGCGCGGGCGGCGTGCCAACTGTTCTACAAGGATCGCGGGCAGATCGCCTGGGCGTATTGCGGGTTTGAACTGGTGCGGGACACGATTCCGAATTCGGGCGACCACGCGGGTCCGTGGGAGACGAGCCTGATGATGTACCTGCGGCCGGACCTGGTGGACCTGGAGAAGGCCGAGGGGCCGGAAGGTATGCCGGGGCTGCACGAGAAGGTGCGAGCCGAGGCGTCGGCGGAGTACGGGGCAAAGATTCTGGGGCTGATGACGGAGAAAGTGACGGAGGTGAACGCGCGGCTGCTGGCGGCGATTCGAAATCCGGAAGAGACGATGTTCGACGTGCCGGTGAAGAGCATCTGCCGCGGGGCGCGGGCGATTGCGAAGCTGCGGGAGGAAGAGGGTCAGTGATGGGCGATACCGTCATTCGGCTGGAGGGCGTCAACGTTGAGTGTTGGGGTTCGGCGGCCGCCGATTGGCGAGGGCACTTGGCGTGGCTTTGGGGGGTGGCGTGGCAAAGGTTGTTCAGGAGCGGGCGAGCGGATAGGATTTGATGGCAGCACCGTTGCTTGTGTCGGTCCAGAGAGCGACCTACAGGGGAAGGCTTGGGAAAGAGGTTCAATACGTATGAGCGAAATTATTCGTAATCCGATCCTGCCGGGGTTTCATCCGGATCCGTCGATTTGCCGCGTCGGGGCTGATTATTACCTCGCAAACTCGACGTTTCAGTGGTGGCCGGGGGTGGGAATTTCGCACTCGCGCGACCTGGTACGCTGGGAACTGGTCGGGTACGCCCTGACGCGGACCTCGCAACTGGACATGGCGCGGACGGTCGATTCCACGGGCATCTGGGCGCCGTGCCTCAGCTACAACGCGCGGGAAAAACTTTTCTATCTTATCTACACCAACACCAACCAACACCTCCTCCGCATGCCGTTCGAGGCGCCCAACTACCTGGTTACGGCGCGCGACGTGCGCGGCCCGTGGTCGGAGCCGGTCCTGCTGAATCGCAGCGGCTTCGATCCGTCCCTGTTCCACGATGAGGACGGGCGGGCCTGGCTGGTCAACATGGTCATGGACGACCGTCCGGGCCACAACTTCTTCTCCGGCATCCTGCTCCAGGAATATTCCAGGAAAGAGCGGCGGCTGGTCGGGCCGATTCGCAACATCTTCCGCGGCACCGCGCTGGGGTTCACCGAAGGGCCGCACCTGTTCAAGCGCGGGCGGTGGTATTACCTGATCGTGGCCGAGGGCGGCACCGGGTACGCGCACGCCATGACGATGGCCCGGTCGCGGCGGCTCGGGGGGCCTTACGAAATCCATCCGCACAATCCGATCATGACGGCCTGGAACACCGACCTGCCACTGCAGAAGGCCGGGCACGGACAACTGGTCGAGACGGCCGAGGGCGAGTGGTACGGCGCGTTTCTGTGCGGCCGGCCGCGCCACGGACAGTTCTGCATCCTGGGGCGCGAGACGGCCCTGGAGCGCGGCGCGTGGCGCGAGGACGAGTGGTTTTATTTTGATAGCCCAAACCCGCGGCTGGAGGTGCCCGGGCCCAAGCTGGCGGCGCCCGCGGTCGCGGTCCGCAAGGTCGCTCGAGGAGCAAAAAAGACAGCCCGGCCTTACCAATTCGGCCAGGCGGCGCAGCGGGACGATTTCGACGCCCGCACCCTGGGGCTGGAATGGAACACGCCGCGCGAACCACTGGGCGACAAGGCTTCGCTGGCCGCCCGGCCGGGATGGTTGCGGCTCTATGGGCAACCGCTGAATATCGAGAGCAACCGCGGGCAGGCCTTTGTCGCCCGGCGGATCGAGGATCATGGCTTCGAGGCGGCGACGCTCATGGAGTTCAAGCCGGCGTCGGACCTGGTGATCGGCGGCCAGCAGGAAGCGGGACTCGTCTGTTTCTACAGCCACACCAACTATCTTTGGTTGCGGGTTACCCAGGACGAGACGCTTGGGCCGATTCTGGAATTGATGCGGCGCTCGGGCCCGGAGCTTACTGTCGAAGGCCGCATTCCGGTCCGGGGCTGGAGGCGGTTCCACCTGCGGGTGACGGCCCGGAACGACCGCTATCAGTTCGCCGCCGGCCGCGACGGAAAGAAGTGGATCGAAGTGGGGCCGGCCCAGGACGGTACGCTGCTCTCCGACGAATCGTCGGACCGGTTCGGGTTCAGCTTCACGGGGGCGTTCGTGGGGCTGGTCGCGCGTGACATGACCGGGGGACGACGGTCGGCGGATTTTGATTGGTTCGACTATCGGCGGGTTGGGGAGTAAACTGGGCGGCGGAAACGGCAAATCCAAGCGGAAAACGGCATTTAATTTTGTCGGGCCAGGGCCAGACCGACCTTTCTGCATGACCACGCAAGAGTGGACCATGCCACCCAATCATTATTATTTGGCGGCGCGGCGCCAGCGGCGGAGGGCGGCTTGGAAGCGGGCGAGGGGCCAGGCGAGTTCACTCGGGCGGTTGCGGAGGAGCCAGAGGTGGCGGAAGAGGGGGAGGAGGGCGGCGGTGGAGTCGGCGGCGGCGCGGTAGTGGCGGCGGGCCTGTTCGGGGCGGCCCAGAAGGGCGAGGAGGCGGGCGGTGACGGCGGCGCCTTTGGCGAGGGTGAGTCGGGAGAGGGTGGAATATTCGGCGGCGGCGAGGGCGGCGGGGCCGTCGAGGCGGTTGGCGAGTTGGTCGGCGAGGCGGCAGGCTTCGAGGAGGCGGTCCTGGAACTGGAGTTGGCGGCCGAGGAGTTCTTTTGGGGTGGTTTTCAATAAATTGAAATCGATATTACGTTCGTCGCCGAAGCCGGTGAAGATGCCGCCGCCGTAGGGTCGGTCGGGGACTTCGGCGAGGGTGATGATTTTTTCGGCTTCGCCGGAGCGGTCGCCGAGGACATGGAGCGGCCAGCGGCGGGCGATGGTGGATTCGTCGGCGCGGGCGTGTGACCAGGCGTGATCGGCGCCGGAGGCGAAGCCGGGCAAGGCGGTGGCGAGAAGGTTGTAATGTCCGCCGTCGCCCCATTCGGTGTTGAGGAGTCCGACGGCGCCGAAGCGGCGGCCAGAGGCGGCGAAGTCGCGGATGTTGGCGCGCATTACCGAGGTACGCGGCATAAATGATCCCCAGTTGTTGACGCCGGGGCAGACGACGAGGTCGTGGCCGGAGTCGCGGATGGCGCGGCTATGGTCGATGAGCCATTCCTGAGCGCGGTCCTGGACGTACCACCAATTCAAAAACATCACGTCGCGCGGGATGGCTCGGGCGGCGTCGGGGTGGTGCTTGAGGATGTCGGCCCAGATCATGAGGCGCTTGCCGTGACGGCTGGTGAGGCGGTGGATCCCCTTGATGAAGTCGGCGAAGAGGCGGCCGGAGCCGACGCGAGCGGCGCGGGCGGCGCTCTTGCCCTGGCCGAGGTCCCAGACTTCGTCGCAACAGGCGTTGAAATAGCTGGAGGAGAATTGCGGGAGAAGTTCGTCGTACAATTCCGACAGCAATTTCAGGCTCGCCGGGTTGGTGGGGTCGAGGGAGCAGCCGGTGCGGGGATTGGAGCGCGAACCGGCGAGCGAGTTGGGCGTGGTGTTGGCCAGGTGGCGGTACGGTGGCTTGGAGAGGAGGCGTTCGAGGTGGCCGAAGCTGGCCTGGCTGGGGATGAAGTCGACGCCGTGATCGCGGCAAAAGGCGTCGAGTTCGAGAATGTCTTCGGCGGTGAGGGGGTCGGTGTCTTCCCAGATTTGCGGGTGGCGCTCGTAGCGGAAGGGGTATTCCATGTAGAGCGAGAAGGTGTTGACCTTGAGGTGGGCGAGGAGTTCGATGAGGTACTTCAGCGTTTCGACCGTCGGGATGCGGCCGCGCGAGATGTCGTGGTAAACGCCGCGCAGGGAAAGGTCGGGCCAGTCGGCGATTTCGAGTGCGGGGAGAATTTTGCCGAACTGGCGAACGAGTTGGCGAAGGGTCTGGAGGCCGTAATAGAGGCCGCGCGAGGTGCGGGCGAGGATTTCGACGCCGGCTGGTTTAATCGTGAGGCGATAAGCTTCGTCTCCGCCGCGAACGTTAGCGAAGCGGAGGGCGACGGCGTTTGGCGGGGCGATGTCGGCGTTGGCGGCGCGGCGGGCGCTGGCGGTTTCGAGTTTCATGGCGGCGAGGTCGGCGGCGAGTTGGCGGGCGGCGACGAGTTCCTGGCGGCCGACGCCTGGCGGGAGGCTGAGCGGGAGGCCGGGCGGGAGGGCGAAGCGGCCGGGGCGGCGGCGGAGGCGTTGGGGTTGGGGGAGGAGGAGGATGGGGGTTCGGGAAGTCATAATCCGGGATTGTCTTGGTCGATGCTGACGGTGGTGAGGGCGGTGGTGACGTCGGCGGAGAAGACGAAGACGGAGTCGAGTCCGGTGACGAGGAAGACGCCCCAGGCCTGGTTGGTGACGCTGCAGAGCAGGAGTTCGCGGCGATTGCTGAGGACGGCCTTGCGCAGGCGCAGGAGCAGGGCGAGGTCGGAACTGCTGAGGTGGTCGACTTCCTTGAGGTCGGCGACGACGGAGAGCTGGCCGTCGTGGGCGATTTCGCCGAGCACCTCGTTGAGGTCTTCGCCGAACCCGGGGTCTTCGGTGGGGGTGACGAGGATGACGCGGTCGCTCCAGCGTTGGATGGCCATGTTTATTTCCTTATTTCAACGGCTGCGAATGTAATGGTCGCGCGGCAAGTCGAGGGTGGCGAGGAGCGGCTGAAGCTGGGCGACCCAGCGCTGGTAATCGGTCCAATAGCCGGCGGTCGGGGCGACATCGGCGGCGCGGGCTTGCCAGTAACGGTTGAACTGGGCCATGCAGAGTTCGCGGAGATATTTGGCGAACATGCTGGCCAGGGCGGCAGGGAGCGAGGCCGAGTCGGCCCGTTCGCGCATTTCGAAGCGGAGGGTCTGGCCGGAAGCGGTCTGGAGGCGGTAGCGGCTGACGGCGGGGGATTCGACCAGGATGGTGACGGGGGCGAGAAAACTTTCGCCCAGCGGCGCGGCGTAGTAGGTGCGACCGCCGTGCTTGTCCATGACGATGTCGAGGTCAGAGCCTGGCGCGGCAGCGCGGACGCGGTCGAGGACTTCGAGGGCGAGGGACCAGAGGGCGTCGGCCTTGTTGTCGGTGGCGGTGACGAGGCGGTTGAAGCGCCAGGGCTGGGCCAGGGCGGCGGTGGCGCCGAGGAAGCGGACTCCGGCGGAGTCGAGGGTAGCTTGCCAGGAAGCGCGAAGATCGGCGATGCGGGCTGGTTCGGCGGCCAGGGGCAACGCCGGAAAGGCGGCGACGTGCCAGGGTTCGCCGTCGGCGAGGTGTTCGGCGGGAAGGCCGAGCCATTTTGTGAAAGCGAGGAAATCGGCGGGGAGGTCGAGCGGGCAGGCGGCGAGGAGATTCTCTTCGAGACGTTGGAGGCGGCGTTGGCCCTGGTGAACTTTTTTGGAATCGTCGATCCAGAGTCGGCGGCCCTGGCGCGCGGAGTGGGCGACGCCGGAGGAGAGGGTTTCCCATAGATCGGTTGAAGCGATGGCGTCGGGAACATCGAACAAGGCAGCGACGACGACGAGCGGTCCGAGGACCGGACCGTAACCCGCTTCGTCGATGCCTACGAGAGTGGCCATGGGGGCATTTTAGCGTGGGACAAGGGCGGCGGCAAGGCGGGCTTGCGGCACGGCGATCAGTCTGCAAAATGGTAATGAATCTCGTGAACGGTCAACATCGCTTGAAAAAGGTGTTCTCCCCAATGAAACTCGTAATTGAACCGCCATTGCCATGCGGCTTCGGCCTGGGCGTCGGGTGTGCCGACGTTCCACAAAGCCAGACCATCGCGCAGTTCGCGATAGATACCCGCGAGGTCGTCGAAAAGCATGAAGGCTCTCGTCGCGTCTGGGCTATAACTTTCCATATCGCTGCTGGCTATTCCATTATGCCATTCGATCAGTAGATTTTTCTCCGGGCTGACGGTCTCCTCGATGAGACGAGAGATTGCCGCGGCCTGATCGTGATTCATTTCTAGGGCAGCGAATTCCGAATGTTTCTCCTCGGCCATCTCGCTTCTCACGGGCAGAATAGCTCGGTGGATGCGCGGCAGGAGTGCTTCTAACTTTGTGTAGAGATTGTCCGGCCGACCTTCGCGAAAGCGGTCAATGAACTGGCAGTACTCGGCCGCAACGGCGGCAAAATCGGACAGAGCCTTGAAGTTGTCTTGGTCAATCGGCATGCCACAATGATAACGTCACTGGCATTTCGGAGCAACCGCATAGAAAAGAAACAGCCACGGCCTCTGGGCCACATGTCTTTCCTTCATGGCCTGTCTTCGCCAGACCATGCCACCCACCATTAGGGGAGAGGGGCGGAGAAGAAACAGCAAGGAGCGCAGCAAACGGCCTCGGAAGAAGTGTTCCGAGGCCGTCGGGGGAAATATCTATTGTGCGGCGATCAGACGCTCTTTTTGCGGCGGGCCAACAGGGCGGCCAAGCCGAGACCGAGGAGGCTCATGGTGGCGGGTTCGGGGGTGAGTGGCGGGGTGCCGATGCCGGAGGTTGGGACGACGCTGTCGAGGAAGAATCCGGCGGCGCCGACGCCTTCGCCGTTGGCCCATAGGACTTCGGTGGTGATGGAGTCTCCGGCGTTGGCCTGGACGGCCCAGGTTTCAAAAATGCCGGCTTGGAGTTGAGCGACGGAGATGGCGTGCCAGGCTTCGTCGGCGGCAGCGCTGGGGTCGAGGAGGCGGACCTGCAGGGCGGTGGCGGCGGGGTCGAGATTGCCGTTGTCGGCGCCGTAGGTGGCGTCATAGAAGAGAGTGGTGAAGTTGAAGTTCATGTTCTCCTTCATTACCAGATTGTAGCTGACGCCGGTGGTGCCGGAACCGCCGCCGTAGCCGTTGGGGTTGGTGGAATTTCCGCCGCCAGAGCCGGAACTGCCGCCGCCGGGGGTAGTGTTCTGGTAGGTAAAGGATTGGACGTAGTTGGGGTTGGAGCCACCGCCGGTGTTGGTGGGGGTGCTATTGTAATTCGGGCGACCCGAGGAGATGTCCCAGACGACGGACTGGCCGGCGCCGTAGAGGCCGGACCAGCCGCTGGGTCCGGTGGTGCCGTCCGCCTTGACAAAAGAGATTTGGGCGGCCAGGGCCGCACCAGACATGACCGCCAGAACGAGCGCGGCAAGACCAACGACGCAAAGCGTGCGCTTCATACACAAGCCCTCCCCTGTACAAAAACCTAAGACCGGCCACAGCCCCCGCCGTGGCCACATGCCGGGCGCGTTTCCCCCGAAACGCAACCCTTACCCCATAACCAGACCCCGACCGCGAACGGCCGCGCAAAGCCGAAAGCGCGCGGCGAACGCATGACGAAGGGTGCGGCTATGGACAACGACTTAGGAATGGGGTGAACCCACTCCACACTCTGAAAGATAACATACAACAAAAAATGGCAAAAGGCAAGTCGGAGAGGCGGAATTTGCGTTTTTTCGGCGAAAAAAGTGAGTTATTGAGGGTGAGAAACGGGAGAAATGGGCAAATTGAGGTCGGACCAGGGCCCGACCTACCCGTTTATTTTCGCCAAAGCGCGACCGAGAGCGCCGACGTCGTCGAAAATGAAGTCGGGTTGGACGGCGCTGGGGGCGAGGTCGGCCCGGGTGGTCTCGCCGCTGAGGACCAGGATGGCGGGCATGCCGTTGGAGACGGCCATTTGAATGTCGGTGTAGAGTCGGTCGCCGACGAGGGCCATTTCGTGGGGCTGGACGGCGGCTCGCTCAAGAGCGAGGCGGAGCATCCAGGGGGAAGGTTTGCCGAAAACCTCGTCGGGGGTGCGGCCGGTGGCGGAGGTGAGGCAGGCGCACATGGCGCCGCAATCGGGCAGGAAGCCGCGCGGATCGGGGCAGACGCGGTCGGGGTGGGTGGCCAGGAAGCGGGCGCCGTGCTGGAGTTCGATGACGGCGGCACTGAGAGAGGCGTAGGTCAGGTTGGTGGCGTAGCCGACGAGGACGGCGTCGGCGTGGTCGGCGACAACTTCGCGGCCCCCCTGGCGGACTTCGTCGGCCAGGGCTTCGGTGCCCAGGACAAAGAGGCGGCGCAGCTCGGGGTGGTCGCGGAGGTAGAGGATGGCGCTTTGGCCGGAGGTGATGATTTCCTCTGGTGCGGCTTCGACGCCGAGGCGGCGGAGCTTTTCGGCGTAGGTCACGGCGTTGCGGCTGGAGTTGTTGGTCATGAAGATTCGCTTCAAACCGCGCTCGCGCAGCGTGGCGAGAAAACCGGGGGTCCAGGGAAAAAGCCGGTCGCCGAGGTAGAGCGTGCCGTCGAGGTCGAGCAGGACGGCCTTGAGGCGGGAGAGGGATTCGGGTTTCATTCGCAGCTCCGAAGAGAACGGCGGTATTGTCCGCGCGGAGCGGGGCGTGTCAACAGGTATTTCGATCTGCCGCGGACCTGCTGTGTCTTGAAAAGAGACAAAAAGCTTGCCCGAAACGTCCGGGCAGTGTAGATTGTAAAGGCGATTATTTTTCTGTTCCTTTGATCAGTTATTGTCGGAATACACCCCCATGGGACGAACGCCCTCTCCGGTTCGGCTGCAACAAATTCTCTTTGCCAGCGCGGCTCCTGTTACCTCAAAAGATACGGTCCTGTCTAAGCGACAGTCGGCGCCAAGAGCGCGACGGGGCAAGAATCGGATTGCCTTTGGCTGGTATGGCGGCAAGTTCAGCCATTTGGGGTGGCTTTTGCCCCTATTGGCCGAATGTCACCACTATTGCGAGCCTTTTGGTGGTTCTGCGGCGGTTTTGCTGAATCGCAGGCCTTCGCCGATTGAGACCTACAATGATCTGGATGGCGAGGTTGTGAATTTTTTCCGCGTTCTGCGGAGCGAAAAAGACAAACTGATCGAAGCCATTGGGCTGACTCCGTTTTCGCGGGAGGAGTTCTACCTCAGTTGCCAGCCGCCCGAAGGACCGATATCCAATCTTGAGCGGGCCCGACGTTTCTTCATTCGCGCTCGTCAGGTCCGTACGGGTTTGGCCCAGACGGCTTCTCTGGGTCGTTGGGCTAACTGCAAGAACACCAGTCGGGCTGGGATGAGCGGCGTTGTTTCGCGGTGGCTTGGCAGCGTCGATCAGTTGCCGGAGATAGCCGAGAGGTTTTTGAGGGTCCAGATCGAAAATCGGCCGGCCCTGGAAGTCATCAGGCTTTATGATGGGCCGGAGACATTCTTTTATTGCGATCCGCCTTACCCACACGAGGCACGCGGCGATGCAAAGGCCTATGGCTTTGAGATGACCGAGGCGGAGCACCGCGAGTTTGCCGTGGTCCTTCACCGAATCAAGGGCCGGGCCGCGGTTTCCGGCTATCGTTGTGCCCTGTACGACGAACTTTTTGAAGACTGGAGGCGAGTCGAGGCCGCCAGCAAGCAGTGTCACTCCGTGAAGCAGACCCGCCAGGAAGTTCTGTGGCTCAATTACTGAGGTCTCCATGAATCGCCGAAAGGCCGACCCCTTGATTGACCGAGCACGGAAGGAACTTTCCAAGCGCTGGATCGCAGCCAGGAAGGCTGTCCCGGCCTCATCCGTGGGAAAGATTCCGGTCTGTATCGCTCAGGCCACCGAGCGGTGCATCAACTCGCCTACAAAATCCTATCGCTACGTTCTGCCGACGCAATTGTTGGCCAAGCTGGTCAAAAAATCCCTCGACTGCCACTCAATCCAGGCCGGATGCGGGTTGGAAGAAGCCTTTGACGCCCGGAGTTTGTGCGATCAGGTCGTCGTACCATTTGATCGGGCAAACCATGACGTCCTCGGCGGTTCGACCGAACCTTACGCCAACAACCCACTACGAATTCCGGCCATTCTCCCCGCTGGGCGCAAGGCTCAGCGCAACCAGATGGGTTTCGACGATCTCCTTCTTGTACTGGACTATGCACAAGGTGATTCATCCCGCGTTCCGGAACTTCTGGAGGCAGTTCTTGCTGCTATTGTTCGCCGCCTGGCTCTTGTACACATCACCTATCCTGTGCCAAACCGGGTGAGCCTCAAACAAACAACCGCCATCATTGACTGTTTTCTTGCCGACCGAACGGGAGGGTTGCGTCTTCAGGCGGTTGCGGTGGCGCTTTTTAAGTGCATCGGCGATACCTTTCGTCTCTATTGCGACGTTATCAGTAGCAACGTAAATGCTGCTGATGCGAGTACGGGCGGCTCAGCCGACCTTGAATGTCGTGATAAAGCGAAACGCATTGTCCTGGCGGTCGAGGTAAAGGACAGACAACTCACCGTCAGACATGTTCAAGACAAATTGCCGGCTGTTCGTGAGAAGGAAATAAGAGAAACCATTTTTCTCGTTCGTGGCGGAGTTGAGACAAACGAGCAGGCCGCAGTCGATGGGCTCATCGACCGCGAGTACAGCGCCGGACAGAATCTGTACGTCGGCGAGTTTGGCGATTTTCTCCGAGTCTGCCTAACGCTTTTTGGGGAATCCCCGCGCCGGCTGTTTCTCCGTAAGATCGGCGAGGAACTTGACGCAGACAAGGCCGACCTGGCGCATCGACAAACTTGGCGCGATCTTCTGCAAGACATATAACCAAAACCTTTTGAAAGGAGTCTAGCGGTGGCGAAACTGGTGGGCAATGCGGTGATCGGCCAGAGCGGCGGACCGACGTGCGTGATTAATCAGAGCCTGGTGGGCGTGATCGAAGCGGCGAAAAAGTCGAAGGAGATTAAGAAGCTCCTCGGCGCCCGCCATGCGGTCAAGGGGATTCTGAAGGCCGATTTTATCGACCTGTTCAAGGAGCCAAAAGACGTGCTGGAACGCGTGGCTCAGACGCCGTCGTCAGCCCTGGGGTCGGTGCGGATGAAGCCAACGCACGAGGATTGCCTGAAGATTTTCGAGGTGTTCAAAAAGTTCGACATCCGTTATTTCTTTTACGTCGGCGGGAACGATTCGGCCGAGACGACGCACATCATCAACGAAATGGCCCGCGAGGAAGCCTACGAGTTCCGGGCGTTCCACATTCCCAAAACCATCGACAACGACCTGAAGATCAACGACCATTGCCCGGGGTTCGGCAGTGCCGCCAAGTTCGTGGCCTCGGCGTTCATCGGGGACAACCTGGACAATCGGTCGCTGCCGGGAATCAAGATTAATATCGTCATGGGGCGGCACGCGGGGTTCCTGACGGCGGCGAGTATCCTGGGGCGGCGCTCGAAGGACGACGGGCCGCATTTGGTTTATGTGCCGGAGGTCAGTTTCTCGGAAGAGCGGTTCGTGGCCGACGTGAAGGCGGTGGTGGAGAAGTACGGGCGGTGCGTGGTGGCGGCGAGCGAAGGGATTCATTTCGCCAATGGCCAGACGGTGGCGGAGAAGATGGCGAAAACAGCCGAAGTCGATACGCACGGGAACGTGCAATTGAGCGGCAGCGGAGCCCTGGGCGATTACCTGGCGGAGTTGGTGAAGCGCGGATACCAGGGGCAGAAGGTGCGGGTGCGGGCGGACACGTTCGGGTATTTGCAGCGGAGTTTTCCGGGGTTTTACAGCGAAGCGGACGCGCGGGAAGCGCGGCAAGTGGGCCGCGATGCGGTGAAGTACGCCACGAGCGGGGAATATCCGAGCGGCTCGGTGGCGATCAAGCGGGCGAGCAACAAGCCGTACCGGATCAGCACATTTGTGACGGCCCTGCGGAACGTGGCGAAGGAAACGACCTGCCTGCCGGCGAAGTTTATTGTGCCGGCGGGGAACAATATAAAGGATTCGTTCAAGGCGTATTGCGCGCCGCTGGTGGGCGAGTTGCCGGTGGCGGAACGGTTGAAGGGCTGGTAAAACGACCGTCGCTGCATTGGAAAAGAATCGCAAATGGCGGGTCACTGCGGCCCGCCATTTTCGTTTGCGGCAACGGGGAAATGCTGATATAAGAGATAATGCCGAGGGAGAAGGAAAGGTCTAGTACGACGGTCCCTTGCCTCAACCCCTCACCCGGCCCTGATGGGCCACCCTCTCCTAAGGGAGAGGGGGTGAAGCAGCGGATACATATCGGAGCGTGGCGGTGAATAGAATAATAGGGCCAACCTGTTGGCTGGCGGGCCTGTTGGCGGTGGCTGTGGTGGCGGCGGAGAGCCGGGCACAGCCACCGCCGCGTCCTGGCCACTTTGTGCCGCGCTGGTCGACGTTGAACCGTGCGCCGGACGGTCCGCTGCCGGCGCCCAGTTTGGAGCCGGCGGGGGGAGCCTATTCGGCGACGTGCAGTGGGGTGGTGACGCTCCAGTTTACGTCTTCCGGTGGCGGCGCGTGGCAAGGCACGGGGTTCCTGATCGGGTCGAAGGGCGTGGTGGTGACGAACTATCACCTGATCGAGGGGGCGACGGAAGGGGAGGCGTCGCTGGGCGCGGCGAAACGGAAAATTGAGGGCGTGCTGGGCTACGACAAGGGGCAGGATCTGGCCCTGCTGAAGACCAACGTGGAAGGCCTGGAGTTTGGGGCGCTGAATCTTGCGGCGGCGGTTCCGGCGGCCAAGACGGTGGTGACGGCGGTGGGCGGACCGCAGCGGTTCGCCGATGCGATCAACGAGGGGGAAATCGCGGCGGCGGAGTCCGGGGAAGAGGTTAAGAAACGTTCGCCGGAACTTTCGGGGGCGGCGTTGAGTTCGTCGAGCGAGTGGCTGGTGATTACGGCGGCGGTGACACCGGGCAACAGCGGAGGTCCGCTGGTGACGGCCGAGGGGGCGGTGGCGGGCGTGCTGACCTGGTCGCGGGCGACGGCGGGGCGGTTGAACCGGGCGGCGCCGGTGTCGGCCCTGCGGCGGTTGATGGCGGCGGCGGAGATCGAGGCGGCGCCGCTCAAGACCGTAGCGGCGCGCGAGTCGGCGGGCAAATCTTCGGTCGATGCTCCGGCGGCGGGCGAGTTTGAGACGGGCTGGATCGGCCTTCATCACTACAGCCGGACCGAGGTGTCCGAGGAGATCAACCGGGCCGGCAAGGCGGCGCAGTGTCAGAAGTGCCTCGGCAAGGGGACGATAACGGGGACGCGTCTGGTGCCGCACAGGCACGGGCCGGCGGACGAAATTCCTGAGACGCAGACTTGTCCGGACTGCCGAGGCACGGGTCTCCGGTGGGGCGACACGACGGAAGGCCTCCTGGCGGGGATGGTTCAGCGGGTCATGCTGGCGGAGCGCAAGGGTCTGGCGGCGGGGGACTATACGCGAATGATCAGCGCGGGGTCGGACGTGTTCCGGCCGGCGGCGCTGGATACCCGGCCGGACGGCCAAAAGGCCAACGAGTCGCTGGAGCGGGCGTTGGCGAATCTGCGGGTGGTGCGCGGGACGCCGGTGGTGTTCTATGCGGCGGTCGGGTCGGTCGTGTCCGGCAGTTCCGGGGGACTGTACACGGTCCGGACCTTCGCGGTGGATCAGGGGATAATTGTTCATACGGAAGGTCAGGCACTGGCCAATGGCCGGTCGTACCTGGTGGGGGGAATCTGGGCCGGGAAAGTGACGATTCCGATATCGGGCGGTGGGGCCTGCGGGCCGGGGGTGGAGGCGCTGTGGGTGGAGCAGTTGCACTAAAGAGGGGGCATGGCCTTGAAGATGGTGGGCATCGGGGAGTTGCTGTGGGACATTTTTGCGGACGCGAAACACTTGGGCGGCGCGCCGTGTAATTTTGCCTGGCACGCGCGGCAGCTTGGTGCGGAGGCGTTGATCATCAGCCGAGTCGGACGCGATGTGCTCGGAGACGAGTTGCTGGAGGTGCTCCGGGGGGCGGGGGTCGAGGAGCGTCTGGTTCAACAGGACGAGATTCATCCGACGGGGACGGTTCAGGTGGCCCTGAAAGACGGCCAGCCTTCCTATACGATTACCGAAAATGTGGCGTGGGACTTCATCGAGGCGACAGCGGCGGCGCGGGCGGCGGTAGTGGCGGCGGACGTGGTCTGCTTCGATTCGCTGTCACGGCGGGGCGCGCGTTCTTCGGCCACGACGGCGGCGCTTGTTTCTGCGGCGGGTCGGGCGAAAATTATTTTCGACGCGAATTTGCGGCAGAATTTTTACACGAAAGAGATGCTCGACGAGTCGCTACGGTTGGCGGACGTGGCGAAGTTGAACGGGGAGGAATTGCAGACGATCGGTCGGGTGCTGGCGCCCGGGGAAGCGCCGGCGGCGGGATTGCTGCGGCGGTACGGCCTGGAACTGGTGGTGGAAACGCGAGGGGCGGAGGGTTGCGTGCTGCACTCGGCTTCGGGGGTAATTCGCAGCCCGGGTTTCAAGGTCGAGGTGGCGGACGCGGTGGGAGCAGGCGATGCGTTCACGGCGGCGCTGGCCATCGGGCTGTGCCGTGGCGACGCGCTGGAGAAAATCGCGCGGGAGGCCAATGCGGTGGGGGCGTTGGTGGCTTCGCGGCGCGGGGCGGCGCCGAAATATACGCGGGAGGAACTGGCGGAATTTTCCAGGACGACCGGATAAATACGTTGTGGTCTGCGGCGAATTCGCACGGTGGGCAAGACCCGCCGTGGCACATCCAGCACTGTTCATTCTGAGGCCACTTAGCGGCTCAGGTATTCGCCCAGGCGGCCGAGGCCCTTTTCGATGTTGGCCATGCTGGTGGCGAAGCTGAGGCGGACGCAATCGTCGTTGCCAAAGCCGCAGCCGGGGACCAGGGCGACGTGAATGTCTTCGAGGATCTTTTCGCAGAAGGCGGCGCTGGTGGTCGGGCCTTTGGCTTTGGGTAAAACTTTCGAGATAGCGCCGCGAACGTTGGGGAAACAATAGAAGGCGCCGTTGGGTTTCTGGCACTTGACGCCGGGCATGGCGTTGAGCAATTCGACCATCCGCAGGCGGCGGCGATCAAATTCGAGGCGCATCTTTTCCACCGACGACTGGTCGCCGATCAAGGCTTCGAGGGCGGCCTTCTGGCACATGGTGGCGGGGTTGGAGGTCGAGTGGCTCTGGAGGTCGCCGACGGCCTTGATGATGTCGGCGGGGCCGGCCAGGTAGCCGATCCGCCAGCCGGTCATCGAATAGGTTTTGCTCACGGCGTTGAAGGTGACGGTGCGGTCCATCAGGCCGGGGCGCAGGGCGGCGAAGCTCTTGAATTCGGCTTTGTCGTAGAGTAGATGCTCGTAGATTTCGTCGCTGAAGACGACGGCGGTGGGATGTTCGAGGACGACATCGGCCAGGGCTTCCAACTCCTTGACGGAGTAGCTCGCCCCGGTGGGATTCGACGGATAGTTAAGAATAATAACTTTCGTTTTTTTGGTCAGGGCCTGGCGGAGTTGGTCGGGAGTGATCTTAAAACCGTGGTCCTCGCGGCCATCGACGAAAACGCTCTTGCCGCCGCAAACGGCGACCATGTCGGGATAGCTGACCCAATAGGGGGCGGGGATGATGACCTCGTCACCGGGATCCACGAGGGCCATCATCGCTCCGAAGAGGGCGTGCTTTCCGCCGCAGGCGATGATGACCTGGCTGGGATCATACTTTAGGCCGTTCTCGTTGAGGAACTTGGCGGCGACGGCTTTCTTCAATTCGGGCGAGCCGGTGGCGGGGGTGTACTTGGTGGCGCCGCTCTCGATGGCCTTGATGCCGGCGACCTTGATGTTCTCCGGCGTGTCGAAATCCGGTTCGCCGGCGCCGAAGCCGACGACATCGACGCCCTGGGCCTTCATCGCTTTGGCTTTGGCATCGACGGCCAGGGTGATGCTGGCCGTGAGACCGGCGGTGCGTTTACTGATGCGCATCTGACTGCTCCTTTATTTATCGTGCCTGCGGCACGAGCGGTCGGTATTCTAGCGAAAGGCGGCGAAATTGACTAGAGGGGAACAAATTGGTGAATTATCGGACCTGGAATGGCCGATATTGACGCTGAAAGGCCCGGTGGGTGTGTAGAATCTGCTCAACGCGGGTACTTGGCCTCAACCCCTCACCCGGCCGCTTCGCGGCCACCCTCTCCCAAGGGAGAGGGGTGAAAGAGCGACTTATGGCCGGATTCGATACGACGTTGGACGTGCTGATGGCTTCGACCAATCGCGGCGCGGGGCGCGTGCTGGCGCATGTGCTGACGACGGGCGAGATGAGCTTGCGGCGGCGGACGGTGGAGCGGCTGGTGGGGAGCACCGACGAGCGGCGGCAGGCGCTGGTGGTCACGCACTTCAAGGATCTCGGCCACGAACTGGAAACTTATGTGCTGGAAAATGTCGGGCGGCTGGGGCCGGGACTGCGCGCGGCCATGGCGACGCGGCGACCGCTGGCGCAGGGGGCGGCGCTGGATATTATTGATCAGACACAGGACGTGAGCCTGGCGTACCTGGTGGGCGAAGCGGTGAACTCCTCCGACGAAGCGGTGCGCGGCCGGGCGGTGGAGTTGCTCTATCGCTGGGCGGTGGATGTGCGGCGCGCGGAGCGGGAGCAGCCGGCGGTGGCGCTGGTGGGGACGGGGATGGCGCTGGTGCGGCGGCGGCAATTTGTGCTGGAAGGATTGCAAAAGGCGTTTGGGCTTCGGCTGGCGGTGGAGTCGCCGCGAATTTTGCGGGCGGCGGCGATGCTGGCGGACGAGTCGGCGGGTTGGTTCTGGGGGGCGCTGGACATCCGGCGCGACGCGCGGCGGCAGGCGCTGGTGAGTTCGCTGGCGGCGCGGCTGGAGCCGGAGATGTTCGCGTTCGTCGTGCAGGCTTTGGAGCGGCCGAGCACGGCGGCGGACGCGGCGGAGTTGGTGGACCGGGAATTCCCGCGGCGCGATTTGGAATTGCTGCTGGCGGAGTTCGGTCGTCGGGCGATGCCGGGGCCGGAGGCGGCGCGGCGGTTGCGGAGCGTGCGGTGGCTGAGCGCGGGTTCGACGGTATTGACGACGCTGTCCACTGCGGCGGTGTCGCAGGCCCTGGCGCTGGCGGTGCAGAGCGGGATGCCGGCGGGGCAGGTGGCGGTACTTTGCCGCACGGTGGCGACGGGGCATCCCGAGGCGGAGGCGCGGCGCGTGGCGGTGGAGGCGTTGGCCCACGCGGGCGAGTCGGCGGTGGCGGACTTGCGGCACGTGGCGAGCGGGGCGTCGGAGCAGACGGCGGCGCTGGCGGTGCTCTACCTGGCCAGGCGCGGGAAACTGTCTGCGCCAACAGATATAGAAATTTCCAATTTGCTGCGCGATTGGCACGCTCTCGACGAGACGGAGCGGCGCGAGATCGGTCGGTCGCTGACGCTGGCCTTGCGGAGCCAGCCGGAACCGTTGCGGCCGCATTTGCGGCGCGACGCGCCGGGGCGCAGCGCTGCGGTGAATTTGCTGCGCCTGGCCGAAGCGCCGGAGGCATTCACGGCGGAGCTGGCGGACCTGGCCGCGGACGAGAGCGACCATCGGTTGCAGAGCGCGGCGGTGGCGGCGGTGGCCGAAAGCCGGGCGGCGGGGGTGGCGGAGATTTTGCGGCAGAGCCTGCGGTCGGCGGACGGGCGGGTGCGGGCGAACGCGGTCGAGGCGTTCGACCGTCGTCACGCGGAGCCGGAGGTTTTTTTGCCCTTTGTGAACGATGCGAACAATCGGGTGCGGGCCAATGCGGCGCTGGCCCTGATCGAGCGGAATATTCCCGAGGGCCGCGAGACGCTGCGTTCGATGTTGAAGTCGGGCGAGGCGGAACGGCTGAGCGCGTTGTGGGTGTTTTCGCGGTCGCGGCCGAAGGGCTTTGCGGCGACGGCGGAATTGTTGTCGCGGCAGGATCCGAGCGGACTGGTGCGGCAGAAGGCGGCGGCGCTACTGGCGTCGGCGTAGGAGAATTCTGTGGGTCAGGGATACGACATCTGGATGCTCTGCGGGCTGGCGGCAGTGGTGGTGCTGGCGGTCACGGCGATATCGGCCAACCGCCGCCACGAGGGCCAGCGCGACGCCGACGAGGACGCGCTGTGGGACGAATTGCGGCAGGCCCACGATTTGTCGCGGAGCCAGGCGCGGGCCTTGCGGGATGCGGCGACGCGGGCGGGGCTGGAGCCGAAGAGCCTGATCTTCGTCGAACCGCACCTGGTGCAGCGTCTGGCGGAGTCGCCGGGCGAGGACGGGCGGCCCAGAGCGGCGAAGTTGGAGTTGCGGCAGCGGCTGTTTTCGTAAGAAAAAGTAACGGCAAAAGAAGAAGAAACAACAGCGTCCCCCAGCAGTGCTGGGGGCTTCAAAAGAAAAAGCAACGGCAAGAAAAAGGGCGGCTCCGAGTGGAGCCGCCCTTTTGATTAGGCTATTGTTTTTGAGCGGCTCAGTTCATGTCGGCCGGACGAATCCCGATCAGCGAGAGGAAGCGATTCTGGTTGAGGACGGGAATCCAGTAGCGGCGGGCGAATTCGGTGGCGTCGCCCATTTCGACCTGGGCCTGCTGCAACTGCTTGGACCGGACGTCCGTCTGGGGGGAGGCGATTACGCTCGGGGCGGCGGAGAGCGGGTCGGCGCCGACGACGAGGTAATCGGTATGGACGGTGATCTTGTCATCGAGCCTTCCGCCGTAGCGCTGGATCATCTGCTTGACGGCTTCGGTGTCGTCGTGGCCGGTGTTGGCCAGGTCGAAGCGACCGACGACGGCGAAGTGGAAGCGGCGGTTGCGGTCGTAGACGACGTTGGTGAGGACATCGCCCTCGATGATCGGGTCGTTCTTGCGGAACGAGGTGATGGTGACCTCGCTGGCATCTTCCATGACGTTGGTGATTTTGATGAAGCCCTTGGGCTGGGCGTTGTCCTTGGAGATTTCGAGCGGGTCAAAGACGGAGAAGGTCAGGTTGTTGAAGACGCCGTCGTTGCGGTTGAGGTTGATGTAGCCGATGCGTGACCCGGCGGCCAGGCGGACGATCTTGCCGTCGGCCTCGAAGACGCGGGCGGTGGCCCGCTGCATCCGCTGGGCAATTTCGGCCATCTGGGCTTCGAGTTCATTGATCTTGTTGGTCAGTTTCTGGGCGGCCAGCTTGTCAGCGGCCTGTGTTTTGATCAGGGTGTCGCGGACGGCTTCTTTTTCCTTGGCCAGTTGGTCGGACTGTTCCTGGACGCGGCGCTGGGTGGCCTGGAGGTCGGCGACGGCCTTCTGCCTTTCCTCGAACATGGCGTTGTACTTATCCTCGTCGGCTTTCTTGTTGGTGTCGATGGTCTTGGTCAGGGTGTCGGCGTTGGTCTTGGAACCCTGGAGGTCGGCGATTTTCTGATCGTAGGCGGTGGCCAGGGCGGCGAGGTGGAACTTTTCCATGGTCAGAGCGGAAACGAGATTGCCCGGCTTCTCGACTTTGACGTCTTTGACGTCGGGTTCCTTGGGGACGATCTTGAGGGCTTCGACGGAATCGGCCAGGGCCAGATCGGCCTTGTTGCGCTGATCCTTGACCCAGGTCAGCAGCGCTTCGCCGTGGAGGTCGCCGGGCGGCGCCGTCTGCTCGTTAATAATATAGCCGAGATCCTTGATGGCCGTCTCATAGTGCTTGCTTTGATTCCACATTTCTTCGATGGTTTCGGTCAGGGGCCGCTTGCCGACGGTAATGCCGACTTCGGCGAGATGACCGGCGGCTTTGTTGAGGGCGTTCTTGACCACCAGCGGATCGTCCTGGGCCTTGGGATCGACAATCATCAGGGTGTTCTTCAACTCGTTGACGTAATAAAACGTCGTCCCGGCGAAGATCACCGCGACGAAGACTGCGATGATCAGCCCGTACAGCAACCCGCGCCGTTGTGCGGCGACCGCTCGCTTAGCCATCAATGCGCCTCCTGAGAGAACCCCATAATCCGATTTCCGCCGACTAAAGAAGCCTTCGCCACGGGTCGCACGGCATCCGGCCCGGCCGTCGCCGAAGGCGGCGTAAGTTCCGCTCCCGGCAAGCGTTAAATCGTAGAAACAGTGGCTTTTATTGTCAACGGAAAAATAACAGTTACCTGAAAAACATGCTTGCCTCGGACGGCCGGCCTCAGCATAATGAGCGACAGGGAAAAGCCCGGTTTTACTCGGGGACACGTCAGGTCAAACACTTAACGAGAGGAGACGGACCATGGATCACGGATCAGCAGCAGGTGGGGCGGCCGCGGCGGGGATTATGGCGGGGATGTGTTTTGTCTGGATTATCGAGCTGGCTTTGATGGTTCTGCTCGTCGCCGGACTGTGGAAGACGTTCACGAAGGCTGGCAAACCGGGCTGGGCGGCGATCATACCGATCTATAACTATATCGTCGCCCTGGAAATCGCCGGGAAGCCGCTATGGTGGGTCATTCTGCTCCTGATTCCTTTCGTCAACATCATAGTCGTGATAATAGCTTGCATCGCTTTGGCGGAGAAGTTCGGCAAGGGCGCCGGCTTCGGCGTCGGCCTGGCGTTGCTGGGCTTCATTTTCTTCCCGATTCTGGGCTTCGGTGAAGCGAAGTACCTGGGCGGCGCTGCTCCGGTTTATCCGGCGGGACCGACGGTGTAGTTCTCAGTTGGACATGATGGTGTGGTAACGAAGGGGCGGATGCTTGGCATCCGCCCCTTGTCTTTTTGGCTGGGAGCTACCTGGTGAAAAGAAAGAGAAACGGCGGCAGTTCGGAATGAAGCGGGTGAACAGGGTGTGTCACCGGTCTGGCCTGATTGCTCTGGCCTGCAATGGCCGTCTGGTGGCCCTGTGGGAGCGTATCTTATTGAATAACAACAGGTTGTGTCGGTACAAAATAGGGGAAAATGAGTGTTTGGGCTATTATTTTGGAAACTTGTTGCCCTAAAGTCTGTTTCGTAATACGGCGATGTTAATATGGATGTCGAAACAGTTTCGACGGGTTCTTTTGGTTCTCTGGCGGCGCGGGCAGGCGGGGGAGGGAAGTTCGGAATTCGCGTTGGGACGCGCGTTCCACGGAGGTGCGGAGCGATGGCAACGATGGTTGACCCAGCGGTCCTGATCGTGGAAGACGAGGCGGAAGTTCTCGAAGTGCTGACGCACGCCGTGGCCGAGCACCATTTCCGCTGTCTGTCGGCGGGCAATCTCCAGCAAGCCAAGATCCTCGTCGAAAGCGAGAACCTGGACGTGATCGTCACGGACCTGGCCCTGGGCGACGGGTCGGGGTTGGAATTGTTGAAATACGTCCGCTGCGCCCATCCGAGCCTGCCGGTCATCATCGTCACGGGCTTTCCGTCGATTCATGTGGCGGAGGAGGCCCTGCGGTTGGGGGCGTTCGACCTGATCGAAAAGCCGTTCAACACGCGGGCTCTGACCGAGGTGGTGATCGAGGCGGCGGCGACGCGGCGGCGGCAGATCGCCACGGTGCGGGAAACCTTGTCGGTGATGGTCCGGCCGGCGGCGTTCGTGGACCGGACCGGGCGGATCGTTACGGCGAATTCGCGTTGGCACCGGCTCTTCGGCGATACGCTGGGCCATCCGAGCAACGAGTTGGTGGCGGCGGATTCGCCGATTGCCGTGAGCGACCTGCTGGCGGGGCTGGGCGAGGCGGATTCGACCCGGGCGGAAGTTTCGCTGGTTACGGTGGACGGTTCGTTGCGGTCGGAACTTTCGGTGGCCCAGATACGCGAGCGCCGGGCGCAGCCGGGCGGGTACGTTCTGACCATTGATTCGCAGCTTGGAGCGGAAGCGGCGAGCGGCGCGACCGAAGATCGCAGCGCGGACCCGCTGACCGGGTGTCTGAGCCATCGGGGCTTCTTCGAGGCCCTGGACACCGTGCGCCGGGCCGGGTTACGGCAGAGTTGCCCGGTGGGGATTCTCCTGATTAATATCAATGATTTCAGCGCCATCAACCAGAGCCAGGGCTACGACGAGGGGGACCAGATTCTGCAGCGTCTGGCGGCGGAGATTCGCCGCGTGGTCCGCGACGACGACCTGCTGGGGCGGTACGGGGCGGACGTGTTTGTGGTGGCCCTGCGCGAGAGCGGCGAGGAAGAATGTTTGGCGGCGGCGCGGCGATTGTGCGCCGCCCTGAGGGCGCTGAACGAAGAAAACGGGCCGGCCGGCGTGCCCATCGGCGTGACCATCGGCGTCACGGCTTGTCCTTCCGGGTACACGACGAGCCACCGCGAGTTGGTGGAGCAGGCGGCGGCGGCGATTGAGTGGAGCCGCGAACACCGGCAGGATGGGCCGATTGCGGTCTACCGTTCCGGCATGAACCTGGGGGCTCACGGCGTCGAGGCCAACCGCGACGAGATTGAGCAGTTGACGCGCGAGTTCGCCGAGGCCAACGAGCGGCTCAAGGCGTCCTATATCGAAAGCGCCAAGGCCCTGGTCGCGGCGGTCGAGGCCAAAGATCCGTACACGCGGCAACATTCCGACGCCGTCTCACAGTGTGCCGCCCTGCTGGCCGAGGAGATGAAGCTGCCGACGCCGTACCTGCTTTCGGTGCGCTATGCCGCCCTGCTGCACGACGTGGGGAAGATCGGGATCGCGGACCGGATTCTGACCAAGCCCGGGGCGCTGACGCCGGACGAGTTCGAGTTGATCAAGCAGCACCCGGTGATCGGGGCGAACATCGTCAGCCACGTTTCGTGCATGAGGCGCGAAGTGCCGCTGGTGCAGCACCATCACGAGAACTGGGACGGGACGGGGTACCCGGCGGGCCTCAAGGACCGGATGATTCCGCTGGGGGCACGGATTCTGCGAGTGGCGGATTCGGTGGACTGCATGCTGAGCCGCCGCAGCTATAAGGAAGAGATGCCGTTCGAGCAGGTGGTGGCGGAAATCTCTCGCTGCCGCGGGACGTTCTACGATCCGCGTGTGGTGGACGTGTTTATGTCGCTGGCGAAGCGGCGGCCGGAGGCGTTTATGGTGCAGACGGAGCAGACGGCGGAGGTAGTGATGGCGCGGGGGTAGGAAACAGGTAGGTCTGGCCCTGGCCCGACATCCTTCATTTTCTTGATTGCAATAAAAAGGCACGCCCGAGTGGGCGTGCCTTTTTTCATCATCAAAAAGATATTTTTCAGCATTCGGTCGGTCGTGAGCCAAAACCCCTCGCCCGACCGCTGAAGCGGCCACCCTCCCCCAAGGGGGAGGGGTGAAGAAGAAACGACCTCAGTTCTTTGCTGGTTCCGGCGGCGGGGCGGCCGGGGGAACGAGGGCCTGGCCGTACTGCATGGTGGCCATAAACTGGTACATCCGCCAACGGTTGGCGACGTCCTGTTCGCCGAGCTTGAGCAGGCGTTCGGCTTCGGCGGGGTCGCTGGCGGTGAGCATCTTATAGCGGGTCTCGGCGTAGATGTAGTCCTTCAGGGGAATCGACGGGGCTTTGGAGTCGAGCTGGAGCGGGTTCTTGCCTTCGGCGGCCAGGGCCGGATTGAAGCGGAAGAGCGGCCAGTGGCCGGAGTTGACGGCGGCCTTCTGCTGGTCGTTCATGGTCCGCATGTTGGCCCCGTGGGCGATGCAGTGCGAGTAGGCGAGAATCAGGCTCGGGCCGTCGTAGCTTTCAGCTTCCATGAAGGCCTTGACGGTCTGCTGATCGTTGGCCCCCATGGCGACCTTGGCGACGTAGATGTTGCCGTAGCTCATGGCGATGAGGCCGAGGTCTTTCTTGGGCAGGCCCTTGCCGCCGGCGGCGAACTTGGCCACGGCCCCGCGCGGGGTGCTCTTGGAGGCCTGGCCGCCGGTGTTGGAATAGACTTCGGTGTCGAGGACCAGGACGTTGACGTTTCGACCGCAGGCCAGGACGTGGTCGAGGCCGCCGTAACCGATGTCGTAGGCCCAGCCGTCGCCGCCGAGAATCCAGACGGAGCGGCGCGTCAGGGCGTCGGCGATGCCGGCGAGAAGCTTGGCTTGGGGCGTGTTGAGCGTGGCGAGTTTCTTGCGGAGGTCGGCGACGCGGCGGCGCTGAGCGGCGATGCCGGTTTCGGTGGTCTGGTCGGCGGTGAGGAGGCCGGTGGCGAGTTCGCCGCCGATCTGGTCTTTGAGTTGCGTAACCAGTTCGCGGGCGAAGGTGTTCTGCTGGTCGAGGGTCAGGCGGTAGCCGTAACCGAACTCGGCGTTGTCCTCGAAGAGGCTGTTGGCCCAGGCGGGACCGCGGCCGTCGGCGTTGGTGCACCACGGGGTGGTCGGCAGGTTGCCGCCGTAGATGGAGGAGCAACCGGTGGCGTTGGCGATGACGGCGCGGTCGCCGAAGAGTTGGCTGAGGAGCTTGACGTAGGGCGTTTCGCCGCAGCCGGCGCAGGCCCCGGAGTATTCAAAGAGCGGGCGGAGGAGCTGCGAGCCTTTGACCGAGGCCAGGTTGGTGATCTTGGTGCGGTCGAACTCGGGAATCGTGAGGAAAAATTCGTAGTTGGTCCGTTCCGTCAGGCGGAGCGGTTCCTGGTTGGCCATGTTGATGGCCTTGAGCTTGGGATCGGCTTTGTTCTTGGCCGGGCAGACGTGGACGCAGGCGCCGCAACCGGTGCAATCTTCCGGGGCGATCTGGATGGTCCACCGGAGGCCGGCGTAATCTTTGCCCTTGGCCTCGACGGATTTGAAAGTCGCGGGGGCTTTGGCCAGGAGCGCCGGGTCGTAAAGCTTGCCGCGAATCGTGGCGTGCGGGCAGGCGATGGAGCACTTGGCGCACTGGATGCAGGTTTCGGGATCCCAGACCGGGATTTCCATGGCGATGTTCCGCTTTTCCCATTGCGTGGTCGAGGTCGGGAAGGTGCCGTCGACGGGGAAGGCCGAGACGGGCAGCGAGTCGCCCTGGCCGGACATGATCGGGGCCAGGACGAGACGGACAAATTCCGGGGCCTCGGCCGAAACCGCCGGCGGGCGGTCGAAGCGGCTGGTCACGCGGTTGGGGTATTCGACGCGCTGGAGGTTGGCCAGGGTCTGATCGACGGCGAGGAAGTTTTTCTGGACGACTTCGGGGCCGCGCTTGCCGTAGGTTTTTTCGATGGCCTTCTTGATCTGCTTGATCGCCTCGTCCTTCGGGAGGACTTTGGAGATGGCGAAGAAGCAGGTCTGCATGATGGTGTTGATGCGGACGCCCATGCCGGTTTCGTGGCCGACCTTGTAGGCGTCGATGACGTAAAGCTCAATCTTCTTGTCGATGATCTGCTTTTGCATCGTCTTGGGCAGCTTGTTCCAGACATCGGCCGGGCCGTAGGCGGAGTTGAGGAGGACGACGGCGCCGGGGGCGGCGTTGGCCAGCATGTCGTACTTTTCGATAAAGCTCCACTGGTGACAGGCGATGAAGTTGGCCGAGCTGATCAGGCAGGTCTGGTGAATCGGCTTGGGGCCGAACCGCAGGTGGGAGACGGTGACGGCGCCGGCCTTCTTGGAATCGTAAACGAAATAGCCCTGGGCGAAGTTGTCGGTCTCTTCGCCGATGATCTTGATGGAGTTCTTGTTCGCGCCCACCGTGCCGTCGGACCCCAGGCCGTAGAACATGGCCCGGACGACGTTGTCGGCTTCGATGTTGAACTTCCCATCGACCTTCAGGCTGGAGCCGGAAACGTCGTCGTTGATGCCGACGGTGAAATGGTTCTTGGCGTCGCGCTTCTTGAGGTTGTCGAAGACGGCCTTGACCATGGCCGGGGTGAATTCCTTGGAGGAGAGGCCGTAGCGGCCGCCGACGCACTTGATCTTGCGGCCCGTTTCGGCCAGGGCGGTGAGGCAGTCCTGGTAGAGCGGCTCGCCGGCCGAGCCGGGTTCCTTGACGCGGTCGAGGATGGCCAGGGTCTTGACCGTAGCGGGCAGGGCGGCGGCGAAATCCTTCACCGAGAACGGGCGGAAGAGGCGGATTTTTAGCAGGCCGACCTTTTCGCCCTTGGCGACCAGGTATTCGACGGTTTCATCGGCGACTTCGGCCCCCGAGCCCATCATCACGATGACGCGGGTGGCGTCGGGCGCGCCGGAATAATCGAACAGGTGGTACTGGCGGCCGACGACCTTGGCGAACTGGTCCATGGCCTTCTGGACGATGGCCGGAACGGCGGCGTAGAAGGGATTGGAGGTTTCGCGGGCCTGGAAGAAAACGTCGGGGTTTTGACTGGTGCCGCGAATGACGGGGTGTTCGGGATTGAGGGCACGCTGGCGATGGGCGGCGACGGCGTTGTCGTCGATCATGGCCCGGATGTCGTCTTCGAGCAACTGCTCGATTTTCATGACTTCGTGGCTGGTGCGGAAGCCGTCGAAGCAGTGGATGAAGGGGATGCGGGCCTGGAGCGTGGCGGCATGGGCGATGAGGGCGAAGTCCATGACTTCCTGGACCGAGTTGGAGAAGAGCATGGCGAAGCCGGTCGAGCGGGTGGACATCACGTCGCTGTGGTCGCCGAAAATCGACAGGGCGTGGGTGGCCAGCGTGCGGCCGGTGACGTGGAAGACGGTGGGGGTGAGTTCGCCGGCGATCTTGAACATGTTGGGGATCATGAGCAGCAGGCCCTGGCTGGCGGTGAAGGTGCAGGTCAGGGCGCCGGTCTGAATGGCCCCGTGGACCGCGCCGGCAGCGCCGCCTTCGCTCTGCATTTCGGCGACGAGCGGGACGGTGCCCCAGATGTTTTTGACGCCGGCGGCCATCCAGGCGTCGGCGTGTTCGCCCATGGGGCTGGAGGGGGTGATCGGGTAAATGGCGATGACTTCGCTGACCCGATGAGCGACGTAGGCGGCGGCTTCGTTGCCGTCAATGGTGACCATTTCGCGTTTCATACTGGAACTCCAATTAAAAGGTGGTAAGGAAGGTTAATCCGGCATGCCGGAAAAGGGCAAATTCTATCACGTTGCGGCGGGGGGAGCAAAGAAATATCAGGGGGACCAAGGAAAGGAGTCTAAGCTTACGCTTTCCTCGGGCCGGTTCCCCATCCTATAATGTCGCCATGCACCTGACCTCCTGGCTGCCACTCCTCTTGGTTCCTCCGGCGATAATTTTTATCGTCTGGCAGGTGCGCCGCAAAGATTGGTTTGCGGCGCGGCGACGGCGAGCGCTGGTTTGCCTGTCGCTGGCGGCGGCACTGTTGCTCCTGGCGATTTCCCAACCGACCATTTCCATTCGTGAAGCGGCTGTTCCGACGGTGATATTTGTCGCCGACGCTTCGCCGAGCATGAAGTTCGGGCAGCCGTGGGCGGAGGCGGCGCGGTGGGTCAGAAGCGAATTGCCGGCGAACGCGGCGCTGGGCGTTGTGACATTTTCAGATCGGGCCGAGGTGGCGGTTGCTCCGGCGGCAGCACTGCCGGCCAGTTTCCCGGCGTCGGTGAACCGCCCCGCGACGAACATCGAACTGGCCTTGCGGACGGCCGTTGCGCTGGCGGCTGATCCGTCATCAACCGCACTCCTTTTATATAGCGACGGTTGGGAGACCGAGGGCCACGCTCTGGCCGGGGCGGCGGAAGCGCGGGCCCGTGGTCTGCGGCTGTTCACACTGGCGCCGGCGAAGAAAGTTGTACCGGATGCGGCCGTGGTGGACTTGCGGCTCGTCGGGCGCCAGGGCGATGAGCCGGTGGCGGTTGGCGAAACGGTTCGCGTAGCCGTAACGGTCCGGGCCAATGTTGAGGTGGCGGTCAAGGTGAAGTTGGAATCTTCCGGCGGCGGATCGCCACAAGAGCGAACCGTGGAACTCAAGGCCGGCCAGGAGCGGACGGTGGAGTTTTCCGTGCGGTTCGACGCGGCGGGGTACCGGACGCTCATGGCCACGGTGTCGATAGCCGGCGATGCGGTGCCGGAGAACGATTCGTGGACATTGGGGGTACAGGTCGGACGCCGCAAACCGATTTTAATTGTCGGTGGCGTTGGAGTTGACGTGTCTTCTAGGGCGGCGCGGCTAATTATGCCGGCGGACATGCCGACCGACACGGCGACGCTGGGCGAATATGCGGCCGTGATTCTGGATGACGTGCCGGCGTGGGAACTTTCGGCCGAGGCGCTGGCGGCGCTGGCGGAATATGTGCATGACCTGGGCGGCGGGCTGGTGGCTCTGGGCGGGGCAAATTCGTTCGGCCTGGGCGGCTATACCGGCACGCCGCTCGACGAAATGTTGCCGGTCCGGAGCGAGCCGGACGACCGGCCGCCGGTGGAGCTGGTGATTCTGCTCGACCGTTCGGCGAGCATGGCCGAGGCGGCGGGCGGCGCGGCGGGCGCGGCCAAGCTCGACCTGGCCAAAGAGGCGGTACTCCAGATTGCCGGGGTGCTGTCGGCGAAGGATCGGGTGACGGTCCTGGCGTTCAATCAGCAGTTCGCAACGCTGGCGGCGGGGCTGGACAAGAAACACTGGGAGACGTTGCAGTCGGCGCTCGGGCCGGTGCGGGCGGCGGGGGGAACGTTGGTCGGCCCGCCGCTGGTGGCGGCGCTGGACCGGCTGTCGCGGACACCGGCGACGACGGCGGACGGCGTGAAGGTGCGGCGGCACATGATCGTGGTGACTGACGGCGAGGTGGTGACGGAGAACGGGGCGACGCCGTTCGACGCGGTGGCGCTGGCGAAGCGGGCCACGGCGGACGGCGTGAGCTTGTCGCTGGTGCTGACGTCAGCCGAGGGGGCGTGGCCGGGGTTGAAACAATTGGCCGAGGCCAGCGGCGGGCGATATTACGATTTGTCGGGGGGATTAGTTTCGGCTGCCGGCGGGAACGTTTTGTCGCGGATTCTGATGGAAGACTTGCCGCTGTCGGTGATGCAGAAACGGGCGGCGCCAGTGACGATGGGGGAACGGTCGCCGATCTGGCCGGATGATGAAAAGGCGTTTGAGTTTACGGATTTGCCGGAGCACCTGGCGACGGAAGCGAAAAACCGTGCTGCGGTGAATTTGTGGGTGCATGAGCAGGCGGAGAAAAACGGCGTGGCGGCGAAGGATCGACCGCTCTTGGCGACGTGGGTCTATGGTCTGGGCCGGGCGGCGGGCTGGCCGGCGCCGGTGACAGGCGAGAATGCGAAGTGGCTGGCCGGTTCGGCGGCGAAGGCGGCGTTTGAGCGGAGCATAGAATGGGCGGCGCGCGGGCCGGTGGCCGAGGCGGATTATGATGTGAGCGTGTCGGCGGCGGGCGGGCGGCTGAAGGCCGAGGTGCGGCAGCGCCGGTTGCCGGCGGCCCTGGCGGTGGCGCCGGCGCTGCGGCTTGCGCTTTCTGGCGGCGCGGGCGGAGGGAAACCCTTGAATTTCGATCTGACTCCGTCCGAGCCGGGCTTGTGGAAACTGGAGCCGCAGACCATTCCGGCGGGGGCTTATGCTTATGTCCTCACGGCGGGAACGGCTGGGGATTCGCGGCTGGTGCGGCAGGGAACGTTGGGCACGGGGCCGTCGGCGGAATTTCTGCACCTTGATAACAATGTCGTGTTTCTGGAACGGTTGGCGGCGGCGGGCGGCGGGGAGATGCTCTCTTCGCCGGGCGACGTGCGGCGGATGACGGTCGCGGCGGCGCGGGCTTCGGACCTCTGGCCGCTTCTGGTGGCGTTGGCGGCGCTGGCGGTGCTGTACGATGCGCTGCGGGGGTTGGTGGGCGAAAGGAAAGTAAAAAGGTAAAGGAAAAGTAAAACGAAGCAGCAGCGCGGCGGACGAAGAGAGGCGAGGCGCTGCGGAACTAGTGGGGTGGGAGTCGAGGAGGACGGACCATGCAACTGGTTTTCACTGGCAAGCGGGTGGCGATTTACTTTCTGGTGCTGGTGGGCGTGCTGGCCCTGGTCTCGATGCTGAAGGAGACCATGCTGGACGGCGGCTTTCCGAGCGGAGAGTTTCGCATCCGGGTGGTAGACGGGCAGGGGCAGCCGATTCCCGGCACGACCTTGCGGGTGTATGCCGCAGGGACGAGGAATCTTGCCAGCAAGTATCCGATTTATGAGAACTGCGTAGGCGGGATTGCGGCCGGAGAGGACGGCGTGGTGGTTTGTCATCAGCCGCGGGAGGGTGTTCAATACAGTTATACCGGCCACAAGCTTTTCTGGCGTTTTCCGATCGGGGCGGAGGCCGCGCCGCAGTTCGATTACGAGTTTTCCAGGAAAGGTTATCGCACGCGGGTGCTGACCAACCGCGATTTCTTTTACGAGGGGTTTGACGCGGCCGATGATCCGGCGCAGACAGTTAATTTCACCTGGGTAGATCCGAAGGAACGGGCGGAGTCGGCGAAAAAATCGGTGCCCTTGCCGGTGCGTCAGAAAGAGTTGACGTTGAACAGCAAATGAACGGCGTCAGACACCAGTTCTGGGGCCTTTACATTTCGATGGTCTTGACGAATTCGAGGATGACGGAGGTCCAGTCGCCCATGGCTTCGACGCGGCGCACCGTGGCGTCGCGCAGGATTTCGCGCGGCTTGTCGGCGCCGGGCATGTGCAACTCGATTTCGACGGCGACCTGGGCGCCGGCCACGGGCGCGGTGGTCACCGGGCCAAGAATTTTGACGCCGCCGGCGCTGACATCAACGGTCTTGCCGCGTACCAGCAGGCGCCGCCGGTTATCGAGAATCCTGGCCGGACACGAGACCGCCGTTCGCGGGTACTTCCGTCGTTCACGATCCATATTGTTCCCCATCCCTCTCCAGCGTTACTTAACATATCGCCCACGGCACGAGTCGGGCTTGAGGCATTCCGGCAGGCTCAGGCCCACCACATGGCGCCGGGCTGATCCTTGATGATGACGCGGCGCAGAAATTCGATGCCCTTGGTGAAGCCTTCGCCGGCGCTCATCAGACCGTCCTCGTGTTCGAGCGAGAGGACGCCGTCGTAGCCGACCATGCGCAGGTTGCTGACGAAATCGCACCACCAATGCTCGTCGTGGCCGTAGCCGACGGTGCGGAAGACCCAGGAGCGCTGGGCGATCTTGCCGTAGTCCGAGGTGTCGAGCAGCCCGTTGACGGCGGCGTTGGCCGGATCGATGCGGGCGTCCTTGGCGTGGACGTGGTAAATGATTTTGCTGCCGAGGCGGCGGATGCAGGCCAGGGGGTCCATGCCCTGCCAGAAGAGGTGGCTGGGGTCGAAGTTGCAGCCCAGGTTGTCGCCGCACTCGTGGCGGAGGCGGAGGAGCGTTTCGGTGTTGTAGACGCTCATGCCCTGGTGCATTTCGAAGGCCAGGCGGACGCCGTGGTCGGCGGCGAAGGCGGCCTCGCGTTTCCAGTAGGGAAGGATCTTTTTGTCCCATTGCCAATTGAGAATTTCAACGAAGTCCGTCGGCCAGGCGCAGACGACCCAGTTGGGGAACTGGTCGGTCGGGCTGCCGCCGGGACAGCCGCTGAAGCCGGTGATGGTGTCGAGGCCGATGTGGGCGGCGAGCTTGACGGCGTTGCGCCAGACTTCGTGGTGGGCCTTGGCTATTTTTGCATTGGGGTGCAGCGGGTTGCCGTGACAGGCCAGGGCGCTGATCGCCAGGCCGCGGTCGGCGACCTTGGCGGCCCAGTCGCGGGCCTTGGTTTTGCTGGCGACCAGTTCAGCGAGCGAACCGACGTGGCTGTCGCCGGGATAGTTGCCGACGCCGATTTCGACGGCGTCGAGATTGGCGGCGACGGCGCGGTCGAGGGCTTCCTCGAAGGGAACGTTGCCAAACAGGGCCATCATGAGTCCGAGCTTCATTTTCGCCTCTCCTTTATTTCATTTCACTGATCTTGACCCAGCGGCGCTCCTTGGCGCTGGTGATGACGGCGTCGAGGACTTCCTGGCAACGCAGGCCGTCCTCGAAATCGGGATGGAACTCACTTTTGGCGGCCACCGCGCGGCAAATGTCCGCCAGGTTGTTGATGAAGCCATGCTCGTAGCCGACGCCGTGGCCACCCGGCCACCAGGCGTCCATGTAGGGGTGCGGCGGATCGGTGGCCAGAATTTTCCGGAAGCCCTGCAGGTGGGCTGGGTCGTCGGCACTGTAGAACTCCAGTTCGTTCATCCGCTCGAAGTCGAAGAGCAGCGAACCTTTAGAGCCGTAGATTTCGATGGAGTTGTGATTGCGGCGGCCGGCGGCGAAACGCGTGGCCATGAAGCTGGCCAAGGCGCCGCCGGTCATCCGGGCCAGGAAGAGCGCCGCGTCGTCAACGGTGACGCGGCCCTTCTTGCGGCTGCGCGCGGCCTGAAGTCCCTGACCGGTCATCTGGCCCAGCGGCCGCTCCTTGATGAAAGTCTCGACCAGGCCGGAGACCTCGACGAACTCCTCTCCGGTGATGTAGCGGGCCAGGTCGATGCTGTGGGCGTTGATGTCGCCGTGAGCGCCGCTGCCGGAGACTTCCTTTTTCAGCCGCCAGACGAGTGGAAACTCCGGGTCCATGATCCAGTCCTGGAGGTAGCAGGCCCGGACGTGGTAGAGGCGGCCGAGGCGGCCTTCCTCGACGATCTGCCGGGCCAGGGCCACGGCGGGGCAGCGGCGGTAGTTGAAGGTCATGAAGTGGCGGACGCGGGCTTTGCGGGCGGCGGCGAGCATCTCACGGGCCTCGGCCACGTTCATGGCCAGCGGCTTTTCGCAGTAGATCATCTTGCCGGCGGCCGCGGCGGCGAGAACCATTTCGCGGTGCAGGAAGTTCGGCGTGCAGATATCGACCAGATCAATGTCGGGCCGGGCGACGGCGCGGCGCCAGTCGGTTTCTATCGTTTGCCAGCCCCAGCGCCGGGCCATGGCCTGGACCTCCGGCTCGCTCACGTCGCAGACGCAGGTCATCTCGGGTTCGATGGGGAGCTTGAAGAATTTGGCGACCTTGAGATAGGCGTTGGAATGGGTTTTGCCCATGAAGCCGCCGCCGATGAGGGCTACGCGGAGAGTTTTTTTAGCCATGAGAGATCTCCTTGCTTTAGTGTTTTCTGGCTCCGGCCAGGAGAAAAATGTTGGTGGCGATGGCCCGGGCGTCGTCGGTCTCGTAGCCGAGGTTGCCGAAGGCCTTGTAGCCGGTCAGGCTGAACGAAACATCATAGGGACTCCAGACGCCGACGAGTTTGTCGCCGAGGTAAATGAGTTGGAGGTCGGGATTCGAGAGGCTGAGGCGCTGGGCGGTCAGGTGCGGGGTGAAGCGGACCTTGGAAACATTGTAGCCGGAGACATTCGGGGCGATCGTGCCGACGAGGAGGTTGTCGGTGGGGAGTTGCGGCTTGAGGGTCAGCCCGAGGGTGTTGGCCAGGTCGGGGAAGCTTTTGGCGAAGCGCGGGTCGCCCAGGGTGGCCTCGGCCAAGAGGAATCCGCCGGCGGCCAGCCAATCCTTGAGGGCCTGGGCTCCGGCGGGTTCGAGCGAGAGGTCCTGGCGGCCGGTCAGCCAGAGGACGTCGGCGCTGAAAAGATTGAGATTGGAAGCGCTGACGGAGGGTTGAATATCGAGTTGCGGGGCGGCTGGATCTCGCGTTTTGTTGTAGTTTTCGAGCGACCGGTAGGCGGCCCCGGCGTTGAAGTCGCCGGCGGTCTGGAGCCGGGCGATTTTGAGGGTGGCCCGCGGGCCGGCTTTGATCCTGGCCTCGGCGTACCAGGCCGGAACCTGGGCGCGGGCGGCGGCGCGGGAACGCAGGGGGGCTTTGTCGGTGGCGTAGGCGTAGAGGTTTCCGGCCAGGTCGAAGGTTTTTTTATCTTGGGCGACTTGGTTGCGGCCCCAGGCGCAGGAGATGTCGGTCGGGGCGTAAAAGAGGAAGGTGCGCAGACCATCGTTGAGGCCCAGGAACTTGGGCAGGGTGCCGCGGAGCTGTTGGTCGGCGGTCCAGAGGGGATGTTCCTTGGCGATGTGCTGGAATTCGTTGTCGGGCCAGAGTTCCTTGGCCAGTTCACGGAGCCACTTGTCGGCGAGGTTGTTGCCGCAGGAGGCTTCAAAGAGGATGGTGCCGCCGGTGTCGGTGAAAGCCTTGAGCTTCAGCTTCTGCTCCGGGGTGATCGTGATGCGGCCCTCGGCGCTGATGTAGAGAATTGGGGCGTCGTGCCACTCGGCGGCCGGGGACTCGAGGTTGATGATCTGGAACTGGACGGGCGTTTCCTTGGCGGTGCTGACGTAGTGGACGACGTTGGCCAGATCACGCGGATGGAGGTTCCAGTCGCCGTCGAATTGGAGCTTGTTGGCCAGGAAGGGGGCCTGGCCTTTGGCCAGGAACATCAGCGCGAAGCAGGTCAAAGACATGGTCGGCGGATCGGTGGCCCGGATCAGGCGCGTGTTGAGGAACCTGGTAGCGCCCAGGCGGTACCAGTCATGCGGACCCAGATACTTGTATCCTGAGGCCAGACCGACGCGCTGGACGGCGTACAGCCAGTAGGGGAAATCCCAGCCCCATTCCCTTTCCGCGGCCTTGGGGTTCTTGTCGGCCACGAAGTTTTCGCCCAGCCACTTGAGGCCGCGCTCAATGGCCAGATCTGCGGGCGAAACGCTGTGGGGCGAGTGTTCGCCGTTGCAGGGACAGCCGATCTGCGGAGACAGAAGGTCGCGGGTGAGGAAGAGCGTGGCGACAGCGGCCGCAGTCATGGAGCCATAAGAGTGCCAGCCGGGCGGCCTGGAGCGCGGCGGCACGTTTTCGTAATTCCAGCCGCCATCTTCGAGCTGGCTCTTGATGAAGAGGTTTTGCGCCTTCTCAAAGACCGGCGGCGGGACATCGACGCCGGCGGCGACGGCCTCGCTCAGGGCCGCTATGGCCATCTGGGTGTTGGAGAAGTCGGCGGGGCGAGTGGTGCGCAACTGGGCGTAGTTGTAGGTCCAGCCGCCATCAGCCATCTGGGTTTTTATCAACCGCAGCGCGTCTTGCTTCAGGAAATCGCGGTAGGTGTCGGCGGACTTGTCCGTGGTTCGCCGGATGATCCGCGACAGGAGCATGGCGCGCAGGGAGACTTCGTAGGTGGTCTGAATCCTGGCGTCGAAGAAAGTCTTGAGGCCTTTCTGATAATGTTCGTTCTTGAGGTCGGTTTCGACGGTTTCCAGGGTTAACAGGGCCATGGCCGTGTTGCCCCAGAGGAAGGTCATGGAGGTGCTGCCGACCGTGATCTCGTCCTTGGGGCTCTCCCAGCGGCCGTCTTTTTCCTGGGCGTCGAAAATAGCTTCCACCCCAACCCGGATGGCCTTGCCGATATATTCGGGCGTGGCCTCAATCGTGGGCGGGGGTTTCTTCGGACCATCCGGCTCATCGGAATCGGGGTTTTGAGCCGGTGCCGGCGCCGCCCATTGTTGCGGCGTCTCCGGCGGCTCCGCCCGTACCTGCGACGAGGCCAGGGACGCCAGCACGATCATCGCGGCGAAGATCATTCTGTGACTGGGCGCCATGCGCACCTCCGTGAAGGAAGCCGGTCGGACCGGCCGGACGGCCTCTTTTATACCGCGCCCGGCAGGGAGCATCAACACCTTTTCTTATTCTTCCGCGGCGCCGACCGACAATAACCTTGAGTGGGCAATAAGAGAACGGTACATTATTCGACTTGGGGAGGCCGAGTTGCGGCCGCTAACGCACGAAGGAGGCGGGTGATGAACGGAAAGGTTGGCTGCAGGGGGTTCGGCTGGGCCATGCTGTTGGCCGCCCTGGCCGTCGCGACGGTTCGGGGCGACACCGGCTCGATGGTGCCGCCGTCGAGCTATCAGCCCCCCGACCTCAAAATCTACGAGACCAAGTACTATAAGATTCATACCGACCTGGACGCCGACGCGGTCCGGGAGGCCACCCTGCGGATGGACACCATGGCCGAAGAGTACCACCGGCGCACGAGCGGCTTCTCGGGAATCATCGACAAGAAGTTGCCGTTCTACCTGTTCAAAAAGTCCTCCGACTACCTCAACTTCGGCGGGCTGCGCGGCAGTGCCGGAGTTTTCGAGTTCGCCACCTGGGGCGCCGGGGCCGAACACCGTACCGGCAAGCTCATGGCCACGGCCGGCATGGAGAACCCGGACTGGACCTGGCACACGGTGCAACACGAGGGGTTTCACCAGTTCGTGCATTATGTCATCCAGGGCGAAATTCCGATCTGGGCCAATGAGGGCCTGGCCGAGTATTTCGGCGAATCGGTTTTTACCGGCGACGGTTTCGTTCCCGGCACGCTGTCGCCCGGGCGGGTCGAAGTGATCAAGAAGAAGATGGGCAAGATGAAGACGCTTGACGCCATGCTGCACCTGAGCCACAAAGAGTGGAATGAAGAACTCTCCGGCCGCAACTACGACCAGGTCTGGTCGCTGGTGCAGTTTTTTGTTCACGGCGAAAACGGCAAGTATTCCTCGCAGTTCATTGCGTACATCAAGAGTTGTTCCACCGGGGCCGACAACGACAAGGCCTGGACGGACAGCTTCAAGGTGAGGCCCGAGGTCATCCAGGCGCGGTGGGAGAAATACTGGAAGGAACTACCCCCGGATGCCGGGGTCGACAACCAGGCTCGCAGCACCGTCGCGACCCTGACCAGTTTCCTGGCCCGGGCTGCGCTCGAAAAGCAGACCTTCCCGACCGCCGAGGCTTTCCTGGCGGCCGCCAAAGCCGGCCAATTGAAGTGCGGCCCGGACGAGTGGCTCCCGCCGTCGCTGCTGGCGCGGGGTCTGGAGGAGGCCGGCCGAATGAGCGACTGGGTGATCGAGACTTCCTCCGACGGTCGCCCGTGGCTGGTGCTCAAAACTGCCGGCGGCAAGACTTACCTCGGAAAATTCACCATCAGCGACCACAAAGTGGCCCGCGTCCTGGTCGACGTCCAGCAAAGATCCGTGGCGGCCAAGTCGGCGGCTGCGGCCAAGCCGGCGGGGGGCTCCGCCACACCGGCCACGCCTTAGATTATGGTATGAAAACCGGGTGCCACACCTTGCCCGGCGAAACAGCCCGCCGGGGCAAGGTGTGGCACCTTCACTCTCAATCACTTCTCATTTAATCGTCGGCGGCAACAACATGTTCACGAGCAATTCCAGGGCGGTGGCCTTGTCGTAGCCCCGCAGGTTGTAGGCCCCGTTGCCCGTGGCGCTGTAGGTCAGGTCGAGCGGGCTGTAATAGCCGACGATTTTGTTCCCGGCTTTGATGGCCAGGACCGGCGGGCTTTTAAGGCCGGGTTGCTCCTCGCGGGTGACGCGGCTGAAGTTCGGCTTGGAGACCTCCAGGCCGACCATGCCCTTGGGCAGGTTCCCCTTGAGGAGCGGATCGTCGGGCGCAAGAAGTTCCAGCTTCAGAACCTTGGAGTCGGCGATGAATTTACGGAAATCGTCGTCGAACTCTTTGCTGCCCATGATGGCTTCGGCCACGATGTAGCCGCCGCCGGTCAGATAGGCGGACAAGGTGGTTTTATCGGCGTCGGAGAGGCCCAGGGCCTTGTCGCCGCGCACCACGAGGACGTCGGGCACACCGGGCATGACCTCGCCGGGGGCCATAGCGCCGCCCAGAGCCAGGGTGACGCCGGCCTTCTCCTGGAAGTCGGCGACCAGATTTTGCAGGGACTGATAGTGGAGGCCGAGGTTGTAATCGCCGGCGTGTTTCAACAGGCTCATGGTGACCAGCGTCTTGCCGCCGGCACGGATGTTGCGAACGTTGATGTCAGGCTTCTTGGCGGCCACGACCGAAGGTTTGGGGATGTCGCGGGCGGCCCGTTTTTCTTTTGCGGCGGCTTCCTTTTCGTCCGCGAGGGCCTTTTGCCAGGCCACGTCGGCTTCCAGGCGGGCCTGGATCCGGCCTTCGATCTCGCCGAGTTTGGGCGGACGCGGGGCCTTGTCGGTGGCGTAGGCGTAGAGGTTGATGGCCAGGTCGAAGTAGGCCTTATTTTTGGCCACGTCGTGTGTCTGCCACGCGCAGGAGAGGTCTTTTTCGGTAAAGAAGACCTGGGTCCTGATGCCGTCGTTGACGCCCTCGAAGGTGCCCGGAGCGTCGACGGGAATCTGGCAATTGTAAACGGGATGATCAGCCGGCAACTTGGTCAGGGGGAACTGCGGCCAGAGTTCGGCGACCAGGGCCCGGGCCTGGGTGGCGAATTTTTGGTTGCCGCAATTGGCGGCCAGGAGCAGCGTGCCGCCCTTGAAGCAGAACTCCTGGATCTTCTTTTTCTCGTCGGCCGAAAACTTGAGCGAGTCCTCGCCGGAGAGGTAGAGGAGCGGTGAATCGTGCCAGGTTTCCACCTTGCCGCGCAGCTCGACGACCTGCCACCGGAACGGCCGTTCCAGGCGTTTGGAGGCTTCCTCGGCCAGGACGGCCAGGTCGCGGCGGTGGCGGTTCCAGTTGCCTTCGTACTTGAGTTTGTTCATCAGGACCGGGGCGCTGCCTTTGACCAGGAAGATGATCCCCAGCGAGCAGTCGACGATCTGGTGGGAATCGGCGATGAACATTTTCTCCTGGTCGCCGACCATGAGCGGGATGCCCTGGAGGGGCTTCTCCGGCGGCGCCGCGTTCCTGACGGGCTTCTCGGGCTTATCGGGTTTCTTGGGCGGGATGGCCTTGCCGTCCTTGTCGACTTCGACGCCGATCTTGGCCAGGTGGGCGCACGGCTGGCCGACCAGAGCGAACATCGCGGCCGCGCCTTTCTGGTACCAGTCGTGGCTGCCGAAGGTTTTGAGGCCGGAAGCCTGGCCGGCCCGCAGGAGGCCGTAATAGTAGTAGGTCAACCACTGCGAGCTGCTGCCGCCGGATTTTTTGCCCTCGAAGACGTCGATCAGCCACTGCAGCCCTTTTTCGACGCAGGCGTCGTCGATCTTGGCGCCGCTGGACACGTCGCCGTTGCACGGGCAGCCGGCGGCCCGGAGCAGTTCGTCGTCGGCGATCATGAGGCTGGCCACACTCGGAGCGGTGACCGTGAGCATCGATTGTTCAAGTTCAGTCGGCGCCGGCGGGGTTTTCGTCTTATCGGCGCGTTCTTTGAACTTCTCGGGGTTGTAGGCATAGTAGCCCCAGCCGCCGTCCGGGGTAATGGTCGAGGTGTAATGGCTGCGGATGGCCGCCCAGGTGGAGTTGGGGATTTCGATATTGCACGAAGCGGCGGCCCGCAGGCCGAGTACGGCGAACTGGGTGTTGGAGTTGTCGTTGACCGCGATCTTGGTGCCGCCGACCGTCGGGTAGGACCACATCCCGTCGGCCTGCTGGGTGGAGACCAGCCAGGCGGCGTCGGAGGCCAGCTTCGACCGCAACTTGGGGTACTGTTGGATTAACTGGGCGTAAGCCATGGCCCGACAGGCCCGGGAGTAAGTCTGCTGTATATTGTATTCCTCCAGCGCGTGCATGGCCTTGACCATGCACGGGCTGTCCAGTGGTTCGCCGGCCAGGGCCAGGGCCTGCACCACCAGGGCGGTGGTGGCGCCGGCGAAGCCGGGATAGTCGGCCCACGAACCGTCATTCTGCTGAAGATCCTTCAGGGTCTCGCAGGCATTGGCCACGGCCTCCTCGATCTTTTCGCTGGGCGGCGGAGGCGTGTTGCCCATCATGGTTACGCTGCTTGGCGCCGTCTGGGCCGCCGCCGGCGAACCAGCAACCAACAGAACCAGAACTGCAAACAGCCCCGCGACCGTCAGCACGCGCATCATAAACGTCCTCCCTAATACTTGTCGGGTGCGTGCTTGCACGCACCGCTCCACTCCAACAGCATACTAATAGCGCAGGGCATAAAGCAAGATGTTCACCGCAATCCGATGGGCGTCCGCCGGCTGATAGCCGCGCGATTGCCAGGTGGCCACGCCGTCCAGGCCCGGTCCGATGGCGTAGGGCGAATAGATGACGGCGTAGCGGTCGCCGATTTTCAAGCCTTCCAAATGCGGCGCGGTCAGGGCCGGTCGCTCCTCGGCCAGGCGCGGGCTCAGGGCCACGCGGTCGATCTTGAAACCGACCTGGCCGCTCAGGAGCGGGCTGGTCGGCGGAATCGTTTCCAGCGGGGCGTTGGGAAAGAGCTCGGCCATCAGTTTATGAAAAGCCGTGTCGAAAGCGTGCATGCCGCAACAGGCTTCGGCGAAGAGGAATCCGCCGTGCTCGAGGTAGGCCTTGAGCCGCGCTTTTTCCTCAGCGCCGAGCTGCGGATCGTAGTGGCCGACCAGATAGATGACCGGGAACTTCAGCAACTTTTCGTCGGTCAGGGCCAGCGGGACGGCCCGGTTGGCCACTTTGACGGCCGAGTCGCGGCTCAGGTCGGCGAGCAACAGGTCGAGGGCCAGGGGACGGCTGTTCCAGTCGCCCCGGTGGATGATCTTGGCCACATAGAGAGCGCCGGGATCCATTTCGACTTTGGGCGGTTGGTCGGCCAATTCGACGGCGGCCAGTCGCTCGCGCAGCGGTTGGCGGGCCGTGGCGTAGGCCGCGAGGTTCAGGCCCATTTTCATGGCCGCCTCACTTTGCGGCTGGGCGTCCTGTTCCCAATAGCAACTCAGGTCGCGCGGCGAAAGGAAAAAAGCCGTCCGGCAACCGAGCGTCACACCCTCCAGCGGCCAGTCGGGCGGCAGAGGTTGCAAACTGTGGTAGGCGGGATGGTCGGGCATCAGGAGTTCCAGTTTCGACTCGGGAAAAATTTCGGCCGCGGTCTGGCGCATCCCGGAGGCGAACTCCGGACGGTTGCAGCAGGCCTCGGCCAGTATCGTGCCGCCCAGTTCGACGTAGCGGCGCAACTTTTTCTTCTGGTCGTCGGTGAACTTCGGGGCCTTCTGGCCGGTGAGGTAGAGGATCGGAGCTTCGAGCCACTGCTGCACCGGAGCCTCGACCGGCACCGTCTGCCAGGTGACGGGCCGGCCGTTGAGGCGGTCGCCGATCCAGCGGGTCAGGTGCTCGGCGTCATAGTGGTTGAGGTTCCAATCGGCATCGCCGGCGCCCCAGCGCAGTTTGTTGACCAGGATCGGCACATGGCCCTTGGCCAGAAAGAGAATGGCGAAGGCGGTGTCGTACTCGGCGGCCGGTCCGGTTCGTCCGCCGGACCGCTCGAACGAGCCGTCGGGCCGCTGCTGGCGGAGGAGCAGGGCGGCGCCTTCGCGGAACCAGTCGTGGGTGGCGATGAATTTTTGCCCGCTGAGGAGGGCGACGCGCTCCAGGGCGTAGAGATAATAATAGTGCCAGGTGCCGCCGGGCAGGCTGGGGTTGGAGGCGACGGTGTAATGTTGTTCGAGCCAGCGCTGGGCTTGGGCCATCGGCTCCGCCTGGCGATACTTGCCGCAATCGAGGGCGACGCCTTTGGCGTCCCAGCCCCACTGCTGCCCCTGGTGGAAGCGGTCGCCGGTGATGAAGAGCGTGGCCAGGCCCGCCGCGGTCATCGAGCCGTAAGAGGCGCCGCTTTCCTGCGACGTCGGACCCTGGAAGCGGTAGACCCAGCCGCCGTCGGCCATCTGGGTGCGGGCGAAATAGTCCTCGCTGCGCCGCCAGAGTTCGTCGCCGGGCTTGTAGCCGGCGCGAGCCGCTTCGTAGAGGGCCAGCAGGGCCATCTGGGTGTTGGAGTTGTCGGTGGCCAGCCGCAGGTCGCCGGCCCGTGCGGCGGCAGCGTCGTAGCCCCAGGCCCCGATGGGCGATTGGGCCTTCTGGAGCCAGGCCACGGCGGCGCGGATGGCCGCTTCGTGGAGCGGCCGGCGGGCGGCCTGGTCGGCCTTGAGAAAGGCCATCATCCGCAACGAAACGACATACGTGTCTTTGTCCGGCAGAGCCGCCAGGGCCGCCAGGCCCTGCTCGACTGCCGCAGACTGGAGCGGTTCGTCGGCCTGCAGCAGGGCCAATACGGCCAGGGCGGTCACGCCGCCAGGCCGCTCGGCCGCATCCTCCCAGGCGCCGTCGGCCCGCTGCCCGGCCTTAAGTTTTGCCACGGCGGCGCTGATGGCTTGGCGAACTTGCTCGTCCGTGACCTCGGCTCGGGCGGCCGACGTCAGGCCGGTCAGAACCATAGCCGCCGTCGCCGCGGCCAGAGCCACGAGCCGCGCGCCGCCGAGAGACCAACGAGCCTGTAACGCCAAGATTCGCATCGTTCTCATTATATAAACTCCCCGGCGGGGCGGTAAGACCGCTGCAAACAGAAAGGCCGCCGGCGCTCTCGCCGACGGCCCTTCGTGTTTGACCTGTTCTTGGCTGCTTACTCGGTGATGGTCACCGGGAATTCGCGGTAGCCGTCGGCTGCGGTCCACCGGACGCGGTAATTGCCCTTGGCCAGTTTCACTTTGCCGGCCGGATCGCTGCCGTCCCACTGGAGAATCTGGATGCCGGCGTGTCCGTCGCCGCCGCCGCTGACCTTGCCCTGCTGGAGCACGAGGAGTTTGTCCTTGCCGTCGGCCGAGTAGACGGCCACTTCCAGATCGACCGCAACCCCGGCCTTGCACAGGACGATGGACGGTTTGCCACGGACGATCATACAAGGCATGACCGTGGCCACGGTGATGCTCTTGACGACGTTGAACGGCCGGTCGAAGGGCGTAGCCGGGAGTTTGCTGTAGAGCCGGTCGAAGCCCGGCGGGGTCTTCAGCGTCACGTTTTCGAAATAGGCCTTGGCCACGGCGTCCTTGATGGTCGGGGCTTCGAGGTCGCGGACCGTCTGGCTGAACTGGTCGAGGGCGGTCCAGAGACAACCGGCGACGCCGGCCTCGGCGTTGCGCAAGTCGTGTTGCTTCTGCTGCTCGGGCGTCAGGGGGGCCGCCAACAACTTGGCATTGGAGTTGACGAACTTCGGCGCCGCCTTGTCCTGGTTCCACATCACCTCGAGATTGGTGTTGATGATCCGCTCGATGTCTTTCTGGTCGAAGACAATGCCGGTGTTGTAGGCCTCGACGATCAGGGACACCTCGCCGATCTGGTAGTTGCGATGGGGATGGGTGGCCATCCACAGGCGCGTGTCTTTCTTTTTCAGGTCGACGTCCCACGGGCCGAACGGCTCCCAGTAGTTCCAGGTGTAATAGTCGCCGGCCAGGTTCAGGCGGCTCTTCAGGAAGGCGAAAATCTTCTGGGCCCGGTCGTGATAAAACTTGTCGCCCGTGATCCGATAGAGCTTCATCATCACCGCCCCGGCGTCGTTCTGCTTGTTGAAGGGCAGCGAAATGCCGTCCAGGTCATCCGTGTGTTTGACCCAGGCCTTGAAATCGTTGGGAGCACAGAACTTGTCCCCCTGGGTGTAAATGCCGTAAGGGCCGTCCTCGTGCCAGGTGTTGCGCTTGTCCCATTTCTCCACAAAATCGTGTTTGGCCAGGGCGATGTAGCCGTTAGCCTTGTCGCCGTAGGTTTTCTTCAACTTCTCGTCGGCTAGGACCAGTTCGGCGAAGGCGAGCATGTGGTTCAGCAGAATGGCGTCGCTGACGTGGACGTCGGACCAGACTTTGGTGTCATACTCGTAGGCGCCGATCCAGCCCTTGTACCCGTCGGGAGCGACGCTCATCTTGCCGATGGTGTAGTCGTAGGCCTTGACGCCGGCGTCGAGCCAGGCCGCGTCCTTCGTGCCCCGGTAGCCCTCGACGAAGTTGCCAAGATTGAAAGCAACGTGCCAGCCGAAATCCTCGCCGGCGCCAAGCTTCTGGGCGTACGCCTCGCCTTCCCGGACGACCTGCTGGTAAGCCCCTTCGGCCGCAGACTTCTGATCCGCCGCCATCGCCGTGGCAGCGCAGGCCAGGAGGCCCAGCGCGGCCGCCGCCAACAGGTGCGACATGTTCTTGAAACGGTTCATCGGCAGTTCTCCTTCTTCAAAAGACGGGTTCGGAAATAACGCAGTTCAGGATTATAACACGCACCGGCCGTAAAGGTGTCGGACTTTATATTGAACTCTCCGCCGCTTCCCGGTACGATTCATGGCGGCTGTCGAAATTTAAGGAACCCCGCCATGGCCCAGGAACAGTTCCAGGCTCAACTCGAACAGTTCAAAAAGACGCGCGACCAGGTGGCCGCGGAACTCTCGAAAACCATCGTTGGCCAGCGACCGGTCATCGACCAGATGCTGGCCTCAGTGTTTGTCCGGGCCCATTGCCTGCTCGTGGGCGTGCCCGGGCTGGCCAAGACCATGATGGTCCGTTCGCTGGCCGGGGCCTGCGACCTCCAGTTCAAACGCATCCAGTTTACGCCCGACCTGATGCCTTCGGACATCACCGGCACCAACGTCATCGACGAGACGCCGCAAGGCGGCCGCGAATTCCGCTTCGTCCAGGGACCGCTCTTCGCCAACATCATCCTGGCCGACGAAATTAATCGCACGCCGCCCAAAACCCAGGCGGCGCTGCTGGAAGCGATGCAGGAACGCCAGGTCACGGTCGGCCAGACCACCTACGACCTGCCCGAACCGTTCCTCGTGATCGCCACGCAAAACCCCATCGAGCAGGAAGGCACCTACCCGCTGCCGGAGGCCCAGCTCGACCGCTTCATGTTCAACATCCAGGTCGATTACCCGTCGCTGGCCGAGGAAGAGCAAATCCTGACGCGGACCACGAGCGGCCCGCCCGCGCCGCCGACCAAAATCCTGACCGCCCAGAACATCGTCGCCATGCAGCGGCTGATCTTCGCGGTGCCGGTGAGCGAATTCGTGGTGCAGTATGTGGCCCGGCTGGTGCGGGCGACGAGGCCGCAGGACCACGAAGCCCCGGCGTTTGTCCGCGAGATGGTCGATTGGGGCGCGGGGCCGCGGGCCGGGCAGCACCTGGTCCTGGCCGGCAAGGCCTTCGCCGCCATGGCCGGCCGCGTCGCCGTCAGCATCCAGGACATCAAGAGCGCCGCCGTGCCGGTCCTCCGCCACCGCGTGGCCACGAACTTCGCCGCCCAGGCCCAGGGCGTCGGCCCGGTGGAAGTTATCCAGCGCCTGCTCCGCGAAACGGCCGAGCCGGAAGTGAGTAAATACGTCTGATTTTTGCTGTGGCTTTTGTTTCAGCCCGCTTCAGGGCTTGTCGGTTTAATCGACTCCTTTTTTGATCGGGTCTTGACAAGTATGGTATGCTGCGGCGGTGTGGGGTTAAGGAGCGAGGCATGAGCCACTGGTCGCCGCCGCCGTTGGACCGTCAGCAAGCCGC